>CABQAZ010000014.1 GCA_902462295.1 uncultured Clostridium sp. | reverse complement strand
CAATCTTGAATGTTTTCCATCCAGTTAAAATATGTTTTTTCATATCTTTTTGGAATAAATTTAACACTATCTTCTTTTACAACTTTAATTGCAGGTTCTGCTAATTCTTTCATCTTTACAAACCATTGCTCAGAAATTCTTGGTTCTATTGTATTATGACATCTATAACATTTTCCTACATTATGTGTATAGTCTTCTGTTTTTACAAGTGCCCCTATTTCTTCTAATTTTTTGATGATTAATTTACGTGCTTCTAATGTTGTTAATCCTTTATATTCTGGTACTAAATCTCCCATTATTGAACTATCATCAAAAACTTCTACTATTTCTAAATTGTTTCTTAATCCTGCTTGATAATCATTCATATCATGTGCTGGAGTAATTTTTACACATCCTGTTCCAAAGTCTTTTTCTACAAAATCATCTGCAATTATTGGTATTTCTTTATTCATTATTGGAAGAATACAAGTTTTTCCTACAATATCTTTATATCTTTCATCATCTGGATGGACTGCTACCGCAGTATCTCCAAGCATTGTTTCAGGTCTTGTTGTTGCAACTATTACATATTTGTCTGTTCCTTTTATTTGATATCTAATATGCCATAAATGTGATGCTTCTTCTTCAAATTCTACTTCTGCATCTGATATTGATGTATGACATGATGGACACCAATTTATCATTCTTGTTCCTTTATATATTAAACCTTTATTATATAAATTCACAAATTGTTCTAAAACAGCTTCTGATAATCCATCATCCATCGTGAATCTTGAACGTTCCCAATCACATGAACATCCAAGTCTACGTTGTTGTTTTTGAATTGTTCCTCCATATTCTTCAGTCCATGCCCATGCTCTTTCTAAAAATTGTTCTCTTGTTATATCAGCTTTTGTTAAGCCCTCTTCTTTCTTCATTTTTTCTACAACTTTTACTTCTGTTGCAATCGCTGAATGGTCTGTCCCTGGAATCCATAATGTGTTATACCCACACATTCTTTTATATCTTATTAGAACATCTTGTAACGTATCATCTAATGCATGTCCCATGTGTAATTTTCCTGTTACATTTGGTGGTGGCATTACTATGCAATAACTTTCTTTTGTTTTGTCCATTGATGGTTTGAAATAGCCTTTTTGTTCCCATTCATTATATAATTTTTCTTCAAATTCTTTTGGGTTGTATTTGTCATTTAATTTTTTTTCACTCATTTTTTATCCTCCCTTTAATAAAATTTAACTTTATGAAAAAACTCGCCTATATGCTTATTTGCATAAGGGCGAGTTTATATCTCACGGTACCACCTTAATTATTATCTGTTTTATATTATGATAATATCTTATTTTGTTTTAACGCACACATACGGATAATCTTAAGTTTATTTTCGGATTATCAACTCCAAAGCTACATTCCATTTACCTTTGTTTAAGAAGCTTTCAGCCTATGACTTCTTTTCTCTATTAAATAAGTATAAATGTACTCCTCTTTTTCTTCGTTTTTATTAATATAATAATATGTTATCATATTATTATGTGAATTGCAAGTATTTTTATGAAAATATTGTGTTTTCATAATTTTGTTTATGCACTTTTTTTTAATTGTTGTAACTTTAATTTTTTTTCTGCAATTTCTTTGTCATATATAGCTTGTAGTTTATCAATCTGCTCATCATTTAAATCAATTGCCTTAATTTCTCCATTATCTAATTTTACTTTTAATGCTTGTATTTCAAAATCAACATCGACTACTATACTATTAACAAATTTTTCTTTTTTTACAGTATCCCTTTTAACATCTGATTTTGGTATAATAATATTAATTTCCTCTTTTATAAATAAAGATTTCAATTTTTGAAAAAATTTCTTAAAAATATTTTCTTTTCTTACTATCATAGAATTATTACTATTCATTTTTTATTCCTCCTATTTATTTTGTTCGTTATCTTTGCTTAATTCTTTAATTTCTTCACCTAATTTTTTTGATTCTTCCATACTTGTAGTTAATCTTTCAGCCTTTTCTTTATGTTTAGAATCTTGTTTTTCTTTATTATCTTCATTTTCTAAAATTCTTGCTTTTTCTTCTTCTGCTAACTGTATTTTATTATTTATTTCATTAATTTCACTTTGTTTTTGTTCTTCTGTCTTTGCATTCCATAAATCTATTTGTTTTTGATTTACAATTTTTCCATTTTTTTCTATTGGCTTAGGACCATTTTCTATTGTTTCTATTTGCTTTTGCATTTTTTCTATTTCTTGATTCTGTTTTAAAACAACTGCTTCTTCTAGAACCTGATTTATTGCTTCTAGTCTAGCTATTCTATTTTGTTTAGTATCAAAAATTTCACCGTTTTTCATAATCACATCGTTTTGAGCCATTGCATCAGCTTCACATAATGCTATCAACTTTTTCATATCAGAAAGTTTTGGTGGATATTCTTCTGTCTTTTTATTTATAGAAGCAAAAACTTTTGCAACTCTATTTGGGGTTACATCTTCAATTTTTGATATATTTATAAAATCATCATGACATTTAATTAAAAAACTTAATTCATTTATTTCATTTTTTGAATATCCTAAATTAGCTAATATTTCTTCTGCAAGAATAGCAGATTCTTTAGCATGTCCTATGAATTGTGTTTGCCCCGTTTTTTCGTTTAATTGAGCTACACTTGGTTTTCCTATATCATGAAAGAATGCTGCGATTTTTACTTTTAATAAATCCTCTTCATTTAGATTTTGAGTCCCTACATTATCTACAGTTCTCAATATATGTTCAAATAAGTCATATTGATGACTATTATTATTTTGATCTCCATAATCTACTGTTTTTAAAAATTCTTCTCCAAATGCGTTTTGTAATTCTCCTTTTTCCATATGTAAAAACTTCTCTGTTACATTATCTTCTTTTAAATAACTTTCAAATTGATTTCTATCCATTTCCTTGTTCTCCTTTACCATTATTTCTTTTTATTTCAGATATTGAATTATCCAAATTTTTTGATTCTGTTACTGAACTTTGTAATTTTTTTGCTTTTTCTGCATGTTTTATTTCTTTTGCCCTTTCAGTTGCAAATTTTGATAATTGTTTCCTATACTTTTCAAGATGTCCTCTTGCTTTATAATAAGAATACATATTTTTATTTTCTCTTACATACATTGCCATTTCTTTTTGGAGTAACCCTATTTGTTCCCCTTTTAATCCTAACATCATTAACTGTTTACCACCTTGAGGTAACTTTTTTATTAGTTGACCATTATTGTTTTTTTCAATATGTTCAACTTTTTCTTTAAGTTCTTTTAATTCTACGATAGTCTTTTCTCTAATTTCTGGATTTTTTGCATTAGCTTCTGCAATTTTCATTGCAAAATATAAATCTATATTATTTTCTCCAATTTCTTTAATAAATCTTTTTATTGAAGAATCACTTTTTAACTCTCTATATTGGTGACTGACAATTAGTTTTTGAACTTTTTCTTTTTCAGTTTCGTAAAAATGCAACTTCTGCATTTCTTTATCTGCAATTTTTACTCCTTCTCTACTATAATTTTTAAATGTATCTCTTACTTTTCCATCCTGAATTTTTTCTTCATGAGTCTCTACTTTTCCCATTTCATTAAACATAATAGCCCATTGCATTAAAGACTTATCTTCTTCTGATATTTTAATATCAAACTTGTATTCATCTAATAACTCATTTACTTGATTAACGTTTTGAATACAATTTGCCATATATTCATCTACATCATATATGTGATATGAATTTTTTTGCTCTAATCCATTACAATTCTGTATTCCTTCAATATTTTCACCAATGTAACCATTTCTAATATTTTCTAGTACAAAATCAGAATCATTTCTCATTATTTCTTCTAATTGATATTTTTTTTCATACTTTTTACTTTGTTCAATTAAATTTTGTCTATTCAAAGGTAATTTTTTCATTATTAATTCTTTATGTATAGAATCTAATCTTTCATATTTTTCATCATCTAACATTTCTTGAATTACATCTGGTGTAAGTTCTTTGTTAATTTTATCTAGTAAATCTTTTACTTCTTTGTAGTAATTGCTTAAAATATAATCTAACAATTTATCATAATTACTACATCTCTCTCCCTCTACTCCTATCTTTGAATGATTTCTTTCTCTTGTTTCATTCATCCAAGTTTCTTCTTGAATATTTTCTTCTATAACATAACTAGGGACTGATATACTCAATGATGTTCCATTATCAAACATTGGAGATAAATGTACTCCATCCTTGTTTTTTATAATAGCAATATTTGATGGATTTCTATCATAATGTTCTATTAATGAGTCTATTATGCAACTTTTCAAAAATTCCTGTTTTGCTAAATCAAATTCTTCTGTATTAGTACATTCTTCTTCTAATGCTTCTAAAATTAGAGGAATAGAGTATCTTTCATTCGTTTCTGGATCAAGCATTTTCTTTGAATCAAAAGTAGTTCTTATATTTTGAATTAAACTTGCAAAGTCTATTAGTTCATCACCAGGTTGTAAAAAATTATAGCTTATACACCCTATTTCTCCATTTCTGTTAGCAATATCTGTTTCTGCACAATTAAAATCTACTTTTTTGCACAAATCTGATACAAATACTTCTGCATAATGTGCATTTGTATGAGTACCATCTTCTCTAATTTGAGTTTTTTTAAATAAAGCAGGACGTCCTCCTACATCTATCCAACACTTTTCATTAACTCCCCTATTTTCGTCTTGTATTTTGAGACAATTTGTAACATCTATCATTTGTACCTCCTATCTTACTTCAATGTTATCAGTAAAACATTTTCCGTTTGTTCTTTTTAATATTTCAATTTCGTCATATTCTTTTAATTCTAATTTATCTAAAATCTCATTTATATTATGTCTGTTTTTAGGTGGTATTCTCGATGTAAAGACAGAAAATAAGTTATCTGATTTATATTCTTTATTTAAGTCTTTAAATCCAATTAAATATGTAAATCCATCTCTTTTTGCAATATTAACTCCATTAGTATTATATTTAAAAATATAATTTTTTTCTTCATCTTGACAAACATCTCCAATTATTATGCTTTTCCATAAAACATCAAATAATTTCTGCATACTAAAAATCTCCTTTTTTATTTTCTATTCTTAGATTATAACATATTATTATTTTTTTTTATATAAATATAAAAATGTAATAAAAAAATAATATTTTTGAAATAATATTGTAATAATGAATAAAAAAAGAGCAAAAATCATATAATTTATTGCTCTTTTTTTCATTTATTTTCTAATTAAAATGCTTTTCTAAATAATTCAATAAAGTCTTCTCTTGAAACTTCTCTTGGGTTACCTGGTTTGCAAGGATCTTGCATAGCTTTATCAGCTAACATACCAAAATCTTCTTCTCTTGCTCCAACTTCTTTAACTGTTTGAGTAATTCCAACTGATTTAGAAAGTTCAGAAATCATCCATACAAATGTATTTATAACATCTTGATCATTTAAATGTTCTGCATCAGGTCTTCCAATTTCACATAAAATTTCTCTAAATCTTTGTGCTGTTGCTGGATCTTCACCATTAAATCTCATAACTGTTGGTAATAATATTGCATTTGCTAAACCATGTGGTGTATCGTAAACAGCTCCTAATTGATGTGCCATTGAATGCACAATTCCTAAACCTACATTTGAAAATCCCATTCCTGCAATATATTGAGCTAATCCCATCATTTCGATTGCTTCTTCAT
Organism: uncultured Clostridium sp.; assembly: GCA_902462295.1. Lineage (GTDB taxonomy): Bacteria > Bacillota > Clostridia > TANB77 > CAG-508 > CAG-269. Next base: position 38,229 of record CABQAZ010000014.1, on the reverse strand, counting down.
CTTTTTCATTTACAGCTGAAGGTAAATATTTAAAGATTAATTTTATTGCTTGCATATGGAACATATCTGACATTGTATTGTGTGCTTTTGTGATATATCCCTCTACAGCATGTGTTAATGCATCCATTCCTGTAGCTGATGCGATTGATTTTGGCATAGATGCCATTAAGTCTGAATCAACTATTGCTAATATTGGAATGTCATTAGGGTCAACACATACCATCTTGATTTCTCTTTCTTCATCTGTTATTACATAATTAATTGTTACTTCTGCTGCTGTTCCTGATGTTGTTGGTAATGCTATTATAGGCATACCTCTATTTACTGTGTTTGATGCTCCATTTAATGATACAATATCTGCTCTGTCTGGATTTGTCATAACTATTGATATTCCCTTAGCTGTATCTATACTTGAACCTCCACCAACTGCAACTATAACATCAGCTCCTGCATTTTTGCATGCTTCTACACCGTCTAATACATTTTTTATTGTTGGGTTTGGTTTTACTTCTGAATATACTTCATAGGCAATTCCTGCTCTATCTAAAACTTCTGTTACTCTATTTGTAACTCCGCATTCAAATAGTGCTTTATCTGTTACTACTAATACCTTGTTAAATTTTCTTTTACGAATTTCTTCTGGTAATTCTTCTCTTGCTCCTTTTCCAAAATATGATGTTTCATTTAAAACAAATTTGTTTACTGACATATTTTTCACTCCTTCTTTTGATTTTTTTGATTTCATTAATATCATAATGAAATCTTCTTTTGCTTATTTTTATATAAAAAGTTTTTAACTTTATATATCTTCTTTAGTTTGCTCTTTTTTATTTATGTTATTCTAATTTTCAGCATAATCTGATGGTATTTCGAATATTGAATCATCTACATCTTTTTCTAATTTTACTTTTAACAATTCTTCTTCTTCTCCATAAATGGTTTTTATATAAACTAAATTGTTGTCTTTATCAAAGTAGAATTTAGTTTTTATTTCCGCTTCATTAAGTTCTAATGTGTTTGTTATCATAAACATAGTACTACCATTATATTGTTCATAATGATATTTTTTTCCTCTAACTTTTTCTTCTCCTGTTGTAAATTCTCTACTAATTACTTCTTTAATTCCATCTGTTAATATACTTTGTTCTACATTGTTTTCTTTATATACATAATATTCTTTTCTGTCATGCAGTATCAAATAAGTATTATTATCTTTCACTAATGTAGTTGTATGACTTTCTGCTTTAGTTTCACTATCTTTTGAATATTGTTCTATTATTGTTTTGTCACCTTTTTTTGCCATAATTGTCTTATTAGAACTGTTTTGTTCTATTTCAAATAGATATGTTTGACTTGAATTTAAATCATCATATATTTGAGCTAGTCTTTGAACTTGGTCATCCTTTTTATTTATTAACTTACTTATTCCGAAAATTATACATATAATAACTAATATTACTATAATTAAAAAGATTTTTTTATTTTTTTTCATTTTTTCCCAACCTTTCAAAGTTCAATTATTTTCTGTAAGTTATTATACCAATAAAATTTTTTGTTTACAATATTTTTTCGACAAATTTTATTTTTTTTCTGGTTCAACATATTCTAATGTACCAGGTATCATTTTATCTATAAAAACAATTCCATCAAGATGATCACATTCATGAGCAATCGCTTGCGCTAAAAGGTCTTTTGATTTTATTGTGATTTTCTTTCCTTTTCTATCTAAAGCTTCTACCGTTACTTCTTTTGGTCTAATCATTTTTGCATATTGATTAGGAAAACTTAAACACCCTTCTTCAACTTCTTGTTCTCCTTTTGTTTTTACTATTTTAGGGTTTATTAAAACTTTCACTCCTGTTCCATCATCAATATCTATAACAACCACTCTTTTTAATATTCCCACTTGAACAGCTGATAAACCTACACCATTGTATTTATACATAGTTTCTATCATATCATCTATTAATTCTTGAATTTTGTCATCTATTTTCTCTACTTCTCTTGATTTCTTTTTTAGTATTTCATCTTTTTCTAATCTTAGATTTCTAATTGCCATTTTTTCTCTTCCTTTCTTAATATTATTACTATATCATACTATTTGGATTTACGTCTACTGTAACTCTTGTATTTTTATAATTTGATTCATAAATTTTTTGAATACATTCGTTTATAATTGTATTAGCTGTTTCTGTCATATTTCCCTTAATTATAATCCTCCATCTGAATCTATTTTGGATTTTATCAATAGGTGATGGCATTGGTTTTAATACAATAAAATTTAATTCACTTAAAGTTACTTTTAAATGTTTATATACATTTCCTGATACTTCTATTATCTCTTTTTCTGACAAACTATTAAATCCAATCAATATTATATCGCAAAAAGGTGGATATTTCAACTGTTTTCTTAATTCAATTTCTGTATCATAAAACATTTTGTAATCTTGCTTTTGTGCACAAATAATGCTAAAATTTTCTGGATTATATGTCTGTATTATCACTTTTCCATCTAAATGCTCTCTTCCAGCTCTTCCTGCCACTTGGGTTAATAATTGAAATGTTCTTTCATTTGCTCTATAATCATCTATATTTAAGCTACTATCTGCTGCAATTACACCAACTAAAGTTACATTTGGAAAATGATGTCCTTTTACTACCATTTGTGTTCCTATTAAAATATCAATATTTTCATTTTTGAATTTATTTAAAATTTCCTCATGTGAATTTTTCTTTGTAACTGTATCTATGTCCATTCTTATTGTTGACGCCTGAGGAAATATTTTGTTTATTTCTTGTTCTAATCTTTGTGTTCCTGTACCAAAATATCTTATTTTAGTACTATGACATTCTGGACATACTGTTACAATTTTTTCTTCATATCCACAATAGTGACATTTTAACTTATTTTCTGTTTTATGATATGTCATACTTATATTACAATTTTTGCATTTTACAGTATAACCACATTCTCTACACATTATAAATGTTGAATATCCTCTTCTGTTTAAAAATAAAATTGTTTGTTTTTTTTCTTTTAAATTTTCTTCTATTGCATCATGTAGAGTCATACTTAACATTGACCTATTTCCATTTGCTAATTCCATTTTTAAATCTACTATTTCTACTTCTGGTAATTTAGAATTATTTGCTCTTTTAGTTAACTTTAATAAAGTTATTTTTCCTTGCTGAGCTTTGTAATATGTGACTAAATCAGGAGTAGCACTTCCTAATACTAGTGGACATTTATTTTCTTTAGCAATCTTTTTAGCAATTTCTTTTGCATCATATTTAGGTATTGCTTCTGATTTATATGAACTATCATGTTCCTCATCTATTATAATTATTCCAATATTTTCTGTTGGTGCAAATATTGCAGATCTTGCACCAATGATTATTTTTGCTTTTCCATCTTTTATTTTATTCCACTCATCATATCTTTCACCTATTGATAATTTACTATGCAAAACAGCAATTTCATCTTTATTAAAACGTGCTATAAACCTATCTATCATTTGTGGTGTTAATGATATCTCAGGCACTAATACGATTGATGTTTTATTTTGTTTTAGAGTTTCTTCAATTAATTGTAAATATATTTCTGTTTTTCCTGAACCTGTTACTCCATATAATAAAAATTGTTCATAATTATTAGTTATTATATCTAATGCTATTTTGTTATATGCAACTTGTTGTTCTTCTGTAAGTTTTAAATTTTCTGTTTTTTCTATTTCTTTATTTGCAAGCGGATTTCTTTCTATTTTTTTTTCTACAATTTCTACATAACCATTTTTTTCTAATGTTTTTACTATTGCTCTACTTCCACCTGTAAATAATTCTATTTCAGGTATGGTTGCTCCTTCATTATTTTTTAAAAATTGTAATATTTTCTTTTGCTTTTCTGATTTAATTTTGTTCATTTCTATATCAAATTGAATTTCATCAATGTCTTTTTTTAAATATACTGCATTAATTGTTTTGTCTTGTACATTTTTTTCTGTTTTTTTATTTCTGGTACCAGGTGTTAACATTTGCTTAATACAGTCTGATATATTACAAAAATATCGTTTTGCCATCCATTTAGCAAGTTCTATCTGTTTTTCGGTTAAATTATGTTTTATTTTAACAATTTCTTTTACTTCATATGTTGTATTTTCTTTTATTCCTACAACATACCCCTCTTCTAGTGTACTTGATTTTCCAAATGGTACAAGTACTGTGCTTCCTATCATTATTAGTTCTTCTAATTCTATTGGCACTTTATAATCAAATGTTCGATTTAATCTTTTGGCTGTTCTGTTTATTATTATTTCTGCTATCATATTTGATTAGTAGCCTCCTTTTCGTATTTTCGATTATATCTTATCATATTTTTTGTTTTTTTGCATTATTTTGATATTAAAAAAGAATAGGTTATCCTATCCTTTCAATTTTTCATCTTCTAATCTTTTTTCATTTTCAATAATAGTCGTAATCACTTGAACTGTTTTTTCAAAGTCATCATTTTTAATTACATAATCATAAAGTTTTATCTTATCTTCTTCATATTCTAATCTGCCTAATCTCACTTCTATATCTTGAATGTCGTCTCCTCTTTCTATAAGACGTCTTTTTAGTTCTTCTTTTTCTACTTTTAAAAATATAGTAACTATTCTTATATCATCTTTTAATACTTTTAAAAGGTTCTCTGTACCATTTACCTCTATATCTTTTACTATTATTTTGCCCTCTTTTATTTTATTGCTCATAAGTTCTCTTGAAGTTCCATAATAATTTCCATGATGTAAGTCATATTCGTAAAAGTCTCCTTTTCGAATCTTTTCTTCAAATTCTTCTTTACTTATAAAATGATAATGGTCTCCCTCTACTTCTCCTGGTCTTATATTTCTTGAAGTAAAAGATGGAAGAGTTACTATTTGGGGCATTCTATTCATTAATTCTTTTTTTATCGTATCTTTTCCCGCTCCTGATACTCCTGATAATATTACTAACACTTTATTCTTCTCCTCTTTCTATTGCATCTTCTTTTGCTTCATCTGGTTCAATAATTTCTACTTCACCCTCTGCAATTTCATTAGCAGCAAGAGTAACAGCAGATTCTTCTTTAACTTTAGTTTTTACTTCCGCTCCGTTAGAAATTTGTCTTGCTCTTTTTGATGTAGCTATTACTAATTCATATCTGTTTTTTGCTTTTGTTAACAATTCTTGTACTGATGGTTTTACAATCATTTTAAATTACCTCCATTAAAAAACTTATTTTTTATATGTATTATTCTTCTGTAGTAGCTGGTGCTGGTGTTATATCTTTATCTACTCTTCCTGCAACTGTTTCTGGTTGTACTGCAGATAAAATTATATGTCCAGAATCCATTATTAATACAGCTCTAGTACGTCTACCACATGTAGCATCAACTGCAGTTTTTCCATCTTTTGCTTCTTGTATCATTCTTTTTATAGGTGCTGAATCAGGACTTACAATCGCTACTATTTTATTTGCTGCTATTATATTTCCAAAGCCTATATTTACTAATTGCATTTTTATCATCCTTTCTATGCTATATTATTCAATATTCTGAACTTGTTCTCTTATGTCTTCTAATATTGTTTTTATATCTACTACTCTGTTTGTTATTTCAAGATTATTTGCTTTTGAACCGATTGTGTTTGTTTCTCTATTCATTTCTTGAATTAAAAAATCCATTTTCTTTCCAACTGGTTCATCTGTATTTACTAAATTTCTTAATTGTAATATATGACTTTTCATTCTTGTAACCTCTTCTTCTACAGAGCACTTATCTGCATATATTACTACTTCTTGCATTAATCTTGATTTGTCTACTTCTTCTGTTTTTAATATTTCTTTTATCCTTGCTTCTAATTTTACTACATATTCTTCAATAAGTCCAGTAGATAATTCGAAAATTTCCATATTTTTCTTTTCTATTTGTGATATTTTTTCTAAAATAGTTTCTGAAATCTTTTTTCCTTCATTTTTTCTCATTATTATTAATTCATTAAGTGAATTATCTACTACTTGTAATAATTCACTTTTTATTTGATTTTCATCAAAGTTATTTTTTATTGTAAGTACATCAGGAAGTTTTGCTATTTCTGTTACTTCTATATTGCTAGATATTTTTTCTTCTTCTGCTAACTTTTTAAAGTTTTCTATATATATTTTTGCAAGTTCTGTGTTTATTTTTATATCATTATCACTATTATTATGGTTTTCAAATGTTATAGTTACATCAACTTTTCCTCTTTTTAGTTTTGACGCTATTAGTTTTCTAACATCTTCTTCTAAATAACTAATAACTCGAGGTATTCTTATATTTATATCTATATATTTATGATTTACTGTTTTTAATTCTACTTGATATTCTCTTGAATTTATGGATAAATTACTTTTTCCATATCCAGTCATACTTTTCATCTTTTATCATTCCTTTTTACTTTAGTTCGTGTCCTTTTCTTCTACTTTCTTATTTTTTCTTTTCGTTTCTTTTTTTACAGGTTCGTCTTTTACAATATCTTTTATATCACTTAATTCATTTAATTTATCTTGTTGCTCTTTTGTATATAGTATTGCTGATTTTAATATATAGTATATTGCAAAAAAGTTTGCTCCTGCTAATGTATATACCTGTATATTACAATTTAATATTTTTGAAATATGCTGTGTTAATAAGGTAAATACAGCCATTCCTAAAAATTCCAAGCCATTAAAAAATGTATATTTATCATCTCTTCTATATGCAATCTCCATCATTATTATCGATATTCCTAAAAATAATATACTTGAATAATTTATACATTTTAATAATATAGTCGTTTCTAATTTTAAGTATTGTGTACTCAAAAAAGTAAAATATATTGTTATTATTAATGCATATGCTAAATTTTTTAATATTTTTTGTGTTAATATATTTTTAACTTTTACCATTGTCCTCTCCTTAATCTTCTAATTCATATCTAATTACACTAAGTATATTCAATGCAACTGTTTCAGTTCTTAAAATTCTATTTCCTAATGTTACAATTTTTGCTCCATTTTGTTGTAATAGTTTTACATCCTTTTCTTCTAATCCACCCTCAGGACCAATTACAACTGCTATTTTTATTTTTTCTTTTTGTTGAAATGTTTCTTTTATTTTTAATAGTTCTTTTTTTATTGTATTAGTTTTTTCATTCTCATATGCAATAATTAAGCTATCATATTCGTTTATTAATTTAATAATATTCTCTATTTTTGTTATATTTCTTATTTCAGGTATATTATCTCTACCGCATTGTTTTGCTGCACTTTCTGCAATTTTTTGCCATCTAGCTATTTTTTTTACTTCATCTTTAGAATCTATTTTTACTACACATCTTTTCATTGCTACTGGAATAATTGCATTTGCTCCAAGTTCTACGGATTTTTGTATTATTAATTCCATTTTATCTGCTTTAGGTAATCCTTGATATATATCTATTTTTATTTTGTCGTCATGACTTTTTAATTTTTCTATAATATTTACTAATATACTTTCATTCTCTATTTTTTCTATTTTACATATATATGATTTTTCAGTATCTTGATTACATATTTCTATATCGTCACCAATTTGCTTTCTGAGTACATTTTTGATATGTTTTACATCTTCTCCTAGTATTTCTATTGTTGTTTCTTTTACTTGCTTATTTCTTACAAAAAATCTTGGCATGTCCCTCTCCTTTAATGTATCTATTATATTACTTTTTTCTGTTTTTAGCAATACATACTCAAGATTATCTTAAATTATTTTATCTTGCTTATAACATTCTTTATTAGACTTTGATATATTCTTCCTAATTCCCAGATAGTTGGTACTCTATATTTACATTTAGAAACTATATCATAATCCCCATTTTCAATGTTGCATTTTTGTATCAATTCATCTGAAATTTTGTTTAAATTATATTATAAAAGACAGATAATTGCAACTAATTATCTATCTTAATAACATAATCTTATTCCTAGTCTCTATACTTTCCACAGCAATCAATTTATCAGTATCAATTAAATGTTTAGTAGTATTATTAATAATAAGAAGTACAGTTTCATCTAAATCATGTTTCGCCATTTCTCTTTCCTGTTCAATATCATAAGAATCCGATTTTCTAGTTAATTCTATTTTATCAGAAACATACACAATTTTTGCAAGAATATCCATATTAGGATTTGTTGTTGTATGATATTCTATAGCTCTTTGAATTTGTTCACTAACACCATATTTCTTTTTAGCAATATCTGCACCTATTTTTCCATGTAATATTTTAACATTATGTTTTTCAAATTCATTTATCTTAATATTATTTTTATCCACATATTCCAGCATTTCTTCTTCTGACATTTCCTTTGCATTATCATGAAGAAGTCCTGCAATTTTTGCAGTTTTTATGTCAACACCATAAATTTTAGCAAGTTCTCCTGCCATTTCCATTACACCAACTGAATGTGTATATCTTCTTTCTGATAATATTTCTTTTAAATCTGCTTGTATTTTTTCTATTAATTCCATATTAACATATTCCTTTCCTAAAGTGCAAATCTTTCCAAAAACTAGAGGTATAGAAGAAAAATCCTATACCTCCTGTTTTAAACTATTTTAACCATTCTGGATTTGCTAAATACCAATCTATTGTTTTTACAATTCCATCTTCAAATTTTGTTTCAGGTTCCCAGCCTAATTCTGTTTTGATTTTTGTTGGGTCTATTGCATATCTATAATCATGACCTTTTCTATCTTCTACATGTTCAATTAAATCTTCTGATTTTCCTAAACGTTGTAAGATAAGTTTTACAATTTCAATATTTCTCTTTTCGTTGTGTCCACCTATATTATATCTTTCTCCTGCTCTACCATTATTGAATACCATATCTATTGCTTTACAATGGTCTTCTACATATAACCAATCTCTGATGTTTTTTCCCTCACCATATACAGGTAATTTTTCGTCATTTAAAGCTAATTTAATCATATGTGGTATTAATTTCTCATTGTGTTGATATGGTCCATAATTATTTGAACAGTTTGTTACAGTTACATTCATCTTATATGTTGTATGATATGCTAATGCAACTAAATCTGAACTTGCTTTAGATGATGAATATGGACTACTTGGTTGTATTGGAGATGTCTCAGTAAAATATCCTTCTTCTCCTAATGCTCCATATACCTCATCTGTTGAAATATGTACAAATTTGTTTTCTGAGCCTTCTCCCCATGCTCTTCTTGCTGTTTCTAATAATGTATGTGTCCCTAATACATTTGTTTTTGTGAATACAAATGGTGTTTTTATGCTATTATCTACATGTGATTCAGCTGCAAAGTGAATTACACCATTTATTTGATATTTTTCAAATATTTCTTGCATTTTTTCAAAATCACATATATCTGCTTGTACAAATGTAATTTTGTCTTTTACTTTATCTAAATTTGCTAGATTTCCTGCATATGTTAATTTATCTACTACTATTATATTATAATCAGGATGTTTATTTACAAAATATTCTGCAAAGTTTGCTCCTATAAATCCTGCTGCTCCTGTTACCATTATATTTTTCATTTTTTCATTTCTCCCTTATTTTAAATTTTTAAATAAATCTGTTTCTTTTAATTCTTTTAATGATGGCCATTTTGCATCTTTTTCAGATGTTAATAATTCTTCTGGTTTTAAATCTCCCATTGGCCATTCTATTGCAATATCTGGGTCATCAAATTTTAATCCACCCTCTGCTTCGTGATTATATATATCATCACATTTGTAAGCAAATTCAGCTTCATCAGATAATACTAAAAATCCATGTGCAAATCCTTTTGGAATCATAAACATTTTCTTATTTTCTTCTGTTAATATAACACCTTCCCATTTACCATAAGTTTCACTACCTGGTCTTAAATCAACTGCTACATCAAATACTTCTCCTTTGATACATCTTACTAGTTTAGCTTGTGTGTTTTCTTTTTGGAAGTGTAATCCTCTTAAAACACCTTTTTTAGATTTTGATTGATTGTCTTGAACAAAGTCATAATTTAATCCTATTTCTTCAAAATCTGCCTTACTATATGTTTCCATGAAGTATCCTCTGTTATCTCCAAATACTGTTGGTTCTACTATACATACACCATCTATTGATGTGTCAATTCTTTTAAATTTTCCCATCTTTTTTCATCCTTTCTATTCTTCTCCAAAAACATCTTCTGCAACATCTTTTAAGTATTTTCCATAATCTGTTTTCATATATTTTTGTGCTAATTCTAATAATTGTTCATTATTTATCCAGCCTTTATCAAATGCAATTTCTTCTGGACAACAAATTTGTAATCCTTGTCTTTTTTGTATTGTTTGAACAAAACTTGCTGTTTCTATTAAAGCATCATGTGTCCCTGTATCAAACCATGTCATTCCTCTACCTAATTTCTCTACTTTTAGTTGTCCACGTTTCATATATTCTTCATTTACTGCAGTTATTTCTAATTCTCCTCTTGCTGATGGTTTTACATTTTTAGCAATTTCTATTACTTCATTAGTATAGAAATATAGCCCTGGTACCGCATAATTTGATTTTGGTTCAGCTGGTTTTTCTTCTATAGATACAGCTTTTCCGTCTTTATCTATTTCTACAACTCCATAAGCTCTAGGGTCTTTTACATAATATCCAAATATTGTTGCTTCATTTTCTCTTTCATTTGCTTCTTTTAATTTTTCGGCAAGGTGTTCTCCATAAAACATATTATCACCTAAAATCATTGCAACATTGTCTTCTCCTATAAAGTCTTCTCCTATTATAAATGCTTCTGCTAATCCATTTGGTTTTTCTTGAATTTTATATTCAAAATTCATTCCCCACTGGCTACCATCTCCAAGTAAGCTTTTAAATGTTTCTGCATCTCTTGGAGTTGTAATTATTAATACATCTCTTATATCAGCTTGCATTAAAATTGATAATGGATAATATATCATTGGTTTGTCATATACTGGCATTATTTGTTTTGATATTGCAAGTGTAAGCGGATAAAGTCTTGTACCACTTCCTCCTGCTAAAATTATTCCTTTTCTTTTTTTCATATTGATTCACCCTTTCTATTGCTCTATTTGCTTTGACTCTTCTAAATATCTTTTTAAACCATCTTTCCATTCAGGAACTTTAATTCCACATGCTTCAAGCTTTGCTTTTGACATTTGAGAATTAAATGGTCTTTTAGCTTGTGTTATTTTCATCATTTCTATATATTCTTCTGTTGTTACTGGGTTAACTTTACAATTTATTCCTTGTTCAGCTAATATTTCTTTTGTAAATTCATACCATGTTGTATATCCTTCATTTGTTGCATTATATATCCCAAATGGGATTTTTTTAGCTATTGCTTGATATATTATTTCTGTTAAGTCTTTTGCATATGTTGGACTTCCATGTTGATCTGATACTACATTTATTTCATTTCTTGTTGTTCCTAATTTAGTCATCGTTTTTACAAAATTGTTTCCTCCAATTCCATATAACCATGCTGTTCTGAAAATATAGTATTCGTCCATATTTTCTTCAATGCCTTGTTCTCCACGTAATTTAGTTTTTCCATATGCTGTTACTGGTGCTTTAGGATCTTCTTCTTTATAATCTTTTGAAACTTCTAAGTTTCCTCCAAATACATAGTCTGTTGATATATGTACTAATTTTGCTCCAGCACTTTTGGCTGCTTTTGCTAAATTTGCTGGTCCATCTCCATTTATTTTGTCTGCTAATTCGTAATTTTCTTCTGCTTTATCTACAGCTGTATATGCTGCACAATTTATAATATAATCTGGTTTAAGTTTCATTACATAATTCATTACAGCTTCTTCATTAGTTATATCTAATTCTGCTACATCTGTTGCTATTATTTCATTCTCTTTTCCAAATTTTTCTTTAACTTCTTTTGCTAACATTCCGTTTGCACCTGTTACTAAAATTTTCATTTTTATCTTCCTTTCATATTTCAGTCTTTATTTTTTCTTGTCTATCATATCATTAAATAAAAAAAAGTACAAGTTTTTTCTTGTACTTTTTCCATTCTTTCATTACAGGTTAATGATTTTATTTAACTTTTTTATAAGAAAGACTTGAGATATAAGCTTTTCATTACATTCCTCGGCTTATTACGAAATTTAAGAAATTCTAATTCATTTTATGGCACCTTTCCACTCTCGTGAACTCTTTCCATAAAATCTCATAGAATTTCTAAAATTTCTCCATGCACATTCGTCACTTCATTCAAAGCTTATATCTCAAGTCTTTCTTTATATTAAATTAATCAAAAATATCATTTTAAGTTTAACAAGGTGTTTTAAATTTGTTACAAAACAAATTTAAAATAGCGGAGCGTCCGCAGTTAAACGGCAAAATGATATTTTTTTGATTATATTATAATTAAATACTAAAATTTATATTTTGAACTATTTATTAAGTCCTTTTCTTCCTGGATATATTGCTATATCTCCTAATTCATTTTCAATATTCAATAATCTATTGTATTTTGCAACTCTATCAGTTCTACAAGGTGCACCAGTTTTAATTTGACCAGCATTTGTAGCTACTGCAACATCTGCTAATGTTGTATCTTCTGTTTCACCACTTCTATGTGATACAACAGCTGTATATCCATTTTTCTTTGCTAATTCTATAGCATCTAATGTTTCTGTTAATGTTCCAATTTGGTTTAATTTGATTAATATACTATTTGTAACTCCTAAATCTAAACCTTTTTGTAATCTTTTAATATTAGTTACAAATAAGTCATCACCAACTAATTGAACTTTTTCTCCTAATCTATCTGTTAGTTTTTTCCATCCGTCCCAATCTTCTTCTGCTAATCCATCTTCTACTGAGATTATTGGATATCTTTCACATAAATCTGCTATGAAGTCTATCATTTCATCACAAGTTTTTGTTTCATTAATTTTCCAGAAATGATAACATCCTTCTTTTCCTATTTTCTTAGCTTCATCATACATTTCTGTTGCAGCTAAGTCTAAAGCTAAGCAAACTTCTTCTCCTGGTTTATATCCTGCTTCTTTGATTGCTTCTACTATTAATTGAAGTGCCTCATCTTCGTCTTTAACATTTGGAGCAAATCCACCTTCATCTCCAACACCTGTTCCTAATCCTTGAGCTTTTAATACTTTCTTTAATGTATGATAAATTTCAGCACACATACGTAAACATTCTTTGAATGATTTTGCTCCAACTGGCATAATCATAAATTCTTGTACACTTAATGTTGAATCAGCATGTTTTCCACCATTCATTATGTTCATCATTGGAACTGGCATTGTTTTTGCATTAACTCCACCAATATATTTATATAATTCCATTCCTAAAGATTCTGCTGCCGCTTTTGCAACTGCTAAAGATACTCCTAATGTAGCATTAGCTCCTAATCTTCCTTTATTTTCAGTTCCGTCTAATTCCATAAGTATCTTATCAATTGCTGGTTGAGCATATGCATTCATCCCTTCTAATTCTGGTGCTATTATTGTATTGACATTTTCAACTGCTTTTAATACACCTTTTCCCATGTATCTTGAAGAATCTCCATCTCTTAATTCTACTGCTTCAAATGCCCCTGTTGATGCTCCTGATGGTACCATTGCAACTCCGCATGATCCATCATATAGTTCTACAACTACCTGTACAGTTGGATTTCCTCTTGAGTCTAAAACTTCTAAGGCTCTTATGTTTTCAATTCCCAAATAATTTTCCATAATACTTCATTCCTTTCATATTTTTTATTTATAGTATGTTACATTTTTATTAATGTTAATCAAAAAGGCGAAGTAATTGATAAACTTTATCAATTACTTCGCCCTCCCTTCTTTATATTTTTAAAATTATTTCATAGCTTCTTCAACTGCAACAGCTACTGCAACTGATGCACCAACCATTGGGTTATTACCCATACCGATTAATCCCATCATTTCTACGTGTGCTGGTACTGAAGATGAACCTGCAAATTGTGCATCTGAATGCATTCTTCCCATAGTATCTGTCATACCATAAGAAGCTGGTCCAGCAGCCATATTGTCTGGATGAAGTGTTCTACCTGTTCCACCACCTGAAGCAACTGAGAAATATTTCTTTCCTGCTTCTAATCTTTCTTTCTTATATGTTCCTGCAACTGGGTGTTGGAATCTTGTTGGATTCGTTGAATTTCCTGTAATAGATACATCAACATCTTCCATCCACATAATTGCTACACCTTCTCTAACATCATTAGCTCCATAGCATCTAACTTTTGCTCTATCTCCATCTGAATATTTAATTTCTTCTACTACATTTACTTTTCCTGTGAAGAAATCAAAATCTGTTTTTACATATGTAAATCCATTAATTCTTGATATTACTTGTGCTGCATCTTTTCCTAATCCATTTAAGATAACTCTTAATGGTGTTTTTCTTACTTTGTTTGCTGAATTTGCAATACCAATTGCTCCTTCTGCTGCTGCAAAGCTTTCATGTCCTGCTAAAAATGCAAAACATTTTGTATCTTCTGATAATAGCATTGAAGCTAAGTTTCCATGTCCTAATCCAACTTTTCTATCATCTGCAACTGAACCTGGTATACAAAAGGCTTGTAATCCTTCTCCAATTGCTTTTGCTGCATCTGCTGCTTTTGTGCATCCTTTTTTGATTGCTATTGCAGCACCTAATGTATATGCCCAAGCTGCATTTTCAAAGCAAATTGGTTGTACTCCTTTTACTATTTCATATGGATTAAATCCTTTATCTGTGCATATTTTTAATGCATCTTCAAAATCTTTTATTCCGTATTTTTCCATTACTGGTTTTATTTGGTCTATTCTTCTTTCATAACTTTCAAATGTTACTGCCATTTTTATTCCTCCTTAAAATTATGGTTTTATATTTTTTATAAGTTTTATTTATTATCTAAAACGAAGCAAAAGTGCTACTTTTCATTCGTTTTTCTTATTCTTCACGTGGGTCGATTTTCTTAACAGCTTCATCAAATCTTCCATATGTACCAGAAGCTTTTTCAATAGCTTCCTTAGGATCAATTCCTTTTTTGATATTATCCATCATTTTTCCTAAATGAACATATTTGTAACCAATAATTTGGTCATCTTTATCTAAACCTAATTCAACTATGTATCCTTCTGCAAGATTTAAATATCTTGGTCCTTTTAATGAACTTGAATAAATTGTTCCTACTTGTGATGTATGTCCTTTTCCTAAGTCTTCAAGTCCTGCTCCTACTGGAAGTCCTCCTTCTGAGAAAGCTGTTTGAGTTCTACCATATACTATTTGTAAGAATAATTCTCTCATAGCAGTATTTATAGCATCACATACTAAGTCTGTATTTAATGCTTCTAATATTGTTTTTCCTGTTAAAATTTCTCCTGCCATTGCAGCTGAGTGTGTCATTCCTGAACATCCAATTGTTTCTATTAATGCTTCTTGGATTATTCCATCCTTTACATTTAATGTTAATTTACATGCTCCTTGTTGTGGTGCGCACCATCCTATACCATGTGTTAAACCTGATATATCTTTAATTTCTTTTGCTTTTACCCATTTTCCTTCTTCTGGAATTGGTGCTGGTCCATGGTCTACTCCTTTTGCTACTTTACACATTCCTTCTAATTCTTTTGAATAAATCATCTTTTTTGCTCCTTTCATTCGCTTTTGCGTTGATTTGTTATTTTATTTTATTTGCCCATTGGACATAATAATCTGGTTTATAATTTTCTCATCCTTAGTTGCAACATACTCTATATTTTGTTCACTATCATAATTTTCAGTATCATAGTCAACTATATTTTTAATATTTTTTATGTATATACCAGTTTCATATCTTTCTCTTCTTTTTACAACCTTTTCACCTAGTAAATATCTTTCAATAATTTTATGTTCTTCTTTGCTCAACTGTTCTTCCCTAATTCCAAGATTGTTATATCTCCAAATAATATGTCTTTCATAACTTGAAAATTTTGATTTAGTCAAGTCTTCATAATCATATTCAACTTTAAACTTTATTCCTTCAATTTTCATAGTAAGATTTGACCATGTTGATGTAAGTTCTAATTTTTTGAATTCTTCTCTTAGGTCTACAATTTTTTCATATAATATATTTACTAATTTCAAATATTCTTTTTCATCTAAATTAAATTTTTGTGGTATTTCATAGACATTTACAGGGTTCTTCTTAAATATTCCTTTTGGAATATAATAGAAGAATAATTCCCCTGTTTTTCGTCTATCTATAAGGTCTGATACTGATGCATATAAATACATTTTATCCCATTTTTCTGGAATCATATAAAATATGCGCCTTTGGATGTCTTCGTACATCTCTTTTATTTTCTTTGTATGTTTTAACATATTTACCCCTATTCTCTGATTAATAGGCTTTCTCCTGTCATTTCTTCTGGTTGTTTAATTCCCATTAAGTCAAGCATTGTTGGTGCTAAATCTGCTAATTTTCCATTTTCTTTTAGTTTATAATTTTTATTAGCTGTTACAAGTATAATTGGCACTGGATTTGTTGTATGTGCTGTATGTGGTTCTCCTGTTTTATAATCTATCATTTGTTCTGCATTTCCGTGGTCCGCTGTTATTAATAGATTTCCTTGTTTTTCTTCTATTATTTTTACAATTCTTCCTACACATCCATCTACTGCTTCTACTGCTTTAATTGCAGCTTGTAAACTTCCTGTGTGTCCAACCATATCTGTATTTGCAAAATTTAAAATTACTACATCATATTTATCATTTTCTAATGCTTCACATACTTTGTCTGTAACTTCATATGCACTCATTTCTGGTTTCATATCATATGTTTCTACTTTTGGTGATGGTACTAATATTCGGTCTTCTCCTGGATATTGTTTTTCTTCTCCACCATTAAAGAAGAATGTTACATGTGCATATTTTTCTGTTTCAGCTATTCTTAATTGTGTTAATCCTGCTTCACTTACAACTTCACCAAATGTATTTTTTAGTGGTTCTTTTTTAAATGCAACATGTACATTTGGCATTGTTTCATCATAACTTGTGAAACATACATAATATAAGTTCATTTTTTTAGTTTCAAATCCATCGAATTCTGGATCTACTATGGCTCTTGTTATTTCTCTTGCTCTATCTGGTCTAAAATTAAAGAATATTACAGAATCATTTTCCTCTATTTTTGCAACTGGTTCATTTCCATTACAAATTACTGTTGGTACAACAAATTCATCAAATACTTCTTTTTGATAAGAATCTTCAATTGCTTTTATTGGATCTCCTGCTTTTTCTCCTTCTCCATTTACTAGTGCATCATAACATTTTTGGACTCTTTGCCATCTCTTATCTCTATCCATTGCATAAAATCTTCCTGATAGTGATGCTATTTTTCCAATTCCTTTTTCTTTCATTTTTTCTTGCAATTCAGCAACATAAGTTTCTGCTGATGCTGGTGGAGTATCTCTACCATCTAAGAAACAGTGAACATATACATCTTCAAAGTCTCTTCTTTTAGCCATTTCTAATAATCCATATAAATGTCTGTTGTGGCTGTGAACTCCTCCATCTGATACTAATCCTAGAATGTGTAATTTTGAATTGTGTTTTTTACAATTTTCAATTGCAGCTATAAATTCTGGATTACTGAAAAAGTCTCCATCTTCTATTGATTTTGTTATTCTTGTTAATTCTTGATATACTATTCTTCCTGCACCTATATTTGTGTGTCCTACTTCTGAATTTCCCATTTGTCCTTCTGGTAGTCCTACATGTAATCCACTTGTAAATATGTCTGTGTTTGGATATTTTTTCATTAGTTTATCAATATTAGGTGTATTTGCTAGTTTTATAGCATTTCCGTCTTTATTTTTATTGTCTCCAAAACCATCTAATATCATTAGCATTGTTACTTTATCTTTCATTATTAGTCTATGTCAGTTTATTACTAACATATTCCTCCTTCCTTTTATGCTTTTATAATTATACATTTTATTGATTATATTTATATAATATATCATTAATCTGCATAATTTACTATTTTAGCGAATTCATCGGATTTTAAACTTGCTCCTCCAACTAAGCCACCATCTATATCTGACATTTCAAACAATTCTTTTGCATTGCTTGATTTTACGCTACCTCCATACTGTATTATAACTCTGTTTGCTACATTTTGTCCATAGATTTGACAAATTTTGTCACGAATAGATTTTATTGCATCATTTGCTTGTTCAGATGTTGCTGTTTTACCTGTTCCAATAGCCCAAATTGGTTCATATGCAATTATTGTATTTTGAACTTGTTCTTCTGTTAATCCTTCTAATGCTAGTTCTGTTTGTTTTGTAATAATTTCTTGTGTTTGATTTGCTTCTCTTTGTTCTAATGTTTCTCCTACACATACAATTGGTTTTAAATCATTTGCAAATGCGGCTTTTATTTTTTTGTTTACTGTTTCATCTGTTTCGTTAAAATATTGTCTTCTTTCAGAGTGTCCTATTATAACATATTCAACCCCAATTGATTTTAGCATTTTTCCTGAAACTTCTCCTGTATATGCTCCACTTTCTTCAAAGTGCATATTTTGTGCCCCTATTTTTATATTTGTTCCTTGCGCTGTTAGTAGTGCATAAAATAAATCTGTGTATGGAACACAAAGTATTACTTCATTTTCTGTATCTTTTACTAATGGTGTTAATTTATCTATAAATTCTATTGCTTCATTTGGAAGCATATTCATTTTCCAGTTTCCTGCGATTACTTTTCTTCTCATAACTTTCTCTCCATTCAAATTTTTGGATTGGGAACAAAATTTAACTCCGTTCTCCAATCCTTATTTTTTATTTATCTTGTAAGCACTCGATTCCTGGTAATTTTTTACCTTCTAAGAATTCTAATGAAGCTCCACCACCAGTAGAAATATGTGTCATTTTATCAGCTAATCCTGCTTTTTCTACTGCTGCTGCTGAATCTCCACCACCAATTATTGTTGTTGCATCTAATTCTGCAAGAGTTTTTGCTATTTCATTTGTTCCAATTGCAAATTGATCAAATTCAAATAGTCCTAGTGGTCCATTCCAAATTACAGTTTTTGCATTTTTTAATTCATTTTTGAACATTTCTATTGTTTTTTCTCCAATGTCAAATCCTTCCCATTCATCTGGAATTTCTGTCCATGCTACTGTTTTACTTTCTGTATCTGGCTTGAATTCTTTTCCTATTTTTGTATCTATTGGTAATAATAATTTTACACCTTTTGATTTTGCTTTTTCCATAGCTTCTAATGCTAATCCTGTTTTTTCTACTTCACATAGTGAATTTCCTACATTATATCCTTGTGCTTTAAAGAATGTATATGCCATTCCTCCACCAATCATTAATGTATCAACTTTATCTAATAAGCTATCAATTACTCCTATTTTATCTGAAACTTTTGCTCCTCCAAGTATTGCTACAAATGGTCTTTCTGGATTATTTACAGCATTTCCTAGGAATTTTAATTCTTTTTCTATTAAAAATCCTGATACTCCTGGGATATAATCTGCTATTCCTGTTGTTGATGCATGTGCTCTATGTGCTGTTCCAAATGCATCGTTTACAAATATTTCTGCCATTGATGCTAATTTTTTAGCAAATTCTGGATCATTATCTGTTTCTTCTTTATGGAATCTAACATTTTCAAGTAGCAATATTTCGCCTTCTTTTAGGTTTTCGGCTTTTGTTGTAGCATCTTCTCCTATTACATCATTTGCCATTATTACTTCTTTTCCTAGTAGCTTTGATAGTTCTTTTGCTACTGGTTTTAGTGAGTATTCTGGTTTTACTTCTCCCTTTGGTCTTCCTAAATGTGATGCTAATATTATTTTGCAATTTTGTTCTAATAGGTATTTTATTGTTGGTAATGCTGCTTTTATTCTTGTGTTGTCTGTGATATTTTGATTTTCGTCCATTGGTACATTGAAGTCACATCTTACAAATACTTTTTTTCCTTTCAAATCAATGTCTTTTACTGTTTTTTTGTTCATTTTCATTCCTTCTTTCTTTTAGGCTTTTGCCTATTTTGTTTTATTACTATTTTATAGTTTTTACCTATTTTTGCTACTTGATACAATTTTATACTAAAAAATAATACTTTTCAAGTATTCTTCCGCTATTTTTACATTTTTAAATGTCAGCATCAATTAATAATAATTTAATTATTATATAAATATCGCAATTGTTCATATTAATCAATTTTGTTGTCAAGGTTCTATGATACTTTTATCATAGTTTTTTAATTTCAATTATGACATAATTATCACAAAAATAGATGGAGGCTTCTACATGATTAAAGAATATAGACAAAAAAATGGTTTTTCACAAGAAGAACTTGCTGAAAAAATAGATATAAGTTGGAGACACTTGCAACGCTTAGAACATAATGAATCAAAAACTACTGTAAAAACTTTAAAAAAGCTTATTAAAGTACTTAAAATATCTGATAAAGATATTTTAGATTATTTAAAAAATAATACAAACTCTGATGAAGATGAATATTGAGACAGTTTATGACTGTCTCAATTGTTTTTTTGTTATTTTATTAACTTTACCTTTAACCAATTTACCATCCAAAATATCTTCTGCCAATTTGTCCTCAACTAAATTTTGAATAGTTCTTCTTAAAGGTCTTGCACCAAAGTTTTTGTCAATACCTTCTTTTGCAACCATTTCTTTAACATCTGGTTCAAACTCGATATCATATTTTTGTTCTTTTAATCTATTTACAACTTCTTTAAGCATGATATCTATAATTTGATTTATATCAGTATCATTTAATTTATGGAATACAATTATTTCATCAATACGATTTATAAATTCCGGTCTCAATTCTTTTTTCAATTCTGCCATAACTTCTTTTTTAATTTCTTCATATTCTTTTTTAGAATCTTCTTTTCCATCTTGATTTGCAAAACCTAATTGTTTTCTATCTGTAATTAGTCTTGCTCCTAAATTTGAAGTCATTATTATAACTGTATTTTTGAAATTTACTGTTCTTCCTTGACTATCTGTTAATCTACCATCTTCAAGTATTTGAAGCAACATATTCATAACATCTGGATGAGCTTTCTCAATTTCATCAAATAAAACTACTGAATATGGTTTTCTTCTTATTTTTTCAGTTAATTGACCACCATCATCAAAACCTACATATCCTGGGGGAGCTCCTATTAATTTAGATACAGAATGTGGTTCCATAAATTCAGACATATCTAATCTTATCATCGCATTTTCGTCTCCAAATAGGACTTCTGCCAATGCTTTTGAAAGTTCTGTTTTACCAACACCTGTTGGTCCTAAAAATAGGAATGAACCTATTGGTCTCTTTGGGTCTTTTAGCCCAACTCTACCTCTTCTTATAGCCTTTGAAACCGCTTCTACTGCTTCATTTTGACCAATAACCCTTTTATGCAATTCTTGTTCAAGATTTTTTAATTTTTCATTTTCATCCTCTGTTATTTTTTTAGCAGGAATACCTGTCCAATTAGCAATAACCTCAGCAATATTTTCTTCTGTTATAGTAACAATTGATTTCGTATTTTTGTTTTTCCACTTACTCTGCTCTTCTTCAAATCTTTCTCTTAAAGCCTTCTCAGAATCTCTTAACTCTGCTGCTTTTTCAAATTTTTGATTTAATACAGCCTCTTCTTTTTCATTTTTTGTCTTTTCAATTTCTTCTTGCAATTCTTTTAAACTATCAGGCTCTGTATATGTTTTTAACCTAGCCTTTGAAGAAGCTTCATCAATTAAATCAATTGCTTTATCTGGCAAAAACCTATCCGTTACATATCTTATAGATAATTTTACTGCTGCTTCAATTGCTTCATCTGTAATTTTTACATTATGATGTGCCTCGTATTTATCTCTAATTCCTTTTAAAATCTGAATTGTATCTTTTTCAGATGGCTCATTTACAGTAACTGGGCTAAATCTTCTTTCAAGAGCTGCATCTTTTTCAATAAATTTCCTATATTCATTCAAAGTTGTTGCACCAACTAATTGAATCTCTCCTCTTGCAAGTAATGGCTTCAAAATATTAGCTGCATCAATTGCCCCTTCTGCCGCACCAGCTCCAACAATTGTATGAATTTCATCTATGAAAAGAATTATATCACCAGCTTTTTTAACTTCATTTAAAGCTTTTTTTATTCTCTCCTCAAAATCTCCTCTATATTTTGCACCTGCAACCATTCCAGAAATATCAAGTGTTACAACTCTTTTATCTTTCAAAACTTCTGGTACATCACCAGATGCTATCTTTTGAGCTAACCCCTCAACTGCTGCTGTTTTACCAACACCAGGTTCACCTATCAAACATGGATTATTTTTAGTTCTTCTTGATAAAATCTCAATTACTCTCTCAATTTCTTGTTTTCTTCCTATTACAGGGTCTAATTTTCCCTCTTCTGCTTTTTTAGTTAAATCTTCTCCAAATTGATTTAATGTTGGTGTTTGATTATAACTACCTTTGCCTCTTCTTTTTGCTCCATTTACATTATTTGTACTATCATCATTTGAATTGTAATCTTCTCCTTCATTTATGACTTTTATTATTTCATTATAAAGTTTTGGAATATTTACATTTAAATCTAGTAAGATTTTTGCTGCAACACAGTCTCCTTCTCTTAATATTCCTATTAAAAGATGTTCTGTTCCTATAAAGTTATATCCTAATTTTCTTGCTTCAATAAATGCTGATTCTACAACTCTTTTAGTTCTTGGTGTAAAATCAACTATATTTTCAATTGGTTCATCTCTACCAATTAGTTCTTCAATTTTATTTAGAATATCATCTGCTGTTACATTTTGATTTTCTAATACTTTTGATGCTATTCCGTTTCCCTCTTTTGCTAGTCCATATAATATGTGCTCTGTTCCTATGTAGCTATGCCCTAGCTCTAATGCTATGTCATTTGCAATTTCTATTGCTTTATTTGCTCTATTTGTAAATTTGTATGTCATTTTAATTCACTCCCTTCATTTTTGTCCTTTAGGAGACATATCTTTTTGTCACATCATTTTCATGTTCTTTTAAGAAGCGTCCCTAAATGGACATTATCTTTTTTATAACCTCTGCTCTTTTTATATCTCTTTCTAACGCCTCATACTGTTCACCTAAATACTTTTGCATATTTGCAGGTTTAGTATATAAAATTAATTGTTGAACTTTACTATCATTTAACTCTGGTAATATACCCAAATCTGTCCCTATCTTGACATTTGAAATCAATTTTTGAGCCTCCTCCAAAGATATTTTTCTACAATTGCTTAACAATCCATAACTTCTGTATATAGTATCCTCTAAATCAAGTGTATCTTTTGCTAAGAACTTTCTTGCCTTTCTTTCTTGTTCAATTAATTTTTCTGTAACTACTTTGATATTTTCAACTATTTCTTTTTCTGTAACACCTAATGTTCTTTTATTAGAAATTTGAAAAACATCTCCATACTCTTTACTGTTTTCTCCATATGCACCTACTATATTAACTCCAAAATTATTTATTGTATAAAATACTTTATTTATATTTTTGGTTATTGTAAGTGCTGGCAAATGTACCATTACAGATGCTTTTAATCCAGTACCACAATTTGTTGGTAAACTTGTTAAATATCCGTATTTTTTACTTGTTGCATATCCTAAAATTTCTTCAATTTTCTGATCTACTTCTATTGCATAATTTAATGTATTTTCTAATTCTAAACCACTACTAAATACTTGAATTTTTAAGTGATCTTCATCATTTATCATTATACAGATATTTTCTTCATCATTTATTAGGATTGCTCCATCTTCATTATGTACTGCATATTCTGGACTTATTAAGTTTTTTTCTACTAGACTCATTTTTGTTATGTCATCCATATCTTTTAGTTCTAAATATTTTAATCCATATCCTATTGCATATACATTTTCTTTTATTTTATTTTTTAGTTTTTCTATGTCTTTCTTATCTTTTAAATTAAATTTGAATTCTGGTAAATTTCTTGCAAATCTGATTCTTGTACTTGTTACCACATCTGATTCTTTACCACTTTGTAAATACCAATTCATTTTTTTCAACTTCCTTTCATTTTTTAAGAAAATGTCTTTATTTTGACATTTTCTTAATTTCATCTCTTAATCTAGCTGCATCTTCATATCTTTCTTCTTTAATTGCAAGTTTTAAATCATTTTGTAATTTTTCTAATTTATTACTCTCATTTACTCCTTGTTCATTAGGAACTTTATCTTTCTCTTCAAATTTAACCTTATTATCTGATATTTTTCCCAATCTACCATTATGTCTATTAGCACCTTGTATTTTTTTTAAAATCGGATCCATTCTATCCTCAAAAACATCATAACAATTTGCACATCCATATCTTCCGGAATTAATTATATCTTCAAATGTCGAACCACAGCTATCACAAGTCAACTGTTTTACTTCATTTAAAAATGGCATAAATTCAGGTGTACTAAAATCTTCTAAGAAACTTCCAAAAAAGCTTGGTATATCTAATGATGGCATACTGAAATCCATCTTTGATGATATTCCTAATTTTCGGCTACACTCCTCACATAAATGCATCTCCTTTTTTACTCCATTAATATTTTCTGAATATCTTACATTTGCTTCTCTTTTTCCACAATTTTCACATAACATATTAATCACTCCTTCTTATTTATATATCTTTAAAAATTTTCTATAAATTTCTCACAATTTTTCAAAATCTATTGATTATTATTTTATTCTATATTTAACAACATATTTTTAAATATCCTTGCCCTAACATCATCCTTTATATCTTTGTCAAGTTTTAAAACATTATCACTAGTTGCAACCTTTAAAAGTTTTGCTTCCTGAGCAGTAATTATATTATATGTTAAAAAATCACTTAATAAAATATCAATGTCATTTGTTGTAATTGTTTTTCCTACATTATTTATTATATGCATTATATAATCTGATTTCGTATTATTTATTTTTCTAATTTTGATGTTTCCACCACCACCTCTTTTGCTTTCTACATAATATCCTTGTGATGGCTTAAATCTTGTTGATATTACATAATTTATTTGTGATGGTACACAATTAAAATGTTGAGCTAGTTCATTTCTTTGTATTTCTATTAGATCACTTTCGTCCTCATCAAATAAATCTTTGATGAAATCTTCTATTACATCTGACATTCTCATTTTATCAGCCTCCTTTTAAATTTTTTGTCTTTTTGTGCGTTTTTAACTTTTATTTTTTAATTTTGATATGTTTAATTTAAAAACTTTTGACCTTACATCATTTATGTTTTTATTTTTGTCTTTGACTTTCTTTGACCTATATTTATATTATACTCATGTTTAAAAATAATGCAATTTCATTTTTTGACCTTTTCTGACCTTTTTTAGCTTTTATTCTTTTATATTCTTTTTTTATCTTTATTTTTCTCTTTTTTTGTTATATTTTCTAACTTTTCTACATTTTCTTTTTGTTTTGACATCGGTACCCACGCAAAATATGATGTTACAAACTCTCCATATTTTG
Organism: uncultured Clostridium sp.; assembly: GCA_902462295.1. Lineage (GTDB taxonomy): Bacteria > Bacillota > Clostridia > TANB77 > CAG-508 > CAG-269. The sequence continues at coordinate 12,648 of CABQAZ010000014.1, read as the reverse complement.
TTGTATCTTCTACCTCTTCTTCTCCATATTTTATTGTTTCTTTTTTATTTTGTATTGTTTGATTTTGTAAATTTTCGCTTAATATTTGATTTTTAAATTTATTTTCCATAAAGCACATACCTCCAAATAAAGCATGTGCTTTTTTTAGGTTTTTATTCAATTTTTAAAACTTGTTTTGGGAATTTTTTTGATTTTATTAATTATTTATTTTGAGTTTTGAATTCTAAATCCTTTAAATTTTAGGATTATATAGATTTATAAATTTGGCCTCTATTCTCGGCTTTTGTTATTAGAATGATAAATTCATTTAAATTTTGTTCATAGATAATTCTATAATTGCCAACCCTAAGTCTATATTCATTTTGGTTCTAATTTTTATCTTGTAAATCATCGAATGTCAACCCCTCTCTTTTTAGTACTTCTTCAAATGACACGGCATCTTTTAGCTCTTGTTCCTTAGTTTCTTTGCTTTCCATTAAATAATCTAAATACATTACTTTTTCAGTAATATCCATATTATCAAGGATAACTGTTGGCTCTAATCTTAGCAATTCTGATTCAATTGCTTTTTCCATTAAAATTCTTATTGAATTTAAGCAATCCACACTAAGACGAGGTGTCATTTTTATTACATCTTTTATTGCTTGTATTTGCGCTTCTGACATAATATCAACTCCTTTCTTTTCATTTTTTTGCTTATCATAAAATAAAAAAATTATAATCTCTTATTTTACAAATCACTTTATGTATATCATTATATCAACATTTTCTAAACTTTACAATACAAAACACAAATATTTATAAAATATATTTCATACACTTTATTGTGGTGATTATATGTTTTCAAAATGTCATTTCTTAGTATTAAAAATAAAAAGAAATATATTTGCATTAATATTTTTAGCATTTGGAGCAAGTCTATTATTATTTTCTACAAGTAACTTGCCTGCCATAAAAAAAGGATTATCTCTTTGGGCAAGCTCTGTCGTACCAGCTTTATTTCCATTTTTTGTAGCAACAGAATTATTAATGAACACTACTTTTGTAACTCTTTTGGGCAGATTTTTCAACAAAATAATGAAACCACTTTTTAATATTAGAGGAGAAGGTTCCTTTGGTTTTATAATGGGACTTATTAGTGGCTATCCAGTTGGTGCAAAAATTGCGTGCGATTTTAGACAAAATAACATCTGCTCAAAAGAAGAATGTGAAAGATTACTAAGTTTCACGAATAATTCTGGTCCTCTATTCATAGTTGGAACAGTTGGAATAAGTATGTTCGGTAATTCTACAATAGGATTGTTATTACTTATAACTCATATTTTAGCTTGTATTACTGTCGGAATTATTTTTAGATTTTGGAAATTTGGAAAAAACAGTCCTGATTATGCTCGCACAAAAACTTCTACTTCTTCAAAATATAAAAATGTGACTTTTTCTAATTTAGGAGAAGTTCTTGGAAAAAGCATTACTAATAGCATTTCTACAATTTTAATGATAGGTGGATTTGTAGTTATATTTTCTAGTGTAATATCTATTCTAAAATCCAGCGGTATTTTAAATTGCTTAATTCTAGTACTTACACCAATTTTCAATTTTTTACATATAGACATCTCTTTTATCTATGGAATTTTAACTGGATTACTAGAAATTACTAATGGTATTAGCTCAATCGCTGGTATAAATATTAAACATATTTCAGCTAATGTTATTATTACAGCATTTTTGCTTGGATGTGGTGGTTTATCTGTCCTACTTCAAGTTTTAAGTATTACATCAAAAACTGATTTGTCAATTAAACCTTATATATATGGAAAATTATTACATGGACTTTTTGCTGCCATTTATACTTTTATTGCTATAAATATTTTTCCTTTTTTAAATTTTAATTTATAAAATAATTTGGTTTATATACCGCAATTATATTCTTTTTTATAGAATATTTATATTATTTTTTGAATATAATTTATTATATGATTGGAGTTGGTTTTATGGATAAAGATTTTAATAATATGCCACCTTTTATGGATTTTTCTACTTTTCAACAAATGAATGGCTTTACTAGTCCTAGTAATCCTGATATGAATGAAATTTATAGAGATCCTATGTTTAATCCTATGGCTCAATATGAACAAGCCTTTTTATATTACAGATATCTATGTATGCAAATGGATTACAAAATTAAATGTAAAGAGTATGAAAAAATGTGTTCTAATAGTCAATCTACAAATGAAAGAACTCAAAGAAGAGTTGAATAACTATATTTATATTTTATTAATAATATATCTGAATATAATTTTATAATAAAAAAGAAATTCCCCCATAACTTTACAGTTATGGGGGAGAAAAATGAGTTTCAGCAAAACTCATTTGGAGAACTAGGAGGAAAATCAATTTTTTCTTTCTCCTCCCACATTTTCAATCCCTCGATTGCAACTAGAAGCTCTATTTCGTCTGGCTTCTCGGTTGTAAAATATTGCAGAAAATTCAGATAGCCATATCGTTCTAGAACTAGAACTGATATGGTTATGATCCCAGTCATAATAACTAGTACAATTGGTGGCCAATTATAAAAATAATAAATTTTTTCCGCTAAACTCATTAACGGCAAAATAATAATTATTTCAGTTGTGGCATTTGTTCCACAACTCGAACTATACCGAGAGTACTCCCTTATTTCATTAATTGTTGGTACTCTTTGCAATGCTTTATAAGCATTGCATACCATGTGTTCAGCAGCATGGTATTTAAAAAAATTTTTTCTCTTTCTTTTTATAAAATAACTCTCAAAAAATCCCAACAATAATGTAATTGAAAACCCTACTAGGAAAAAGCAGGCACCATCTCCTGCATTGTGGTTTCTCATAAACCACTCCAATACATTTGCAAATAAAATGACTATTGGCATCAGGCAGAGTGTGTAAAACAGCATCTCTTTTATTTCATAGATTTTTTCTGCAAAGCTTTTTTCTTTTATATACTCTCTTTTATTACACCACTGTACTTTAACTGTTCCATTTTCATCTACTGTTGATATAGCAATGTATCCCCTCTGTCTTTGGGCATAAAACTTTACCCCATTTGACATTGCACTTGCATGCACTACTTCTAAATTTTTTTTCCGCATCTTCATTTTTTTCTCCTTTTAAACTAAAACTTATATTTATAGTTACATTTATATTATACAGTATTTTACATAAAATGTAAAGTTTTTCACACTCTTTAAATCTAAGAATTTATCAATATTTATTCATATTTTTATTTTATTCTTACATATCATAATCTATCAACTGATTTTCTATATTTAAAAGTCTATTATATTTTGCAACTCTATCGGTTCTACAAGGTGCTCCTGTCTTTATTTGTCCAGCATTTACAGCAACTGCCAAATCTGCAATCGTTGTATCCTCTGTTTCACCAGATCTATGCGAAATTATAGTTTTATATCCTTTTTGTTTTGCTTCTTGTATTGTATCAAGAGTCTCTGTTAAAGTTCCTATTTGATTTAATTTAATCAAAATTGCATTTGCAACATTTTCCTTAATACCTCTTTGTAATCTTTTAATATTTGTAACAAATAAATCGTCTCCGACTAATTGAACTTTATTACCTATTTTTTGAGTCAAATTCTTCCATGATTCCCAATCTTCTTCTGCCAATCCATCCTCTATTGATATAATTGGATATTTTTCAGTCAAATCTATAATATACTCAATCATTTCTTGCTTTGTTTTAAATATATCTGTTTTCCAAAAATAATATCCATCTTTTCCTATCTTTTTAGCTTCATCATACATTTCAGTACTTGCCACATCAAGTGCTAAACATATATCTTTTCCCGGCTCATACCCAGCTTTTTTTATTGCTTCTATTATAGAATCTAATGCTTCTTCCTCATTTTTTAAATCTGGTGCAAAACCACCTTCATCACCAACTCCAACAGAATGTCTTTTTTCTTTCAAAACTTTTTTTAATGTATGATATACCTCCACACCTCTTTTTAATCTCTCTGCAAATGTTATACTTCCTATTGGTACTATCATAAATTCTTGTATATTAATATTATTATCAGAATGTTTACCACCATTTAAAATATTCATCATTGGAATTGGTAGTTCCATCGCATTTATTCCACCAATATAATTATATAACTCCATTCCTAATGAATTTGCTGCTGCTTTGGCTACTGCTAAGGATACTCCCAAAATTGCATTTGCTCCAAGATTTGATTTATTTAATGTGTCATCAAGTTCTATCAAAGTTCTGTCTATTTTTCTTTGATCATAAACATTCATATCTATTAATTTTTTTGCTATTTTTTTGTTTACATTTTCAACAGCTTTGTTTACACCTTTTCCCATATATCTGCTTTTATCATTATCTCGTAATTCTACCGCTTCAAAACTTCCTGTTGATGCCCCTGATGGAACCATAGCAACTCCTGAAAATCCTCCTTCTGTTATAACTTCAACTTGAACCGTTGGATTTCCTCTTGAATCTAATATTTCTAATGCCTCTATATTTTTTATTGCTAAATAATCTTTCATACTCAAATACCACCTTTCTTTTTGGTAGTATTTTACTCTATTTTTTTCAATTTTATACTTATTAACTTACTTTTTTATTTCTTAATTGCATAGCATATTGAATAGTAGCATCATTAATCTCGCCAGAAGAAATACGTGCAATTTCCTCAATAGCTTCTTTTTCATTTAATAACTTTATATTTGTATTTGTTCTATTTTCAACAACTTTTTTACTAATAAAATAATTATAATCAGCAATTGCTGCAATACTTGGTAGATGTGAAATACATAATACTTGATGATTTTTAGAAATTCCATTTAATTTTTCTGCAACTGCACCTGCTGCCTTTCCACTAATTCCTGTATCTATTTCGTCAAAAATCAAAACTGGCATTTTATCTGTATCTGCTAATACTTTTTTTATTGCAAGCATTATTCTTGACATTTCACCACCTGATGCTATTTTTGACAATTGTTTTTCATCTTCACCTAAATTTGTGGTAATATAAAATTCTACAACATCTTTTCCATTTTCAAAGAACTCATCTTCATTATAATCTACATGAATATTTATATTAGCATTTTTCATTTCTAAATCTTCTAAAACTTTGTTTATATTTATACTTAAAACTTTTCCATATTCTGTTCTCAATTCATTCATTTTTTTAGCTAATTGAGTCATTTCTTCTTTTATTTGTTTTAATTCTTTTTTTAGTTTATTATTATATTCATCTAGATTTTCAATATGATTTATTTCCGCTTCTATTTCATCTTTATAATTCAAAATTTCCTTAACATCATTACCATATTTTCTTTTTAAATTATAGATTAAATCAAGTCTTTCTTCAACTTCATTTCTTTCTTGCTCATCAAAATATACATCTTCTTTATGTTCTGATATATCTCTTGAAATTTCTTGTAATTCATAATATATATTTTTTAAATTACTAGAAATTTCTTCATACTCTTTGTCTATATTTTCAATTTTTTCTAATGCCCTTATTGCCACATTCAAACTATCTATACTATTTTCACCTATTGCAATGTCTGCTTCATTTAAATTTTTAGATATTTTTTCTGAATTTATCATTAGCTTTCTTTTTTCTTCTAAATTATCTTCCTCATTTACTTTTAAATTAGCTTCTTCTATTTCATTAAATTGATATCTTAACAAATCTAGTTTTCTTTCTCTTTCTTTTTCATCCCCATAATTATTTTTTAATTCTTGTTTTATTTCTAAATATTTTTCATATTTTTCCTTATATTGTCTTTTTATATCAATTATTTTCTCTCCAATAAAACCATCTAGATATTTTAAATGAAATTTGTTGTCAAGCAAACTTTGATTGTCGTTTTGACCATGTATTTCTATAAATTTACTCATAAAATTTTTAAGCTCATTTACAGTTACCATTCTTCCATTTATTTTGCACATATTTTTTCCATTACTATTTATTTCTCTTGATACTATAATATTTCCATCTATTGAATTCTCATTTTCTGGTTCATACATGCATATTTCTACAAATGAATTTGTTTCTCCTTTTCTTATCATTTCCTTAGAAAATCTTCCGCCTGATATTATTCCTAATGAATCTATTATTAGAGTTTTTCCTGCTCCTGTTTCACCTGTTAATACATTTAATCCCTCATTTAAATCTATACTTAAATCATCTATTATTCCTATATTTTTAATGTGTAATGTTGATATCATAAAAAGACCTCCTAAAAAACTTTATATTGTTCAATCATACATATTATTTAGTAATAACACTTATTTTTCTGTATTTTATCGAACAAATTATTTGCGATTTTTTGTTTGGTCTTATTATATATTTTGAATTTTATTTTGTCAATACTCTTACGAACATTTTTTTGAATTAAATACATTTATTTTTAAATTGCTAAAAAATCTTTCTCTTTTATATTCAGAATTACTAGAATCAAAAAACTCAATTCTCCCTTTATCATCAGAATTATTTACTAAATCATTTTCTTCTAAAATATCTTTTAAATGTTTTGCCAAACTCTCTGCACCATTAAAAAACTCAACATCCCCCAATACATCCTTTATTTCATCTTGTATTAAAGGATAATGCGTACACCCCAAAACAACATTATGGACCTTTCCTATGTATTCAGATAAATTTTTTTTCAAATATTTTTCGATTTTTTCTTTATTCCCCTCTTCAATAATATCAGCAAGTCCCTGACAAGCCATCAAATAAGTTTTATGATTATCATATTTATTATATAATTTATGAAATTTTTCGCTCTCTATTGTTCCCTTTGTAGCCATTACAAGTGTCACCTTATCAAATGCAAAATCATATACCATTTTATATGCTGGTTCTATTGCAATTATCGGTATATATGGATATTTTTCTCTTAAACTTTTAGCAGCCTTTGCGCTTGCTGTATTACAGGCAATTACTATTGCCTTGCATTTCTGTTCAATAAAATTACTTACAATTTTATCACATATTTCAATTATTTCTTCATCAGTTTTATCTCCATATGGATTATTTTTAGAATCACTATAATATATATAATTTTCGTTTGGTAATATTTTTATTATTTCTTTTAGAACTGTTACTCCTCCTATTCCTGAGTCAAAAATACCTATGCTTTCTTCTCTTTTCACAATGTTCATCCTTTCTATCCTTAGGATTCCTTTTTGGGACATATCTTCTTAGGACATTTAATTCTTAATATTTTTTACATTATATATAATTATACCTATAAAAACAATAAAAAAGCAGAAAATTTCTACTTTTTTATTATATCATTTTTATTACAAAATATCCTTTTTTACTACGATGTCACCAAAATATACGTCTCCAAGATGACTCACAAAAGTCTATTTTATATCAAATTATATCTCTTTAATAAATCCTCAACAACAGTACCTTCAACCTTTTTCAATGCCTTTTTAGCAACAAGTTCAGTAGCAAAAGGTAACTTCATATCAGACAATTTCTTACCATCCATCATCTTAGAAGTAGAATCAAGTAACACACGAACATCATAGCAAGAACCAAATACCTCTGGAACACCTCTATCAACATCTAATAATGTATAAACCGCTTCCATAGCAGTTCTTACAGAATATTCTGTCGTAAATACAGTATCTCTAACAGTATCTGCAAATTGTCCTAAAAATGCAAAGTTTCTGCATCCATCTGGAACAACTTTTGGTCTATCTCCTGCTGTTCTTGGCATAAAGAATGCTGTTATATATGGCATCATGCAAGGTACACAATTTGCTGAATTTGTAGCTAGTTCTTCTATTTGATCTTCTGGTACACCTAAATGATATAGCCATTCTTCTGTAATTTCTTTACCTGTACATTCTCTCATTGGTTTCTTTATATAATTTCCTGGTTTGTTTGTAAATAAACCATAAACCCATACTACTAATTGTCCTTTTGGTTGATTTTTGAAGTGTGGTTGTCTATTTATTGTCCAGCTCATTAACCAATTGGAATCTTTTACTGAAACAATTCCACCTGTTACAACTCTACCACTAAATGGATCTCTTTTACAGATTTTCTCTATATATGGTGGTATTTTATCATCTAATGTTGTAACTGTTGCTGATTCCCAATTTGTCTTAGAAATATCTGAACAGAATTTATCTGGATGTCCAAAATCTTGACTTTGTCTTGCAATTTTTCTCCATAAGTCCCAGCATGCACCTTCGCCATTTTGTATAGTCAAATCTGGTGCTGTATTTTGGTCTCCAAGCATTGCTTTTTCTGTACAACTTCCATTCGTAACAAATACTAAATCATCTACTGTTAAATTGATTGTTTCTTCTTCACCATTATGAATGCATATTATTTGTTTAGCAGTCTTCTTGTTGCCATCAATATCAAATAAAACATTAGTAACTTTTGTGTCATATTGGAATTGAACTCCATGACTTTCTAAGTATTTCACCATTGGTAATATTAATGATTCATATTGATTATATTTTGTAAATTTTAATGCAGAAAAATCTGGTAATCCACCAATATGATGTATAAATCTTTGAATGTATAATTTCATTTCTAGTGCACTGTGCCAATCTTCAAATGCAAACATTGTCCTCCAATATAACCAGAAATTTGATTTAAAAAATTCATCCGTAAATACATCTGTTATTTTTTTATCATATAAATCTTCATCTTTTGTCATAAATAATTTTATTATTTCCATTGATGCTTTTTCAGATAATGTAAATTTTCCATCTGTATGTGCATCTTGACCTCTTTTTACTGTTGCTCTCATTAATGAATAATTTGGATCCTTTTTATTAAGCCAATAATATTCATCTAGCACTGATGCTCCTTCTGTCTCTAATGATGGTATTGAACGGAATAAGTCCCATAAACATTCAAAGTGATTTTCCATTTCTCTTCCACCACGGATTATAAATCCTTTTTGAGCATCTTCAATTCCATCACATGCTCCTCCTGGTAATTTTGCTTCTTCTAATATGTGAATATTTTCACCTTTCATTTGTCCATCTCTTACTAAGAAACATGCAGCTGCAAGTGATGCAAGCCCTGCTCCTATGAGATATGCTGATTTGTTGTCTACTCCTTCTGGTTTTCTAGGGTGTGCAAATGCTTCATAATTTCCATTACTATAATACATATTTTATTCCTCCTTTGTTATTGAAGTATTATAAAAACAATTTTTTTAAATTTTCAATATACAAGTATTTAAATATGTATAGTTTTTAGACATTTTTATATTTTTGTATAAATATATAAAAACAAATTTGTGCTTCATAGTTTATTATATTTGACAGTATAATAGCTCTATGAAGCATAATAATTTTAATTTTGCATTTTTTCTAGTGCTTTTTTGAAATCACCTTCAATAATATCATTCAACTTTTTAATAATAACCTCTGGTTGCTCTTTCATCCCATCTTCTATCCATTCCTGTAAGATTCCAACAAAGCCATATTTATAAAAATCAGCCATAAATTTTTTATCTTCTTTTTTTATATTCATACCCTCTGATTCTTTATCTATAAAATCTATTAATAATTTATTTGTTTGCATATAAATAAATCTTAATAAATACTCTCTACTTATGGAATTATATGTATTTTTCACAAATTCTTTATTTTTTAATACATATTTAAATATATACAAAAAACGTTGTTGCCAATCTTCATCTTTATTATCTATTTCATCTATAACTTCATTTTTGTATATCCATTCCAATAAATCATATATGTCTTTAAAATGATAGTAAAATGTTTGTCTGTTTACTCCACATTCGTCTGTTATATTTGCTATTGTTATTTTTGATAGATCTTTTTTTGAAAGCAATTTTTTTAAAGATACTGCTAGCGCTTTTTTCGTTAATTCTGACATATTTTCTCCTTTATTTCTTCTTCTGTCTTTTTTCTAAACTAAATTATTAATCCATTTTAATATATTTTCATATACTACTTTATTTTCTAATTCATTTAAAATTTCATGACTCATGTTTTCATATAAATCACTACTTATATTTGTATAACCCAAATCATTCAAAAAAGTTTGAGCTTTATACCATGCCTTAACTGATGATATTACAGGGTCATCACTTCCTGCTATAAAATATATTGGCAATTTTAAATTATTTTTTCTATATATTTTGGGATTATATATATCTATCATCAATCTTATAATATTTTCAAATCCATTTAATGTATAGTCATATTGACATAGTTCATCTGCATTATATTTTTCTACTATTTCTCTATTATTGCAAATCCAGCTATTTTTCAAATTATCTTTTTTTCCATATCCATTAAACATTAAATTTTTAACAAATTTACTACGATATTTTTCACCTTTAAATATTTCCATTATTTTTACTATTGCTAGTCCCAATTTTGCATTTACATTTTTACTTGGTGACCCACATACTATTAAACCATCTATCTTATTGTCATATTTTGCAATATATTTTCTTACTATCATTGACCCCATACTATGTCCGAATAATATTAATTTTTTGTTTTTAAATTTTTCTTTTAGATATCTTGTTATTTGATACAAGTCCTCTATTACTGCTTCTGCTTCATTTTCGTAAAAATATCCTATATCTTCTTCATTTTTTAGACTTTTTCCATGTCCTCTGTGGTCATTTATAAAACATGCATATCCATTTTCTGCTAAATATTTCATAAAGTCTATATATCTTTCTTTGTGCTCGTTCATTCCGTGTGCAAGTTGCACTATTCCTTTTATTTCGCCTTCTGGTTTTATTAGTAAACAGTCTATTTCTAATTCATCAACTTCTGATACAATTTTAATTTTTTCTTCTTTCATATTTTTCCTTTCATCAATTTGAATTTTTATTGTTTTTTATTATTATAATCTCTGGTTATTTCATTAATCAAATTTATTAAATATGGTCTTTTAGGATTTTTCAGTGCATTAAATTCCTCCATTGCATTACTCTCTTGTAAAAACATTAATTTTTCAAATTCTATTTCTAAATTATTTTGAATTAAATATCTTTTGTATTCTTCAAAATGTTTCTGTAATTCTTCTTTGGTCTCTTCTACTCTACCAATTGCTATAAATCCATATGCATGTCTTTTTTCATCAGGAATCTCTAAGTATTTTATTTTATAATTTATATTATCTAAATTTAAATTTATTTCCTCTTTTAGTTCTCTTTTTATAGTTTGACTTACATCCATTATTCCATTCTCAATATCTTTTTTATCTATTCCTCCACCTGGTATTTGTAAACAGTGTGGAAGTGATGTCGTTTCACTCATTTCACCTAATACTAAATAATTGTCTTTGGTTATTAGCATTATTCCTCCCCAGGGTACGTTACATTTATATTCTTTTTCTTTTATTCCAACTCTTTCATCATATAAGTAATGTGCATAATTTGTTTTTATAGCTTTCATTTTTATTTCATTTTCGTTTTTTTCAATTTCTTCTATAGTATAATCTAGTCCATTATATAAATTGGGATTTTTTTCTATTGCATTTTTCCAAAATTTTTCTATTTTTTCTTTTAATTTTTCTGGAAGCCTTTTTTCTCTTTCTTCATATTTTATTATTATAGATTTTTTTATTTCTATTATGTTACTCATTCATCTCACCTTTTCCTATTTTTATATTTATGATAATTATATTATAAAAATCATTATTAATTAGCATTATTTTATTGTATATCCTAATTTATAATGTATTTCCTTATGGCAATTAGAGCATACTAACATACATTTTAATGCTTCTGATTTATACTCTTTCCAAGACATAGTATTTCCTGAACCTAATTTAAATTCTTTAATACTCGGATTTTTATGATGAAATTCTAATGCATCTATGCACCTATCATATCCACAAACGCAGCATTTTCCACCTAATAATTTTACTGCCTGTTTTTTCATATTATTTCTTAATATAGTTTTTTGGTGTTTTCTTGTCTCATTATCTAGCCTTGTTGATTCTCCACTACATTCATAACAGTAAATTCTTGTTGAACTTTTTGTTTCAAATTTATTTTCGCATATTTCGCATACTTTTATCATATTTTCACATCCTTAATGTATTAATTATATAATAAATTATTACATTTTAATAGCGAACATTGTTAATTTTTATATTTTAAGTTATCATTTTAATATTGACTTTTGTATTTTATTTTTGTATAATGCGAATACTCCTTATTTTTGAATAAAAAAAAACCTTGTAAATGTTACTTTACAAAGCTTTTTATTTATTGGCTCCTCTTGTTGGACTCGAACCAACGACCTATCGGTTACTGCACCACACTAATTTTCATTAGCATTATATTTTAAATATAATTTGTAGTCTGGACTTTATCTTTACCATATCTTTCGATTTAGGTAGGTGGTGTAAAGTCTCTACACATAGCTTTCGCCTTGCTCGGTATTGTCTTCAGCATTACCTGTTAAGAGTTTCACCGACTTAGCCACCTTTTCATCTATAAGTTTCCTTATAGAGCTGCTAACATTTTAGTCTTGCGACTTGCTCGACAGCCGAGCGCTCTACCAACTGAGCTAAAGAGGAATTTATATTAAATCTGGCAACAACCTATCTTCCCAGCAGGGTAACCCGCAAGTATTTTCGGCACATTTAGGCTT
>CABQAZ010000013.1 GCA_902462295.1 uncultured Clostridium sp. | reverse complement strand
TTCTTTAAATAAAGCATACTATCAACTCCTACATATATTATACCATTAATTATAGAAAAAAGGATGTCCACATTTAAAACGTTGTCTACATCCTTATTTTACTTAGGTTTTCACCACATTACGTGGACAAGTTATAAAACTCGAATCAACCTACTAGTTTTCAAATTTTAAGTTTTTCCTTATTTTATCTTACTTGCCACAACAATTCTTATATTTTTTTCCCGAACCACATGGACAAGGATCATTACGTCCAACTTTAGGTCCATCATTTACAACAGTTTTATTAACTTCAGACTTCATTTGTTGACCATTATCTAAGCTATTAATAGCCTGTAGAGCTGCACCTGTAATTTTAGCTGCTTCCTCTCTTTTCACCTCTTCTTGTTTACGTAAATTCATAAGAATTTTAACAACATCATGTTTAATATCAAGAACCATTTCTTCAAACATTTCCATACCCTCGATTCTGTATTTTACAACAGGATCTTGTTGTCCATAAGCACGAAGACCAATACCATCTTTTAGCTCATCCATTGCATCAATATGATCCATCCATTTTTGATCAACAACTTTAAGCATAACAACTCTCTCAAGTTCTCTTAAATCTTCACTTCCAATTTCATTTTCTTTTTCTTCATATTTTGATGAAGCTAATTCTCTAAGCTTTTCAACAATAACATTTGAATCTTTAGAATTTTCTTTTATAAAATCAACCATTTCAATTCCAAATGTATTTCTAATATCAGTATCAAGAGCTTCTACACTAACCTCTTCATCTCCTGCAAAATATGTTAATACAACTTCTTCAGCAAGTGAATTTATCATATTTAATATATTATCTTTTAGATTTTCTCCATCAAGAACTTCACGTCTTTGTTTATATATTATTTCTCTTTGAGCGTTCATAACATCATCATATTTTAATACATTTTTTCTAATACTAAAGTTTCTTCCCTCAACTTTCTTTTGAGCTGATTCTACTGCATTACTAATCATTCTGTTTTCAATAGGAATATTTTCATCCATTCCAATGGTATTATAAACTTTAGTAATCATATCTCCACCAAAGATTTTCATTAAATCATCATCTAATCCTATATAGAATTTAGATTCACCAGGGTCTCCTTGACGTCCACTACGTCCACGTAACTGGTTATCAATTCTTCTTGATTCATGTCTTTCTGTTCCTATTATTTTTAAACCACCAGCTGATATTACTTTTTCTTTTTCTTCTTTTATTTCTTCATCATATTTCTTTTCTAATCTTTGGAATTCTTCTCTTGCTCTTAAAATATCTTGTTCATCTGTTTCGTAATATGTATTTGCTTCTTCTATTAAGTTTTCTGGAACTTTGTTTTTCTTCATTTCTTGTTTTGCTAAATATTCACTATTTCCTCCAAGCATAATATCTGTACCACGTCCTGCCATATTTGTTGCGATTGTAACTGCACCAAATTTACCAGCTTGTGCAACAATTTCTGCTTCTTTTTCATGGAATTTAGCATTTAATACTTCATGTTTTATTCCTTCTTTTTTAAGAATTTTACTTAATTTTTCAGATTTTTCTATTGAAACTGTACCAACTAGTACTGGTTGTCCTTTTTCATGACTTTCTTTTATGCTTTGTACTATTGCATTAAATTTAGCATTTTCATTTTTGTAAATAACATCATTTTGGTCTTGTCTAATCATTGGCTTATTTGTTGGAATTGAAATTACATCCAAATTATATATTTCTTCAAATTCTGCTTCTTCTGTCATAGCAGTACCAGTCATACCTGATAATTTATCATACATTCTGAAGTAATTTTGGAATGTTATTGTTGCAAGAGTTTTTGATTCATCTGCAATTTTAACTCCTTCTTTAGCTTCTATTGCTTGATGTAATCCGTTATTATATCTTCTTCCATACATAATACGTCCTGTAAATTCATCAACAATTAAAACTTCTCCATCTTTAACGATATAATCTATATCTTTTTTCATTACTCCATGTGCACGTAAAGCTTGATTTACATGGTGTACTAATGTTGAATTTTCTATATCATTAAAGTTTTCTAGTCTGAATGTTTCTTCTGCTTTTTTAATACCTTTTTGTGTTAATGATGCAGATTTAGCTTTTAAGTCTACAATATAATCATATTTTTCATTATCTTCAGCTTGCTCTTCATCTTTAACATCTTCTTCTACTATTACTTTTGGTGTTAATCTTTTTACAAAGTCATTTGCCTTTTTATATAAATCTGAAGATTGATTTGCTCTACCAGATATAATAAGTGGTGTTCTAGCTTCATCAATTAAAATACTATCAATCTCATCCACTATTGCATAATTTAAACCTCTTTGTACTAATTGATTTTTGTAAATTACCATGTTGTCTCTTAAGTAATCAAATCCAAATTCATTATTTGTTCCATATGTTATATCACAAGCATATGCTTTTTGCTTTTCATCTGGCTTCATTCCTGCTATTACAAGACCAACTGAAAGACCTAAAAATTTATATAATTTTCCCATCCATTCACTATCTCTTTTAGCCAAGTAATCATTTACAGTTATTACATGAACACCTTCTCCTGTTAAAGCATTTAAATATACTGGAAGTGTTGCTACAAGTGTTTTTCCCTCACCAGTTTTCATCTCCGCAATTCTACCTTGATGTAAAATTATACCACCAATTAATTGGACATCAAAATGTCTTAACCCTAATACTCTTTTAGATGCTTCTCTAACTACTGCAAATGCTTCTGGTAGTATATCATCTAATGTTTTTTCTTCTTCTAATTGTTTTTTGAATTCACTTGTTTTATCTTTTAATTGTTCATCTGTTAATTTTGATATTTCTTCTTCTAATCCATTTATTTTTTCTACTATTGGCATTATTCTTTTTACTTCTTTTTCACTATAACTTTTAAATATTTTGTTGAATATTCCCATTTTATCTCATTTCCCTTCTTATATCTTCCAATTTTTCTGTCTTTTTATACTGATATAATATATCATGCTTATTTAGATTTTTCAAGTCTTTTAAAAAAATTTAAGTATAAACGTTACTGAATAATGGTTTTGATTAATTTTTTAAAAGAAGTCTTATTTTTTGTAAATACTTTTACCATTTATAATTGTTACAATAGTAAAGAGAGGTTTAGTGAAATTCACTAAACCTCCCCCTCTTATGGTTACAAAATTTTTGCTGCTACATAAGCAATTTTACTTCTTACCGATTCTTCGTCCTCCAGAGTGACCTGCCAACACATTTTATTTCCTTTCATTTTTTCTGACAAGTATACTAAACCATTGTATCTTTCATTAAGTTCAGGATTGTCAATCTGAGTTGGGTCTCCAAGGAAAACAAATTTAGAACCCTCTCCCGCTCTGGTTACAATACTTTTTATTACTGCAGGCTCAATGTTCTGTGCCTCATCAATAATAAAGAAAGTATTAGTAATACTTCGACCTCTTAAATGGCCGATCAACTGAAGAACAATAACCCCCTGTTCTATCAGCATTTTCGCATTTTCTCTTGGAATATTATTTGGATCGTTCATTCTTCCTTTATCATCGTCTGCATCACTGCCTAACTGTCTCTTTTTAGTTGGATTTACGTTTTCTTTCTTTTTAGAACGTTTTTTTCCAAGGAGAATTGTTAAGTTGTCCATAATTCCTCCAAGATATGGATCGAACTTCTGCTCAAGAGCACCTGGCAAATATCCCAGATTCTCTTCTCTTAAAGTCTCGATAGGTGTTGTTACCAAAATCTGAGAATAGACTTTTTCCTTTTCCACTGTCTGCTGTAATGCTGCTGCTAATGAAACAATAGTCTTTCCAGTTCCTGCTCCTCCTTTAATTATAACAATTGGAGCTTCCTCTGCTGATGTCATAAGCGCTTCAAGTGCAAAATGCTGTCCAAGCTTTTTTGCTTTAATATTGTATGGATTGCGTTCTCTAAATCTTAAAGGAATAATCTTTTCTCCATCATATCTAGCTAAAATCGGATGGCTACCTTCTCTGGTAGTAATACTTAAAAACAAATTTGTTACCCACTCGATTTCTTTAGATTTGAAAATATCTTTTGGGAAAATGTATCCCTTAGAGTTAAACTCTGCCATTTTCTTTTCACTTGTTTCGCATTTTATTCGTCCTTGATACTGTTCTTCCAAGGCAGGGAAAATTTCCTCTTTAAATGGCTGTGCTTTAACTCCAACAGCTTCTGCTTTCATCCGAAAGCTCGGACTCTTAGAGATGAGAACTACTATTGCCTTTTTGTCTTGTTGTTTCATTCCAATGGCTATTTGAAGTTTTCTTCTTTCAAAATTCGAAAGCTTTCCTGATTTCAAAGGTATTTCAACTTCTCTGTATCCTGCTTCAAATTTCAGAACAGAACCATTTTTCTGAATTACTCCTTCTTTTAAAAGCTCTGCAATTCTGAAACTCGAAAAATAGTCCAACAATCTTTTGGCAATTTTTCCTTTTTCCGAAAACTGCTCTGCAACTTTCTGAAGTTCATCAACTCCTTCTGGAAATGGAATGATTATTTTATTATCATTTCCAAACCGAAGTGTTGAGTCTTCACTAGAAATCAAAGATTGAATTCCTAGTATAAATTTTTTCTTTGTTACCATAATGTCACTCCTTTTTAGTGCAGTCTTTAAACTTATGATATTGTCCATAAGCTTCGTTAAATAGTTACATAATTATTTTAACATATTATTCTACAGATTTCAACAAATTTTACAATTTTTTAAAATAATATTTGCTACTTAAAAAATTCCACTAGTAGGCACATAATCATTACTTGGTGGCATTACAGAAGAATTATCAGGCTCAGTAGTTTCTTTCATTTCAGTCACATTAATAAATGGTATTTGTTCATTATGATATTTTCCCATTTCAATAGTACCAGTTATATTAACCCAAGTACCATTTGTAAAATTAACTGCATTCTTGTATTCACATAAAAAACCTACTACTACAGATTGCGTTTTATTTTCATTAATAAACATATCTCTTGCAATAACAAACTGCTCCTCTTTAAAATCAATCACTCTATATATGTAACCTGTAAAATTAATTTTCACTCCTATATAAGAATCTGGATTATCATGTACTGCTTTTAATATGTTTGTATAATTATCTGTCTGAATTTCTATTACATCTTTTTCTTTTAACTTATCATTTACTACAAATTTTCCGCTTGTAAAGAAAATTTTATAAATACTTATGCCAAAAACAATCAACATAAACATTGATAAAACTACAATTATAATCTTTAGTAAAACTCCTCCATTTACTTTTAAATTATATATAAACATAATAAACCCTCCACTTGCTTCTCTTTCTTTTAAGTTTATGAGTTTATTTATATTTTATGCTTAATTTTTATTTGATACACTTTTTTGCAAATTGCCCCTTTGGGACCGGGTATTTTCGGTGCATTTTTATATTGCACTGAAAATACCCGGTCCCAAAGGGGCAATTTGCAATTCAGCTACATAAAACTTTTTGATATTCCCTCTTCTAATCTACTTGCAAAAATACTTTTTAAAATTATTAAAACAATCGGTCCAACAAGCATTCCCATAACACCAATCACTTTAAATCCAGTATACATAGCAATGAGTGTAAAAATAGGATGAATTCCTATCTTACCACTTACAATTTTAGGTTCTAAAAACTGTCTTACAAGAGACATTACTATCCATAATATTAAAACTGCAATTCCTAATTGTATATCTCCATTTATTGCTAAAATAATTGACCATGGAACCATTACAGAACCAGAGCCCAAAATTGGTAATGCATCTACAAATCCAATAGCTAATGCTATCAAAAGAGGATATTTAACATTCATTCCAATAAATTTAAAAATATATAATCCTATTACAGAAATTATAAATGACACTAATATAAGTATCATCTCTGCTTTTAAATACCCTCCTAAACTTTTGGTTATTTCTCTTATGTGTACGCCTATTTTTTTTACCCATCTTTTTGGCATATGATGTTCCATAAAATCTAAAATATATATTCTATCTGTACATATAAAATATAAAGAAAGAATTGTTATAACCATATATATTGCTATTGTAGGAATAGATGTTACTATATCTATCAATTTTGTTAAAAAATTCGTAAGCCATTTTGATACTTTTAATAAAATTTCTTTTGAGGCATCTTGTGCAAGATTTAATATATTGTTTGAAACACTTATTTTAGTTATACTCATTTTTCCAATTGTTTGCTGTATTTGTGTATATGCTTTATCTATATAAAGATTTAAAGTTTGTAAAAGATTTGTAGATTCTGATATTAATGAAATTATCCCAATGGTTACACTTCCTATTATAATAGAAAATACTATTATAAAGATTATTATTGAACTCATTCTTCTCGTCATTTTAGTTTTTTTCATAAAATATTTTATTGCTGGTTCAACCATCAATGAAATTAAAAATGCTATTAAGAATGGCATATAAAATACTGCCATTTTTATCCCTATATATACACCAACTACAATAAGGGCTACATTTAAAACTCTTCTTATAATTTTATAAATATAATTTAAATCTTCTGACATTTGTCCTCTTTTCTATGTAAATATATATTTTTAAGCTCCTAAATATAAACTTTTAATTGTAAAGCTTATATTTAAGAACTCTTTTAAATAATATATTATTATTACTAATAATTATTTTTAGTTTGTCCTCCACAACCACAAATATCTTCTACAGTGTTACAGAAGTGATCTTCTCCAGTTTCTTCATTATAATGAGCTAAATCACCTAATGTTAAAATTCCAATAACTTTGTCTTTATCAACAACTGGAATTCTTCTGATTTGATTTTCTGCCATTTTATTTTCTGCATCTAACACATCGTCATTTCCATTGCAAGTACATACATTACATGTCATTATCTCACTTGCAGATGTGTTTTTTACATCTTTATCACAAGCAACTGTTCTTAATATAATGTCTCTATCTGTGATTAATCCAACTAAGCAATTGTTATTATCACATACAGGTACACAGCCTATATGATTTTTTTGCATTAATTTTGCTACATCATTTATTTTTGTTTCTGGCTTTACACAACAAACTTCTCCACACATACAATCTTTTACTTTCATACCCATATACTCCTTTTTTTCTTTTTTGAGAATTTTATTTCTCTTTTATATTTTAGTCAAAATATAAAAGATTATTCTTTTTTTAGAATAATCTTTTAATTTTATATATTTTTCTATAGTCATTACAAAATTTTCCATTTTTTCAATCTATAATGTATTTATTTATATTTTCATATGCATAACTGTTATGCATAATAGAATTCATTATTTGTCACTCTTTCTATATAATCTCTTTCATCTATATGCATTAAAAACACATCTATTCCTTTATTTTTTATTTCTCTTAATTCTTCAATAATATCATCAATTTTTAAATGTGCACCACCAAATTTAGAAACATCAACATAAAATTCTTGTATGTCATCTAGATATTTTTTAAATGGTTCTAATGTATTTGTATCTCCTGTATAAACAATTTTCTTTCCATCAACTAGTAATTTAAATCCATATGCATCTAAATGTTTTACATGTTCTGTTTTTATAAACTCTATATTTTCATTAGTATCTTTTAGTATATATGCACATTCTGGTGTTCCTGTTATATCCAAATATTCTTTAATTCTCTTACATTTACTAATAACATTAACTTTTTTGTTATATATAAAATAAAGATATAGTATTAACTGACTTAATGTTCCAGCATGGTCATTATGTAAATGTGTTATTATTACATTTATTTCTTCGTATTTATTAAAATCGAATTTTTTTTGTAATTCTTGAAATACTGTAAAACCACAGTCTATTATAGTTATCTTATTCTCCCTCTCTATATATGCTGAATTATTTTTCTTTCCAAATCCAGAGTCACTTCCTAAAAATTTTAAAGTTGATTTTTCCATACTTGTCCTCCAATATTTTTTTATTATATTACTATAATTTCACAAAAATCTCAAGACCTAGAACAAATAAGAAAAATCAAAAATTTTTCTTTGATTTGTTCTCATCCGATTTGAGTTTTTTACTAAAAGGAGAAAAACGAGGATATTCACCCTCGCTTCTTCTTGTATTATTTAATATTCATATAAATCATATCCATCGTCTAATGAAGAAAAATACTCTCTGTTATTATATACATCCCCTCTTGGTTGAGGTCTCATTGGTGGTCTCATCGGTGGACGCATTGGAGGTCTCATTGGTGGACGAGGTGGTCTTGGTCTCATTGGTGGTCTTCCAGGACCAGGTCCAGTTAACAATTCTCTTAATAATAAAATTTGGATTAAATCTCTTAATGTAGGATTTCTAACAATTCTTTGTCTATCTTCACGTTCTTCTGTTTTTGAATTTGAAGATGTTGCTAATTTTGTATCTTTAATCTCTTTAATCTCTTTACTATCATTTCCTCTATTTTCTGTAACCATATTATCATCTATAGCAAAATAAATTTCATCTGTCATACTATCTATTGCTTCTTTGGTAATAGCTCTTGTATTTCGCTCACATGTTCTTTGTATCATTGGATATATTATTCTATATATATCAGGATAACAATTCTCCAATTCTTGTATTTGTATATTGCTCATTGCTGACATAGATGGTATTGTTTGCATATTTGCCATTGTAGGTACAGTAGCAGAAGTAGGAATAGTAGACATATCTAAATTATCATAATTCATATCATATGTATTTTGATAATTATTTGTTGGCTGATAACCTAATACACTTCTCATATAGTCTTCATATAATGAATCATTCATTTTATTTTCTTCCTTTCTTTAGGTATTATTACATACCTTTAAAATTCATAATACATTATATGTTTTTATTTTAATTATGTTCTTAATTTTGCTATTAATGCTTTTATTTTTATCCCTTGTTCTGAGAACATTTTCTCATGTTCTGTTTCTATATTATTTTTCCATATTGGTTCACTATGCAAATCATATGTTTTTTTCATTATTATAAAACCTGATTCTTCAAAATATCCTAAACTTGCATTAAATAATTCATCATCATCTGTTTTAAAATAAACTTCTCCCTCTTTTGATAAAAAAGTTTTATATTTCTCTAGTTGCCTTGTATGTGTTAATCTTTTTTTTCTATGTTTACCTTTAGGCCATGGATTACAAAAATTAATATATATTCTTTTTATGTTATCTTGCTCTCCTAATATTAAATTAATTCTTTCTATATCAAATCTAGTTAATAATATGTTATTAATTTTTTTATTTTCTTCTTTATAAACTTGTTCTACATTTCTTTTGGCTAATCCTAACATTGCATCAACTAAATCTATTGCAATATAATTTATATCAGGATTTTTTACAGCCATTTGTGATATAAATTGTCCTTTTCCACATCCAAGTTCCAGATGTATTGGATTATTATCTTTTTCAAATTCTTCTTTCCATTTATTTTTTAGTTCTTCCGGATTGTCTCTATAAAAACTACTTGCTTCTAATTCTGGTCTTGCCCATGGTTTAAATCTTATTCTCATCTAAATTCTCCATTCTAATACAATATTTTTCATATAATTCTTTCATATTTTTCTTTGTTAAAGTTTTATTCATTCCATTTTTGCTTATTTCAGTTAATACAGCTATCATAAATTTGTCTATTTGTGGATGTATTAAATTTTTTTCTCTTTCTTTATTTATATAATAATCTAATTGCGTATTTTTAGTCCAATTTTTTCCGTTATATACTATCCCTGCAGCTAATTCATCACATACCATTTCTACAGCATATTTGTATGGCATTATTATGGTTTTTTCCGGTATTGATAAATCTATCCAGTATTGATGATGATGTTTATTTCTTCCTTTGTGATGTAACCATGCTTCTGAATATCCTTTGTCAGCTTTACATGCCATTATTGGACTTTTATGTCCATCATAATATTTTACACTTTCCCAAAATTCTGTTGGAGAAAACTTTGACCAATCATGCATAAAACCTCTCCATGGAATTCCTACTTTAAAACATAATTTAAATACTATCCATTTATGTTTTGTTACTAATTTTATATGTTTAAATATGTTTGATATCTTCATGTTTTGCTCCTTTTCTAAAATAACTATACATTATATACATTATATATATCATATTTTTCACGATTTTGCACTATTTTTTCTTCCTTTTTGATAAATTGTTATAGTATAATGGTTTTATTGAACTTCTTATAAAAAATACTAAAAATATAAGCTTTGAATGAAATTACGAATGTGCATGGAGAAATTTAAGAAATTGAGTAATGTAATGAAAAGCTTATATTTTTAGTATTTTTTTATATTTATTTTAACTTAGCCATTATACTATAAATACAAATTAAAAAGGAACCCAAATATCTGGTTCCCAATATTTTAAATAAATTTATTTTATATCTCTAAATTTTTGGTTTTTTTTATACATTACTATTGCTACTATTAAACTTATTATTATAGCAATCAAAAGCATTATACTTATTCCTGCTTTATCGTAGCTTTTATTTGCAATTGTTGAATCATTTCCGTTTTGCTTTGTTGGAGTTTCTCCAGGTGTTTCTGTTGACTTATCTGTATCTGTTTGATCAGATGAATTTGATGGGTTTGATGGATTATTAGGTGTACTTGGATTTTCTGGCTCTTCTGTATCTGGATCAGTTGATGTATTTGTTTTTAGTTTTATTGTAAATTCTTGATCTGCTGTTTTAGCTATAGCTTCATTTTCTTCTTTACTTGTATCTCCATCTGATGCTGATAAGTTAGTGAATTTTACTACTCCACTTCCTGTTGGTTTATCTTTTACTTTTAATACTAATTTTGCTATTGTTGCACCTTCTTTTGTGTCTTTTAATACATTAAAGTTTTCTCCTGATTCTCCTCCAGTTGATAAAGTTGTATCTGAGTCTAATTCAAAAAAGTTTGTATCATATTCTACTTTTCCTTCTATTGCTCCTATTGAATCATTTAGTGCATTTGTTACATTTTTTATTACAAATGAAAATGTAACTTTATCTCCTGCTGATACTTCTGTTACACTTGGTTTAATTTCTATTGTAGCTGTTAATTGTGCAGCATATGATGTTCCTATCATTGCTCCAATCATTACTATTACCATTAATAAACTTATTATAACTTTTCTCATTTTTATCCCTTCCTCTTATGTTTTTTTACAATTTATTTTATAATTTTCTACTAAGAATTATATATAAAACATATTTTTTTGTCAATAGTACTTATAAATTTTTCTCTACTTTCATAATACTATTTTTTTTATAACATGTCAAAGTAAAATACTCCCAATTCTATTATAATATTATAAAATTTTTTATTCTAATTCACTTAACATTCTGTCAGCAAAAACGGCATATCCAATACTAGGATCTTTTACAAATACATGTGTTATCGCTCCACAAAATTTTCCATTTTGTATAATTGGAGAACCACTCATTCCTTGAATTATTCCACCAGTTTTATTTAATAATTCTTCATCTGTTACTTTTATTACCATACTTTTATTGTCATAATTATTATTTAAATATGTTTTTTGTATCTCTATTTTATATTCTTTAACTTGTCCATTTATATTAGATAATATTGTTGCTTCACCTAAATTTATTTCCTGTCTTTCTGCTACATACATCTTTTTAGAATAATCTATATTCATATTACTTGAATTTTTTATTATTCCATATATTCCATATTGCGTATTTTTATAAATATTTCCTATCATACTATTTTGCCTTATACTTCCTTGAATTTTTCCTGGTTGTTCTTCTTGTCCTTTTATTACTGATACTATATTTACATTGTCTACCTCTCCTGATGATGTTTGCAATATATCTCCTGTATCTATATCTGTTATTGCATGACCTAATCCTGCAAAGCTTTGTGTTTCTTCATTATAAAATGTTATTGTTCCTATTCCTGCAGCACTGTCTCTTACCCATAATCCTATTTTATATTTTCCAACTTTGTCTTTTACTGGAATAATATCACATGTTTCTTCTTTGTCATTTCTTATATATGTTATTTTTATTTTTTCTCCCTCATACATATTTATTGCGTCTATTAATTCTTCTGTATTGTTTATAATAATATCATTTATTGATATTATTGAGTCTCCCTCTTTTATTCCTGTATTTTCATATGGCTTATATGTTTGTCCATCTATACTTTCTATACTTGATGTTCCAACTACTAATACTCCACTTGTGTATAATTTTATTCCAACTATTTCTCCTATTGGTATTACTTGTATATCTGATATTTTTATTTCTTCTCCTTTTACCGCTATAGTTTGTGGTAAATAACTTCTTGATAATACAAATACAAAAAGAAAAACTAATATAAATAATAATATTATCCTTTTGAGTGTTTTCATACTTTTTACTCCTTTAAATTTTATTATTTGTATTAATTTTTCTTTTTATACACATTATTTTTTTACTTTTGTACAAAATAAAAAATGATTAATTTTTGTTTTAAAAATAATCATTTTATGTTGCTCCATTTATAGTTATTGTTCCAGATGAACTTGCAGCAATTATATGTAAATCATCTCCTGTTAGATTAAAATATACTCTTTTTAGTGTTTGAGATAATGTTCTACTATTGTTTTTTACTGTCACTTGTATTATATCTCCTTGTTTTAATATAAGTTTTCCATTTCTATTATTAATTGTGTTTTGTGCAGATAAACCTATTTTGTCTTCTATTTGGCTTGTAAATATTGAATAATATGAATTATTACCTACTGTTCCAGTATCATCTGTAACTCTTTTGGATGGTGTCTCATCTAATATTTTTACTTCCATATCAATATCATATGTATTTCCAGATGCATATAAACTAGAGATAAAAGTTTGATATTCATCTGATGTTATTTTTCCAGCTCTTACAACTTCATTGACAAATTCAGATGTAACTGTTTGTGCAGATAATTGAGCTATATCATCAGCTCTATCAGCTATTAATACTAATGGTGTTAAAAACATTAATATTGAAGATATCATTATCCCTATTATAGATATTGTTATATCATCCATATATTTACACTCCCTTCTTAACTTCTTTTATTTAATAATGTATATGTTATTACTCCTCTTCTTGTCGCTGTTGCTTCATTTCCTAAAAGATATTGTCCAAATTCTTCTTTGAATTCATGTTGAGTTAAATATTGGTAAAATCCATCTTCATAATAAAGTTGGTTTCCGTATTTTTTTTGTTCTTTATCAGACAAATTAGATTTATTATTTTTACCTGTTCCCAATATAATATCCAAATGCCTTGTTTGTTCTTCTTTTGATTCATAACTTTCTTCTTCATTTTTATTATTTTCATATATTGGTTTATTTATATAGTTTACTGTAATTTCGTTTCCATTACTATCAATTTTTTTGTTTCCACTACTATCTGTTTTGTAATATATTGGTAAATCTGTTCCATCTGCATTCTTAAAATATATTTCTATATCTTCTTCATATGCTCTATACATTGTTGCTACTATTGTTTCTGCTCCTACATTTCTTGTAAGGTCTTTTGATGGTTTTACTATTTCATATTCAGTTAGTGTATTTTTATCTCGTATTCTTATTACTGAATCTACTGTATTATTGGCTTTAGAAAGAGAAGATATACCTAAAGTTAATGCCAATACAAACATTAATACTGCTCCCGCAATTTTTAAAGCTTCTACTGCATTTTCCATAAGTATATCTCCTTTCTTTTATAAATCTCTAGCTTAGATAGTTTCTCCACCTTACATATTAAGATACTTTTGTTATATTTATAGTTTTTACTACACCACCAGGACCATCTTGTTTAACTTCTATCTTGTATAATGCACCAGTCTCAGCTCTTTGAGTAATTGAATCTTCACCTACAGATACTACATCACCAGTAACACTAACTTTAGTAGATTCATCAGTTGCCTTTAAATTATTATTTAATACAGTTTGCAATAAAGCGTTAACATCTGAACCCCTTTTTCTGTCTCCATCATATTTTAAGAATTTTTCATTTTGTGCTTGAATTGATACATCTGTTAAATCACCTGCATCAGCTGCACTTGAAGATCTATTATAAATAGCTAGTCCTAAAGATATAATTAATATTGCTACTAAAACTGCTGCAGCTATCAATAATGCCTTTGTTGCGTTTTCCATAGTTTTCCCTCCTTTGTTTACTTTTGTTTATTGAATCTCAGCAATTATTAATTATTGCTGAACATTATTAACTTGTTTCTTGTTGTTCAAATAACATGTATTTGATTCTTCCTGTGTTTTTATGATACTCTATTTTTGAACATTTAAATTTTATATCTCCATAATATTGAACAAATTGCTCTGTTCCGTTATTATAAATTGTTTCCATTTTGTATGTTGTTTCATTATCTGTCATATATATTTCTATTTCAATAGAATTACTGTCATTTGGTATAAAGTTTCCATTGTCATCTTTTTCTATTTTATTTTTCGTATTTCTATCAACTGCTTTATTAATTATTGTTGCTATGTCTAAACCATATATTTCTTTATCTTTATATCCCTCAAATTCAGAATTTTCATTTTGAATTACTTTATATTCACTTTTATATGAAATATATTTAACTCCTATAACTGATACAATAATTAATATAATTAATAAAAATATAATTATTTTTTTCATCATTTTACCTCATTATAACATTTTATTTATGTGTTTGCAACATTTTTTTATCTTTTTTATTCTGTCTCTGTTCTGAAATTTATTACAATTATTCTTCCTGTTTTATCACTATAAGTAATACTAGTTTCATCACATCTAAACTTCTTTTCTGAATTATCTTGTAATAAATTTATCATATTATCTTTTATATTTTTATCTATACGATTTCTATCTAAATTTACAGCTATATATAAAGAATTAGGATCAGGTTCACCCCACTTAGTTGAATCCGGATTATATGAATTATTACTTTCATATGCTACACTTGCAACTGTAACTATATCTTGAATCGTTAAATCAAATTGTTTTTTTCCCTCTGTATAATTAATATATTTTGTAAACTTTGCATTAAATCTTGTTATTTCATTAAATCTTATTTCTTCATTTGAAGTTTCTACATAACTTTGTAAATTAGAAAATATTACCACTGCTAATGATAAAATCATTATTCCAATTAATACACCAGCAGCTATATATAAAGCTCTAACTGCATTTTCCATTTATGTTTTCCTTTCATTATTTAAACTTTACATTTCCATTTTCATCTTGTTCTATTTTAAAATTCATTTCGTTTACTCTACCATTTGCTGTATTATGTTCTACACTTGTACACTCAAACATTGCCCTTTTAAATTGTGTATACTGATAATACTTCTTAGTTATATTCTGTATATCTCCTAGCTTATCTTTATAATCGCCATTACCTAAAATTCTTTTTATTTTTTGAATTTTATATTCATCATCTGAAGAAGAACCAACTATATTAGATATATCTGCTGACAATTTCTGTAATTGAGCATCTGTTATATCTCCATCTATTCGTTGAGCTTCTTTTAATAAGCTTCCAGACAAATTCACAATATCACTTACACCTCTATCATTTGTCTTATTTGTAATTTTACCTGAGCTAATTCCAAAAACATCTGTGTCTTCTGAATTATATTTAAAACTTCCTTTATTTTTTTCTCCAATTTCTACATTTATTATAATTTTATCATAACCCTCCATTGCAGAATCAGAATTATTATAGTCTATTATTTTATTCATAATAGAAATTAACTCATTTCCTCTTACACTTTTTCCATTATAATTATCATATTGTGCATTAAACTCTGTCATCTGTTCTACCTGTTTTGAATTTGATCTTTCTGTATAATATCCTGATATTCTTCCCCACATCATTACTATTAGAGATACTATCATGATTGAAATCAATATTCCTCCAGCAATTAACAGAGCTTTTGTAACATTTTCCATCTAAACCTCCATTAATTTATGCTCCCATTTGACTCATTGCACTAGACATACTTGATAATCCTATTATTACTAGTGGTATAATCAAATATCCAACAAACAAACATACCATAGGAGCAAAACCAACACCTTTACCTATTAATCCTTTTTTAGATACTAATTGGTCATTTGCATCTTTTCTTTTTTGTTGATGATAATCTCTATCTGCGTCTAATTCATCAAAAGCTTCTCTAATTGGTATTTTTTCTACAGCTGCTTGTAAGCTTTCTACAATTCTTATCATATCTTTATTTGTTACAGAATTCTTTAATTCTTCTAATGCTTCCCAAGCTCCTGCTTCATAATTATTTACACATCTTGATATTTGTTCTTTAAATATGTTTGAATAACGTTCTAGCCATTCCAATATCATTTCTACGTTTACTCTTTCAATTTTCATTAACATTAATATAATAGTCTGGAATTGCATTACTTCATTTTCCATTTCCATTTGTCTCATTTTTTTCTGAAACAACATCATCCAAACAGGTGCCATATATGCAATTAGAGAAAATCCCATTGACATTAATATTTCAAACCATTGCATTTGCTCAGAATTTACAATTTTTAATTTATTTAAAATTCTTTCTGCATCTGTTTCAATTTTTTCATCGCCCTCTTCATAATATGGAGATTTTAACATTTCTCTTTCTATTTTTTCTTGTGTTATACTCAAATCACCTTTCAATTTATCAAGAAAATAATTATCTTGTTTAGTCAATTCATCTGCTTTTCTCTGTTCTTTATCTGATAATGAACCTATTACTGTTTGTTCTGTTGTAGGCTCTGTATATACATAATTTATAGCAATTTTATGTAAGACCATAAAAAATACAATCGAACATATAAATGTTACAATAGTATAAACTATTCTATTTACATATATCCATTCCATTTTTTTCTTTGACGCAGAATCTTTCATCAATTTTTGCATTTTTCTATAATCTTTTGTTCCTTTTCTAGGAACAAATGCATTTATTATCTGTTTAAAAACTGGTTTTTTATATATTTTTTCTTGCCATGGATTATCATTTTGTGCTATATTTACTTGAACTCCTCCATTGTCCTTTAATCTTCTTGTAAGTATATATGATATTACTGTTAAAATAACTACTAATACCTGTGCTACCATTCCTATTTTTCCATTATAAAAACTTGATGTAAATGAAAAATTTGAAACAGCCCAACTTTTTAATGGTTCTAATAATAATACTGGAGCAATCGCAATAAATGCTAAACTTTGAAATACATAGTTAAGTTTATCTCTTTTTAATATCTCCAACTGCATTTCTTGTGTTATATTATCTACATTTTTCAAATATAAAGAAGAACCATCTTCTTCTCTATCTCCAAATTCTTGTGTTAAATATGATATACCTGCAAATTCTTTTAAATAACTATTTGGAGCTACATCATAATACTTTTCTAACTCTGTTTCTGGATCATCAGAGCTTAGTATTTCATAAATTTTTTCTCCTTGTTTAGATACATTTTTCTCATCATCTAACGATACTTGATATATAGCTTCTTCTACCATGTTATATTCATGATATGCATGTCTAATTTCTGCAAAAAAATCTATTTGTTCTTTTAATAAATTGTTATCTATTTTATCAACCATCCCTTGTACAAATGTATCTACAATAAATAATTCAAAAATTAATAATATTGCCGTTAGTAACCAGTTACTATGTGTTATTATTATTGTAATTAATGATACAAGCAAAAATGCTATAATTGCTATTGATAAAATTTTTGCTGATTGTTTTCTTGTTGTATATTCATCATCTATATTAACAATCTCAAGTCTTCTTCTTAATTTATATAAATATCTTTTTATAAAAGGTATTTTTATAAATGTTATATATAGCTTTTGATACATTATGTCTGATGAAAAACCATTTGCTTTAGTTCCCTCTTGCAGTTTTTTCATTCGAGCATATTCAGATTTTCCCATCATTTTTCTTAACACCAAATATATTATAATAACTGCTATAAATAATACCATTGTACCAATTATTACATATTTTAGCATTTCTGTACTCATGTTATAAAAACACCTCCTATAATTTTTTTATTTTTTTTGTACTTTAACTCTTTTACTCTTTTTTGCTTTTTCTCCCCAATATTTTTCAACAAAATCATCAAAATCTTGTAAATCAGATTCATCCATATTTGCTCTCATTTCTGATAGGTTTTTATCTGTTATTCTATTTGTTATTTGATATTCTCCATCAACATATTCTAATATATTTTGATATCTGTACAAGTTTTGTTCTGTTATTTTAGAAAAATATGTTGTTGCATTTTCAAAGAATTTTTCTACTTTTCCATCCATAGTTTTTGCACTTTTATAATCACGATCATATGTTGTACTATCAACTATAGGTATACATTCTGTTACTCTTTCTATGTATCTTCTTCCTCTAAAGTCTTTTTGTAAATGTATATCAAAGTTTAATACTTGAACAACTTGTTCTTCTGCTGTTTTTTCATTTTTGAATACACCAGCTCTTAACATTGAGTTACGCAATGCTGTTACTAAATCTGGAAATGTTTTAGCATGGTGAGTAAATAATGTAAATTTTGATGCAACCTGTGCTGATTGAATCATCCAAGAAGCTACAGGGTCTGTTGCAACCTCACCAATGATATTTACAGAACCATCTGTTTTTTTCTGTACGTCCAAACATTCTTGTCCAGATATTGTATCTGTTTCACGCATTGATAAAATATTTCTTGTTGGATATACTTTTCTTAAGTGTAATTCGAAAGCAGTTTCTGTGATACGTAAGTTCATTGTTTCATATATGTTTTCAATCATACCCATAAGTAATGTTGTTTTACCACAACCTTGTTCACCTGTTATTGATGTAATTCTTGCTCCTTTTACTAAAAATCTTAATAAATCAATAACTTTTTCACTTCCTGGCATTTCTCCTGTCCATTGTTCAACTGTAGCTCTTTTAACATCAAATTTTCTTACAAAAAATGCCCATGTTTCTGACATGCTTGGTCTAACAACAACAACACGAGAACCATCTTTCATTTCATTTATTTTATATCCATTTGTGTCAGATAATTGTCCTGGGTTATTATATTTGTATATATTTTGACATACTCTTTTTAATTCAGATTCTGTTCCAAATGATAAAAATCCTAAACGAATTGATTTACCTTGGAAGAATATCCATATACTATCACATGCTCTTGGTACTTTATGTTCTGAAACCTGCTCTAAATAATCTCCATCTGTTTGTGCTACTTGGCTTAAAAAACTTTCTGGTAAACCAGATACACCACCAGATACACCATCTATATTCATGTCTCTTATTTCATCTATTGAACTATAACCTTTATAATGCTGATATATTCTCTGTACTACAACTTCTAATTTATCTTGAAATGATAAAACTATTTTTTCTTTTTCATATATCTCATCTATTTCTTCATCAGTTATTACATAACAAGGCTTTGTTTCTCCTTGAATATATTTTAGTGTTGCTAGATTATATCTTTTTATTAATTGTGTTAATGCTTCATATCCAAATTCTTTTTTATATGTATATATTAATATATCAAATTTATCTTGTGCTGTAAGTAATGATGGCATATCAAATGGTATAGCTGTTGATATATTTGATTCATTTACTCCATATTCTTTGGCTAATAAATCTGATATTAATTCTTTTACATATTTTTTATCATTAACATCACCATATGTACATCCTTTTAAAGCCTTTTTTAATGCATATTTTTTACTTTTTCTACGTTTTAATTCTTCTTCTGATAAACCTATATCATATAAATTTACTTTTGTTATTTCATCTAGTCTCTTTTTTACATAGTTTCTCATTTTTTCTAATGTATATGTTTTTTCGTCTTTTTCTATTTCTTCAACAACTTCTGCATTTTTATTTTTATTTATAAAATATGCTATTCCAGCCCCTCCAATGATTAGTACTATAATTGTTAATAGTATATTAATTAGTGTCATTTTCTCACCTCTTTTTCATTTGCAATTCTTGCAATCTCTTTATAATTTTATTCATTAAGTTTAATACTTCTTGCATAAAGATATAGTTTTCATCTGATTTGTCTTTTACATTTTTTAGCCTTAAAAATAAATCTGGTACTCCAGCTTCTTCTGCTGATTCAAAAAATAACATATTAAATGGAATAACGTTAATTTCTCTTTTTCCACCCAAATATTTGGTTACATTTTTTATATTGTATTTTGATTTATTCATATATCTTCCTAAGACAGGAATTGTTTTAGGCCCATTTACTTCTTTATTTTTATTTAAAAGTTCATTATATCTATCTAAACTTTCTTTTCTTTGAGAAAGTACAACTATATTCAAATTCGATATTTTTAATATTTCATCTTTTACTTCTTGTTCTAATGCTTTATCTAAATCTACTAATACCATATCATAATATTGATTTGCCATTTTTATTAATTCTATATAACAATTTTCTATTTTTTTATATTCATCATAATTTGTTTCTATAGTGTTTTCTTTTACTCCGGAAAATCCATTTAGAACTTCTAATCTTCCTTTATAAATGACTTTTGTGTAATCTGTAATTGTACTTGGTGTTATTTTATTTGCTGTTATTAATTTAGTTAATCCTTCTATTCCATTTTCAACAGCTATATTATTCATTTTTCCACCAAATAATTTTAAGTTTCTTTGAACTTCATTTCCCCAAAAACAATTTCTCATTGTTGGGTCTTGAAAGCTTGTTGATATTAACAGTATTTTAAAATTACATTCTATTGCCATTCGTGTTGCAATAGCTACTGATGTAAGGGTTCTACCAGATTGTTCCCTATTATCATTCCAAAATGTTACAATTGACATTATTAACTCCTTCTAAATTTAAGTGCTTTTTATATTTGTTATATATCAAAATTTTTTATTATATTTTTTATTTTTTTGTCTCCTATTCCATTATCTATATCATTTACTAAAAATTCTATATTTTTTCTGTATTCATTACTTAAATTT
This sequence comes from uncultured Clostridium sp., assembly GCA_902462295.1. GTDB lineage: Bacteria > Bacillota > Clostridia > TANB77 > CAG-508 > CAG-269. The sequence continues at coordinate 25,360 of CABQAZ010000013.1, read as the reverse complement.
TTTAGTTTAATTTTTGATATTCGTTGATTTTCCATTATTGCTGGTAAGTCTCCATTTTCTAATAAAAAATATACTTTTTCTTCGTTCCATACTGCTTTTGTTCCTAATACTAAATAGTCAAAATACTCTTCTTCTTCTCTTAATAAGTCTTTAGAATAAAATATTCTAGTCACTCTAGTTGGCACTCCAAATTGTTGTAATATTTCTACTCCTTTTTTTAAAGAATACATGTCAAATGATGTTACAAAATAAACTTTGTCTGCACCTTGTAGTCCATATTTTACAACACCCTCAAAATTATCAGTATCAACTATTATATAGTCATATTCTAGTTCTTCATTTTCTTCTAGTCCCGTGTATTGTTTTATATTATTAATATCATCAAATCCAACTGCTACATCTATTCCTTCATAAGTCGTTATATATGATTTTGTTGGGTTTATAACTGGAACTACATATTTACATTTTTGTGTTATTGTATTGTCTATTACTATAACTTTTTTTTCAGCCATTGTTAAAACTTTAGCTATACTTAATATTATATCTGTTTTATCATAAGCACCAATAAAACCTATTTTTTTCATATATAATCTCCTTTTCCTATATTTTAGCTGAAATCCTTATAGTAAGGGCATGTTTATGCCCTTACATTTTAATTTTTATATTATTTATGGATTAATATCCCAATGATTCTAGATATTTCTTTCTTGCTGAATTTTGGTTTGATATATTTGCATCTGAATTGTTTTCTATATTTTCTTTATATTTTTCAGAAGAGTTTATCAATGATTGTAAGTAATCATTTCTATTTTTCTTTGATGAATCAGAATATCTTGTAGCCAATTCCTCACTCGCTAGGCTAACAATATTGGGATTTGATTGGATTTGTGCAGTTACAGCTGCATTTGGAGTATATGTTGGTAAAGAAGCTTTTTGGTTTCCTGCTTCTACATATTTTGTTGCATATAATTTTGCCCCATCCAATCCATATGCTTCTACTATTGCACTTGACATTGATAATATTTCATCTTCTCTCAAGTTTACTCTTATAGTATCTGTCACATATGTTCCATCTGCATTTGTTGGTATATCTACTTTAGCTTTTGACACTACAATAAAATCTTGTCCACCTGGTGTCATCAATCTTATATCTACATAATCATCAGACATTAAATCTACTGGTAATACTACCATATTATATTCTTGTTGTCTTACATCATCTGTTGTAATTTCATCTGATTGAATTACAAGACTTGGTGTAATTACTGTGTTTGCGTTCATTTCTACCTTTGCAAGTAGTGGTACATTTCTTAATTCCAAATATTCTTTTACTCTTGCTTTGTTGCTTCCTGTATTCATAGAAGATGTATCTAATTTATATATGTAATATTCACCTGTTAATTCTTCTTGATATACCCTTGTAATTTTATCTTCTTTATTTGATGAATCAACAATATATGCACCTTCATCATCTTGTACTATTTCTTCTCTTGAACCTACTTCTGTTTTTTCTACATTTGCATATTTATATTTTTTTCCATCTTCTGTTGATACTTCTATTATTGAATCAGGTACATTTAAATATAATCCTTGTGAATCTGTGTTAATCATTGTTCCGTCTTTTGTTTGAAGAAACCATGTATCAATTACAGAGGTTAATGCTGTTGCATTACTTGGTATTGAATCTTTATTAATTTTCTTTATTGAAAACATATCTTGTGTTAATACTTGTCCTGATTTTGCATTTTGATTTAATACATAAACATTTACTTTTGAATTTAATTCTGCATTTAAATCTTCTGTTTTTTGTTTTAATTGTAAAAATAGCAATGCTATTATTACTCCTGCTATTAGCAGTGTTACTATCATTCCTAATAGAAATGAATTTCTTGCTTTTCTTTGTATTGGATTTGACGCCATCTTTATTTCCTCCTATTTCGTGTTTATATGATATCTTCTTTAATTTTACCTCTTTTTCTGTTTAAAATCAACATGGTTTTTGTTTTGTAATATAAAATTAATATTTTTGTAATATTATTGTAATATTATTTTTCACATATTTTATTAAGTGCTAATGCAACTCCATCTTCACTATTTGATGTTGTAATTTGTTTTGCAATTTCTTTTATATATGGTGCACTTTGTCCCATTGCTATTCCAAGCCCCACATTTTCTATCATTTTTTTGTCATTTGCATTGTCTCCTATTGCTAATATTTCTTCTTGTTTTATTTGCATTTTTTCTTTTAAAAATAATATTGCATTCCATTTGTCTACATCTTTTGCTGAAACTTCCGTGTAATAATATTCTATCGGTATATCTTCTGTTCCTTGTTTTATTATTTTTCTTGACATATGTACTACTTCTAATACTTCAATTCCTTCTATTTCTTTTAATTTTCGCATAATTGATTTGAATATAGATTGATGACTGTCACATATTGTTATTTTTATGATTTTCTCATCTCTGTTTGCTATATAGTCATAAATATTTTCTACTATATTTATATGTGTTTTATCTTTTTCTTCTTTGTTTATGTTTTCTTTATGATAATATAATACATTACATCTTAAACTTTTTGCTATTATTTCTTTTTCTGTATATATATTATAATATATACTATTTTCCTCACAAATTTTTATTATATCTAATGTTTTTTGTTTTTTTAGTGTATTTTCGTATATTATTTTATCATTAGCTATATCATATATTATAGCTCCATTTCCTGATATAAAATATTTTTCGCTTTTTATTTCTTTTGCGATTGTTTTTATTGAATCTATTGGTCTTCCTGAAGCTATTACAACTTCTATACCGTTTTGTTGTGCTTTTTCTATTGATTCTTTGGTTTTTTGAGTTACTATTCCATATTGATTTAGCATTGTTCCATCTAAATCTATTGTTGCTAATTTAAACATTTTTTCCTCCTTGAGTATTTTATTCTTTTTTCGATTTTTTTCAAAAAATTTCCTGTTTATTTTCTTTAAAATTGTACATCATAAGTTTAGAAAAAGCAATAGTTTTTTCTATAATAAAATTTGAAAGGTTATATATAACAGGAGGTGAATAAACATGGCAAACTCAAATAACAGTAACAAAAAATTAGTTCCAGAAGCTATGAGTGCTTTAGATAAATTCAAATATGAAGTTGCTTCAGAAGTTGGTGTAACTTTAAAAGATGGATATAATGGTGATATATCAGCTAAAGATGCTGGTAAAATCGGTGGAAATATGGTTAGAAAAATGATTCAACAAGTTGAAAACAATATGGCTAATAAGTAGTTTTTATTATAACTAGATTTTTATGATTTTAATGATTAAACTGTGTGTTTTTGGCACAGACTATATAAAATTTTACTTTTAGTAAAATTTTATTGGCAGAAGTATTTTTCTTGGTTTTATTTATGTTTTTTGTTTAAGCATACATAAAGGCAGGAGATGTGCTCCTGCCTTTTTAGTTATATTTCTATTGCACTTTTATATTTTTTAGTATATAATTCGTTTTAGATAAATTTTACGAAAGGATTTGACTAAAGATGGAACACTGGAGTGTTGATGATTATAAAAATTTTACTAATTCAAAAATAAAAAAAACAAAATATAGAGCAAATAAAACCTCTATTGATGGACATACTTTTGACAGCCAAAAAGAAGCAGAATATTATTGTCAATTAAAATTAAGATTACAAGCAAAAGAAATCAATGGTTTTTGTTTACAACCTACATTTATGCTAGCACCTGGGTTAAAATATAAAGCTGATTTTATTGTTTTTAATTCTGATAACTCTTATGATGTTATTGATGTTAAAGGTGTAAAAACTAAAGAATATATTGCTAAAAAGAAAGTTTTTGAAGATAAATATAATATGAAAATAATAGAAATTTAAAAGGATGAGTTTTTTCTTTACTCATCCTTTTTTACTTATTCTTTTTGTTTTTGTTCAACTGCATTTGTCTCACTTAAAATTCCAGCTCTATCTTGCTCAGAAATAAACTTATATTTTACCATCTTATCTAGAACTTGTCCTTGTCTTTGTTTCGCCAAATTCAAATGTTTTGTTGGGCAATATGCAGATGGAGCATTTGGAATTCCTGCCAACATACTGGCTTCATTTCTATTCATTTCCATTGGTTCTTTATCAAAATATCCTCTAGAAGCTTCTTTTACACAATAATATCCATCTCCAAAATAGCTTGTATTTAAATATAGTTCTAATATTGTATCTTTATCACAGTTTTTTTCAATTTCATGTGCCATAAACATTTCAGCTATTTTCCTTAAAGCTGATTTTTCTTGAGTAAAATATATATTTTTAGCTAATTGCTGTGTTATTGTGCTTCCTCCCTCTTTAAATTCTAATGATTTTATATTAACAAAAACCGCTCTTATTAATGCTATTGGGTCTACTGCACCATGATTATAAAATCTTCTATCTTCTACCGCAATAACTGCATTCAAATAAAATTCTGGTAATTCCTTTAATTCTGCATAGTTTTCTTTTTGTTTTATTTCTGCTACTTTATCTGCTACACTTATTTTATTTAATGCTTCTTTATAAACTTGATATCCCTTATAAGTTAATATTGTTCCAGCAAATGCTATTACAAGTATTATTACAATTATTATTCTTTTTATAAATTTCAACATACTATCACCTTATATTTATTTTACAACAGCAATGTGACAAATAAATGACTTTTTCAATTATTTTTCTCATAATCTAATATATCTCCTGGTGTACATTCTAATACTTCACAAATTTTATCTAGTGTTGAAAATCTAATTGCTTTCCCCTTGTTTGTTTTTAGAATTGACAAATTGGCTTGTGTTATTCCAACTTTTTCTGCTAATTGTTGTGAAGATATTTTTCTTTTCGCCATCATTACATCTAAATTTACAATAATCATATCATTGCCTCCTTATATAGTCAACTCATTTTCTTCTTTATATTCTGTTGCTTGTTTTATTAATTCTGCCAAAATGTAAAATGCTATTGAAACTCCTGCAAATAATATTATCAAAAACGCCAATACTAATACTATAACTACATCTGCATCTTTTGCTAAAAATACTGTATATAATAAGTCAATAGTCCAAAGTGCTGTTTCTACTAAAGATGTAACACCTGATATTTTTAATCTTTTAACATTCTCCATACAAAATGGCTTTCTATTTTTTAAAGAATCAAATTGACCTATAAATTGACGAACTATTATCAATAGTGCTATTCCATTTGGATATATTACAAATGCTGTTGCATTAAGCTTTAATCCTAGCATTTGTAACATAAATGGTAAAATAATTAATAATACTATTCCTCCCCAAAAACAAATTTGTAAAAATTTTTTTAAAATTTTTCCTATTCCTTTTTCACCCAAAATTACCATATCTATCCCCCTAATAATTATATTTAAATTTCTTCATAATTTGTTTAGCCAAACATCTTGATAAATTAAATTCTGGTAAAGTATACTTTTCGTCTAATTCGTCTCTCTTTTTTCCTAAATAATTATTTAAATTTGTTAATTTATTTTTTGAGCTATTTTCATATACATCATTATTTGTATATTCGAATTTTGTTTCCTGCAATCTTAATAATTGTTCAATTATATCTGTATTATCAAGTTTCTTTAAATAATAATCATCTATTTTTCCTGTTTCTATGTATCTATCAATATTATTTTTAGCTATTATATAATCAATATTGCAAAAATTAACTACACAATACATTATAACTATAATAATAAAATATGTTTTTACTAAATCGATATTTTCTTTTAAAATGTATAATGCTGTTGGAATTAATAAAATAATTTCAGTTATTAATATAAAATCAACTAATATACGTAATCGTGTTTGCCCATAATTTTGTTGATATAATGTCATTCTTGCTAATGAAGAAATAATTATTAATAGTGTAAATACTAACATTATAATGCATATTATTTTTTTATATTTTTTCTGCTTTTCAGTTTCTTTTAAATCTTTGTCAGTAGCCTTTAAAATCATTAAAATATTTATCAATGAAACCATCATTAGTTGGAAAAATCCTTGTCTTGCATAACTTGAATATCTTATATTTTCTATTGTAAATAATGATTTTATTTGTGTATAACAAAATATCAAATATATAACATTTAGCACAGTTATCATCATATATATTGTAAATCCATCTTTCTTTTTTATTTCTTTATTTTCTGATTCATCAAATAATTCATCAATATCTAACATATTCATAAAGAAACCTGCAAAATAAAAAAATGGAATTGCTATACTAAAGATTTTTGTTACCAATGCTGGTATACTAAAGAAATGTAAATTTATTAATATGTTACTAAATAAACTTGAAAATTCTGAATCAGCTGAACTTAACAGTGCTATTACAATTAATGCACTTATTATAGTGAAAAAGACTGCTTTTATAATATTATGTTTTTCTTTTTTTGCTTCTTCTTTATTCTCTTTTGACTTTATTAAATGTGTTATTTTTTTTATTACTTCTCCTATATAATTAATTGGTTGTATTATAAATAAAATTATCATTTTAAATATAGATTTAACTTGTATATTTGATGTAGCTGTTATTGTCATTATTATATATAAAAGTGGTATAACTACAATGTTTATAGTTCTAAACATTGTATTATCAAATATAAAGTATGTAATTGATAATAAAATAATTGGTATTGAAATTAATAATGTTTTTTTATTTTCTACTTTTCCTTTTAATAACCTTATTGTTATATACAACAATGGTATTGCAAATAATATTGCTGAAATTCCTATACTCTGCTTATTAAATAAAATATATTGCCATATAGACAAAAATAATGCTCCTATCAATAATTCCATATAAATTTCCTCCTTTGATATGAGCATTATATTATTATTTTTATTTTTTGTCAATATTTTTTTATCGTTTTTCGATATTTTTATTTTAGATTAGTCTTTCTGTTTCTTTTGCAATCATAAGTTCTTCATTTGTTGGAACAACATAAACTTTAATTTTAGAATCTGGTGTAGAAATTTCTTTTTCTTCTCCTCTCATGTTATTTGCTTCTACATCAACTTTCACTCCCATAAATTCAAGTTTTTCGCATATTCCTCTTCTTATATTTATCTGATTTTCTCCAACTCCTCCTGTGAATACAATATAATCTACTCCATTCATTGCTACTGCATATTTAGCAATATATGAAGCTATTTCATATTTGAATTTTTCAATAGCTATTCTAGCTCTTTCATTATCTCCATAAGATGCTGATTCAATTTCTCTAAAGTCTGGTGCTAGTCCAGATATTCCTTGAACTCCTGATTTTTTATTTAATACACTTTCTGCTTCTTCTGCTGTCCATCTTTCTTTTTTCATTAAAAATGTTACTACAGATGGGTCTAAATCTCCAGAACGTGTTACCATTGGAATTCCTGCAAGTGGTGTTAATCCCATACTTGTATCTACAGATTTTCCTCCCTCAACTGCACAAATACTTGAACCTTGTCCTAAATGACATGTTACAATTTTTAAATCTTCTACATTTTTTCCTACTATTTCTGCTAGTCTTTGTGAAACATACATATGTGAAGTTCCATGGAACCCATATTTTCTAATTCCGTATTTTTCATAATATTCATATGGAATTGGATAAATATATCTTTCTTTTGGCATTGTTTGATGGAATGCTGTATCAAATACTCCTACCATTGGCTTTCCTGGCATTACTTTTCTACATGCTTCTATACCTATAATTCCTGCCGGATTATGTAATGGTGCTAAATCTATACATTCTTTTAATACTTCAACAACTTCATCTGTTATAACTACAGATTTATTAATTTTTTCTCCTCCATGTACTAATCTATGTCCTATGGCTGATATTTCATCTAAACTATCTATTACTTTGTAATCTGGATTTATTAATTGTTTTAGTGTAAAGTCTACTGCTTCTTCATGTGTTTTGGCTGGATGTTTGATTTCTATTTTTTGTCCATTTACTTTATGTGTTATAAATGCTTCTTCTTCTCCTATTCTTTCATATTTTCCAGAAGCTAATACTTCCTCATTTTCCATATTTATTAATTGATATTTTAGTGATGAACTACCACAATTTAATACTAATACTTTCATTTTTTCTTCCTTTCTATTTTATTTATTTTTTATTACTTTTTCAGTTTCACGTGCAATCATAAGTTCTTCATTTGTTGGTATGATAAATACTTTAACATTTGATTCCTGAGCTGAAATTTCTCTTTCTTTTCCTTTTACATTGTTTAGATTGTTGTCAATAACAATTCCAAACACTCCAAGTTGTTTACATATTTCACTTCTTGAATATGGCGATTTTTCTCCAACTCCTGCTGTAAATGTTAAAACGTCAATTCCTCCCATTGCAACTGCACATTTTGCAATATATCCTGCAATTTCGTAATGAAATGAGTCTAATGCAAGTTTCGCATATTCATCTCCAGCTAATGCTTCTGTTTCGATATCCCTAAAGTCTACTGAAACTCTTGATATTCCAAACACTCCTGATTCTTTATTTAAAATATTATCTGCTTTTTCTGCATTTATTTTTTCTTTTTTGATTAAATATGTTAAAACAGATGGGTCTAAGTCTCCAGAACGTGTTCCCATCGGTATCCCTCCAAGTGGCGTTAACCCCATACTTGTTTCAACCGATTCTCCATTTTTTATTGCACATATACTTGCACCTTGTCCTAAATGGCAATTAACAATTTTTAATTCTTTTATGTCTTTTTTTAACAATTCTGCTACTCTATATGCTACATATTGATGTGAAGTACCATGAAATCCATATTTTCTAATATGATATTTTTCATAATATTCATATGGAATTGGATAGATGTATTTTTCTTTTGATATTGTTTGATGAAATGCTGTATCAAATACTGCTATCATTGGTTTTTGTGGCATTACTTTTTTACATGCTTCTATTCCTAATACAGCTGATGGATTATGTAATGGTGCTAATTCTTCATTTTCTTTTATTCCTTGTATTACTTCTTCATTTATCAAAACTGCATCTTTGAATTTTTCTCCTCCATGTACTACTCTATGCCCTATTGCATCTAATTCATCTAAGTTTTTAAATATACCATAATTTTTGTTTGTTAATCTTTCTATTACAAATTGTATTGCTTTTTCATGATTTTCTGCTGGATGCTCAAATTTATGCTTTTCTCCATTTACTTTGTGTGTTAAAAAAGCTCCTCTTTGCCCTATTCTTTCATAATATCCTTTAACTAACATTTCACCTGTTTCTGTGTCTATTACCTGATATTTTAATGATGAACTTCCTGAATTTAAAACTAGAATTTTCATATGCTTCCTCCTTTTAGTTTTAGAATATCCATTTTAATTTATTTGTGCTTGTACTGCTGTGATTGCAATAACTCCAGCAATATCTTCACTACTACAACCTCTTGACAAATCGTTTACAGGCTTAGCAATTCCCTGGCAAAGCGGACCATATGCTTCTGCTTTTGCTAGTCTTTGAACTAGTTTATATCCTATATTTCCTGCTCCTAAATCAGGGAATACTAAAACATTTGCTTTTCCTTTTAATGGACTTCCTTTTGCTTTGAATTCTGCTACTTCTGGTATTATTGCTGCATCTAATTGCAATTCACCATCTACTAATAATTTTGGTTCTTTTTCTTTTACTAACTTTGTTGCTTCTATTACTTTTTCTGTTGAAGCTGAATGTGCACTTCCATATGTAGAATATGATAACATTGCTACTTTAGGTTCTTCTTCTATTAATTGTTTAAAGCTTTTACTTGATGAAATTGCTATTTCTGAAAGTTTTTCTGAATCTGGTTCCTCGTTTAAACCACTATCTGCAAATATGAATGTTCCATTTGAACCATATTCACAATTTGGAACTACCATTACAAAAAACGCTGATACTAATTTTGTTCCTGGTGCTGTTTTTAGTATTTGTAATGCTGGTCTTAATGTGTCTGATGTTGAATGTACTGCTCCTGATACAAGACCATCTGCTTTATTTAATTTTACCATCATCATTCCAAAATAAACTGGATCTAAAACTAATTGTTGAGCTTGTTCTTCTGTCATTCCTTTTGCTTTTCTTAATTCAAAAAGTTCTTTTGCATATTCTTTTGTTTTTTCTGATTTTTCTGGGTCTACTATTTCAGTTCCCTCTATATCTATATTTTTTTCTTTTGCTATTTGTTCTATTTGTTCTTTGTTTCCTATTAATACTACTTTTGCATATCCCTCATTTTTTACTATTTGCGTTGCTTTTAGTACTCTTTCATCTGTTGCTTCTGGTAGTACTATTGTTTTTATTTCTTTTTTTGCTCTCTTTTTTATTTGTTCTATAAATGCCATTTTCTTATCCTTTCTGGGTTTCTTTCCCTATTTTTTATTTCATTTTTTACTATATCACAAACATAAAAAAAAGACAACCCTATACCTACTAAAAAGTAAGCATAGGGTACAGGATAATAGTTCCAATTTGATTTTTACAAGAAAGACTTAAAATATAAGCTTTGAATGAAATGACGAATGTGCATGGAGAAATTTTAGAAATTCTTTGCAATTTTATGGTAAGAGTTCACGATAGTGGAAAGGACCCATAAAATAAATTAGAATTTCTTAAATTTCGTAATAAACTGAGGAATAAAATGAAAAGCTTATATTTTAAGTCTTTCTTGATACTAATCCAAATCTTTATCCCATATTAAGTATAGTCTTTATTTTAAAATCCCATTTGCTGAGGATAATATCTATTATTCATCATGTTGCTATTCATTGTTCCATAAAACCCTGTTGTAGAAATTGTTATAAATTTTATTGAATATATATCACAATAAACTAAACTATCATTCTCAAAAGAACGCAATAATATGTAACTTGCTCCAACATCTTCAAGAATACCTATTCTATCAGTCATATTGTTAGTTCCTATTAAAAACTCCACTCTCATAAGTTTTCCTATCTGTTCTCTCAAAAAAGCAGGTGTATAAATAGGATTTGTTAATATCTCTGGTGAATTTTGATTAATATTAACATTTCTATCTTCTGTTTTTTCTTCTCTTTTGTCTTGGCTTTCTTCCATATTTGCCATAATTTCAAACACTTCCTTTCTTTTTCTCTAAGTTTGCGAATATAAAGGTGTAGGTCTATAAAAACAATGATTTCCAAGTCTTGTATGCAATGTTCCTGAACCATTACTTGGAAATGTTGACCCACATGATGGTCTAAATGGATTCAAATACCATAAACAATCTCCTATTTCATTTAGTCTATTTCCTGCTAATACCCAATCTGCAATTTGATAATGTATATCTGTTGGTGTCATATTATATATATTTTGTGCATTATATCTTCCTCCTATTGTTTCTCTTGCACAGTCAAACTGTCCTGCTTGGAATATTATATTTCTTATATTTCCACTTTGTGATACTCTTGAATATTCTCCCTCTGATGTATTTACTCTATTCATAATAACACTCACAACAGCTTTCATACCATTATCTCCCTCTCCTCCAGCCTCACATTGTGCAATTCTTGCTAATAGTTCTCTTTCTGAATATGCCACTTTTACCACCTCTTGTTTATATCTTATGCCTTTTTTTCAAAAGTGTGCATATTTTTTATAATAAGATTTAAATATACATGGAAAAACCCCCAAGCAATTACTTCTTGCTCAGGGGTATATGTGTTTACTGGTTACTTAGAGAGAGGCTTACTTGCAATGAGTTGCAAGGTCTGCCACGAAGCCTTTGACATCCTCTTCTATGCCAACACTTCTCATTGCCTCCAGTATCATTTGTTTTACCGGATGACGTTCCTCCTCTTTCTCTGTAAGTGGTTTCTGAACCGGAACCACAGATGTTTCTCTTGCTACCGTATTATACAGGTCTTTTGGTCCCTGGACCAAATAAACTACGATAGCTTTCGCTAACATCTCATAACCAGGCATTGCAGGGTTTATCCCTGTTGACCGAACCATTCCTTTTGCTTTCATGTACAGCCCTGGATAATCCTTCATCTTACACATAATTTTTTCCTCCTTTTGTGTCGTGCTAACCACACGATTATCTTTATTGTTTGCAATATAATTTTACCACATTTTTGGCTATTTGTCAATGAAAAAAGCCTATTTTCACTTAATGTTACTTGATAATAGTTTATTTCAAATTAATGCATATAAACATTTGAAATATAAGCTTTGAATTAAATGATAAATGTGTATGAAAAAATTTTAGTATATTACTCCATTCTCATTTTTATACTCTTCAAAAGCTTGTATACAACAATCTCTATCAATTTGTTTTAAATTAATTAAATCCTTATTTTCTCCTTTTAAATACTGATAAATAATATCATCTCTAAATCCAATATTTCCAGCATCTTCTTTAGTACAACCATAATAAACTGTTTTTATATTTGCCCAAATTATTGCTGATAAGCACATTGGACATGGTTCACAAGATGTATATAAAATACAATCAGATAAATCATATGTTTTCAATTTCTCACATGCTGTTCTTATTGCTACAACTTCTGCATGTGCTGTTGGATCATTACTACACAACACTCTATTATTTCCCTCTGCAATTATGTTTCCATCTTTATCTGTTATTACTGCTCCAAAAGGGCCTCCCTCTTTATTTTTAAATCCTTGTATTGAGTTGTTTTTTGCTATTTCCATATATTTATTCATAGCCATTCTCCTTTCAAATACCTTATAATGTTTTTTATTTTATGGTTTACTTTTACCACACTTATATATTATATCACAAATTTTTTAAATCCACTAAAACTATAATAAATTCTATTTATTGACTAAATAATAATATAATGTTATATTATTTATAGAAAGGCAAGGTGATAAAATGAGTTTAATAGATAAAATATTAAATAGAAAAAAAGATATAAAATTACAAAAAGGAGTAAATGCTATACAAAATATATATGATGAAAGTGACTCAAAAAAAGAAGCTACACAAAATGCTGTAAATAAAGTAATTGAAGAAATTCAGTTACATCCTGACATGCCTGTCGGAAGTTTTTTAAAAATGCTACAAGAAAGAACTGATTTAACAGATTCAGACTTAGTAAGAATTGTAAAACAAATGCCAGATGTAAAATCTGAAGAAGCAACTATTGAAGCTGTTGAAAAACTTGACCTTTCATCAGAAGCAATCAGAGAAATTTTACAAGACGCCCCTGTTAGTCCTATTACTGCCCAACAAATCGCTAAGCAAATTCCAGATGAAACTATTCAAAAAAAGCAACAAGCAGAAATAAAACAACTTTTAGAAAAACAAGAACAAGAAAAAATTTTAGCTGGAGAACGTAAAACCATAACAGAATTAAACAAATTATATAATTCATGTGAAAATATAAATGATAGTGTACTTGTAGAACAACTCGCTGACTTAAATTTAGAAAATGCATCTCCACAAATAAATGAACATTTAAAACACATTATAGCAAAGAAAATTGCATTAAATTATATGCAATTTGGAGGACCAAAACTACCTACAATGATGAGAATCATGCCTGCTGTTGATATGCTTGAGCAAAATCTACCAGGTTTAATAGAAACAGAATACCAAAAAGCCAAAACAGATTATGATGAAAAAGGAAAACAATATCACACCTATGGAAAACAAGAAAAGCAAATGGTTAAACAAAAAATACTAGAAAACATAGCAAAAAAAGTAGCTCAAGACTTTAAAGAAATAGGAGATATTAATGTTCCTCAAATAGAACAATTAAGAAATCTAAGTCCAGAAGAATTGAAAGTTTTTATACACACTGTACAAACATTTTGTAGTGATGAGCAACTTACTGAATATGATATAGATAGTATACAAAAACAACTAAAAGGTGAAACAACAGAAGAATTGCAAGATTTAAATAGAATGTTAGAAAAAATGAAATCTAAAGATAGAGAAACAGTTATAAGGGATTTCATAAATTCATTAAAGGCTAGAGAAAACAAAACACCAATTCAAAAAGAAATAGATACAGCCAGAAGTGAAGCTGATAAATTATTATCTAAACTTCCTGATAAAGAAAAATTAGACGCACTTAATATTTTCTCTGCCACATTACAAGAATATTCAAAAGCAAAAAATATGTTAAAAAAGCCAAATACTCCATCAACAGATGATGGAAGCAGATAATCTATATCAAATAATCTATATCAAAAATAGAACAAAAGTGAAAACTCACTTTGTTCTATTTTTGTATTTTTGCTACAAAAAATCCCTCATATAAATCTGTTGGGCATACACAAACAGTACCTTCAATATTCACAGGTAATGTAGGAATTTCGATAATTGGCTCTATTGGTACAATTCTAGCATTTGATTTCATCAAAACTTTTTTCAAAATATCTTCATTTTCTTGTTTAAGTATAGAACATGTAGAATAAATCATTTCCCCTCCTGGTTTTAATATTTTCAGTGCTTTCTGCAATAATGCTTCTTGTACATTTGAAGACTTTTTTATTAATTCTTTAGAAAATCTTTCTTCAAAAACATTTTTAGTTCCGCTTCCACTGCATGGTGCATCTAATAAGATTTTGTCAAATGAAAAAAAATCACTCAATCTTCTTGCATCTTCTGTCATAACATTTACACAACCTGCTCCTTGTTTCTGTAAATTATATTTTAATCTTTCTGCTCTTATTTTATTTTTTTCACAAGCAGTTATAAAAGCTTTATTGTGTGTAATTACTGCCATTTGTGTTGTTTTTCCTCCAGGTGCAGCAGTCATATCTAATATATTTTCACCCTCTTTTGGATTTAATATTATTGGTGGTAACATTGATGATAAACTTTGTAAATATATTTCTCCATTTTCATATATTTTTAATTTTTTTATTTCATCTTCTCTTACATTTCTTATTATTAATGCTTCTTTGTACCAATTAACTCCCTCATATTCAATCCCAGCTTTTATTAATTCTTCTTTTACATTGTCTATTGTTGTTTTTATTGTATTAACCCTTAGTGTTACTGTTTTTTTTAAAGCATATCCTTTTATTATATTTTCTACTATTTTTTCCTCATATTGTTCAGATAATATTTCTTTTAAAAATTTCAAATTTTGTTCTTGCATTTTCTTCTAATTCCTTTCCATTCTTTACAATACTTACATCCCATACATTTACTATTTTTTCTTCTAAATAAAATTATAAATATAATTACGCAAATTATCGTAAGAACTATCATATTTGATATATTAAAACTCTTTATCTCAATTTTACTACCTATTTGATACACTCCTGTCGCTAAAATCCAAGCTAATGCAATTTGGTATATAATTGCTTTTAACATTTTTTTAGTTCCACCCAACTCTCTCTTCATAGTGGCTATTGCTCCAAAACATGGTGCACTGAATAAATTAAATACCATAAATGCATATGCAGAAGAATTTGTAAAAAAGTTAAATATTCCTGTGGTAAAAATCTGCATTCCAGTTTCTGAATTTTCCGAAAATCCTGCAATTACAGACATTGACGATATAACTTGTTCTTTTGCAACTAATCCTTGAATTGCTGAAACTGTAGCTCCCCAACTATTAACTCCAAGCATTGGATAAAATATCCAAGATATAGTTTTTCCTATTGAAGCCAATATGCTATTTTCTACATTTACTCCATATTCTAATCTTAATGAAAAAGATAATAAAAACCATATAATAATTGAACAAATTAAAATTACACTTCCAGCTCTTTTTACAAATGAAATCGTTTTATCAAATACATCTTTAGCAACATATTTTATATTAGGTAATTTATATTCTGGAAGTTCTGAAATATATGTACTACTTGTATTTTTATATACAAATCTTTTCATTATTATTGCACTTATAACTATTATAACTATCGCAAGAAAATATAATGAAACAGACACAAGGCCTGAATATTCGTCAAAAAAACATCCAGAAAACATTGCTATTATAGGAAGTTTGGCACTACACGGTATAAAAGGTGTAAGTATTGCAGTCATTTCTCTTTCATCTTGATTTTCAATTATTCTTGTTCCCATAATTCCTGGCACACTACATCCAGAACCAACTATAAATGGTATTAAACTTTTTCCGCTTAACCCTATTTTTCTAAATATTTTGTCCAATAATAATGCAATTCTAGACATATATCCTGTTGTTTCCAGTATTGATATACAAGTAAATAATATAATAAGTTGTGGTACAAATCCTAATACAGCACCAACACCTGCTATTATTCCATCTTCTACCAAACTATTTATCCATTCTGACACTCCAAAACTTTCCATCACAATTCTTAATTTGTATCCAAATATTTCTACAATATCTTGTACAAAATCTACCGTAAATTTTCCAACTACTCCAACCGATAAATAATATACCAAAAACATTATTGTAATAAATATTGGAAATGCCAGCCACTTATTCAAAAAAACTTTGTCCAATTTATCTGAAATACTAAAATGTTGCTCAATTTTATTTTCCATAAACTCTTTCTTTATTTGAGTCATAACATTCTTTTTTACCTGTTCTATAAAATGGTATCTCTCTGTTGCTATTATTTCTTCCAAATCTGTTTCATAATATTGAGATACATCTATAGTAACATTTTTTATTTTATAAGAATTTAATTCTTCAAACCTTTTATCATCTTCTAACAATTTTACAGCAATAAATCTTTTATTTTTTATATTTTTTATCATTTGATTTTCTATTTCAGCTACTGCTTGTTCTATTTTTGAATCATAAATATAAACATTTCTTTTTGATGACTTGTTTTCTATTTTCCTAATTAATTCTTCAATTCCTGTTCCTTTTAATGCAGATATTTTTACAACATTCACTCCTAGCACTTGTTCCAATTTATTCTCATCTATATACAAGCCTTTCTTTTCCAATATATCAACCATATTTAAAGCAACAATTACTTTACAATCCAATTCAATTAATTGAGTTGTTAAATACAAACTTCTTTCAAGAGATGTACTGTCAATTATATTTATTATTATATCAGGGTTTTCTTCAAATATAAATTTTCTTGAAACCTCTTCTTCTGTACTATATGGACTTAATGAATATATTCCAGGTAAATCCGTTATCTCATGACTTGTCCCCTTAATTATCCCAGTCTTTTTTTCAATAGTCACACCTGGCCAATTTCCTATTTTAGCATTCATTCCAGTTAACATATTAAACAATGTAGTTTTTCCACTATTTTGATTTCCTACTAGAGCAATTTTCATTTTTCTACCTCACAACCTCTACTTTTATCTTAGATAAATCTTTCTTTCTAATGCACAATTCATAATCTCTTAATTTTATATCTATCGGGTCTCCCATTGGTGCAATTTTTTTTACAGTAATCCCCACACCTTTTGTTATCCCCATATCAAGTAAATGTCTTTTAATTTCTCTGTTCTTTTCTTCTATGCTTAATACTATTGCTCTTTGTCCAACCACCAATTCTGATAAATTACACTTGTCACCTATTTCTTTCATACAATTCCTTTCTTTGCACTTCTGGGACCGGGTATTTTCGGGGAAATTTTCTTTGTACCTTTAGAACCAGGTACTTTACACGCTTTTTGTGATACCTCTGGGACCGGGTATTTTAAGGGAATTTTGTAATTTATCCTAAAGCTACATCCAAAACCATCATTATAACAAATCCAATAGCAACACCGATTGTTCCAATATTTGAATGTTCTCCAGCTTGTGATTCTGGTATTAATTCTTCAACAACAACATATATCATAGCTCCTGCTGCAAAAGATAATAAATATGGTAGAATTGGTACCACTAAATTTGTTAATAAAATTGTAATTATTGCTCCTATTGGTTCAACAACCCCAGATAAGGTTCCATATAAAAATGATTCTAGTTTTGATACTCCCTCACTTCTTAATGGCATTGATATTATTGCTCCCTCTGGAAAATTTTGAATTGCAATTCCTACAGCTAGAGCAAATGCTCCTGCTAATGTTATACCACTATTTCCAATAAGTGCTCCCGCAAATGTGACTCCAACTGCCATTCCTTCTGGTATATTATGTAGAGTAACAGCTAAAACAAGCATAGTAGTTTTCTTTAAACTTGATTTTAATCCTTCAGGTTTCTCACTCTCTAAATGCATATGCGGAATTATGCTATCTAGAACCAATAAAAATATTATTCCTAATAAAAATCCTATCGTTGCAGGTACCCATGCAATTTTTCCTTGCTCTCTTGCCATTTCTATTGATGGATTTATTAATGACCATATTGATGCAGCTATCATTACTCCTGATGCAAATCCAAGTAGTAGTTTTTCTACTTTTTTACTCATTTCATTTTTCATCAAAAATACCATTCCTGCACCTAGTGTTGTTCCTATAAATGGTATTGCTAATCCTAAAACAAGTTCCATCTTATCCCTCCTAATCTTTCTTTTATTTTATTTCAAAATGATTTTATCATTTGCTTATTTAATTTGCAATATTTATTTATATAACAAAAAAACATATGACAATCTGTTATCACATGTTTTTATAAGTATATAAATTTATTAATTATAAGTAAATCTGTAAGCCGGGTTCTGTCATTTAAAATAGTCATTTATCTAGTACATATATCACTATATGTCTCAAGCCACGCAATTCAGAAGTTGCCGAGCAGACTTAATCTTCTACTTAGGTGTTGCTCCAGATGGGGTTTACACTGTCCCAGTATGTCACCATACCAGCGGTGAGCTCTTACCTCGCCTTTTCATCCTTACCTCTTAAGTGGTTAACCATAAATTAAGAGGCGGTTATTTTCTGTTGCACTTTCCTTAAGGTTTCCCTCACTAGACGTTATCTAGCATCTTTGCTCTATGGAGCCCGGACTTTCCTCTCGTAATTCCTTTCGAAATTTACCAGCAACTATTCAATTTACTTGAGTTCTATTATAGCATTTCTTATAAAAATTGTAAAGCTTGTTCAAAATTTTTTTGCTGATTTGCTATTTTCTATTGAATTATATTTTTCAAAGTGCTATATTTTATAAATGAAAAGCATTAACTTTTCAAAATAGGTTATAATAAAATTGGAGGGATAAAAATGGCAAAAGACAAAAAAGATGATGTTAATATAGATAAAATTTATGGTCATCTATGTAAAACATCCAAAGAAGAATTCATTTCAGAATTTAAAATCAAAAAAGAAGGATTATCAGATGATGATGTTACTCAAAAAATACATACATATGGGTATAATGAAGTAACTCAATCTAAGCCGAAGAAATGGTATCATTATTTATTAAGAAGTTTAATTACACCTTTTAATAGTATTTTATTAGGAATTGCATTAGTTTTAAATTACACTGATGTTTATCTTGCAGAAGACCCAAATTACGCAAATATTATTGTTATTTTGGTCTTAGTTGCTGTTAGTACTTTTTTAGATTTCTTCTCTGAATATCGTTCAAACCTAGCTGCAGAAGCTCTAAAAGAGTTAGTTTCAACCACTGCAACAGTCATTAGAAATGGTAAAAAAGTAAAGATTCCTTTTAAAGACTTAGTTTTAGGAGATACTGTTATACTTTCAGCAGGTGACATGATTCCAGCTGATATTAGGATAATCGAATCAAAAGATTTATATGTTGGTCAGTCAACTCTTACTGGTGAATCTGATGCAATTAAAAAAATTGAAAATACTGAATTACCTATTGATGAAGAAATTGATAGCCTTTCAGATATAGATACAATTTGTTTTATGGGCACAAATGTTATAAGTGGTTCTGCTAAGGGTGTTGTTGTTTTTACTGCTGATAATACTTACTTTGGAAAAGTTGCTCGTACTTTAACAACAGGAAAACCTAAAACAGCTTTTCAAAAAGGAATTGAAAATATTAGTAAATTATTAATTAAATTTATGTTAATTTTAATACCAATCGTATTTTTATTAAACGTATGGAAACATAATATTATAATATCATTCACATTTGCAGTAGCAATAGCAATATGTATCACACCTCTTCTACTACCTGTAATTTTATCTAGTACTTTATCAAGAGGTGCATTACGAATGTCAAAAAAGAAAACTATTGTAAAAAAACTTGATTCAATTCAAAGTTTTGGTGCAATGAATATTTTATGTACAGACAAGACTGGTACTTTAACAGAAGATAAAATCGTTCTTGAAAAATATCTTGATGTCATGGGTAATGAAGATTCTAGAGTTTTAAAACATGCATTTTTGAACGCATATTTTCAAACCGGTTTACGCAGCAACATTGATGAAGCTGTTATTAATCGTGGTATTGAACATGGATTAGATGAACTTTCTACAAAATACACAAAAATTGATGAAGTTCCTTTTGATTTTTCAAGACGTAGACTTTCAGTTGTTGTAAATGATGGTACAAAAACACAACTAATTACAAAAGGTGCTGTTGAAGAAATTTTAAATATATCTACTTTAGTAGATTTTCAAGGTTCAGTGTCACCTATTACAAATGCAATTAAAGAAAATATTAAAAAAATTGCAAAAGATTTAAATAAACAAGGACTTCGTGTTGTTGCAGTATGTCAAAAAAATGAATTAGATAAATCTTCAGGTTTTGGAGTTTCTGATGAAAAGAACATGGTTCTTATGGGATTCATTGGATTTCTTGACCCACCTAAAGAATCTGCAAAATCTTCTATTGAAAAACTTGGAAAAAATGGAATTAGAGTTATTGTTTTAACAGGCGATAATGTTGAAGTTACAAGATGTGTATGTGACAAAGTTGGAATAAAATCGAGAAAAATTGTTACAGGTGCACAAATAGATAAACTTGCTGATTTAGGTGTAAAAAGACTTTTGAAAAAAACAAATATTTTTGCAAAACTTTCTCCTATTCAAAAAGCTCGTATTGTTAGATTATTAAGAGATGATGGAAATATAGTTGGATATATGGGAGACGGAATAAATGATAGTCCATCACTTATAAATTCTGATGTTGGTATTTCAGTTGACACAGCTGTTGATATTGCAAAAGAATCTGCTGATATAATCTTACTTGAAAAAGATTTGCATGTTTTACTTGATGGTGTAAAAGAGGGTCGTCATACTTATGCAAATTTAATGAAATATATTAAACTTGCAGCAAGTTTCAATTTTGGTGAAGTTATGTCTGTTATAATTGCAAGTGTACTTCTACCATTTTTACCTGAAACTCCTATTCAACTTTTAGTTGAGGGATTGTTGTATGATTTTGGCCAATTAACCTTACCTTTAGATAATGTTGATGAAGAATATTTGAATAAGCCTAAACAATTCAATGTTAAGAGTTTGAAAAACTTTATGTTATTTATGGGACCTTTAAGTTCTTGTTTTGATTTGATAGTTTTTGTTTTAATGTGGTATACTTTTAATATACGTGAATCCTCAGTATTTCAAACAATTTGGTTTACTTATAGCGTAGTTTCTAACTTACTTGGTATGCATATTATTAGAACAGCAAAAACACCATTTAAACAAAGTCATGCCTCAACTGCAGTATATGTATCTTCTATTTTATTAAGTATTATTGCTATGATTATACCATTTACATTTATAGGTTCTGCTATTGGTTTAACTGCTCTTAGCCTTAAATATTATTCAATTATTATTGGTGTTCCTATTTTATATTGTTTTGTTGCTATTTTCGCTAAGAAAATTTATATCAAAAGATATGGTGAATGGATTTAATAGAATAAAAAATATACCTGGTCTTAAATTTCTAAGACCAGGTACATTTTTTCAACTTTATATCTATACTATACAATTTTCTTTTCCTATAATTTCTTCAAAAACTTTTAAAATTTCATCTGTCAAATAAATTGCACCACATGATTTTAAATCCTCTCCTATTTTTATTACAACACTAATATTATTTTGTTCTCCACTAAAAAATTTTATTGCACCTCTTAATTTTGATTTTTGTTCCTCATTTGTATTTGTAATATTTAGTGTTAACATTTTGGGTCTTGATGCTCCAAAATTTTCTATCTTGTTTGCTACAATTTTTGTTTCATCATCTTCTCTGATACTAAGTCTACCACTAATCATAACAATATTTTCTTCAACTAAAACATCTTGTGCTTTAAGATAAGTTGGCTCAAAAACTATAATCTCTGCAGAACCATATAAATCTTCTACACTTACAAATGCCATAATTTTATTGTTTTTAGTGTATTTCTTTTTTACAGATGTGATTATCCCTGCAATTCTAACTTCTTGTCCATCAGTAAATTTTGCAACTTCTTTGACTCTTACATCTGAATTTTCTCCATCAGCTCCTATGCTATTTATTTCATCAATCTCTTTCATTTGCATAGATGATATATTTGTATTTGCAATTATTTGGTCTCTTATTTTTTGTAAAGGATGTCCTGATACATAAATTCCAAGCATTTCTTTTTCCATAGATAGAAGTTCTTTTTCACTTAATTCTGGCTGTTCTGAAAAATTATATTTAATTTCTTCTAAATTATTCTCTTCTTCTGATGAGCTCCCCAAATCAAACATTGATACTTGTCCATCCATACCTTTTTTGTTATAAGATTGAATTGTATCTATTATTATTTCAAATGAAGCAAGTAATGTTGCTCTAGTTTCTGGAAATTCTCCAAAAGTTCCTGCTTTTATCAAACTTTCTATACATTTTTTGTTTACCGCTTCTCCTGCCATTCTCTCACAAAAATCTGTAAAACTTGTGAATGGACCATTTGCCTCTCTTTCTTTTATAATATTAGCTACTGGTTGTAATCCAACATTTTTAATACTTCCTAATCCAAAACGTATTTTACCTGATTCAACTGTAAATCTTGAATAACTTTTATTAATTTCCGGTTTTAATATTTCTATTCCAAGTTTCTTGCATTCATCTATATATTCAGGAACTTTGTCTAAATTTCCTAAATAACTATTTAACATTGACGCCATAAATTCAGCTGGATAATATGCTTTTAAATATGCTGTTCTATATGCTACAACTGCATAACATGCCGCATGTGATTTATTAAATGCATATTTTGCAAATTCTGCCATTTCATCAAATATTTTATTTGCAGATTCTGCGTCAATACCATTTCTTACACATCCTGGTACTTCGATTTTTCCATTTTCGTCAATCTGACCATTTATAAATACTTCTCTTTCTTTTGCCATAACATCAAGCTTTTTCTTTCCCATTGCTCTACGAACTAAATCTGCTCTACCAAGAGAATATCCTGCTAAATCTCTTACTATTTGCATTACTTGTTCCTGATATACCATACATCCATATGTTACATTTAATATTGGCTCTAAGCTTGGATGTGTATATTCATTATGCCCAGGATTCTGTTTTCCTCTTATATATCTTGGTATTTGGTCCATTGGGCCAGGTCTATATAATGAAACACCTGCTATTAAATCTTCTAAACAGTCTGGTTTCAATTCTTTCATGAAGTTTGTCATTCCCTGTGATTCAAATTGGAATATTCCCGATGTACTTCCCTCTTGCCACAATTTATAAACTTTAGGGTCTGACATCTCTTGGTCAAATTCTACATCTATTCCTCTATTTTCTTTTACAAGATTAATTGTATCTTTTATAACAGTTAAAGTTCTAAGACCAAGAAAGTCCATCTTTAAAAGTCCTAGTTCTTCCAATGTTGTCATTATATATTGTGTTGAAATCTGATTATCTCTTACATATAATGGAACATATGTGTCTACTGGGTCCTTTGTAATTACAACACCACAGGCATGTGTTGAAGCCTGTCTTGGCATTCCCTCTAATGCCATTGCTATATCTAATAATTTATGAATTAATTCATCATTATCATATAAATCTTTTAGTTCTTTATTTTGTTCTAATGCTTTTGGAATAGTTATATGTAATTCATTTGGAATCATTTTGGCAATTTTATCAGCTTCTGAATATGGAAAATCTAAAACTCTTGCAACATCTCTAATTACCATTTTTGCAGCCATTGTTCCAAATGTTATAATCTGAGAAACATGGTCATGTCCATATTTTTCTGAAACATAGTCTATTACTTTTTGTCTATCAACATCTGAAAAGTCAACATCAAAATCAGGCATACTTATTCTTTCAGGATTTAAAAATCTTTCGAAAAGTAGTCCATATTTCATTGGGTCAATATCTGTAATTTCTATTGCATATGCTAAAATTGAACCAGCTCCTGAACCTCTTCCAGGTCCAACAGGTATTCCATGGCTTTTTGCAAAATGTATAAAGTCCCATACAATTAAGTAATAATCTACATATCCCATTTTTTTGATTATACCAATTTCATATTCTGCTCTTTTTAAAATTTCTTCTGATGGATTTTCTCCATATCTCTTTTTTAAACCATCATCACAAAGTTTTTTCAAAAAGTCATAATGTGTTGGAAATTCTGGTGGTACATCATAATTAGGTAATATTGTATGTCCAAATTCAAATTCAACATTGCATTTATCTGCTATTTTTACTGTATTTTCTATTGCATCTGGAAATGCTGAAAAATAGTCACTCATTTCTTCTGGTGATTTTACATATAATTCATCTGTTTCAAATTTCATTCTGTCTTCATCACTCATTCTTTTCCCAGTTTGAATACATAATAATATTTCATGATTATATGCATCTTCTCTTTTTAAGTAATGTGCATCATTTGTGGCTACTAATGGAATATCTAGTTTTCTTGCAAGTTGTACTAATTTTTGATTTGCTAATACTTGTTCTTTTATTCCATTGTTTTGAATTTCTATATAATAATCTTCTCCAAAAACTTTTTTGTGCCATAAAGCAATCTCTTCTGCTTTTTCATTTTGTCCATTTAGTAATGCTTGATTTACAGCTCCTGCTAGACAAGCACTTAAGCATATTAATCCCTCATGGTATTTTTCTAATACTTCTAGGTCGATTCTTGGTTTGTAATAATATCCCTCTGTAAATCCTATTGATACTAATTTACTTAAATTTTTGTAACCTTCATTGTTTTTGGCAAGTAAAATTAAATGGTTATATCTATTGTCTATATTAGGTTCTTTATTAAGTCTTGAACGTGGTGCTACATATACTTCACATCCTATAATTGGTTTTATTCCCTCTTTTTTGCATGCTTTATAAAAGTCTATAGCTCCATACATAACTCCATGGTCTGTTATTGCCATTGCTTTCATTCCCAGTTCTTTTGCTCTTACTGGTAAGTCTTTTATTCTATTTGCTCCATCTAATAAACTGAATTCACTATGTATATGTAAGTGTACAAATTCTGACATATTTTCCCTCCTGTTTATTCTCTTTATGCAAAAAAAAAGCAATCCCCGCCTTAGCCGTAAGTTGTCTGAATTTTTAAGGACCTGTCT
>CABQAZ010000012.1 GCA_902462295.1 uncultured Clostridium sp. | reverse complement strand
TTTTTTTCCAATACTTAGCTAACATAATAATCTCCTTTAAAAATTTATACACAAATTATTATACAATATTTATTATGAATTTGTCAATAATATTTCAAATTTTGGGAAAAAATATTTATTGATTAATAAATTTTGAAAGGATTGATGGAATAATGAAAAAGGCGATATTTAGTATAATTGCAATTATATTAATAATTGGTGGAGCAGTTTGGTGGTGGAAATCTTCAAATAAGAATAAAACTGCGGATAAAGGAAATAATGTGTCTAATTATCAAGCAGAAAAAAGTTCAACAAATCAGAATGTAAATACTAATAATACAAATAATACTAATAACATGACAAATACAACTAATGTAAATAATACTGCAAAAGATACAACGGTTCCTAAGAAAGAAAGTGAGATAGCACAATTTTCAACAAAAATCTATACTAAAGATACAGAAAGACAGAATAATATAACAATAACTTGTAAAGCTGTGTCAAACAAGGAAATTGCACCTGGTGAAACATTTTCTTTTTGTAATACTGTTGGAAAAGCAACAACTGCTAAAGGATATAAAAAAGCGGATATATATGTAAATGGAGAAAAGAAGCAGGGATTAGGTGGTGGAAATTGTCAAGTAAGTACAACATTATATAATGCGGTTTTGAAAGTTAAAGAACTCGAAGTGGTTGAGAGACACGAACATAGTGGGCATGTTCCATATATTCAAGATGGAAAAGATGCAGCTGTTGCATATGGTGCATATGATTTTAAATTTAAGAATAATACTAATGCTCCTATAAAGATTGTAATGGAAAATACAGCTAATAATATAACTGCAAAGATTATAAAAATTAGTTAATATAAAATTGCACTTAAAATACCCGGTCCCAGAGGTGCAAAATAAAAAAGGAACCTAAAATACCCGGTCCCAGAGGTGCAAAATAAAAAAAGGAACCTAAAATACCCGGTCCCGGAGGTGCATTATAAATTAAAGTTAAAAATTGAAAAATTTTCTATAAGCAAAAAAGTATAAAATGCCGAAATAAAGGCATGTAATAATTTCCCAATGATGTATGGCTTTATTGATAAGTCTGTTTTGGCAATAGTACTCCATACTTGAAGAAGAACAGAAAGACCACCTAACCCAAGAAGAAAGGATGCAATAATAATATTAATAGATAAATTTTTTTCAGGTATATTACAAATTATATTAAGTCCATTAGTTAATTCTAAGATACCTGA
The DNA here is from genome assembly GCA_902462295.1 of uncultured Clostridium sp. GTDB lineage: Bacteria > Bacillota > Clostridia > TANB77 > CAG-508 > CAG-269. The sequence goes on along the minus strand of CABQAZ010000012.1, from coordinate 45,736 downwards.
AATAAATCCCACGGAAAATTTTTCTGGTATATGTAGTAAAGCAAAAATTGGATTTAAACATGTAGCTAGAATATCAAGTATTTGACTATTTTTTAGTATGGATATGATTACAGAAAATAATACAACAAATCCTCCTATTAATAAAATGGTGTTTATTGAACTTGTAATACTGTTACCAAGAATTGAACCTAAATTGGAAAATGTAATATTGTCTTTAAAGTTGGTATAAGATTTTTGTTCATTTAATGGAGTATCAATATTATATTTCCAAAATCTGAAGATAAAACCGACAGTAATAGAGGCTAATAAGTGAGTAATTAATAATAAAATACCAATTATAGAATTTCCAAACATGATTATTCCAACAGTTCCAATAATAAATAGTGGACCTGAGTTATTTGTAAAGCTTAAAAGACGTTCACATTCTTCTTTTGAACATATTCCATTTAGGCGAAAATTTGCAGCTATTTTAGCACCTATTGGATATCCACTAATTATTCCCATAATAAAAGCAAAACTTCCCTCACCACGAATGTTAAAAATAGGTTTCATAAATCTATTTAAAAGTATACCTAGGTAATATGTAAAATTAGTATAGGAAAGAAGTTCTGTTGCAACAAAAAAAGGAAATAATGATGGAACAATAGAGTTAGACCATAAAAGAAGTCCACTTTTGGCTGCAGATAAATTAGTGTTTGAAAATATAACAAGACATGTTGTAAAAGATATTAAAATTAGTGGTAATATAAGTTGCTGTAATTTAAATATATAAAAATGTTTTTTCTTCATAGTACACCTCGATTAAATATATGCAGGACAAATAAAAAATAGTAGAGTAAATGTTAGTACTTATTATAATTATAGATGTGATAAAATCAATAATTGTAAAATTACAAAAAAATGTTCGAAAAAAACAAAAAAAGTATTGACAAAATGAAAAATAGGATATAAAATAAGTACAACAAAAGCGAACAACAATTCGCGAAAGCACGATAAATATAAAGATTTAAGTATAATTATAGGAGGAAAAAGAATGAGTATATTTGGAAGAAAAACTGGAGTAATAACATATACAGTAAATAAAGCTACAAATAGAGATATGTATATAACAGTTCAAAATGGTGAAGTGGTAGTAAATGCACCTTGGTATTTTACTTCAAACAAAATACAACAAATAGTACAAGAGAAGAAAAAATGGATATTAAGTAAAATGCAAGAATATGATGAAGAGTTTTCAAATATACAATTAGTAAAGATATTTGGAAAGAACTACGATATTCATGTTAGATATGAGAATATAAAAGTACCTGAATTAAATTTAAAAGCAAATTATACAATAGAAATAGTTTTACCTAATAAATATAAAAAGGTAGGAAATGAACAGATATTAGAGATTTCAATAGAAAAAATGTATGAACAAATAGCTAATAATGAAATAGAAAATGTTATGGAGAAAACAAGAAAACTACTAAGAATTGCACCTGAAGAATATGAGATAATAAAAATGAACAAAGTATTAGGAATGTGTGATAATAAAAAAATATCAATTAATCCAAAATTAATGCAATATAAAAGAGAAGTTATAGAATATGTAGTAGCTCATGAATTTTGTCATTTAAAATATAAAAGTCATGGAAAAAGATTTTATCAGATGATTGAAAAGAACTTTCCTGAATATAAAAAATATGAAAGAGAAATACAGGAATATGAATATTAAAAAATAATAAGTTATTTCAAGGAATTCTTATAAAATACTAATGAAAAACATTAATTTGTAATAATAATAGTAAAAATTTGTAGCATTGTTGTTGCAAATTTTTATTTATTATGATAATATACATTGTAGTTTTTATATTGGGGTATCGCCAAGTGGTAAGGCAACCGGCTCTGACCCGGTCATTTCGTAAGTTCGAATCTTACTACCCCAACCAATAATTAAAAATCTGCAAATGTTAAAATATTAGAAAGAACATCTGCAGATTTATTTTTTTATGTTTTATGAAATAAATTACTTCTATAACAAAAAGAGAATTTAAAGAATATTTATATTTATTCTCTATGATCAAGAGCATATCTTATGCAGTTCACAAGCAAAGTATTAACACTAACTTCATTTTGTTTTGCAATTTCAAAAATTTCATCTGCCATTTCATCAGTAGTACGAATTATAATTCTTCTATTAGTATTTTTAGTTTTTTTAATTACAAATTTATCATTCTTATTATTACGATTCATTTTACAATCCTTCCTTTCTCAAGGTATAAGTATGGTTGAAAAAACATTCAACTATAAATCCTTTTTACTAATTAATATTGTACCCAAAAAGTGAAAATAAAAATATTGCCAAAAAATGACAACAAAAATGGCAATAGGTATTGCATAATAATTTATAAAATGTTACAATGAAATTGCAAATTAAGAGAGAACTTGTCGAAATATTTAAGGGGAAATTAATAAATATGAAAAAGAAGAGAAAATTATTTTGCGAATATGGACCAATTTTTTATAAAATATCCTTAATAAAGGAAACATTAAAAAAAGATTTAAAAGATTTTAAAGCTGGCAGAAAATTCGCAAAAAAGATAGATAAAAACAATTTGGAATATATATGGAAAGGTGATACAAAAATTTTGTTAAGAAATTTGCATGGTGTAGATATGCAATTACAAAAAAACAAAATTGTAAACTTACAACTTGCAAGCAAAAAAATTGATGGTATTATTATAAAACCTGGAGAAGAATTTTCATTTTGGAATTTAGTTGGAAATGCAACAAAAAGAAAAGGATATTTAGAAGGACTAGTTATTAGCAACAGTAAAATGAAGAAAGGAGTAGGAGGAGGACTTTGTCAAATGGCAAATATGATACATTGGTTAGTTTTACATACTCCTTTGGAAGTTACAGAATTACATCATCATTCAGATGCATTGTTTCCAGATGTAAAAAGAAGAGTACCATTTGGAACAGGTACATCAATTTGTTATAAAGCTTTGGACTATAGGTTTAAAAATACAACTAAATATCCGGTTCAAATTAGAGTATGGCTAGATGAAACAATGTTATATGGAGAAATTAGAAGTACAGAACCACTTAAAGAAAAATATAAAATTATAGAAGAAGATAATCATTATGCAAAAGATGAATATGGAGTATTTTATAGAAATAGTAAAGTATATAGAATAATTACAAATAAAGAAACTAAACAAGAAATAAAAAAGGAATTGATATTAGATAATCATTCAAAAGTTATGTATGACTACGATTTAATACCAAAAGAAGAAGTTAGGAAGAATTAAATGATTTTAGAAGAGATATTAAAAAATTTAAAAAATCAAGGTAAAAATAAGGCATATACAATAAATAATCAGAGTTATTCTTATGAAGAGTTGTATAGATTTGTTTGTAATATATATCAATTTATATTATTAAATAACAAAGAAAAGAAGCCAATTATGGTGTATGGGAATAAAGAAATATATATGAAAGCTACTTTTTTAGCATGTTCTTTTGCAGGGATAACATATGTACCAGTAGATAAAAGTATACCAAAAGAAAGAGTGGATTTAATTATAAATCAAGTAAATCCATATTGTATATTTGGTGATTATGAAAGTAAATACTGTAAAAATATAACTAAGAAACAGATTTATGAACTTATGGAAAACGAAACATTTAATGAAATTAATAAAATTTATTTAAATGCTAATGACATTTATTATATAATTTTTACATCAGGAAGTACAGGCACACCTAAAGGAGTAAAAGTAACTTACAAGAATGTAGATTCTTGTATAAAATGGTTGAAAGAAATAACCAAAGTAGATAATGATATAATACTTAATCAAGCAAATTTTTCATTTGATTTATCTGTTGCAGATTTGTATTTAAGTATAGTAAGTGGTAGTGAACAATTTATATTAGAAGATAGTATGGTATTTAATTTTTTAAACATATTTAAGCAATTAAAACAAAGTGATGCAACTATTGCTATAATGACACCATCATTTGCTGACTTATTATTGCTAGATAAAACATTTGGAAAAGAGATATTACCAAATTTAAAAACAATAGTTTTTTGTGGTGAGATATTATTAAAAGCAACTATTCAAAAATTATATTTACGATTTCCAAATATAAAAATTATAAATTGTTATGGTCCAACAGAATGCACATTTGCAGTAACAAGCATAGAAATAACAAATGAAATATTAAAACAAGAGAATATACCAATTGGAAAACCAAAAAAAGATGTAGAAATACTAATATTAGATAAAAATAAAAAACAATTATCTGATAATCAAATTGGTGAAATCTTAATAATTGGCGAAAGTGTCGCTGATGGGTATCTAGGAGAAGTACAAGAAAAAACATTTATAGAATATAATGGAAAAAAAGCATATTTAACAGGTGATTTAGGATATTGGAGTAACGGGAATCTATATTATAAATGTAGGAAAGACAAGCAAATTAAGTATAAAGGATATAGAATAGAATTATTAGATATAGAAAAAAATCTTTATGATTTAAATTATTTTGAAAAAGTAAAAGTTATTGAAAAAAAATCAGAAAAAAATAAAGTAATTAACTTAATTGCTTTTGTAAAATTAAAAACAAATATAAATAAAACAGAATTAGAAATAAAAAAAGAATTGGCATTAAAAATACCAGAGTATATGAGACCAAGCATTAAGATATTAGAAAAATTTCCAATTAATAGTAATGGAAAAACAGATATTGAAAAATTAAGGGGATTAACAGATGGAAGAGAAAATTATTAATATAATAGCAGAAACATGTGAAAATGAAACAATAAAAGATAATCTAGATATTGATTTAATAGAAAATGAAATATTAGATTCTTTAGCTTTTATAAATTTAATATCAAGACTTGAAGAAGAATTTGATATTGAAATACAACCAACTCAGGTAAAACCAGATACTTGGAGAAAAATCAATTCAATAATAGAATTAGTAAAAAGTTATAATAGGTGATGGAGGAATAATGGAAACAAGGAAAGAAAAAAATATTTTATCTAAAATAACAGAAATATATATAATAGTAATGGTAATGCTATTTCCGTTATTAGTGGACTCGACAGGTTTTTTTAGAATTCTGGAGGCTAAATATAGTTACTTTTTAATTATAAATGCAATTTATATTTCAGCTTTATTTATAATTATAACATATTATTGGCTCTTTAAAAAAACTAATATTTTTAAAGATATTAAATTACATAAAATACAATGGGCAGTTATTGTTTTTTTAATAGTAAATATAATTTCAACTTTGATATCTCCTTTTTTTAAGAAATACAATTTGTTCGTTGGTGTGGGAAGAGCAGAGGGACTAATAAGTATAACATTATATTGTTTAAGTTTTTTGAATATTACAATGTTTGGAGAATTTAAAAAGAGATATAGTATATATTTTTCAATATCATCAATAATGGTAAGTTTAGTAGCAATACTTCAGTATATAGGATTTAATCCATTTAATATGTACCAAAATGGAATAGGAACTCATAATGTAAGCTTTATAGGAACTATTGGAAATATTGCTTTTGTATCAGCATTTTACTGTATATATTTAACAATATCAATGGCGGAATTTGTATTTATAGAAGAAGATAAAATTTACAAAAAAATAATACATCTACTTTCAATATATATGGGATTTTTCATATTTGAAGTTTTAGATGTTCTAGGTGGAGCAGTAGCCTTTTGTGGAATTTTAGTTTTAACAATTCCATTTGTAATAACTAATAGTAAAAGACTATCTAGATTACTAGTTGTTGGTGCAATGATTTTATTAGGATATTTAACAAATATAATAGTTAATCCAGTATATTATTATGATGTAGGAAAACTTAAACTAGATTTTCAAATAAATGAAATAGCAATAGCATTATTTGTAATTATAGCGGTATTTATAGGATTAGCATATATTTTGAAAAATAGAGAATTTGATGTATCAACAAATAAAAAAGTAATAAAACTATTTTATTTAACTTTAATTTTATGTGTTGTTATAGGCTTATGTGCAATATATTTTATCAATTTTACAGATGGATTTTTATATGAAATACATGAAATATTACATGGAAACTTAGATGATGATTTTGGTACTTATAGGATATTTTTATTGAAAAGAAGTATATCATTGGTAAAAGATTATCCAATTATTCGGAACTGGACCAGATACATTTGCAATAAGATTTATGGATAGATACACACAAGATGTAGCTAAATTAGGAGATTTAACAATAAATGATACTGCAGCAAATAGTTATTTAACGATTTTAGTTAATACTGGTATTTTAGGAATGATATCATATTTGAGTTATATTATTTTACAAGTAATAAATGGATTAAAAAATATCAATAAATATTCAATAGTATTTTTTATAGCATTTATATGTTATTTAATACAGGATTGTTTTAACTTATGGGTAGTAATAGTAACACCAATATTTTGGATATTAATGGCTATATTGTTTATAAGTACAAATGTCAATATAGATACAAATGAGAGGGGAAAATAAAATGAAAAAAATGATTAAAAGATTAGTTTTTGCTATAGGAATAGTAGCATTAGTATGTGTAACAGGAATAGTTATAAAAACAGGAAAATTTAAAAAATTAGAGGGATATATGTATTCTTTTGCAGTTGAAATTACAAATTCTGCAACTGATTGTAATGCAACAAGTAGTAATGCACAAGAATGTGCAACTAGTAGCAATGCTACAAGTAGTGACGCAACAAGCAGTAATGCACAAGAATGTGCGACAAGTAGCAATGCAACAAGTAGTGATGCAACAAGCAGTAATGCACAAGAATGTGCAACAAGTAGTAATGTACAAACTACAGAAACAATAAAGGTAACAAATACGCAAAATAACAAAGAATCTAGTACACCACAAATAAAAAAAGAGATTGAAGAAGTAAAAAAAGAAGCTGTAACAGATTTTACATATAATAATTCAGAAATTACTCAAGATATATTAGATAAAATATCTAATAGTACAGAAACACAAAGTATAACGATAAACTTAGACGAAAATGTTAATATAAGCAAAAATATATTTGAAGCAATTAAAGGAAAAGACATAAAATTGACAATAAATATTGGAGAAAATCAAATAATATTTAATGGTAATAATATCAACACATCAAAAGATATAAATGCTGAAATTTCATACAATTTAGCAAGTAAAGATATATTATTAAAAGAAATTGTACAAGATGGTGTAGTAATTAATTTTGCTAATAATGGGGAATTACCTGGTATGGCAATAGTTAGAATAAAAGTAACAGAAGATTTAAAACAAGCACTAGATATGGATAATATACTTGTATATTACTATAATGAAGAAACAAAAGAATTAACACAAATGACAGATAATGCAACATATAGTGAAGACGGATTTATAGAATTTTTAATAAGTCATAATTCAAAATATGTGTTAGTAAATAAGCTTATAGAGGAAAAAGAATATTCAGTTACAACTACAAGTGGAGATACTGATGTAAAAGATAAAGTTTCATTCTTAGAAAGCCATAAAATGTATATTATTATTATTGGTGTTTCTATAATTGCTATAGTTATTGTTACTATAATTTTAATTATAGACAAAAAAGCAAAAAGAAACAAAAATATTGAAGAAAACAATAATGATGAAAAATAGATTTGGAAAATGGAGGCTTTATGCCTCTATTACTTTAGGAGAGTAGTAAATGAAAAAAGGATTATCTTCAAATAGTTTAAAAATAATAGCAATAGTAATAATGATAATTGATCATATAGCTGGATATTTATATCAAAAATTTGATCAAAATACATATTATATTTTAAGAAGTGTTGGCAGAATTGCGATGCCTTTATTTGCATATTTAATAGTTCAGGGATTTTTTTATACAAAAAACTTAAAAAAATATATTTTTAGAATTTTTTGTTTAGCAACAATTACTCAAATAGGATTATTTATATTAGGCTTTATTAATCAAGAATATTATCCTAATTATTGGACAGGAGTTAATAATTATTTTGGAGTGGTATATTCATATTTTCTTTCTTTAATTTTATTAGCGATAATAGACAGAAAGATAATTGTTAAAAGATTAAATGAAAAGCAAAATATATTTATCAGGATAAATATATTTATATTAATATTATTAATATATTTAAATTTTCAGATAGAATTTGATATGGTTGTACCTTTCTTAATTTTAGAATTATATGGAATTGAAAAAATATTTGAAAGAGATAATAAACTGATATTAAAACAAACAGGAGATTATAAAAAGAGAAAAAGAATTTTATATTTATTTTTAATATTTGTTTGTTTAATAATATCAACATTATTTATAGGTTATAGTTCTGGTTGTAAGTATGCAATGATAGCTTCTATTGCATTTATATCTTTATATAATGGAGAATGTGGAAATAGAAATAAAATAATACAGTATTTGTTTTACTTAGTTTTTCCGTTGCAACATATAGTTTTATATTTATTGGCAATGATAATATAATTCAATAGGGGTTGAATTTATTAGACGAATATATTATAATTATATTTGTTATGGGGATGTAATGGTTTCGACATTACATTGGAAACATGAATAGCGAGTAGTGGATTCTCGTTTGCCACTTTAAAAAACGGGAGAATAAATATAAACGCTGATAATACAGAATTAGCATTTGCTGCTTAGTTGTAGCAACGCCTGTTAAGGTATTACCACATACTTTAATTTGGTGTCATTTTAGTGGTAAACAAAACTGTTTGGCTACGAAAACAGTGGGTAATTAGTAGATATATTTAATAATGGTTTGTTTATTGATGATTATTAAATGAATTTTAACAATAAACTGCACTCGGAGAAGTTTATGTGGATGGTGTTGTGGACAGGGGTTCGACTCCCCTCATCTCCACCAAAAGATTAAATCGTCGCACCAGACGAAAAACAAGAAATCAACTGGAAAAGGTTGATTTTTTTGATGCCTTTTATTGAAAAAGGAAGGACGGTGTGATATTATAAGTATCGTAAAAAAGAAAAACAAGATAAGCAGAGATTTATTCTCTGAAATTTATACTTATTCTTTAATGAACATGATTACTTTTATGTGGGAGATTTAAGGACTAAATATCCTATATCTAAACTACAAGAATACATGGCAAGGCATTAATTTTAGAGTTTTTAGAATTGTATTTAATTATAATATGAAACTTTAAAAAGTACCGATAGTTATGTGTTTAGCTAAAGGCACTTTTTGTATTAATGCCTATCCATTCAAATTAAAGGAAGAATTTAAAATTATGAATGAAGAAAGAAAAGTTGAAGGAATATATATTCGTGTAAGTACAGAAGATCAAGCAAGAGAAGGTTTTAGTTTAGGAGAACAAAAGAAAAAACTATTACAGCTTTGTAAATTTAAAGAATAAGAAGTATTTAAAGTGTATGAAGATACAGGAATATCAGCAAGAGATATGGCACATAGACCAGCATTTCAAGAAATGTTAGAGGATATGAAGAATGTTTAGAAGAATTTATTTTAGATTTAGTTGAATATGATATGATAGTCAAAAAATACTTCTTTCCTATACTAGCTGATAAAATGGTGACTTTAAAATTGAAAAAATAAATTTTAGAAGAAGTTATATTGAACAATTAACAAAGTTTTTTCATAGTGGAATTTTTGATATTTATGCACCAATTGAAGTTGATAATGAAGAAAAATTTATTAGGACAAGTGTTAATATAAATTCAGAAACAATTAGATGAATATATAGAAAGAAGTAATAAAGAATTTGAAGTAGAATTTATAGATAATAAAGAAATATATCATCTAGGAGCTTTAATAAAAGATTTAGGTAAAAAATGTTTAAAATTGAGGATTTAGATATATAGAAAAGATAATAAATATATATAAAAATAGAAAACTATACAAAAATAAAATTTTATGTGCTATAATGTAGATAGTTATTAAAAATGAAAAGTGAGAAAAATTATGATAAAAGAAATTATAAAGTATGGAGAAGCAGAAGTTGCATATAGAAATAAACAGTTATTAGCACAAAAACCAAAATTATATAATTTGTTTTGGGAAACGACTTTAAGATGTAATGCAAAATGTAAGCATTGTGGAAGTAAAGCAGGAGAAAATATAAATATAGATACAGAATTAACAACTCAAGAAGTAACAGACACCTTTAATAGTATTGCAAAAAAATATTGTGCAGATGAAATTTTAATTAATGTTACTGGAGGAGAACCATTACTTCGCAAAGATTTATTTGAAGTAATGACTTACGCTAATAAATTAGGATTTCATTGGGGAATGACTACTAATGGAATACAAATAAATGATGAAATAATAGAAAAGATGAAATCTTCAGGAATGGAGACAATCTCAATTAGTATAGACGGTTTAAAAGATACTCACAATGAATTTAGAGGCGTTCCAAATTCATATGAAAGAATAATTGAAAATGTTGAAAAACTAAAAAAAGCTAATTTCTTAGATTGGTTGCAAATTACTACTGTTATCAATAAGACTAATATTAATGAGTTAGAAGAATTATATTCTGTAATGCAAGATTTGAATATTAATTCGTGGAGAATATTAAGTATTGAACCAATTGGAAGAGCAAATGAAAATGAAGATTTGCTATTGATAAAAGAGGATTATGAAAAATTATTAACTTTCATAAAAGATAAAAGAGAAATTTCAAAATTTGATATAAAATATGGCTGTAACCATTTTTTGGGAATGAAGTTTGAAAAAGAAGTAAGACAACATATGTTTTTCTGCGTGGCAGGATTTACAACAGCTAGTATTTTATATAATGGCGATATTTATGTATGCCCAAGTGTTGAAAGAAGAAAAGAGCTTGTGCAAGGTAATGTTAGAACAGACGATTTTGTAGATGTATGGGAAAATAAATTTAAATGGGTTAGAGATGAAAATAAATTTAAATGTAAAGAATGTAAGCAATGTAAGGATTGGAAATATTGTCTAGGAGATTCTTTACATACATGGGATTTTGATAATAACAAACCCAAAATCTGTATAAACAAAATGTTAGGAGGAAAATAGTTATGAAAAGTAAAATAAAAAAAATATTAGTTTCTATTCAAGTATTTTTTTTAAATATGATTTCCAAAGTCTTTGCTATATCAGTTTATGATATTCAAACAGACTACGGAATTCAAACAGCATATGGAATTGAAATTGTTACGTCGCCTGTAGAAAAAGCTTTTAGTATAGGAAAATTTGTTTTGCCAGTAATTTTATTTATTATAGGATTATTTGTTGTTATTAGTAAAAAGATAACTAAAAAAGTAAAAACAATAATAATATCAAGCTTAATTATTTTAGGTGTTTTAGCTTGGACTATATTAAATTATTTTGCTGATATGTTTTAATATTATATTAATATTTAAATTTAAAGATAAAATATTGTGTGTTTGATTTATTAGATGGAAAAAATATTATTTTAGATAGATGTGCATTATCTACAGTAGCAATTAGTTATGTATTTGAAAAATTAGGAAAATATCCTACATTTAAGCATGCAATGCGGTCAATATAAAAAAAGTTTAAATTTTATTTATATTAATGGAGGAATGAATATGGCAATATTTTATTTAATTAGACATGGTAAACCAGATTATACATATGGAGATACTCATGGGTTTATAGGGCAAGGACATGATTTTGCACCATTAAAACAAGATAGAATAAAAGATGTTATAGAAATAGCAAAAGATATTAGATTAAAAAAAGCACAAATCATTGTAGCTTCACCATATACAAGAGCATTGCAAACAGCTAGTATAATATCAAAAGAAACTGGACTAGAAATTGTAGTTGAGCCAGATATAAGGGAGTGGCAACCAGATCTTACATATCAATACAAAAATAGTGAAGAGATGAAAGAATACTATAAAGATTATATTGAAAATAATGGTGTATATCCAAATAAAGAAAAAAGAAAATGGGAAACAAAAGAGCAATTAAAAAATAGAGTTATGTCTGTTATTGATAAATATAAAGAAAAATATGATACAGTAATAGTAGTAGCACATAAAATGGTCTTTCAATCTATTTGTGATTGTGGTGATATGAAACCTGCTGAAATTTTTGAAATTACTTTTTAAATAAAAGATAGATATATTTTTTGATGAAAAAGATTGTGATTTATGTAAATTTACAGTATAATACATTATGTTACTAGAAATTAATAGTAAGTAGAAAAAGGAGAGGATACTGCATGCCAAAGAAAATGTGGTTTATTCTGCCAGGCAGTGTTCCTTATGTTATTATTAAATAAGAAACTCAAAAATAAAAAAGCCAACGTATATTAACTGATATATATTGGCTTTTTTATTTTTGGTTATTTTTTTGATGATTTCTTTTTTCCAGGAATAATAATATCTTTTGGGTTTTTGCTTTTTCCCTTTGGCTTTGCAGCATTAATATGTTCATAAACAGGTGAAATATCTAAATTAGAACCATCTCCACTTATAACTTCTAATTCTTTTTTATCTTTTTTTTCACAATCCATATAGACACTCCTTATAAAATTTTTTTTATTTTATCATAAAAGTATAAAGATGTAAATAAAAATAAGTTTATTAAAAATAAAATATTGAAAAATGGAAATAATATTGATAAAATATGTACAGCAGATGATTGTGAATAAAAATACAATTATTATGCAAAATTTTGCTGACAATTATTGTCAGAATGGAGGTTATTATGGAAAGAAAAGTAAAAGTTGTACAATATGGAGTAGGCAAAATGAGTTTATACACAATGAGATATGTGTATGAAAAAGGAGCAGAAATAGTAGGAGCAATCGATGTAAATCCAAATGTAATAGGAAAAGACATTGGCGAAATATTGGGAACAGAAAACAAAGGTGTTGTTGTAACAAGTGCAGAAAATGCAAAAGAAATGTTAGAACAAGTAAGACCAGATGTAGCTATAGTAACAACAATGAGTTTAATTAAAGATGTAGAAAATCCATTATTATTATGTGCAGAACTTGGAATAAATGCAATTACAACATGTGAGGAAGCATTTTATCCAGAAAATTCAAATCCAAGTATAACAAATAAAATAGATGAATTAGCAAAAAAGAATAATTGCACAATTACAGGTAGTGGGTATCAAGATATATATTGGGGACAATTAATTTCTTCAATAGCTGGTTCAACACAAAAAATTATAAAAATCAAAGGAAGTTCAAGTTATAATGTAGAAGAATACGGAATAGCATTAGCAAAAGCACATGGAGCTGGACTATCTTTGGAAGATTTTGATAAAGAGGTTGCTTCAGTAGATAGAATAAGTGATGAAGAAAGACAAAAAATAATAGATAGTGGGGAATATTTGCCATCATATATGTGGAATGTAAATGGATGGTTATGCGAGAAATTAGGATTAACTGTAAAATCACAAAGACAAAAATGTGTACCACAAACATATAAAGAAGATTTATATTCATCAACATTAGGTATGACAGTAAAAGCAGGAGATGCAACAGGAATGAGTGCTGTTGTAACAACAGAAACAGAAGAGGGAATTACAATAGAAAGTGAATGTATTGGAAAAGTATATGCTCCAGATGAGTTTGATAAAAATGAATGGACAATATATGGAGAACCAGAAACAACAATAGTTGTTGCAAAACCAGCAACAGTAGAATTAACTTGTGCGTCTGTTGTAAATAGAATACCAGATGTTATTAATTCAAAACCAGGATATGTACCAACTTGTGAATTTGGAGAACTAAATTATAAAATTAAACCTTTAAATGAATATGTAAAATAGAAAAATAAAAAAGTCTGTAAATTAATATTACAGGCTTTTTATTACATACATCGGTTTATTACAATTTCTTAAATTAATTAAAAATAAACTATTATTCATTAACAAGTATAAATATGAACTTAAAATTAGTATTGAAACACAGATGAAATTATGGTAATATGTAGATATTAAATAAAATATGGGAGAAGAAAATGAAAATTCAGAAAAATCAAGAATATGTAGTTAAAATAGTAGATAATGGATATGAGGGAGAGGGAATTGCAAAAATAGATGGATTTACAATATTTGTTCCCTCTGCAATAAAAGGAGAAACTGTTAGGATATTAATAGTAAAAGTATTATCATCACATGCATTTGGAAAAATTTTAGAAATAAAAGAAAAATCTAAAGAAAGACAAGAAGCGGATTGTATAACATACAAAAAATGTGGAGGATGTAATTTAAGACATATTAAATATGAAGAAACCTTAAAAATGAAACAAAATTCTGTACAAAGTCTAGTAAATAAGACATTAGAAAATAAAATAAAAGTACAAGAAACAATTGGAATGGAAAATCCATTTCATTATAGAAATAAGGTGCAATACCCTATTGGGATAGATGAGGATGGAGAACCTGTAATAGGAGTTTTTGCTGAAAGAACGCATAAAGTTGTTCAGATTCAAAATTGTTTAATTCAAAATCCTAAATCAGAAGAAATTGCAAAATTCATTCTGGAGTTTATAAAAAATAACAAAATAAGTATTTATAATGAAAATACGAGAAAAGGGTTATTTAGACATATAGTAATTAAAACTGGATTTAAAACAGGTGAAATAATGTGTATATTAGTTATAAATGGAAAAAATATACCAAAAGAAAAAAAATTAGTTTATGAAATAACACAAAGATTTTCTGAAATTAAGACAATTATAAAAAATATTAATATGAAAAATACAAATGTAATACTAGGACAAGAAAATATAAATATATATGGAAATGGATATATAGAAGATATATTAGGTGATTACAAGTTTAAGATATCACCATTATCGTTTTATCAAGTAAATCCTGTACAAGCAGAAAAGTTGTATAATTTAGGAATAAAAAAGGCAGAAATAACAAAACAAGATAAGGTTTTTGATTTATATTGTGGAATTGGTACAATAACTTTATTTATGGCTAAATATGCAAAAAAAGTATATGGAATAGAGATTGTTGAAGAGGCAGTTGATGTGGCAAGAGAAAATGCAAAGATGAATGATGTGAAAAATACAGAGTTTTATTCAGGTGATGTAGAAATTGTATTAGATGAATTAATAAATAAAAAAGGAATAACTGCTGATGTTGTTATGTTTGATCCTCCACGCAAAGGATTGGATAGAAATACTATTAATAATATATTGAAAATTAAACCTAAAAAGATTGTTTATATTAGCTGTAATCCTGCTACTTTAATTAGAGATTTGGCTATATTTGAAAATCAATATGAGATTAAAGATATAATTCCTGTAGATATGTTCCCATTTACAAGCCATGTGGAGTGTTGCTCGGTGCTATATTTAAAAGATTCGATACAATAGATGAGTTTACTGCATTTGAGAATTTTTGTAGTTTGGATAAAAAGGTAAAATAAGATAAAAAGAGTAGAAAATCATAAAATTAAAGTAACGATAGAAGTTGACCTGGTGTGCGGAGTAGTATAAATTTAATAAAATGTTTAGAGGTAAAACTTAAATTGGAAGTCTTTGTCAAAAGGCTTTCTTTTTTAGTGTTTTTATGATAAGATACGAAAAAATAAATAGTAAGGAATGTAGTATGAAGATAGAATTAGTAGATATTGATAATGCTTTGAAGTATTATGAAATAAATGATATAGATTATAAAAATAAATGTTATAAATGCATAGAAGATATAAATACAATACAAGATTTTAATATTAGAGCAAAAGAAATTTATAATATCTTATATACTGATAAAATAGGCACTCTTTGGAAAAGGCAAAATATGAAAGAACTTTTTGGTGAACATTACAATTCTTTTATAACAAATGTTTTAGTATTATTAGGGTATAAATTACATGAAAGGAATATGGAAAATAAAAATTATAATAATACAGAAAAAAATTTATACAAAAAAAGAGTTACAGAAGCACTAACTACAGATATTTATGTTAGAAAATTAGAAAATATTAGAATTTCACAAATGATTTGGGCTGGATATTTTATCAATACAAAGTTAATAGAAGTTGGAAGATTACAATATGAAAAAAAAGAAAATTATGTAAAAATACACATACCTTCTGGAGATAAACTAGAAATAGAAAAAGTATTAAAATCCATTAAAAAGTCTAAGCAGGAGATTAAAAAACACTTTGATTTGAAAAATCCAGAATATTTCTGTGATTCTTGGTTATTAAGTAATCAAATAAATGCAATGATTGATTCTAATTCTAATATTGGTAAGTTTTATAATTTATTTGAAGTACAAGATGGAACAGATGCTAAAAAAGATATATTAAATTTTGTTTTTAATATACAGGAATGTGATAATTACAATAATTTATTAGAAGATACATCTTTGCAGAAGTTATTAAAGAAAAAATTAATTGAAAATAAAAGTATAAAAATAGGATGTGGAAAATTAAAAAAGGAGATGCTTTAAATTCGCCAAACACTGTCTAGCGAGTTGAGTTACTTTC
Organism: uncultured Clostridium sp.; assembly: GCA_902462295.1. GTDB lineage: Bacteria > Bacillota > Clostridia > TANB77 > CAG-508 > CAG-269. The sequence goes on along the minus strand of CABQAZ010000012.1, from coordinate 29,218 downwards.
ATTATAATTTATTAATGAGAAGTGAAAATGAAAAATTTAGATAATTTTATGTAGAAGGAATGAAATATAGTATGAGAATAGGAATTGATATAGATAATGTAATATCAAACTTTGATGATACATTATTAAAAGAATATTTGAAACATGATAAAGAGTTGAGAAATGCAGGAATTATAAATGAAAATCCAGAATGTTTAAGAAAAGGAATGTTTGATTGGACAGAGGAAGAAGAAAAAAGTTTTTATAATGCAAATATTGAAGAATTTGCTAAAAAGCTAAAGCCCTTACAAGATGTATCTTATTACATTAAAAAATTAAAGGAAGATGGACATGAAATATATATTATAACTGGAAGAGATAACGGAGAATATACAAATCCTTATAAATTAACTGAAGAATGGTTAAATAGATATGACATTATTTATGACAAACTACTATTTACAAACGCATATGATAAACATGCAAAGACTGAAGTTTGTGTTGAAAATAATATAGATTTAATGATTGAAGATAGTATTAGGATAAGTTTAGATTTAATAAATAATGGTATTAAAGTTTTTACAATGAATACACGATATAATCAAAAAGAGCAATCATTAGATAGAGTTTCAAAATGGAAAGAAATATATGAGAGAATATCAAAATTGACTAAAAAAGAAAATAAGCAAAAGGTAAATGTTATTTTAGATACAGATATATATAATGAGTGTGATGATCAATTTGCATTATCTTACTTATTAAAATCACAAGACAGATTCAATATTGAAGCAATTACAGTAGCACCATATCATCACGATAATAATATTTCTATAGAAGAAGGAACAGATAAAAGTTATAATGAAATCATTAAGATATGTAATTGGTTAAATTTTGAATGGAATAATAAAGTATTTAAAGGTTCAACAGACTATTTGAAAAATGACTATAATGAAGAAAATGAGGCAGTAAACAAAATTATTGAAATTGTAAATAAAAATGATAAAACATATATATTAGCTATAGGAGCTATAACAAATGTAGCATCAGCTATAAAGAGAGAACCTCGAATAATAAATAAAATTGAAGTTATTTGGCTTGGCGGAAATAGCTTTTTAAGTAAAGAGAACAAAGAATTTAATTTTAAGCAAGATGTACAAGCTGTAAAAACTGTCTTTGAATCAAAAGTGAAATTAACAATAATACCTTGCAAAAATGTTGCATCTAATTTAAGAACATCAATATATGAATTAGAACATTTTTTAAAAGGGAAAAGTGAATTATGTGACTACTTATGTCAAAGATTTTATAACGATGGAGTACATGGCATCCAAGAAAGAAGAGTTATTTGGGATATTAGTGTTATAGCTTATATGATTAATAGAGAATGGTTTGAAACAGAAGAAGTAAGTTGTCCAAATATTAAATATAATACAGCATATGAACTTACAGAGTATAATCATAAAATAACAGTAGTTAATTATTTGAATGTTGATAAAATATACAAGGATTTATTTGAAAAATTAAGAAAGAACTAATAGGAGTTGAAGTTGTTATGGTAGGAAATATTTTATTAGGAATAGTATCTATATGTACAATGATTTCATATTTACCACAAACTATAAAATTAATAAAAACTAAAAAATCAAGTGATTTAAGTATAAATTCATGGATATTATGGGTAGTAAGTAGTTTTTCATATACATTATATGCAGTTTTATGTAGCAAAGATTTTATGTTAATATTTGAAACATCACTTGAATTGTTTTTTTGTTTGATAATATTGTTGCTAGCAGTAAAATACAGAAATAATAAATAAAAATGTTTGGAGATAAAACTTAAAATAATAACTTTTAAATTCGCTAGATAATGTCTAACGAATTTATTGTACAGTTTATATATTTATGATAAAATTCAAACATAAGGAGAAAAATACGATGAAGTTTTTAAAGCATATATTATCTAGTTTTAAACATACAAAATTATTAATACTAATATTCTTTGTATTAAGTTTAGTAATATCTTATTTAACAACATATATACCAGTAGTAATACAATATTTTATTGACATGTTACTAAATCAGAATGTAAATAATAATACAATTGAATTTTTTATTAGCATATTTAATGATAAACTATCATTTATACCAATAATGTGTATCTTATTATTGGTAATAGAAGGAATAGTGGTATTATCAACATATATTAGAACTATAACAAAAAATAAGATAATACAAGAATTTCAATTCGAATTAAAGCTAAAGCTATTTAATCATATACAAAACTTAACATATCAAGATTTCTATAAGAATTCACTTGCAGATTTAGTTCAGAATTCTACAGATGATGTCAATAATATAGTGAATTTTATAGAAAAGCAATTTACATACATATTAGATTTAATTTTAATAATTATATTTGCAATAGGACAATTAGCTAGTTTAGATTTAAGACTTTCAAGTGTGATGATTGTAGCAATTTTAATAATAATTATATTATCAATTTTGTATTTTAAAAAGTCTAAGCCAATAATTGAAAATAGAATCAAAGTGCAAAGAGAGCTGTATGCAAAACTAAATGATAACTACTCTAATATAAAATTTATGAAAGTAAATAATCTTCAAGAAAAAGAAAAAGCCAAATTCAATGAAGTAAATGACAATAACTTTGAAGCAAATAAGAAAAAAGTTATATTAGATAGTTGGTATAATATGCTAACCGTTAATATAGTTAAAGTACAAGCTCCTTTTATATTTATAATAAGTGCCGTTTTATATGCACAAGGATTTATTACAATAGGTAGCATATATGTAACTATAAACTACGCAAATAAAGTTACAAGAGCCTTTACAGATTTAGCAGAAATTTTGGAGTTTTTAAATCTATGTATTGCATCATATAAAAGACTTAATAATCTATTAAACTTAACATTAGAAGATGAAAATAAAGATAATAATATACAAATAAATGATACTACTATAACATTTAAAGATGCTAATATAAAAGTAAATGGCACAACTATACTGGCTAATTTAAATTTTACAATCAAACCAAATGAAAAGGTCATGATTGTTGGAAATACAGGAAGTGGAAAGTCTATATTACTTAAAACATTGATAGGTTTCTATGACTATGAAGGTAGTATAAAAATTGGAGATTATGAGGTTAAAGATTTAAATAAAAAATTAGTAAGAGAAAATATTTGCTTACTTTTGCAAGACTCATATTTATTCTCTAGAACAATAGCAGAAAATATTAGAATATTAGTCCCACAAATCTCTTATCCAGAGATAGTAGAACTTTCAAGTTTCTTTTCATTCCATAATGATGTACAAAAATTCAATGATGGATATGATAGTAAAATAGGAAGAAATGGAATGGTGTTATCAAAAGGACAAAAGCAAAGATTAGTTTTAATAAGAGCATATACAAAACCAAGACCAATAATGATTTTTGACGATTCTTTTAGTGCAATAGACAGAATAAACAAAAGGAATATATTAAAAAATCTGATAACATTAGAAGATAATTCGAGCAAAATATTTATAACTCATGACATTGAATTAGCACCGAAATTTGAAAAAATAATCTATTTGAATAACGGACAAGCAATATCAGGAACTCATGATGAGTTATTGAATAATAAGAATTATAGAAAGGTATATGAACTTAATTTAGATAAAGTAGGAGAGGAATATGTTTAATAAACAAAAATTAAAAGAAATGTTTAACTTCACAACTAACCGAAAAAGAACAATAACTCTTGGCATTTTTATGCTCTTTCAAGCCTTATATTATCAAATATTTTATCAATATGCATTATCAGAATCAATTGATAAATATATACCAGAGAAAAATATAAAAATGACAATAATAATATCTTCTATATTAATTGGAATTATACTCATTAGATTTTTCAGTGATAAATATTTAGAGATAAAAAGAAAAACAATATATTTTGATAATGATAGACAGATAAAAAGTAAAATATTCGATAGTATACAAAATGCTAATATAAGTAAACTTGATAGAATTCAAGTTGGTCAACTTTTCAGTTTAACAACAACTCAAAGTTTTGAATCATCACAATTATTTGTATGGAATTTTATTGGTATATTTGCAGTTAGATTAAGAAGTACTTTAATTACATCAATAATAATGTTATTTATAGATTGGAAAATTGCAACAGTTGTTATTGCAATATTTATATTATCTTATATTATATTAATACCATTCTATAATAAAAATATGAAAATATATAAAAAAATTCAACAGGCAATAATTGATTTACAAGGGAAAGTAAATGAATATATAGATAGTTTTTCTACTACAAAAACTTTAAGATTAGAAGAAATTAATATTAATGATATTAAATTAATGCTAAATCAAGCTAAAAATGAATTACTTAAATCTAGTAAAATATTAGGAATACATACAGCCCTATTTTCACTACTAACATTTTTGGCAGTAATTGCGATACTATTTATTGGTGGTAATGAAATTGTAATAGGGATTGGAGTAAGTTCTGCAATAATGCTAATAGTAGACTATACAAGCGATATTAATAACAATATGACAAGCTTGCTAGATCATGTTCATGGTGTAACGAGTAAGTATAATGCGTTTTTAAATGTTTTACAAATAATGAGTATAGATAAAGAAGTAGATGAAGGAACATTAGAATTAAATAGAATAGATTCAATAGAATTTAAAGATGTAGCATTAAGTTATGATGGTGTAAATGTAATATTGGAAAATATCAATCTTAAAATAGATAAACCAAAGACAATTGCAATTGTTGGGAAAAGTGGTGCAGGAAAAACATCATTTGTTAATTTAATTCCAAGATTCTATAATTTAACAGAAGGTCAAATTTTAATAAATGGAATTGATTATACAAAATACAAATTAAATGAGCTTAGAAAAAATATATCATATGTTTTTCAAGAACCAGTTATATTAAATATGTCTATAAAAGATAATTTGATGTATGGAAATGAAAATATTGTATTAGAGGATATTATAACTCTTTGCAAAAAGATTGGTATTCATGAGAAAATAAAAGAGTTTGAAAATGGGTATGACACAATAATAACTGCAGAAACAGATTTATTATCTTATGGGGAAAAACAATTATTAAGTTTTGCAAGAGCAATTTTAAAAAATGGAGATATTGTAATATTAGATGAAGTTACATCAAATTTAGACTTAGAATTTGAACAATATATAATGAATGCAACAAAGGAAATATTAAATAATAAAATATCTTTTGTGATTGCACATAGATTAAACACAATAAAAAGTTCAGATTTAATTTTGTTTATAGAAGATAAAAATATTGTGGAGATGGGAACACATGAGGAACTTATAGCAAAACAGGGATATTATTATAATTTATATACGAGCAAGAAACAAAAATTTTAAGCAAATATGATGCAGAAATTCACTCGGTGAATTGAATAAAGTGTAGAAAAATTGCAAAATTTTTCGTACAGGCTCTTAATATAGTAATAGGAGGTTTAGAAGGAGATTCAAGTCATAGAGAAAATAATCATCTTAAAGGAATATTTTTATGCAGATAAAATGCAGAGTGCGTACATTTCAATGTATTTTTTATAAGAAAGCATGGAATGCAGGAATTGAAATAATAGGAGATAAATAATATGGGAAATATAATAAAAATTGCTACTTGGAATGTAGGACAAGACTTAAAGAATAAGGAAATTAATCAGAATTCTTACGAGTATATAAAGACACAAATAGTAAAAAATGATATAGATATAATTGCTTTGCAAGAAACTATTACAGAATCTAATAATTTACAATCATTAGCAAATTATATAAATGAAAATACTAAATTAAAATATTGTGAAGAAATTTCATTATCTCCATCAGATATGAATTACAATGATAAAATGGGAGTTGCAATATGTTCAAAATTTAAAATAAATAATAATGAAAAGTATATATTAGAAAATCCGAATTTGATATATAAGAAGACAGATACAGTTACATATTGGTCTCATGATAAGGGATTTAACATATCTCAAATAGAAGAAATAAATACAGTAGTAATTGCAGGACATTGTTTGCCATTTCATATATTTGGAGAAAGTCCATTAAAATATAAAGAAATATATGAAAAATTAGAAGACAAAATTTTAGATATGATAAAAACTGGAAAGAATGTAATACTAATGGGAGATTTTAATTATACAAATATATTTGAATTATTTTCAAAATTAAAGGACAAAATGAGATGTGTTTATGAAAATGAAAAAACTAGAAAAGATAAACAAATAGATTATATATTAACAACAAAAGATATAAAACACAATTACTATGAGATTATAGAAACACGATTTGACCATAAATTATGTGTAGCAGAACTAATTATAGATTAAGGGAGAAAATAATGATAAAAAATATAATATTTGATATAGGTGGAGTATTACTTGAATATAATCCAAAAACATATTTAGATAAATTGAACATTGAAGAGTGTATTTACTGTGAGCATAACAGGGATGAGTTGTGCCGGTAGGTAGATATGAAGAAAAGCTAAGTGTTTCAAATTTTAGAGAAAATTTATTAAAATTAGTTTTAGAGAATCTTTATAAAATTAGGTGTCAGTAGATATGTACTGATGCTTATTTTTTATAGGTCAAAATTTTTGAAATATTGGCGATTTAATTGTAAAATTAAGGAATTTATGGTAAATTATATACAGTAAAGATTAGGAGAATAGAATATGAGAGATTATTATAAATGGTGTGTGGAATTACTAAATAATTGGAAACAGAAAAATATAGAAAACATCGTTAACCTATTTGTCGAAAATGTAGAGTATTATGAAACACCTACAGAGAAAATAAATACTATAAAAGAAGTTAGAAAAATGTGGGAAGAGATAGGAGAACAAAACTCAAGTGATATTGAGTTCAACATACTATGTGAAAACGATGAATGCTGTATTGTTAACTTTATTTTGAAAGATACAATATCGTATGACATGATATATCAAATAAAATTAAATGAAAACAACAAATGTGTATTCTTAAAACAATGGTATATGGAGGAGTAAGAGTTAATGGAACAAGAATTTAAAGAGAGGATTAATTTAAACACCGACTTAAGTAAAATTTCAAGGTTGATATGCAATGAGTATGATTTGGGAGAATATATTTCTGAAACAATAATTACTGTAGGTTATGAAGATTTTAATTATATATTAGAAACAACAACAGGGAAATATTGTGTAAAAATATTTCATAAAGGAAGAACAGATAAAGATTGTAAAAATTATATTGATAGAATTGAATTAGCAGAAACAACTGATATAAACACACCAAAGTTGTATAAAACAAATAATAAAAGTGAATGTATAATTGAAGTAGAGGGTGTGAAATATAGATTATGTTTGTTTGAGTACATAAATGGTAATAGTTTTTTTGATTTAGGAATTATTCCAAATGAAGGTGAAATAAAAGAAATTATAAGGCAAATGGCAAATATACATAGACAGCAATTAAATTCAGAGTTCATATATGATAAATGGGCAATTGTAAATTTTATAGAAGAGTTTGAAGATAAAAAACAATATTTAAATGAAAGAGATTATAAAAAATTAAGTGAATTATTGATTCGTTTTAAAGGTGTTGATATGAAAAAATTACCACATGCTTTTATACATGGAGATATAATAAGCACTAACGTTATGAAAGATAATAACGGAAAATTATGGATAATAGATTTTGCAGTATCTAATTACTTGCCTAGAATTGTAGATTTGGCAGTGAGTTCTTGTAATTTGTGTTTAAATCCAGAGAGTATTAAAGAAACAAGAAGTAAAACAAAGATGATTTTTGAAAGAATATGAAAAATATAATAAATTGACTGATTATGAAAAAGAAGTATTTCCAATATTCTTTGATATTGCTAATGCAATGGGAATTTTGCAAATAAGTTATTTAATTAGTCAAGGGGAAGCATCTGAAGAAGATAAATTTTGGTATAATGATAGTAAAAAAGGACTAGAATTTAGCTATGTTAATTTCTGGAATGGAATATTTGAAGAAGATGAAATATAAAGATAGAAGGATTGATATTTATGAAAATAATTAAGAGCATAGATTTATGGACAGAGCAATATGACAATCATTACGAATGTTTTAATGGTGCTTTTGTTGATGGATTTGAAAATAATAAAATTGCATTTGATGAGTATAAAATAATAAGAAATTGTAATTGTATAATAACTGTTAGTAATCAAAATATTAATATAAGTAATAAGCATAATGCTATTGTTTTTTATAAAGACAATAATCCCGTTAGATTAATGGTTATAAATAAAAATACTGATATTGAAAAATGTATTAGTATAGCATTAGAACAATATTTTAATGATGGTATATTACAAAACTTGTATGATAGTATAGGTATTAAATCGACGAGGATAGATATGAATGAGGATGCCATATATAATGGTGTAGATAGTACAAAAGAAATTGATGTTGGTTCATGCGATAGATGGAAACTTTTATATAATATGTTAAAGGGTAGTTATACAGAAAGTGATACTCAATATGGTAATTTTGAAAGTGATAAGTATGAGTTTATTCCGGATTTATATATAAATTATAAATTAATAACAGATACTGAAATATTTAAAATAGAGCATAAATGTGCTTTTATAAATACCATAAAAACTAGACTTATTCCTATACAAGAAAATTCTTTATTAACTATGTAAAGGCAGGTGAAAAGTATGAAAATGAACTATGAATCTTTTAACAAAAATATAAAGATAAGAAAATGTACTGTTGATGATGTGGATTCAATATACAATATTAAAAATATTGTAATAGATAATTTTAAAGAAGAAGAAAAAGGTTGGCAAATAAAAATGGAGATTCCTAAAGAAGTATGGAAAGCATATGAAATACTGGTAAAAAGAGGGTATGATAGATTTGTACTTAAAGATCAAGAAGATGAGGGAGTCAAGAAAAATATAGAAGTAAAATTAAGGAAATTATAAATTATCTTTAAAAAATAATATGAAATTATGTAAAATTTGAATTTGACAGATTTACAATAATATGTTAAAATTAAAAACATAATTTAAGAGTTTACCTAGAAGTAATAAACTTTGAGCGGTAAAGGGTAACAGAAATAGAAATGTTACTTACACTTATAAAGTAAGATATAAAAAGTCTTGCAAAGGAGTCTTAAAAGATTCTTTTGTGAGGCTTTTTATTATATAAGGAGATGAAAATTTATGGACATAAAAATTAAAACTACATCAAATGATTTTATTTTAGTTAGAAAAGTAATAAAAGATGATGCCAAACAGTATATCGAATTCATAAATTTTGTTTGGCGAGATGCTTATAAAAATATTTTTCCAGAAGAAGTATTTATTAATAGAGAAAAAGAAACAGAGAACAGAATTAAAAGCTTTGCTGATAAATTCTATAATGATAATGAGAGATTATGCTATGTTGCTGAATGTAAAGGTATAATTGTAGGAGCAATAAATGGTACTATAAAATCAACTTATGAACATTTTTTAGAAGGAGATTTTGCTGACTTAGTTGGATTATATATAAATCCAAACTATCAAGGGAAAGGAATAGGTACAAAATTAAAAAATATTTTTGAAGATTGGGCAAGAAAAAATGGTGCTAGAAAATATATAATTGGAGTTTTAAAAGATAATAATAATGCTCGAAAGATATATGAAAGTTGGGGAGGAGAACTTGATAATTGGGAGCAGAAATTCTATAAACTGGATGTAGGATATGATGAAGTTTTTTACAAATATAATTTATAAAAAAGATAAAATGATTTAATAAAATTAATAATGGAAATTTATCAGCTAAAGAATTTGCAACAATAATAAAAGAAAAATTTGATTTATAAGGAGTGAAAAAAGAATGAAAATAACAATAAAAATTCCCCAAATAGAAGATTTTAATAGAATAAATGAATTAGCAAAACAAGTTCATGAATTACATGTGAATTGGAGACCAGATTTATTTTTAAGTGTAGAAGAGGTAATCAGTAAAGAAAATTTTGAAAAAATGATACAAGCTAAGGAAATATTCGTAGCAAAGATAGAAGATGAAATTGCAGGATACATCACTTTTAATATAAAAGAAAAGAATAATCCTAATATGAGATATAGAAAACAACTACAAATCGAAGCAATATGTATAGATGAAAAAAATAGAGGAAAAGGAATAGGAACACAGTTATTAAAACATGTAAAACAATATGGAAAAGAAAATGATTGCACAGATATATATTTAACAGTAAATGAAGAAAATGTAAGTGCGATAAAGATGTATGAACAATTTGGATTTAAGGTAAAAAATATAGCATATTCAATGAAAATATAAAAAAGGAGCTGATAGGAATGAAATATTTTAAAAAATTAATAGGAGAAAGAATTTATTTATCACCACGAAATAATGAAGATATAGAAAAATTTACAGAATGGTTGAATGATTTTGAAACAACAGATTATCTTGGAAGAAGTGCATACATAACAACATTAGAAAGAGAAAAACAATATTTTGAAGAAAATTTAAACAAAAATTATAACTTTTTTATAATAACATTAAAAGAAGATAAGTTAATAGGCACAGTATCATTAGAAAATTATGATTCCATTAATAGAACAGCTACTTTAGGAATATTTATAGGGGACAAAGATTACAGAAATGAAGGATATGGAACAGAAGCAATTAAAATGATATTAGATTATGGTTTTAATTATTTGAATTTGAATAATATAAAACTGGATTTAATGAGTTTTAATGAAAGAGCATTAAAGTGCTACACCAAATGCGGATTCAAAGAGTATGGAAGGAGAAGAGATTGCAAATATATTAATGGTAAATATTATGATAGCATTGAAATGGATATATTAGCAAGTGAGTTTAAAGGAGATTATATAAGAAATAAGAATATATAAAAAAATAATAATCCGCGATACCAATCCTAATATGCTTTAGGTTATTTTTCAAATTTAAAGAAAAGGAGCAAAATTTCATGCTACATAAGTATGAGTAATAAATATGTTTTAAAAATATTGGTAAAATACTATGAAAAATTGTTGATTTATGATATAAAAATAGCAGATATTTTGATTTAACACGATAAACATTTTATACAGCAAATGAAAATTGAACTTATTACATTTTGAGAATAGTTCAGAAAGAAGGAATAGTATGGGGAAAGTTTTAAAAGTAAGAGAAGTAGGAGACCCAATTCTTGAAAAAGAATGTGGAGAAATAGATATAAAAAATATAAATAACAATATTTTAGAAATTATAGAAGATCTGAAATCAACATTAGAGTTTGGAACGGGGTTAGGAATTTCTGCACCACAAATAGGTATAGATAAAAGAATAATTGTAGTAGGAGCAAAGAAAGAAAATATAAAGTATAATGATGCAGAAGAAATACCATTAACAGCAATGATAAATCCAACTTGGAAGAAATTATCAAAAGATACAGATGTACAATATGAAGGATGTATGAGTGTGCCTACAATTAGAGGAAAAGTAGAAAGGTATAAAAATATAGAATTAACTTACTATAATGAAAATGGAGAAAAAATAGTAAAACAACTAAATGGATTTTTTGCAAGACTTGTTCAACATGAATGTGATCATTTAGATGGAATTGTATTTCTTGAGAAAGTAAAAGAAAAAAATGGATTTGCTACAACTGATAATATAAATAGATATAATTTAAAAAGTAAAAACATTATATGTTAGAGATACAAATTTAATGAAAATAGAAGAAAGTAAGTACATTAAAGAAGTTAATAATTGGGGAGAAATTTATAGATATATAAAGGAGATGTGGGGCAAATGAAAATATTAATGGGAACAAAAAATCCAGGAAAAATAGAAGGTGCAAAGCAAGCATTTGAAAAATATTTTGATAATGTCGAAATAGAAGGAATATCAGTAAATTCAAATGTGGGAGACCAACCAATAAATGAAGAAATACTTCAAGGTGCTAAAAACAGAGTAAAGAATTTAAAAGAATATGCTATAAATAATAATATAGAAGCGGATTTTTATATATCAAGTGAAGCTGGAATTACAGATTTGCTAGGAGAATGGATTGATATAAATGCAGTAGTTATAGAAGATTCTGAAGGATTTCAAAGCATAGGAACAAGTCAAGGATTTCCGATTCCAGATAAGTACATAGATGAGATAAAAGAAACAGAGCTTGGAAAAGTTATGGATAAAATATTCAGTGGAAAAGAATTAGGAAAAGGAAAAGGTGGAATTAGCTTTTTGACAAAAGATGAAGTATCAAGAATAGATTTAACAAGAAATGCTTTTATAATGGCACTAACAAAACATATCAATGGAGATGTATGGAAATAATGATATATCTAAAAACATTTAAATTAAGTAATGATAAAAATGCAAATACAAATATATATCCTTTTAATGTACTGAAAAATAAAGATCCAGATATATTTATATTTGATAATATAACAGTATTATATGGAAATAATGGTTCTGGAAAGTCAACAATATTGAATATTATAGCGCATAAATTGAATTTAAAAGGAAAAGAAAGAGATAATCCAAAAGTTATTGGGACATTAGATTATTTTGAAAATTATGCATATAATTGTGAATATGAACTAGGAGAAAACGAATATGGTAGAAAAATAAATAGGGTACCAGAAAATAGTAGATATATAAAAAGCGAAGAAATTTTATATGAAATAAGGAAAATTCAGCAAGATGCAGTGCTACAAGAAAGTATAGAAAGTAATTTAGCAAGAGAAAGAGGTTTGCAAAATGCTAAAGAATTTCTGAAAACTAAAGAGGGTGGAAAACAGTTTGCAAGATTTGAATTTTCACAAGATAAATATTCTAATGGAGAAACAACATTGCAAATTTTAGAAGATAATATTGAACCAGATAGACTATATTTATTAGATGAGCCTGAAGTTTCATTATCTCCACAAAACCAAGTAAAACTTGCAGAAGAAATAAATAAAATGGCTAGATATTTAGGTATTCAATTTATAATAGCAACACACTCGCCATTTATGTTAGGCATTTTAAATGCTAAAATTTATAATTTAGACACAGAGGATTTCAAAGTTCAAAAATGGAGTGAACTTGAAAATGTAAGGTATTTTTATGATTTTTTTAAAAGTAGAATGGTCGAATTTGAAAAATATTAAAATTTGTCAGAATATAGTGTAAAAATAAAGGAGTTGAAATATGAATACAGAGAAACTAGAAAGACTATTGAAAAACAGCTATAAAAAAGAAACAGCATATTTAACATATCAAGATAAATGGAGCAAACAAAATCCTACTTATGGTCAATGTGAAGTAACCTCTTTAATAGTTCAAAAGTATTTTGGTGGAACTATTCATTGCATTAAACTCGATAATGGAGATACACATTATTTTAATATTGTAAAAGGGGATATAGTAGACTTAACAAGAGAACAATTTGATATGGAAAACATAAAGATTTCTTATGAAGAAAATGAAGTGATAGATAGAGAAAATATTTTGAAAAATGAAAGTACAAAGCAAATATACAATTTATTACTAAAAGATATAGGAATAGCAAAACTAGATGGAAACATATGTGTATTTGGTGATAGTATTGTATGGGGGGCTTGGGACAAAGAAAAAGCTGGATGGGTTAATAGATTAGCAATAGATTGTCAAAATAGTAAAGATGAAAATATTGTATATAATTTAGGAATACCATCTGAAACAACTATTAATTTGCTAAAAAGAATTAATAATGAATGTAAACATAGAAATCCTAATACTATAATAATTTCGATAGGAATAAATGATGCGTTGTATTTAAAAAATATAGAAAAAGAGCAAACTGATATGGATACTTTTGAAAAAGTTATAAAAGAAATAATTAATATATGTAAGCTATATACTAAAAATATTTTGTTTATTGGATTAACGAGAGTTAATGAAAATTATACAGTACCAATTAGTTGGAATAATAATGAAATATATTTTAATAAAAATATAGAGAAATATAATGAAAAGATACGAGAATGTTGCATTGAAAGTAAAATTAGTTTTTTAAATGTGTTAGATATATTAGAGATAGAAGATTTAAATGTAGATGGAATACATCCAAATGAAAATGGACATAAAAAATTATATAAAAGAATAAAAGAAGAGTTAAACATAATAACATGAGGGAGATAAGAAGAGATTAAGGAGAAAAATGTAATATGAGTAGTATGGAATTAGAGGTAAAAGTTTTAAATATTGATAAAGAAGAAATAGCAAACAAAATAAAAAAAGCAGGAGGAAAATATATTAGTTCATCAGAGCAATATTTATGTGTATATGATTTAATGTATATAAATCAAAGATATAATTCTAATTTATATGAATTAAATAATGAAATTATAGAATTAAGAAAAGACATAGCATTAACTAAAATTAGAAATCTTTTTCAAGAAATAGATCAATTATTAAATAATGAAGAAATAGAGTTTTTAAAAAGAAATTTTAAAATTAATAGGTTATTAGATATATTTACATTAGAAAAACAAAAAATATTAGAAATATTAAATAGCAAAGAATTAAAAGAATTTATAAATAAGTACAAATCTACTCCTAAAAAATGGGTCAGATTAAGAAAAACTATTGAGAAAAAAGAAAAAGGAAAGATAAAAGAAAAAACAACTTTAACAATAAAACATATTTTAAAGGATAATGAATCAAATATTCAACAAATGCAAGAAACAGAAATAGAGGTAAGTTCTAAAGATACTATTTCATGTACTGTTGATGAGATTTATAAAAACATTGACATAATTTACATAATGTGGTATTATTTATATATAAAATAATTTAATTAAATGACAATTCTAGCAACGTCATTTGATATTGATATATATGTTATTATTATCAAATCTGGAGTTGCTAGCCTCCAGGTTTTTATTAAAAAAGGAGGATTTTCATGAGAGAATTGACATGGAAAGAGAAACTTATTGACAAACATTTTGGTGGAGCAATAATGGCATGGTGTAGTGCGATTGAACATGCTATTGACATTGCACCAGAATTTGTAACGAATGTGTATGTATGTCCAGCGGAGGAGGACAGTGTTCATGCTTATGAATTGGAAAATGAGCATGACATTGAATTTTCTGTAAATGTTTCAGGACTTCCTGTATTTGATGGGATATGGACTGATATTGTTCAGAAAATAGCTGAAGAAAATGGAGTGAATCTGGACATTGACGGAGATGCAATAGGAATCAGCCTAGACGAGTTAAATATAGAAGAATATTGAAAGGTGAGGTGTACCATGTGAGTTCTTTAACCACTTCGAAAGGAGTGGTTTTCTTTTTATACTAAAATGGTATTTCAAAGTTCAAAGATGGAGTTAATTTGAAAAGGTAAGAGATTTTATACGGAATAAACGAATTTTAAGAGGGAGAATAACATGTACTATACATATATGATAAGGTGTTTAGATAATTCAATATATACTGGAATGACAAATAATGTAGAAAAAAGATTATCAGAACATTTAGCAAATAAAGGAGCAAAATATACAAAGTCGCATCAGGTAGAAAAATTAGAGGCTGTTTGGAGAAGTAAAAATAAATCATTAGCTTGTAAATTAGAATATCATATCAAGCAATTAACTAAAAAACAAAAGGAAGATATAATAAATGGAGAAAAGCTAAGTAGTTATTTAAAAGGCAAAATAGATTGTAGAAGATATTATAGAATAAAGAAAGTTGAAGAATAATGGAACAAAAATTATATAAGTCATTTTTAGAATGTGTAGATGAATTAAATAAAATTGGAATTGATATATTAAATGAAAAGAAATATGGAAAAATAGAAATATCAATTTCAAAACGAAACAATAAAAGATATGGATGTTGTAAACAATACGAAAAAATTAACAAACATTATATTGAAATTAGTAAGTGGGTAATGGAACTTAGAGATGATATTATAAAAAATACTATAATGCACGAATTGATACACTGTATGCCATATTGTAATAATCATGGTAAAGAATTTAAAAAATATGCTACTATAATAAATGAAAAATATAACTATAATATATCTCGAGTTGGAGATAAGAAAAAAGATTTTGAAAAAAGTAATATTGAATATAAGGAATCACAAAACTATAATTATAAAATTGTATGTAAATGTTGTAAACAAGAGTTTTACAGACAGAGGCTAAGCAAAAATTTT
Source organism: uncultured Clostridium sp. (assembly GCA_902462295.1). Taxonomy (GTDB): domain Bacteria; phylum Bacillota; class Clostridia; order TANB77; family CAG-508; genus CAG-269. The sequence continues at coordinate 12,974 of CABQAZ010000012.1, read as the reverse complement.
GCAAGAAAATATAGATGTGCTAAATGTGGTGGTATGTTTGAAATAAGCAATTTTAATAATAACAGTTAGTAAAGTGATACAATTAAATGTTACAAAATAATGGTTTATTTAAAATTAATATAAAGAAATCCTTGAAATATAAGCTTTTCATTACATTCCTCGGCTTATTACAAAATTTAAGAAATTCTAATTTGCTTTATGGGTCCTTTCCACTATCGTGAACTCTTACCATAAAACTGCATAGAATTTCTAAAATTTTTTCATACACATTCGTCACTTCATTCAAAGCTTATATTTCAAGGTTTTCTTTAAAAAAAATTAATCAAAAATATTATCTTGTAATATTTAAATTGAAATTAAGTATAAAAATACTTCATTTTTTTTTATTTTTATGATAAAATACCAACTAATAAAAATAATGGAGATATATTATGAAAAATTTAATGAGAAGCAATATATATGATGTAGAAGAAACAATCATTATAGTAGGAAGCTGTTTGAAAAATATGCAACCACAAGGTTATGAAAAAGTAAAAAAAATATCAGAAAATATATATGAATTATGTTTAGAAGAAACACATATTAATATGGCAATAACTAAAATAGGTGGAATGCTAAGAACAGGAAAAATAAAAAATATAATATTTGCTACTGTTGATAAATCACCACACTGTGTACAGGTTCATTATATAAAAAACGAACTTGAAAAAATGATGAATTTAACAAATATAAATATTACAAATTATGTAGTTATAAACAATGAGCTAGTAAAGATAGATGAAGATGTAATATCAATGTCAAAATCATTAGGAAAACTTAAAAATGTAATGAAAAAAATATAAATATATAAAATTAAACATATATCATAAAAGATTAATGAAGACTGTAGAAAAACTGGAGGTAAGAAATGGAAGTTATAAGACCTTTTGTGAAATGGGCAGGAGGAAAAAGTGGACTAATTTCACAATTAAAAGACTTCTATCCATTTGACTTAGAAAATGGAAAAATAGAAAAATATGTAGAACCATTTGTAGGTGGTGGAGCTGTTTTAATAGATGTACTACAAAAATATGAAGTAAAAGAAGCATATGCTTTTGATATAAACGAGGATTTAATAAATTGTTATAATGTTATAAAAAATAATATAGAGCAATTAATTCAAGAATTATATAAAAAAGAAAAAGAATACAAAAAATTAGAAATGGATGAAAGAAATATTTACTTTTATGATATAAGAAAAGAATATAATTCATATAAATTAGAAAAGGAAATTAATATAAAAAGAGCATCAGAGTTTATATTTTTAAATAAAACATGTTTTAATGGATTATATAGAGTTAATAAAAGTGGAAAATTTAATGTACCATGTGGTAAATACAAAAATCCAACAATATGTGATTCAAAAAATTTAAGAAACTTGTCAAAATTAATTCAAAATGTAACATTTTTATATGATGATTATAAAAGAAGTAATAGGTATGTGGATAATAAAACGTTTGTATATTTTGATCCACCATACAGGCCAATATCTGTCACATCAGGATTTACATCATATACAAAAGAAGATTTTAATGAGGAAGCTCAAAAAGAACTTGCAAGATATTATAATGAGTTAAACACTAAAAATGCAAGATTAATGTTAAGTAATTCCAATCCAAAAAATACAAACCAAAAAGATGATTTTTTTGAAGAAAATTATAAAGGATTTAATATAAATGAAGTTTATGCTAAAAGAATGATAAATTCAAATAGTAAAAAAAGAGGAGAAATTTCAGAACTACTTATAACAAATTACAATGAAACTATAAAATATATCCAAGAAAAATCTACTATGAAAATATTGGATTTAAATTAAAGAGATTAATAATAATAAAAAAATAGTCTCTTTTTATATGGAATAAAAAGGAGAAGAAATAAAATGTTAATATCAATATTATTAATAATTATAGGATTTATATTTTTAATAGTAAGTGCTGATATATTAGTTGATGGTTCAAGTGGAATTGCCAAAAAGTTTCACATACCTGAAATTATAATAGGACTTACTATAGTATCAATAGGAACATCAATGCCAGAATTATTTGTAAGTATTACATCAGCTTTAGAAGGGCATTCTGATATGGCGATTGGAAATATAATAGGTAGTAATTTAAGTAATCTATTACTTATTTTAGGATTATCAGCAATTATAAAACCAGTTATATTTCAAAAAGAAACAAGGTTTTACGAAATACCGATGTGTTTATTTTTTACAATTATTCTAATGATATTTTGTAATTCTCAAAATGGAGTATCAAGAATAGAATCAATAATATTATTGATATTATTCGGTATATTTCTTGGATATACAGTATTTATGGGAAAAAAGGAAAATCAAAATAATTTGATTGAAATTGATGTAAAAGAAAATAAAAATAATAGTACAATAAAAAATATAATTCTAATTATACTTGGGATTTTAGGATTAAAGATAGGTGGAGATTTAACAGTCAACAATGCTGTTAATATTGCAAATTTTTTTAATATAAGTGAAAAAATTATTAGCTTAACAATTCTTGCAATAGGTACAAGTTTACCAGAACTTGTAACAAGTGTAACAGCAGCAATTAAGGGAAACAGTGATATTGCAATAGGAAATATAATAGGTTCAAATATATTTAATATTTTACTTATAATTGGTGTATCAGCAGTAATAAATCCAATTAAGTATAATGTTACATATAATTTTGATTTTAGTGTATTATTAATATCAACAATAATTTTAGCAATATTTCCATTTATACCACCAAAAGAAAAAATGAGCAGGGCAAATGGAATTATTTATGTTTTAATGTATATTATGTATTTAATGGTATTATTAGTAAAGTAGGGAGAGTATTATGGGAATATTAGAAATTTTATTATTAGGAATAGGTTTAGCTATGGATGCTTTTGCAGTATCAATTTGCAAAGGGCTTTCTATGAAAAAGATGAATTGGAAAAATGCAATTATTATTGCTTTATATTTTGGAGTATTTCAAGCTCTAATGCCTATGATTGGATATTTTTTAGGAACAACTTTTGAAAGTTTAGTAACAATATTTGATCATTGGATTGCATTTGTATTATTATCTGTAATTGGTGGAAATATGATAAAAGAGTCATTTGATAAAGAAGAAGAACAGAAAAATGACAATGTTGATTTTAAAACAATGATAGTTCTTGCACTAGCAACAAGTATTGATGCTTTAGCAGTAGGAATAACTTTTGCATTTTTAGATGTTAACTTATTATTAGCAATATCTATTATTGGAATTATAACATTTATTATTTCAATTTTAGGAGTAAAAGTAGGAAATAAATTTGGAGATAGGTATCAAAATAAAGCAGAATTAGTTGGAGGAATTATATTAGTTGTATTAGGAATAAAAATATTATTAGAACATTTAGGAATAATTTCTTTTTAGAAAATTTTTAATAAAGCTATTGACTTAGAGTTGACTCTAAGTGCTATATATAAATTATAAAAATTATTATTAGGAGGAATTGTTATGGAAAAACAAACAGCAGGTAGAGAGAATTTAGAAAAATTAATAAAAGAAGAACATGGAGGAGTTTTTGGTCAAGGAGAGCTAAATGTAAATTATGCACAATATTTTATTGGAAATTCATATTTAAAACCATTAACTAATCCAAAAGAAACAAATGTGTTTTTAGCAAATGTAACATTTGAACCAAAATGTAGAAATAATTGGCATATACACCATGCAACATCAGGAGGAGGTCAAATATTAATTTGTGTTGATGGAGAGGGTTGGTATCAAGAAGAAGGAAAAGAAGCAAGAAGATTAAAACCAGGTGATGTTGTAACTATTCCAGCAAATGTAAAGCATTGGCATGGTGCAACAGCAAATTCATGGTTTAGTCATATAGCTGTTGAAGTTCCTGGAGAAAATACATCAAATGAATGGTGTGAAAAAGTTTCAGACGAAGAATACAATAAATTACCAGAATAAAATGGAGGATATTGAGATGGAAAATAGTAAAAAATTAGTAGTATATTATTCATATACAGGACATACAAGAATGATTGCGGAGAGTATTCAAAAGAAATTAGGATGTGATATTTTAGAAATAAAACCAGTAAAGCCATATTCTACAAATTATCAAACAGTAGTAGATGAAGAACAAAATAATGATAGTTTAAATAAAACTCCTGAAATTCAAAAAATAGATAAAGACCTAAAAAATTATGATGAAATTATTATAGGGAGTCCGGTATGGTGGTATACAATAGCACCTGTAATTAGAACTTTTTTGAAAGAAAATGATTTATCAGGAAAAACAATAAAAGCATTTGCAACAAATGCAGGGTGGCTAGGACAAACCTTTCAAGAAATAAAGAGATTATGTCCAAATTCTAAAGTAGAAAGTGGGATGAATATTGTATTTACATCAGATTATAAAGAAAATGAATTAGTAACTTCACCTGATGAAATTGATAATTGGATAAATAATTTGTAAAATACTTGACTTACCTATAGTATTAAGTGATATGATATAGAAAAAAGGAGAAGTAAAAATGTCATATTTAGATACAGCTTGGGCATATGCAGGAAGTGAAGATGCAATAAGACAAGCATTAGTAGAAAGATACCCAAGAGAAAAATTTCAACTTGCAACAAAAAATGCAGCATGGATAAACTGTAAAACAAGAGAAGAAGCAATATCACAATTTGAAACTTCATTAAAACAAACAGGAGCAGGATATTTTGACTTTTATTTATTACACAATTTAGGAGAGGGAAGAACAAAATTCTTTGATGATTTTGACATGTGGAACTGGATATTAGAAATGAAAAAACAAGGAAAAATAAAACATGCAGGATTTTCGTTCCATTCTACACCTGAAGAATTAGACAAAATATTAACAGACCATCCAGAAATGGAATTTGTTCAATTACAAATAAATTATGCAGACTGGGAAAATCCAGCAATACAATCAAAAGCATGTTATGAAGTAGCAAGAAAACATGGAAAACCTGTTATAATAATGGAACCAGTAAAAGGTGGAATGTTAGCAAACCCACCAGAAAAAGTAAAAGAAGTATTTGAAAAAGCAAATCCAGACATTTCTATTGCATCATGGGCAATAAAATTCTCAGCAAATTTAGATGGAGTAATTACAGTATTATCTGGAATGAGTAATATTGAACAAATGGAAGATAATTTATCATATATGAAAGATTTTACAAAATTATCAGAAGAGGAAGAAAAGACAATAAAAGAAGCACAAGAAGTGTTAAAAAGTATACCATTAATACCATGTACAACTTGCAATTATTGTGCAAAAGTATGTCCAATGAAAATAGGAATATCAGGTTCATTTACTGCAATGAACATGTTAACACTATATAAAGATAAAGCTTCTGCAAAACATCAAGAGGGGTGGTTAGTAGGAGGACATGGACTAAAATCTGCTTCTGAATGTATAAAATGTGGAAAATGCGAACAAGTTTGTCCACAACATATTCATATTAGAAATGAACTTGAAAAAGTTGCAAAAACATTTGCAGAAAACTAATGGAAAGGAAAGATAAAAATGGAAAAATCAAAAGTTTATTTTACAAAAGAAATTACACCAGAAAGTGTAGTAAAAATGTATGAAACTTTAGAAGTTAATTTACCAGGAAAAGTAGCTGTTAAACTACATTCAGGAGAACAAGGAAATCAAAATTATCTTAGACCAGAATTTGTAAAAGCTATTGTAGAAAAAGTAAATGGAACAGTTGTAGAATGTAATACAGCATATGGTGGGGCTAGAAATACAACAGAAAAGCATGAAAAACTAATGGAAGAACATGGTTGGACTAAATATTTTGATGTAGATATAATGGATGCAAATGGAGATGACTTAGAATTAGACATTCCTAATGGAAAAGTAATTAAGAAAAATTATGTTGGAAAACATATACAAAATTATGATTCAATGCTAGTATTATCACACTTTAAAGGACACCCTATGGGTGGATATGGAGGAGCACTAAAACAATTATCAATAGGATGTGGTTCTTCAGAAGGAAAATCTTGGATACATTCTGCAGGTGTAACAAAAGACCAAGAAAAATTATGGGACAACCTACCAGAACAAGATAAATTCTTAGAGGCTATGGCAGATGCAGCATCATCAGTTCATAATATGTTTAAAGGAAAGATTGTATATATAAATGTTATGTGTAATATGTCTGTAGATTGTGATTGTTGTGCAGTTGCAGAAGATCCATGTATGCAAGATGTTGGAATTCTAGCAAGTACAGACCCTATAGCGATAGATCAAGCATGTATTGATATCGTGTATAATTCAAAAGACCCAGGAAGAGATCATTTTGTAGCAAGAGTAGAAAGACAAAATGGAGTTCATACAATAGAGGTAGCAAATGAACTTGGATTTGGTTCAAGGGAATATGAATTGATAAATATTGATTAAAGATTAATACATTTTGAATTAATAATATATATAAATATTATAATATGATTGTAATTAGTGAGAGTTTTTGATAAAATATTTATGTGTTTAAATCAAATATTTTGCCAGGCAAGAGGATATCATATTTGGATATCCTCTTTATTGTATTAATGAAACAATAGCATGTAGTAATAATGACGGAGAGGAATGAAAAAATGAGAACATTATATTTTGATTGTTCAAGTGGAATAAGTGGAAATATGACACTTGGAGCTCTAACAGAAATAGTTGGAGATGAAACATATTTAACAAATGAACTAAAAAAATTAAATATAGATGGATATCATATAGATATTTCTAAAAAAGTAAAAAATGGAATAACAGGAACTTATGTTGATGTAATATTAGAACATGAACACCATCATAAAGAACATAGTCATGAAGAACATCACCATCATCACGAACACAGAAATTTAGAGGACGTAAATAAAATAATAGATAATTCAATGTTAGAAGAAAAAGTAAAAAAATTATCTAAAAGAATATTTATGAGAGTTGCAAAAGCAGAAAGTAAAGTTCATAATAAATCTCTTGATGAAATACACTTTCATGAAGTGGGAGCAATAGATTCAATAGTTGATATTGTTGGAACAGCAATTTTAATAAACAAGATAAATCCTGATAAAATAATATCAAGTGTAGTAAATGATGGGTATGGATTTATTGAATGTGCACATGGAACTATAAGTGTACCAGTACCAGCAACAAGTGAAATATTTTCAAATTCTAGTGCAAGGTTTAGACAAATAGATATAGATACTGAACTTGTTACGCCAACAGGAGCTGCAATAATAGCAGAGTTAGCAGATGAATTTACAACATTACCTGAGATGAATGTAACTAAAATAGGATGGGGAGCAGGCTTAAAAGAATTGAAAATACCTAATATATTAAAAGTATATTATGGAGAAATGGAAAAACCAAACGAGGATATTGTTGTAATGGAAACAAATATTGATGACTGTACAGGTGAATTACTTGGATATACACAAGAGCTACTATTCAAGAATAGAGCATTAGATGTGTTTTTTACACCAATTTATATGAAAAAAAATAGACCAGCATATAGAATGACTGTTGTGTGTAAAAAAGAAGATGTAACAAATTTACAAAAGATTATTTTTAGAGAAACAACAACTATAGGAATTAGATATCGTTATGAATATAGAACGGTATTAAAAAGAGAGATAATTGAACTTGATACTAAATATGGGAAGATAAAGGCAAAAAAAGTAATAAATGATGACGAAACTTATATTTATCCAGAATATGAAAGTATAAAAGAAATAGCTTTAAAAAAGAGTATCCCTTTAAAAGAATTATATAATAAATTTTTATTAGGAAGAGAGTAAAATGAATTTAAAAAAAAGAAGAAAATTTAAAGTAAAATCTAAAAAATTAATTAATAGTTTTAAATATGCATTTGAAGGAGTTTTTTCTTCATTTAAAACTGAAAGGAATATGAAAATTCATATATTTATAATGATAATGGTTATTATTGCTGGAATTTTATTTAAAATTAATAAATATGAGTGGATTATTTGCATTATATGTTTTGCTTTAGTAATTAGTGGTGAACTTTTTAATACTGCTATTGAAACTGTTGTTGATATGATAATGCCATATAAAAATGATAAAGCAAAACTTGTTAAAGATATTTCTGCAGGAGGAGTATTAATATTGGCAATTAGTTCTGCTATAGTTGGATTGATAATTTTTATACCTAAAGTTACAGGATAATAGTTTTCATAAAATTAAAAAAAGTATTCCAAAATGATTAAAAATGTGTTATAATAATATCATGTCTCGTAAAATTTGGAGATAAATAAAAAAATGAAAAGGAGCAAAAAACACATGTTAACCTTATCAAAAAACATCAAACGGATGTTAGTTCGGATAGAACAAACCATAGAAAAAGATATTGAAAATGGAATTGTTTATCCATACACAATATATCCGTCAGACGTAGCCAAAAGCAAAATCGTACATGTAGGTGAAGATACCACAATAATTCAGAAAAAAAACTTTGACAGGTTTAAAAAGTCTTTAGAAGATGGAACAAACTTGTTTATGAAATGTGATGATATCGACAAAGAGAAATCAATGATTGGTATCATAAGAGACATTAACCGTTTTTTAGAGCCATTTGAAGATGAAAAGAAATCACAGATAGAAAATGAGACTCTTATATCACAGAAATTAGTAAAAAGGTTAGAATGTTTTCTGAAAGAAGAAAGAAACTCAAGCAATGAAGCTGTGGCATTAAGATTATTCCTGAAAAATTCACGGAGTTTATCTTGGGGACTGATAGATGAAAACTGTAGTGAAAAGAAATTTTTAGTAGTAGATAGTGAAGAGTATAAAGACATACTTAAAAAAGAGGGTGTCGAAGAACTTACTGATCTGAAATCTAAGATACATATAGTTTTTTCTAAAATTCCTGAGAGCGAGGTTATTCAGGAAAAGGGTCTGCAGTGGGATTTCAAAAGGTTTGCAAGAGAAAACGAATATGATGAGGAACGGACTGATGCATATAAAAAATGGTATGGAATAAGAACAAAAGGAATTTATTATGTGTATATTCCAGATAGCATTTTTTAATCAAATTTTAATCCAAATAAAGGGCACTGCTAATGCAGTGTTCTTTTGTATATAAACAAATGTTTACAAAATAATTAAAAAGTAGTATAATGAATAAAGTAAAAAGATGGAGGTAATTTATATGAGTATATATTGTTGTATAGATTTAAAAAGTTTTTATGCTTCAGTAGAATGTATAGAAAGAAAACTTAATCCATTACAAACAAATCTAGTTGTAGCAGATAAATCAAGAACAGAAAAAACGATATGTCTTGCAGTAAGTCCTTCATTAAAAAGTTATGGAATACCAGGAAGAGCAAGACTATTTGAAGTTATACAAAAAGTAAACCAAATAAATTATCAAAGAAGATACAAAGCACCAAATTATAAATTAGAAGGAAAATCATTTAATGATATAGAATTAAAGAAAAATCCGGAGTTAGCACTTGATTATATAGCAGCACCGCCACGAATGTCACTTTATATGAAATATAGTACAACAATATATAATATATATCTAAAATATATTGCACAAGAAGATATTTATGCTTATTCTGTTGACGAAGTGTTTTGTGATATAACAAATTATCTTAAAACAAGAAACATGACGCCAAAACAATTTGTCACAACAATGATAAATGACGTTTATAAATCAACAGGAATAACAGCAACAGGTGGAATAGGAACAAATATGTATTTAGCTAAAATCGCCATGGATATAGGTGCAAAACATATTAAAGCAGATAAAAATGGTGTAAGAATAGCAGAATTAGATGAAATGACATATAGAAAATTATTATGGAATCATAGACCAATAACAGACTTTTGGCGAGTAGGAAAAGGATATGCAAAAAAGCTTGAAGCAAATAGTATATACACAATGGGAGATGTCGCAAGATGTTCAATAAAAAATGAAGAATTATTATACAAATTATTTGGAATAAATGCAGAATTTCTTATAGACCATAGTTGGGGATATGAACCATGTACAATGAAAGACATAAAAACATTTAAACCTGCTACAAACAGTATAAGTACAGGACAAGTATTACATTGTCCATATAATTATGAACAAACAAAATTAATTGTAAAAGAAATGACTGATTTACTTGTTTTAGATTTAGTAGAAAAACAATTAGTAACAAATCAAATTGTACTAACAGTAGGCTATGATATTGATAATTTAATTGATCCTAAATTAAGAAATTCATATGATGGAGAAATCACTACCGATAGATATGGTAGAAAAATTCCAAAACATGCGCATGGTACTATTAATTTAAAAGAAAAAACATCTTCTACAAAACTTATAATGGAAGCTGTTGAAGAACTATATGATAGAATTATAAATAAAAATTTACTAGTAAGAAGAATATATGTAGTAGCTAATAATGTTGTTAATGAATCAGAAATAAATAATGATAAAAAAGCAGAACAAATTAGTTTATTTGTTGATTACGAGAAACAAGAAAAAGAGCAAGAAGCGGAAAAAAAGAAACGAGATGAAGAAAACAAGTTACAACATGCTATAATTGAAATAAAAAATAAATTTGGTAAAAATGCTATTCTAAAAGGAATGAATTTGGAAAAGGATGGTACAACCATTGAGCGTAATGCTCAGATTGGTGGACATAAAGGATAGGTACTAATCGAAAGGAAATAAGATAAAAATGGGGAAATATGATGATATTATAAATTTACCACATCACATATCAAAAAAACATCCAAGATTAAGTATAGAACAAAGAGCTGCACAATTTGCACCATTTGTAGCTCTTACAGGATATGGTGATGCTATAAAAGAAACAACAAGATTAACTGAAGATAGAACAGAACTTAATGAAGAAGAAAAAGAGAGCTTAGATAAAAAATTACAAGATTTAAAAAGCAAAATTTCTACAAATCCACAAGTTACTATTACTTATTTTGTACCAGATATAAAAAAATCAGGGGGAAAATATATAACTAAAATAGGTGACTTGAAAAAAATAGACGAATATAAAAAAATAGTAATATTAGAAGATAAAACTATAATACCTATAAAAGAAATTATTGAAATTATATAGAAAATTCAATAATATTTAAATATTTAGATATTACAATAAAAAAAGGTGATAAAAATGAAAATATTAATAATAGAAGATGAATATAGTTTAGCAGATGCAATAGCAGAAACACTAAAAAGAGAAAATTTTACAACCAATATAGTAACAGATGGAGAAGATGGCGAAAATGAAGCATTAACAAATATATATGATTTAATTCTGTTAGATATAATGTTACCAAATAAAGACGGATTTAAAATCTTAAATAATTTAAGAAAAGAAAAAATTGAAACACCAATTATAATATTAACAGCAAAGTCAGAAATAAATGATAAATTAAATGGATTAGAAAATGGTGCAGATGATTATATAACAAAGCCATTTCATATGAAAGAATTAGTAGCCAGAGTAAAAGTAATATTAAAGAGAAACACAAATATTGAAGACACTAATTAAAGTTAACAACGCAATTTGTTCTTGAAATATTAATTGTAAGTATAGTAATGTTATGTATTGGTGCTGGTTGTGGCTCATTATTATCAAAAAAGGTTGGAAATATGCTACTTCAAAATGAAATAGAGTCAAGTAAAACAGAAACAGAGCAAATATCAGATAATTTTGGAAAAGGTAGTCCAATGGAGATGGGACATAATGGAACAGTAGAGGTTCAGGCGATTGATACAATAGATGCTGTGGTTGATGTTACAGTAATTGTACAATTATTAGGAATTGGTCTTGCTCTAACATTAATTAGTAGTTTAGCTTCTATGATAAGTATTCAAAGATTTTCGCCACTTACTATATTGAAAGAGAGGTCATAAATTATGAGTATATTGAAATTAGAAAATGTTGGGTATAGATATAAAGATGCACCTAAAGATAGTTATGTATTTAAGAATATTAATTATGAATTTGAACAAGGGAAAATGTATGCAATTAAAGGAAAAAGTGGAAGTGGTAAAACAACATTATTGTCACTTATAACAGGTTTAGAAAAATGTACAGAGGGAAGCATTTTGTATGATGAAAAAAATTAAAAAAATATGAATTTAGATACATATAGAAATACTGATATTTGAATTGTGTTTCAAAGTTACAATTTACTTCCTAGTTTAACAGCAATAGAGAATATAATTCTTTCAATGGATATAAGCAAAGTTAAAGTAAAAAACAAAAAAGAAAAGGCATTAAATTTAATGAAAGATGTAGGATTATCTGAAGAACAAGCCAAAAGAAAGATTTTAAAATTATCAGGAGGAGAGCAACAAAGAATTGCTATTGCAAGAAGTTTATCTTATGAGCCTAAAATTCTTATTGCTGATGAACCAACAGGAAATCTTGATAAAGATACCGAAAATGATATTTTAAATATTTTTGAACATCTAGCAAAAGACGAAAATAAATGTATTATTATTGTAACACATTCACAAAATGTTTGTGATAGAGCAGATGTGGTTTATGATTTAAAAAAAGATATTTAATATATATGAAAAATAATCCAAAAATAACATTAAAAAAAGAGAATAAATTAAAAAAAAAGAGAAATAATAAAAACAGCATATAAAATTTCAAGAATTTGAACTATAACATAGTTGCAATTAATAAAAATATATGCTATTATATTAATAACAAAAAAGAATAAGCAAATACCCTGCATAGTACGTGTAGCACAGAATTTTTAGAACCTACAAGTTAAAAGAGGGGCCAAATCCTTTGAGTATGGCGTGCAAGCTTACACTTTCGAGTAGTAAGAAGCCCAGGAGTATTCAAGTAGGCACCCACCTGTCGAAGACAGGTCCTTAAAAATTCAGACAACTTACGGCTAAGGCGGGGATTGCTTTTTT
>CABQAZ010000011.1 GCA_902462295.1 uncultured Clostridium sp. | reverse complement strand
AGAAGTTTCAAATTTAGCAAGAATAATGGCAGAAGAACTTGGATTAGATGCAAAATTAGCACGTAGAGCAGGATTATTACATGATATTGGAAAAGCTTTAGACCATGATATGGAAGGAACACATGTACAAATTGGTGTAGACATATTAAAGAAATTTAAAGAAAATCCATTAGTAATAAATGCAGTAGAGGCTCATCATGGAGATGTAGAACCACAAACATTAGAAGCAGTATTAGTACAAGCAGCTGATGCAATATCTGCATCAAGACCAGGAGCAAGAAGAGAAACGCTAGAAGCATACATAAAGAGATTAGAAAATCTTGAATCAATAGCGGACTCATTTGATGGTGTTGAAAAATCATTTGCAATTCAAGCAGGTCGTGAAGTTAGAATAATAGTAAAACCAGAAAAGATATCAGATGACCAAATGACATTGTTAGCAAGAGATGTTTCAAAGAGAATCGAAGATGAAATGGATTACCCAGGTCAAATCAAAGTTAATATTATTAGAGAAACAAGGGTAGTTGATTATGCAAAATAAAAACAGGACAGAAATGTTCTGTTTTTTTCTTATCAAATAATTGAATAAGTAAATAAAGTGTGATAAAATTCGAATAAAAGAAAGGGGAGAAGAAATGAATAAGAAAAATAAAATTTTAATAATTATAGGAATTATAGCAATTTTGATAACTATTGGAATAATAACAACACTGTCATTAACAAAAAGTAAAAATAAACCAGAAGAAATATGGCAACAATATGTATCATATATTAATGAGCAGAAATATGAAGAAATGTATAAAATGTTGACAGAAGAATCAAAATCACAAATTACACAAGAGGACTTTGTGTCAAGAAACAAAAATATTTATAATGGAATAGACATGACAAATATGAAAATTCAAATAACATCAGTAGAAAAGGAAAATTCTACAATAGATAAAATAGTATATAACCAAACAATGGATATAGCTACAGGAAAAATAGAGTTTTCAAATACAGTACGATTAACAAAAGACAAAGAAAAGGGTTATGCTGTTAATTGGAGTTCTAGTTTAATATTTCCACAATTAAATAATACTGATAAAGTAAGAATAAAAACAATAGAAGCTAAAAGAGGCTCAATAGTTGACAGAAATGAACAACTACTAGCAGGAGAAGGGTATGTATCATCAGTTGGAATTGTACCAGGAAAACTTGGAGAAAACAAACAAGATGATATAGAAAAAATTGCGAACTTATTAGGTATAACTGCAGATACAATAAATAAAAGTTTATCTGCAGAATGGGTTAAAGAAGATTCTTTTGTTCCAATTAGAAAAATAGCAAGAGATTCTACAGAATTAAAAGATAAATTACTTGAGATACCAGGAGTAAAAATAACATCAACAAATGGAAGAACATATCCTCTTGGAGAAGCAATAGCTCATTTAATTGGATATGTGCAAAACATTACGGCTGAGGAATTAGAAAATAATAGAGGAAAAGGATATACAAGTACAAGCATTATAGGAAAAGCAGGATTAGAAAAGGAGTATGAAGAAAGACTAAAAGGAAAAGATGGTGTAGAAATATATATTGAAGATTCAGATGGAAATAGAAAAGCAGATATTGCAAAAATAGATGTACAAAATGGAGAAAAAATACAATTAACAATAGATTCTACTATACAAACAAAATTATATAATGAATTAAAAGATAATGAGGGATTTTTCGTTGTAATGAATCCAAAAACAGGAGAGATAATGGCACTTGTAAGTACACCATCATATAATCCTAATGACTTTGCTCTAGGAATGAATACTGAAAAATGGAATTCAATAAAAGATGATGAAAGAAAGCCGATGTTAGCAAGATATTTACAAAGTTATTGCCCAGGTTCTACATTTAAACCTATAACAGCTGGAATTGGTTTAACAACAAAAACATTAAGTACAGAAGACACATTTTCATACAGTGGTTTAAGTTGGAAAAAAGATAATTGGGGAGAATATGATATAACTACACTTACAGCGTATAATGGTCCTAAAAATCTAAAAAATGCATTAATACATTCTGATAATATATATTTTGCTCAAGCTTCATTACAAATTGGAAAAGATAATTTTACAAATGGGTTAAAAAAGATTAAGTTTGGAGAAAATATTGATTTTATTCCTGCAATATCAAAATCACAATATTCAAATGGTGATGATATTGCAAATGAAAAGGTATTAGCAGATAGTGGATATGGTCAAGGAGAGATTCTTGTAAATCCTATACATATGGCTTCTATATATTCAGCATTTGCTAATGATGGAAATATGGTTAAACCATATTTAGAAGTTAAAGATAACAAGAATGTTGAGTATCTTGTTGAGGGTGCATTTTCAAAAGAATCAGCAGATATAATAAAAGAAGATTTGATTCAGGTTGTAGAAAATCCAGAAGGAACAGCAAATGATATGAAAGTTTCAGGTAGAACTATTGCAGGAAAGACTGGAACAGCAGAATTAAAAGGCTCTAAAGATTCAGAAGCAGATGTTCTTGGATGGTTTGATTGTTTTACAGCTGATTCTAATGATAATCAATTATTAGTTATAAGTATGGTCGAAAAAGGTAGAAATCTTGGTGGTAGTCATTATTTGATAAAGAAAATAAAAACATTATTTTAAATTCCTTAATTAAAGTTAGAAAATCTAAATTTTTGTTGACAAGTAATGTCGAAAGATGTAAAATAATAATGTATCAAGAGTGTTAAATTTGTTAAAATATTTTAACAAAAACACAGTGTTCATTCAAAAGATAGGGGGTGTATGATTATGCAAAGTGATAAAAATTGGCTAGTAACATTACTATTATGCTTATTTGTTGGGTCTATCGGAATACATAGATTTTATGTAGGAAAAATAGGAACAGGAATTTTGCAATTAATAACATTAGGTGGTTGTGGGATATGGACTATTATAGACTTAATAATGATTATACTAGGTAAATTTACAGATAAAGATGGAAATCCAATCACAAACAACTAAAATAATTTTTTTTATTATAGGTAATGCTATAATGGTATTGTTACTATATAATATACCAATATATAATAACCCTTTATTTGACAATATTTGTGTATTCAAAAAAATTTTTGGAACAGAATGTTGGAATTGTGGAATGACCAGAGCTTTTTTAAGTATGATTCATTGCGATTTTGATATGGCAGTTTATTATAATAAAAATGTTATTGTGATATTTCCTTTTACAATAATAATGTATTTATATTCTTGGTATAAATTTATATGTAAAAAAAATAGTTAAATTATTATGGGTTGTATTATTTTATACAACCCATAATAATTTGGAAAGGAAAATTTATGAACAATGAAAAAACTAAATCTGTTCTTGCGTATATTTTTGGAATTATTGGTGGGGTAATAGTTTTGGTTATGAAAGATACAGAAAAAAATACTAAAATTCATGCTGCTCAATCAATAACAATATTTTTGGCTTATTATATAATAAAGTTTGTATATAATTTTATTCCTTTTGGTATTCCTTATTTTAAATATATATTAAGCGCATTATATCTAATTGCTATTATAGTAGGAATTGTTAAGGCATGTAATGAAGATGAACCAGATATACCAATAATAGGAGATATTGCCAAATCTATTTTTAAAAAACAGATTGAAGATTAATTGAAAACTTATTAATTAAATATGTTACAATATCATTTACAAAGGCCCGTTAAAAATGAGGCCTTTTTTAAATAGATGTGTATGAAAAATTTTGAAAAATCTATTTATTAATTTAAAATAAACCATTATCCAGTAATTAATATAAAAAAATTAATAAAACACTTGATTTTATGGCAAAAATTGGGTATAATATAAAAGAACATAAAAAAGAGCAGAAGAGTAGGAACAAATCCTACTCTTCAATCATGAGATAGAAAAATTACAAATATAAAAAAGGAGGACTTATGGCAAAAATAGAAGAAAAAGTAGCAGAATTAATTAAAGACACAATAGAAAATATAGGATACAACTTATATGATGTAGAATATGCCAAAGAGGGACCAAACTATTATCTAAGAATTTACATTGACAATCAAAAAGGAATAGACTTAAATGATTGTGAAAAAGTAAGTAATGAAATAAATGATGTATTAGATAAAGCAGACTATATAAAAGAACAATATTTTTTAGAAGTATCATCACCAGGAGTAGAAAGAAAATTAAGAAAAGACGAACACTTAAAGCAAAATATAGGAAAGCAAGTTGAAGCCAAACTATTCAAAAAAGATGAAAAAGGAAACAAAAACTATATAGGAATATTAAAATCATTTGACGAAGAAACAATAAAAATAGAAACAATAGAAGAAGTAAAAATAGAAAGAAAAAATATAGCACAGCTAAAAACTGTGTATAATTGGTAGGGGGAATATAAAATGAAAGCGATTGATAACAAAGAACTAATATTAGCATTAGAAGATTTAGAAAAAGAAAAAGGAATAAAAAAAGAAGAATTATTAGAATCAATAAGAACAGCTTTAATAACAGCATATAAAAGAAATTTTGACGCATTGGAAAATGTAGATGTAAAAATGGATGAGCAAACAGGGGCAACACATGTTTATGCAATAAAAGAAGTAATGGAAAGAGCAAATGATGACGCATTAGAAATAAGTTTAGAAGAAGCAAGAAAAGTAAATAAAAACTTAAACATAGGTGACAATGTAGAAATTGAAATAGTACCAAAAGATTTTGGAAGAATAGCAGCACAAACAGCAAAACAAGTAATAATTCAAAAATTAAGAGAAACTGAGAGAAACATGATATTTAATGAATATAATGAAAGAAAAGGAGAAATAGTTTCAGGATTAGTACAAAAAGCAGATAAACATATTGTTGTAATGGATTTAGGAAAACTAGAAGGAATAATGTTAACAAAAGATCAAATACCAACAGAAAAATATCATGTAAATGACAAAATAAAAGGATATGTAGTTGATGTAGAAAGAGGAGAAAAAGGTGTTCCACAAGCAATAGTATCAAGAACACATCCAGATTTTGTAAGAAAATTACTAGAATTTGAAATACCAGAAATATATGAAGGGTTAATTGAAATAAAGAGTGTATCTAGAGATCCTGGACTAAGAAGTAAAGTAGCAGTATATTCACCAAATGAAAATATAGACCCAGTAGGTTCATGTGTAGGACAAAAAGGAATACGTATTCAAAATGTAATAAATGAACTAAATGGAGAAAAAATAGATGTAATAGAATGGAATGCAGATCCAAGTATATTTATAGCGTCAGCATTATTACCAGCACAAATAATGGCAGTAGATATAAAAGAAGAAGAAAAATTTGCACAAGTAATAGTGCCAGATGATCAATTATCATTAGCAATAGGAAAAGCTGGTCAAAATGCAAGATTAGCTGCAAAATTAACAGGATGGAAAATTGATATAAAATCAGAAACTCAATTTAGAGAAATGTTAGCTAAAAAGACAGAAGAGGCTAATAGCACTGCAGAGACAGAGGTAGATGAAGAAAAATAGAATAATGTTGGAGGAATGAGTTTAAGAGTGAAAAATATACCACAAAGAACATGCACAGTGTGTAGAAAACAAAAAAATAAAAATGAATTATTAAGAATAGTAAAAAATAAAGAAAATATTATTAATGTAGATGAAAAAGGGAAAGAACCAGGACGTGGAGCATATATTTGTTATGATATAGAATGTTTAGAAAAAGCAAAGAAAAGTAAAAAGATAGATAAAGCATTAGATATTAAGATAAGTGATGATATATATGAAGAAATAAAAAATGCTATCGAAAAGAAAATAGGGGGTGATGTTATTGGGTAAGATAAAATTATATGATATAGCAAAAGAATTAAACTTAACCAGTAAAGAAGTATTAGAAATAGCAAAAAGGTTGAATATAAATGCTAAAAGCCATTTAAGTTCAGTAGATGAAGAAGAAGCAAAAAAAATAAGAGAAAGTGCAAAAGAAACTAAAAATAAAAAAGAAGAGAAAAATCGAATTAATGAAAAGCCAAAAGTAGAGAAAAATGATACACCTGTTATCATAAGAAGAGAAGTTATTATAAATGATGAAGAAAATCAACCCAAAGACAAAATAAAAAAAGAAGAAAAGAAAAGTAATAATATAGGTTTTGTGGAAAGAAAGCAAAATAAAGATTATAATATTGTTTATAGAAACAAACCATCAAAACCAATGACAGTTGATGAATTATTTGGAATAAAAAAAGATGATGAAAAAGAAATAAAAAAAGAAGAGCCAGCAGTTGCTCAAAAAGTTGAAGAAAAGGTAGAAGAAAAAGAAAAGAAAATGGATGTTGAAATAAAAAAGGAAATTGTAGAAAAATCAATAGAAAAGCAAGTTAAAAAGCCAGTTGAAAAACCTGTAGAGAGGTCAACAGAAAGACCAATAGAAAGAAATAATGGAAGAAGACCTAGAGATAATAGATTTAATTCAAATAATAATAGAGAATATAGAAACAATAATAGAGAGAATCAAAAAGGCTATAGAGAAAATAATAGATATGGTGGAACTGGAAATAATAATAATTTTAATAGAAATTCTTCAAATAATGGAAACAATACAAATAAACCAAGATTTGATAGAAATAGGCCAAATAATAATGGAAGATTTGACAATAAAAATAGACAGGGCGGAAATCCAAGATTTGCTGGAAACAGACCATTAGATGAAAGAGGAATTGAAAGAAATATTAAAGATATAATGGCGGTAGAAAATGTTGAGAAAGAGCCTACAAGAGAATACAATAAATCAATAGATAAACAAAAACAAAATAACAAGTTTGATGATAGTAGAACTAAAAAGGCAAACAAATCAAAAAGAAATGATCAAAATGGTGAAATAAATGAACATAAATTAAAAGGCTTAAAAAGAACAGATAGTTTATCAAATATGTTTGATGACCAAGATGGAGGAATGTTAGATTATTATGATTTAACAACACAAAGAGGAAAAAAAGGTAAGAAAAAAATAAATAAAAATGACGAAAACCGTACAAAACAAAAAATCTTTAAATTAGAAGAAATTACAATACCTGAAACAATAACTGTTAAAGATTTTGCTGCAGAGTTAAAGAAAACAACAGCAGAAGTTATAAAAAAATTGCTTGGATATGGTGTAATGGCAACAATAAACAATGAAATTGATTTTGATACAGCAGCTTTAATCGCAGACGAATTTGGGGTAAAAGTTAATAAAAAGGAAACAATAACTGAAGAAGATATCTTATTTGATGATTCTGAAGATAAAGAAGAAGATTTAGAAGTACGTCCACCAGTTGTTGTTGTTATGGGACACGTAGACCATGGAAAAACATCTTTATTAGATGCTGTTAAGAAAACAAATGTAATTGAAGGAGAAGCAGGAGGGATTACACAACATATAGGTGCATATAAAGTAAAAGTAAATAACAGAGAAATTACATTCTTAGATACACCTGGACATGAAGCATTTACTGCAATGAGAGCAAGAGGTGCACAAATAACAGATATAGCAATACTTGTAGTTGCTGCAAATGATGGAGTAATGCCACAGACAGTAGAAGCAATTAATCATGCCAAATCAGCTGGAATACCAATAATAGTAGCTATAAACAAAATAGATTTACCAGATAGTAATATTGATAAGGTAAAACAAGAATTAATGACATATGAATTAGTACCAGAAGAATGGGGTGGAGATACAATATTTGTTCCAATATCAGCTAAGAATAATCAAAATATAGACCAATTACTTGAAATGGTATTATTAGAAGCGGATATGTTAGAATTAAAAGCAAACCCAAATAAACAGTCAAAAGGTGTAGTAATAGAAGCAAGACTAGATAAAGGAAAAGGTGCAATAGCTTCAATGCTTGTACAAAGAGGAACACTTGATGTAGGAGATACAATAGTTGTAGGTTCATCAATAGGTAGAATAAGAAGCATGATAGACGACAAAGGCAAAAAAGTAAGAAAAGCTGGACCATCAACACCTGTTGAAATAATGGGATTAACAGAAGTTCCACAAGCTGGAGATATTTTCTATGAAGTAAAAGATGAAAGAACTGCAAAACATTTAATAGAAAAGAGAAAACGTCAAGAAAGAGAAAAAGCAATGAATGCTATGAGCAAAGTAACATTAGATAACTTGTTTAGTCAAATGGAAGCAGGAGACTTAAAAGTACTTAACTTAATAGTAAAAGCAGATGTTCAAGGTTCTGTTGAAGCAATAAAACAATCAATGGAAAAACTAGTAAATGAAGAAGTTAAAGTTAAAGTTATACATGCTGCAGCAGGAGCGGTTACAGAATCAGACGTAACACTTGCAAAAGTTTCAAATGCAATTATTATAGCGTTTAATGTACGTCCAATGCCAAATGCAAAAGATATGGCCGAAAAAGAAGAAGTAGAAATAAAACAATATTCTGTAATTTATCAAGCAATAGATGATGTAGAATCTGCTATGAAAGGAATGCTTGCACCAAAATATGAAGAACATATTATAGGAAATGCTGAAGTAAGACAAACATTTAAAATATCAAATGTTGGAACAATAGCAGGAGCATATGTATTAGATGGAAAACTTGAAAGAAATGCTGGAGTTAGAGTTTTACGTGATAATGTTGTTATACATGATGGAAAACTTGCATCATTAAAAAGATTTAAAGATGATGCAAAAGAAGTTGCAAAAGGTTATGAATGTGGTATTCAAATTGAAAAATATAATGACATTAAAGAGGGAGATATAATTGAAGCATATATTATGGAAGAAATAAAAAGATAATAAAATATGTGAAAGAAAATTAATAAGGAGGAAGAAATGCCCAAGAATAATAATCGTCAAGGAAGAATTGACGAAGAATATAGAAAAGAACTTAGCCAAATAATAAGTTTTGAACTAAAAGAACCAAGTGTTACTGGAATGGTTAGTGTAACAAGAGTTAAAGTAACACCAGATTTGAAATATGCAAAAGTTTCAGTAAGTATTTTAAATTCTAAAAATGTTAAAGAAACATTAGCAGGATTGAAAAAGTCATCTGGTTTTTTACGTTCAGAATTAGCAAAGAGAATAAATTTAAGAAATACACCAGAATTAGTATTTGAACTTGATGAATCACTAGAGTATGGTGCAAAGATTGATAGTATATTAAATGATATAATGAAAACAGCAAAAAAAGAAGATTAAGAATAAAATAATGGGAGGAAAAAATGACATTAGATAATATATTAGAAGAAATAAAAAAAGCACAAACAATTGTAGTATCGTCACATGAATCACCAGATGGAGATGCTGTAGCTAGTTCATTATCAGTAATGCATGCATTAGAAAGTTTAGGAAAAAAAGTTGATGTTGTAATACCTGAATTTCCAAAAGACTTTAACTTTTTACCAGGTACTGATAAAATACTAACAGAGGGAAAGAAAGAACCTTATGATTTAGCAATTTCAGTAGATTGTACTGATTTGAGAAGATTAGCTTGTGGAAAAGAGTATTTTGAACCTGCTAAAAGAACAATAGAAATAGACCATCATTCAGTTAATTCAATGTTTGCAGATCTTAATTATGTAGATCCGGTTGCACCAGCATGTTGTCAAGTGTTGGCTGCAATGTTTGAATATTATGAGATAGATATAACAAAAGAACTAGCAACATGTATTTTAACAGGAATAGTAACAGATACAGGAGGATTTCAATGGGGTGGAGTTACTCCAGAAACATTTGAATTTGCAGCAGAATTAGTAAGAAAAGGAGCTAAATTAAAAGAGATTTGCAGAAATGCTTTAAGGAAAAAAAGCAAAGCACATTGTGAATTAGAGAAATTAGTTTATAATAGATTAAAATTTTTGGAAAACGGAAAAATTGCTATTGCATATTTATCTTTAGAAGATTATAAAAAAGTGAATGCAGAAATTGGAGATGATGAGGGCTTAGTTGAAATGCTTAGAGACATAGAAGATGTAGAAGTTGCAGTTTTATTAAAAGAAAAAGAAGGTGCAAATGGATTTAAAGCATCTTTACGTTCTCATGAAACAATAAATGTATCAGATATATGTATGTTACTTGGTGGTGGAGGTCATAGAGGAGCTGCTGGATGTTTTGTAAGCGGAGCTCTTGATCAAGCTGAAAAAAAAGTAATAAATGCAGTAAAACAAGGATTAAAAAATTAATATGAATGGTATAATAATTATAGATAAACCTAAAAACTGTACATCACATGATATTGTGAGAAAAGCAAAAAGAATATTTAATCAAAAAGTAGGACATACAGGAACATTAGATCCTAATGCAACAGGAGTGTTGCCTTTGCTTATAGGAAAAGGAACACAAATTTCAAAATACATAATAAATCATGACAAAACATATGAAGCGGTATTAAAGCTTGGAGAAAAAACTGATACAGCAGATATTGAGGGGGAAATTCTTGAAACAAAAGAAGTACCTAAAGAAAGTTTGCAAAATGAAAAAGTAAAAGAAGTATTAAAATCTTTTATTGGAAAGCAAGAACAAATTCCTCCAATTTATTCTGCAATAAAAGTAAAGGGAAAAAAGCTTTATGAATATGCAAGAAAAGGTGTAAAAGTAGAAATACAACCAAGACAAATCGAAATATATGATATAGAACTTATAAATATAGAACAACAAAATAAAACAATTAAATTTAAAGTAAAATGTTCTAAAGGAACATATATAAGAACATTATGTGAGGATATAGCAAAAAAACTTGATACAGTTGGTTATATGAAAGAATTAAATAGAACTCAAGTAGGAGAATTTGAAATAGAGAATTCAATTACTATTGATGAATTAGAAAAGCAGATAATCAACCAAAAAGAATTGGAAAAGAAAAAATATTATATTTCTATTGAAAAGTATTTTAATATGTGTAAAAATATTGATTTAAATGAAAAAAAATTACAATTATTTTTAAATGGTGTACAATTAACATGGAAATTAGAAGATGGAATTTATAAAATATATAATGATAACTATTTTATAGGAATAGGAACTATAAAAAATAATTTATTGAAAAGAGATATAATATTATAAAATTAATAAATAATTTAAACATAGAGAAGGAGGATGAAAGTTATGGAAAAATTTTATATAACAACACCAATTTATTATCCAAGTGGAAAATTTCATATAGGAACAGCATATACAACAGTATTAGCTGATACAGTTAAAAGATACAAACAATTAAGAGGTTATGATGTATTCATGTTGACTGGAACAGATGAACATGGGCAAAAAATCGAAACAGTAGCTAAAGAACGTGGAAAGACTCCAAAGGAACATGTTGATGAAATGGCACAAATGGCAAAAGATTTATGGGCATTAATGAATATAAAATATGATTATTTTATTAGAACAACTGAACCAAGACATGAAAAAGCAGTTCAAGATATATTTGAGTATTTTTTACAAAAAGGTGATATATATAAAGGTGAATATGAGGGTTGGTATTGTATGCCATGTGAAACTTATTTTACAGAAACACAATTAGTAGATGGAAAATGCCCAGATTGTGGAAGAGAAGTAAAATTAATGAAAGAAGAGGCATATTTCTTTAATATGAAAAAATATGTTCCACAATTATTAAAATATTATGATGAACATCCAGATTTCATCCAACCAGAATATAGAAAAACAGAAATGATAAACAATTTCATAAAACCAGGACTAGAAGATTTATGTGTAACAAGGACAACATTTGACTGGGGAATAAAAGTAAATTCAGATCCAAAGCATGTAATATATGTATGGTTAGATGCATTAACAAATTATTTAACAGCATTAGGTTACAAACAAACTGATGATGAATTATTTAAAAAATTATGGCCAGCAGACTTACAGATAGTAGGAAAAGATATAGCAAGATTTCACTTAATTTATTGGCCAATATTTTTAATGGCTTTAGATTTACCATTGCCAAAAAGGATATTAGTTCATAATTTTATTATGATGAAAGATGGTAAAATGTCAAAATCAAAAGGAAATGTTGTATATCCTGAAAAGTTAGTCAGAAGATATGGATTAGATGCAACAAGATATTTCTTATTGAGAGAAATGCAAACATCACAAGATGGACTATATACACCAGAGAGTTTTATAGAAAGATATAATTATGATTTATGTAATGATTTAGGAAATCTTGTAAATAGAACAATATCAATGGTAAATAAATATTTTGATGGTAAAGTTCCAGAATATAATGGAACACCAAATGAAGTTGATAAAGAATTTGAAGAATTTACAGATAGACAAGTAAAAAAGGTAGAAGAATTAATAGAAAAATATGAAATGGCAAATGCATTGCAAGAACTATGGGTATTAATTGCAAGAACAAATAAATATATTGATGAAACCCGTCCTTGGGAACTTGCTAAAAATGAAGAAAATGATAAACTAAAATCAAGTATATATCATTTGATAGAAAATATAAGAAAAATAGGAATAATTTTGATACCGATTATGGAAGAAACAGCTAAAAATTTATTAAGACAAATAGGGATACCTGAAATATTACAAACGTGGGATAGTTTACAAAAATATGATGAACTAAAAGATATTAAGGTTATAGAAAAAGGCGAACCTCTATTTATGAGAAAAGATATGGAAGAAGAATTAGAGTATTTAAGAAGCTAAAAGAGGACTATGCAAAGTTGCATAGACCTCAAATTAAAAAAAAGGTGGAAAAATGGATTTGATATCAATTAGAAGAAAATATAAAAATATAAAAAATATAATAATAGTAATATTTTTATTAATATTAGTTATAATATCTGAATTAATTATTAAGGAAATAAATAAAAAAGTAATTTATAAAAAAATATACTCTTCTTATGAAGAACAAATAGAATTAGCCAAAAAAGATGAACAAGAAAAAATAGAAAAAGAGAAAGAAGAGGAGCAAAAAGCAAAGTTACCTGAACTAACAGAAGAAGCCAAAAAAAATATGTCAAATATATATAAATCAGAAAATAAAAGAGTTTTTTTGACATTTGATGATGGTCCATCACAAACAGTAACGCCTGTAATATTAGATATATTAAAACAAGAAAATATAAAAGCAACATTTTTTTTGTTAGGTAGCAGAGTTGAATTAAAACCTGATATTGTGAAAAGAGAATATGAAGAGGGACATTATTTAGCAAGTCATGGATATTCTCATGTATATTCACAAATATATGCTTCTCCGCAAAGTGTTTTAGATGAATATAATAATTGTATAACAGCAATTAGAAATGCAATAGGAAATCAAGAATATAATCCTCATTTATTTAGATTTCCAGGTGGCTATTATGGGGGAAAATATGCAAATATTAAGAAAGAAGCTTCTCAATTATTAGAACAAAATGAAGTCTTACACGTCGACTGGAATGCTTTAACATCAGATGCAGCTGGTGCTAAAACAACACAAGAATTTATAGCAGAACTGGAAAAAACAGTTCCAAAACATAATAGTGTTGTTGTGTTAATGCATGATGCAGGAAATAAAACTGCGACAGCAGAAGCATTACCAACAATTATAAAATACTTTAGAGATAAAGGATTTGAATTTGAAAATTTCTATAATATAATGAAATAAAGGTATTGCAAAATGAAAAAAATATGATATAATATAAAAGCTAAAAGCAACAAGAAAGGAAGATTATAATGAATTGTAAAGTAGAAAAAACAGAGAAAGCAAATGAAATAAAATTAGAAATTACAGTAGAAGCAGAAAAATTTGAAAATGCTATGAAAAGAGTATATTTTCAAAATGCGAAATACTTCAACATACCAGGATTTAGAAAAGGAAAAGCACCAATGAACATAGTAGAAAAATATTATGGTGCACAAATTTTTTATGAAGATGCATTCAATGAGGTAGCAACAGAAGCTTATGACGAGGCTTTAAAAGAAAATAAAATAGAAGCAGTAAGTAGACCAGAAGTAGATATTATTCAAATGGAAAAAGGAAAAGATTTAATATTTACAGCTATAGTACAAACAAAACCAGAAGTAGAACTTGGAAAATATAAAGGAATAGAAATTCCAAAAATAGAATACAAAGTAGAAAAGAAAGATATTGAACATGAATTAGGTCATATGCAAGAACATAATTCAAGATTAATAACTGTTGATGACAGACCATTAGATAATGGAGATACTGCAACAATAGATTTTGAAGGATTTGTTGATGGAGTGGCATTTGATGGTGGAAAAGCAGAAGGTCATGAATTAGAAATTGGAAGTGGAGCATTTATACCAGGATTTGAAGACCAATTAGTTGGAATGAAAATTGATGAAGAAAAAGAAATAAAAGTAACATTTCCAAAAGAATATTTTTCAAAAGATTTAGCTGGAAAAGAAGCAATGTTTAAAGTAAAACTACATGAAATCAAGAAAAAAGAATTACCAGAATTAGATGATGAATTCGCAAAAGATGTAAGTGAATTCGATACACTTGCTGAATTAAAGAAAAGTATTAAAGAAAGATTAGAAAAGAACAATGAACAAAGAACAAAATATGAAACAGAAGAAGTAGCAATAAAAGCAGTATGTGAAAAAGTAAAAATAGATATTCCATCAGGAATGATAGAATTAGAAATTGACAACATGTTAAAAGATTTTGAACAAAGATTAGCATATCAAGGATTAAATTTAGAACAATATTTAAAAATGATAGGCAAAACAGAAGAAGAAACAAGAAAAGAATATGAGCCACAAGCTATAGAAGCAATAAAATCAAGACTTGTGTTAGAAGCTATAATAAAAGCAGAAAAAATCGAAGCAAGTGAAGAAGAAATAAATGCAAAGATGGAAGAAATGGCTAAAAACTACGGAAAAAAAGTAGAAGAATTAAGTGAAAATGAAAACTTAAAGAATTACTTAAAAGAAGGAATAGAGTCAGAAAAAGCACTAGAATTTATAGTAAAAAATGCAAAATATACAGAAAATAAAAAAGAAACAAAAAAAGTAGTAAAAAATAGCTAAAAGGGGCAAATTGGTAATAATTCTCCTTTTGCTCTTAAGAGCAAAAGGAGGAATATTCTAACAGTTCCCTTTTAATTGCTTTAGTCCACAAAAGGACAAAATTAAAATAAGGAGGAAAAATAATGTTAGAAAAAGCAAGTTTAGTACCATATGTAATTGAACAAACAAGTAAAGGAGAAAGATCATATGATATCTTTTCAAGATTATTAAAAGATAGAATAATATTTTTAGGAGAAGATGTAAATCCAACATCAGCAAGTTTAATAATAGCACAATTATTATTTTTAGAATCAGAAGACCCTGACAAAGAAATCTTTTTATATATAAATTCACCAGGAGGGTCAATTACAGATGGAATGGGAATTGTAGATACAATGAACTATATTAAATGTCCTGTTTCTACAATATGTGTTGGATTAGCAGCAAGTTTTGGAGCTGTATTATTAGCAAATGGAGAAAAAGGAAGAAGATTTGCGACACCAAATTCTGAAATATTAATACATCAACCATTAATAGGAGGTCAAGGAGGAGGAATTTCTGGTCAAGCAACAGAAATAAAAATCCATGCTGATCACATGATAAGAACAAGAGAAAAATTAAATAAATTGTTAAGTGAAAAAACAGGTCAATCTATAGAAACAATAGAAAGAGATACAGAAAGAGATCATTATATGACAGCACAAGAGGCTCTTGAGTATGGACTTATTGATGGTATAATGGATAAAAGAAACTAATATAACAACACTTAAATCTTTTTAAACTCAGTTTAGTAGAAAGGAAGAAATATAGATGGCAAAAAATGATACACCAAAAGGTGTAAAATGTTCATTTTGTGGTAAAACACAAGAGAGTGTAAGAAAAATAATTGCAGGTCCAGGAGTATATATTTGTAATGAATGTATAGGACTTTGTAATGAAATAATTGAAAGTGAATATTATGAAGATGATAATGACACTTATACATTAGCTGGATTGGAAAAGATACCAAGTCCAAGAGAAATAAAAGAAACCTTAGACCAATATGTTATAGGGCAAGATGAAGCTAAAAAAACATTATCTGTTGCAGTTTATAATCATTACAAAAGAATAGCAAATGAAGAAGAAATGTTAGCTAAACATGAACAAAGTGATGATGATGTAGAAATACAAAAAAGTAATATTTTATTATTAGGTCCAACTGGTTGTGGAAAAACACTTTTAGCAAGTACTTTAGCAAAGATATTAAATGTACCATTTGCTATAGCTGATGCTACAACTCTTACAGAGGCAGGATATGTTGGAGAAGATGTCGAAAACATACTTTTAAAATTAATTCAAGCTGCAGATGGAGATATAGAAAAAGCAGAAAAAGGTATAATTTATATTGACGAGATAGATAAAATAACAAGAAAATCAGAAAATCCATCAATTACAAGAGATGTAAGTGGAGAAGGCGTTCAACAAGCATTGTTAAAAATTGTTGAGGGAACAATAGCTTCAGTACCACCACAGGGAGGAAGAAAGCACCCACAACAAGAATTATTACAAATAGATACATCTAATATATTATTTATATGCGGTGGTGCATTTGAAGGGTTAGAAAATATAATTAATGATAGAATTGGAAAGAAATCAATGGGCTTTGGGGCTGATGTTCAAAGTAAAAAGGACATTGATAGATATAAAGTATTTGAACAAATACTTCCACAGGACTTATTGAAATTTGGTATGATACCTGAATTTATTGGAAGATTACCAATAATTGCAACATTAAAAGAATTAAATAAAGAAGCATTAATAAAAATAACAACAGAACCAAAAAATGCTTTAGTAAAACAATATAAGAAATTATTAGAAATGGATGATGTAGAATTAGTATTTGAACAAGAAGCGTTAGAAGCTATTGTTGACAAGGCAATAGAAAGAAAAACAGGAGCTAGAGGATTACGTTCTATAATTGAAGATATTATGACAGATATTATGTTTGATATTCCTTCAAATGAGAAGATTGAAAAATGTATTATAACAAAGGAAACTGTTTTAAATAATGTTGAGCCTAAAATAATTGAAAATCCAAATAAAATTAAAAAAAATAAAAGTGAAAGAATTGTTGTTGAACAAAAAGAAACAGCATAATAATATTAAAATCTCTATGTAAATATTTTACATAGAGATTTTTAAATTAAAACTATCTATTATTATTTTTTTTGTTATTGTTATTGTTACTATTGTTGTTGTTTTCATTATTTCTATTATTGTTTTTGTTTTGTTTATTATTTTTTTCTGACATAGAAGAACACCTCCATTTCAATTTTACAAAAATATTTTATCCCAATAGAAAAGAAATATGCAAAATTGTTGAAAAAAATTTCTCAAGGATTCAGTATAAAATGCTAATGAGAATCATTAACAAGAAATTAAGCAAATATTTTCAACACAGAAAATATTGTTTTTAAAATAAGAATATGATATACTGATTATTATGAAAAATAATTAAAAGAAAAAAGGAATAATAAAATGGAAAATATAGTAATAGGAATAGAGGGAACAGTAGGAGCTGGAAAAACATCAATATGTAGAGAATTATTAAATAGTATAGATAATTCAATAATATTACATGGAGGAGAAATATATAGAGCGATAGTATATGGAATGATGAAGACAAAAATAAAAAACACTGAAAATTTAGATGCATTTGAAATAATGAAAAAGCTTGGAATAGAAGTTAGATTAGAAAATAGAGAAACAGTTATTTATATGAATGGCAATAAAATAGATGAAAAAGATTTACAGTCAAAACAAGCTTCTATAGCAGTCTCTAAAGTAAGTAATGTAGCAAATAATACAAAATTATATGAATTTGGAAAAAAGTTGATAGATGAATATAGAAAAGATTATAATATAATATTATCCTCAAGAGACATAGTAAAAATGTATCCAGATGTAACAAAACATTTTTTTATAGATGCATCAATAGAAGAAAGAACAAATAGAAAATATATGCAATATAATAAAGAAATACCAAAAGAGCAGATTAAAGAAATGATACAAGCAAGAGATGAATTGCAAGAAAAAAGCGGGTATTATAAGATATATCCACAGACACAAATAATAGATGTAACAAATTGTAAAAATGTAAAAGAATCAGCGCAAAAGGTATTAGAAAGAATACTAGGAGGTAGCAAAAAGTGGAATATAAAAATAAAAAACTAAAAGATTTTGAAAAAAAATTAAAAAAACAAAAAGTTGCAGTTATAGGAATAGGAGTAAGCAATATTCCATTAATAGAATATTTGTACAAAAATCAGGCAGATGTAACAATATTTGATGATAGAGAAGAAGAAAAATTAGATAAAAATATAATAGAAAAAGTGCAAGAATACGGTTTTAAATATTATTTAGGAAAAGATAACTTAAAGAATTTAAAAGGTTTTGATTTGATATTTAGAGCACCTAGTTGTATGCCTACTAAGCCAGAACTTGAAGAAGAAAAAAATAGAGGAGCAATAGTCACAACAGAAATCGAGCAACTTATAAAGAGGGCTCCTTGTAAAATTATTGGAATTACAGGAAGTGATGGAAAAACAACAACAACAACATTAACATATCAGATTTTAAAAGATGCAGGGTATAATGTACATTTAGGAGGAAATATAGGAATACCATTATTCACGAAATTGAATGAAATAAAACCTAATGATATTGTTGTACTTGAACTAAGTAGTTTTCAATTAATGGGGATGGATATAAGTCCAGAAATAGTAGCAATTACTAATATATCTCCAAACCATTTAAATGTACATAAAGATTATCAAGAATATATAGATGCAAAGAAAAATATATTCAGATATCAAGATGAAAATGGAATATTAGTTTTAAATGCAGATAATAAAATTACAAATAGTTTCAAAGGTGAAGCAAAAGGAAAAGTAATAATGTTCAGTAGTACTAAAAAGCTTGAAAATGGTTTTATAGTTGATAATGGAATTATAAAAGAATGTGTAGATGGAATTAGAAGACATATAATTGATACAAGAGATTTAAAATTAAAAGGAGAACATAACTTCCAAAATGTTTGTACAGCTTTAGCTCTAACCAAAAGTCTAGTAGATACAGATAAGGCAATAGAAACAATAAAAGAATTTTCAGGTGTCCATCATAGACTTGAATTAGTTCGAATAATTAATGGAGTAGAATGGTACAATGATTCTGCCAGTACAAGTCCAACTAGGGGAATTTCAGCATTAAATGCATTTAATGATAAAGAAATTATCTTAATTGCTGGAGGAGCTGATAAAAATTTGGATTATACACCAATTGGAAAACCTATAGTAGAAAAAGTTAAATGTTTAATTTTAATTGGGCAAACTGCAAATAAGATATATGAAGCAGTAAAAAAAGAATTAGAATTACAAAATAAAAATTTAGATATACATATGTGCGAAACCTTTAAACAAAGCGTGGAATTTGCTAAACGTATTGCTAAGCCAGGTCAAGTTGTTTTATTTTCTCCTGCCAGTACAAGTTTTGATATGTTTAAAGATATGTATGATAGAGGAGATAAATTTAAAGAAGAAGTTATGAAATTTTAAAAGGAAAGTTAAAAAAGCTTTCCTTTTTAAATTTTATGATAAATTAATTGAAAACAACACCAGAACCTGTTAAATTTTGATTTTGAATGTCAAAGTTTTTTATACCTTGATATTCAGCAAATCTAGTAACATTCTTTTGTGTTATACCAGTTGCAGTTGCAATAGTATCAATAGAACAAAAACCATTTTCTTCTATATATGAATTAAATTTTGATAATTCTAAATTATCCTTACTTATACATTTAGGACAAACATCGCCTGGATTTGTATGAAAAGCACCACAACGACAACATTTATTTAATTCCATTAAAAATCACAATCCTTTCCCTAATAAATTTGATTGTATTTTATCATAAAATGTAGAAAATAGGAAGATATTTTTAAAATAATTTTTTCTTTAATCAGGTAATAAAAAAATTATAAAAGTAATTGTTTTTTTTAATTATATTAGATATAATTAAAAAGTAAAAATATTAAAGTTAAAGGAGTGTTTATTATAAAGTTTAAAGGTAAATTATCTGTAATACAAACAATAATAGATAATATGAGTAAAGACCATGTGAATGAATTTTCGGCACAATGTGCATATTATGTAATATTATCGTTTATACCGTTTATAATTTTATTATTAACATTAATTCAGTATACAAATATAGAGCAACAGCAATTATTTGATATTATATCAAATATAATTCCATCTAGTATGAGTGAAATGGTATTGGGAATTGTAAGAGAAGCATATTCGAAATCATTTGGGACAGTTTCTATATCATTAGTATTTACATTATTGTCAGCAGATAAAGGTTTTTTTGCTCTAGTAAAAGGTTTACATTTAGTGTATAATTATAGTGATAACAAAAGAAAATCTATGATATACTTAAAATTAACTTCAATTATAAAAACAATGATTTTTGTAATATTACTTGCTGTTGGAGTAGTTATATTAGTGTTTGGAGCATCTATAATTTCTACAATACAAGAAAAATTTGGCCTTTTAGAAAATTATAGTGTGATTTCTCAAATTTTAACACAAGTATTATTTATAGTTATAGTATTTTTTGTGTTTTTATGTTTATATAAATTTATACCAGGACATAAAATAACTTTTAGAAGCCAAATACCTGGTGCAGTATTTAGTTCAGTTGCACTTGTTATTATATCTTTTATATTTTCAAAATATTTAGATATATTTAAAGGTTTTTCAATAACTTATGGAAGCTTAACTGCATTAATGTTAATTATGATGTGGACTTATTCATGCTTTTATGTAATTTTTTTGGGTGCAGAAATAAATAAATTTTGCAATATGAATAAAATCATATAAAAAATGTTGAAGCGATTTTTAACACTTCAACATTTTTTTGCTTAACAATTACAATTATTATCGTTTAAATTCATGCAAGAACCGTCATTCATATAGAATTTTTTTTCTGCAAGTTTGTCTTGAACTCCTCTTAATGCTTCACCAAATCTTTGGAAGTGAACAACTTCTCTTTCACGAAGAAAACGAAGAGGATCTACAACGTCAGGATTATCTCTACATAAATCTATTAATTTTTCGTAAGTTGCACGAGCTTTTTGTTCTGCAGCTAAATCTTCTTGTAAGTTTGCTATTACATCACCTTTGCATGCTATATATGATGCTGTAAATGGTACTCCTCCAGCTGATTGTGGATATACATCAACACCATGTGGTGTGTGTTTGTAATCTATCCAAGAATGAAATGTAAAGTAACTACCCATTATTGATAAAGTTGCTTGTTTAGAACATGATTATAAATGAACATAGTACCTATTAGAATATATCTAATAAGTACTATTGCTCTTTTTTACAGCTGACAACTTACTTTAGTTATCTACAATTTTTGGGAAAAGGACAAAGTTAATCAAAATCAACTTTAGGTACTTCTTTTGCACTCTCATCAGCATCAAAATATTGCATAGGATAATATCCGCTCATTCCGGCAACTATGCTGGTGGGAAATTTTTGAACTGTTGTATTATAAGCATTCAATTTTTCATTGTAATGCTGTCTTGCTACAGCAATTCTATTTTCTGTTCCAGCTAGTTCATCCTGCAATGCAATAAATTGTTCACTAGCTTTGAGGTCAGGATAATTTTCTGAAATTGCAAGTAATCTGTCAAGAGCAGAATCTAAAGCATCGTTTGCTTCACTGATACTTTTCATATCTCCGCTTTTAATACTTCCTGCAAGCTTTGATCTTGCATCAGCAATTTCTGTAAATATTTTTTCCTCATGGTTTTCATATTCCTTAACAGTTGCTACTAAATTTGGAATAAGGTCACTTCGTCTTTGAAGTGTTGTTTCAATCTGAGATTGTTGCATTTCGACATCTTCTTTCAAAGATACCAGACTGTTTCTAGTTCCAAAAAACCAGAATACTGCCAATAATACTACTGTACTGATACCAATTAATACCTTTGTTCCGTTTTTCATTGTAAATTACCTCCTATTGTTTTTTATTTTTAGTTTTTTATTTACAATTTTCTATCGTGAGGCACCACCACCTCCGGAAAAGCCTCCACCGAATCCACCGCCAGAGAATCCACCGCCAGAGAATCCACCACCAGAGAATCCACCGCCAGAGAATCCACCACCAGAGAATCCACCTGATGAACTATCATCATCAGAAAAGACTCTAATAATTATTATTGCACTAATAATTATTATAAGAATTACTATATGAACAATTATTGTTCCTACCCATGAAGGTAATCCATCATCAGAATCACCTTCAACAGATATATCTTTCTCCAAACCTTGAATATCGATTTCGGATTCTTCAGCAATAACATTTAAAACAGCTTTTACAGTCATTTCTGTTGCCTTAGTATATTCATCGTTTTCGCGGTAAGGAACAAAGTAATTGTCGAGAATTCGACCACATTTTGAGTCATTTAAACATCCTTCTAATCCTCTACCAATTTCAAGTCTAACTTTTTTATCAGACCGAGAGAATAAAAGTAAAACTCCATTGTCTTTTCCTTTTTTGCCGACACCTAAAGTATTAAATAGATTATTTGCATAATCTTCAATACTTCTGTCAAGCAAACTTTTTACTGATACAACGGCGAACTCTACTTCTGTTTTCTTTTCAAGTTCTACTAACATTTTGTTGAGTTTTTTTTCTACATCGTCATCAACGATATTATCCTCATCGTAAATATAGACATCCTTCTCAACTGTTGGAATGGGAATTTTTTCCGATGTCGATGTGGTACATCCAGTAAGCATACTCATAAGAGTAGTGAATACCATAAGTAACATCACACAAGAAATTATCCGTTTTTTGTTCATAACTTTTTCCTTCCTTTCTCAGATTATAATCTGATTATTTTGATATATGTGAAATAAACCAAAAGTTTATTTATTTATTATTATACTATAATTTAACATAAAATTCAACTCTTATACCATTATAAATTAAACAAATGAATAAAGAGCAAATTATTGCTTATATAAGAGCAACAAAACATTCAAAAAAAGAAGATAAGTTAGATTTTTTTCACAAATACAAGTCCTTTAGAATATAGTAAAATAGGAGGATTTTGTATGTACAAAAAAGTGAAATTTAATGTAATAGAAAAAAATAAAAATAGCAATATAGAAGATATTGTGAAAAGTATAGAGACAATTGTTAATAAGCTAATTGTAAATGAATTTGTGAATTTTGTTGATTAAGTCTACTTATTTTTGTATAATATGCTTGTACGAAATGAGTAGTTATACGATTGGAGGTATAACTATGAGGGTTGCTATATATTGCAGACTTTCTCGTGAAGATGAAGACAAACTTCATGAAAATGATGAAAGTGAAAGTATCCAAAATCAAAAATCTATGTTAATTAATTATGCAATAGAAAGGAGTTTGGATATTTATAACATTTACTGTGATGAGGATTATTCTGGAATTGACAGTGAAAGACCTGAATTTAATAAATTATTAGAAGATGCTAAAAATCATAAATTTGATATTGTACTTTGTAAAACACAAAGTAGATTTACTCGTGATATGGAAATGGTTGAGAAATATCTTCATAATAAGTTTGTAGAGTGGAATATTAGATTTGTTAGCCTTGTAGATCATGTTGATACATTAGATAAAGGAAACAAAAAGTCAAGACAAATTAATGGTTTAGTTAATGAGTGGTATTTAGAAGACTTATCTGAAAACATCAGAAGAACATTTGATAGCAAAAGAAAACAAGGATTGCATATTGGCTCTTTTGTATGTTATGGATATAAAAAAAATCCAGAGAATAAGAATAAACTTATTATTGACACAGAAGTCTCTGATATAATTAGATTAATATTTAATCTTTATGAACAAGGAAATGGTGTTACAAAAATTGCTCAAATTTTAAATGATAAAGGAATCTTAACACCAACAAAATATAAACAATCACAAGGGATTAATTTTAAAAATCAAGGCAAAAATATTGATTACTGGTGTGAATCTACTGTTAGTAAGATATTAAAAAATGAAGTTTATATTGGCAATTTAGTACAAGGTTATAATAAGAAAGTAAGCTATAAATCTAAACAGATGAAAAATCAACCTAAATCAGAATGGATTATTGTAGAAAATACTCACGAACCTATTATTACAAAAGAACAATTTTATAATGTTCAAGAGATTTTTAAAAGCAAAACAAGAAGATGTAAAAATGGTGAAGTTCATTTATTTGCTAATAAACTTGTATGTTTAGATTGTGGTACAAAGCTTTATAAGTGCAGAAATGATAGAGGTTACATTTATTTTTCTTGTAAAGGCTCTAAAAAACTCTATGGAACTTGCACTCCCCATTCTATTGGCTATGAAAACCTTAAAAATCTGGTTATTGAAAAGATTAGAGAAAAGATTTTAGCATTTTATAACTTTGATAATATATCAGATGATTTATTTGTTTCAAATGATAACTTAAACAAAGCTAAATTATTACAAAATAAGGTTGAATTGCTTTCAAAAGAAATGAAAGATATCAACAATGCAATAAAAGAACTTTACTTAAATAAAGTAAGTGGCAAAGTTCCAGAAGATGTATTTGAAGATTTAAATACATCTTTCCTAACAGATAAATCCGCCAAACAAAAAGAACTAACAAAACTTGAAAATGATTTATCTAATTTAAAAGAAAAAGAATTAAACAGTAAATTTATAAAAGAACAAAAAGAAAAGATAATCGACCACTTTAAAAACTTTACAGAACTTAATTATGACATTATTAATAGTTTTATAGATTATATTGAAATTGGAGAAAAAAACAAAATCACAAAATCACAAGATGTGATTATTCATTGGGATTTTTAGTATATTGTATAAATTTTACAAATTCTTCACATTGAAATTGTAGTAATTTAATTTAAATTATGGTATACTATTAATAAATCTTAAGAAAGGAGTTGACAAACATGCCAGATGTAAAACAAAGAATGATAGATATTGTTAATTCAGTACCTGATAATTATTTTGATGGATTAAAACCAACAGAAATGGTTTTTAAACTTATGATGGAATATATTAAAAGGTATGGCGAAGATGAAACAACTATTATTCCTGGAACTGATAAGCATTTTAATTATGAAACTCTAAAAGAAATGCTTGAAGACAAAAATCCAAATTAAAAGGAGGTTATATTTATGGATTTTATGAAAAAAACTTTAAATCAAGTAAATGTACAAAAAAATACTCTATATGATATTATTTATGATTTATTTTTCTTTGCCAAACTTCAAGAAAGTGAAGATGATATTAAAAATGGTAGAGTTTGTACATTGGAAGAATTAAGACAACACATTGATGAATTGGAGGCGAAATATGCAAATAATAATATCGGATGATGCAAAGTCTACAATTACAGATATATATGACTATTCTTATAATATTTCTTCTAATTATGCAAGTAGAATAGTTAATCAAATATATGATGCAATTTATAATTTACAAGATTCGCCTTATATTGGCAGATATGTCCCCGAACTTTCGGACAAGCATTTTCGAGAACTTATCTGTGAAAAATATAGAATTATTTATTATATTTCTGAAAAAGATAAAACAATTTTTATACGTTACATATTTTGCGGAAGGCAAAATTCTAATTTATTTTTTAAAGTTCATGAAAAAGAACTATTTGATTTTTTTAATCAATTATTTATTTAAATTCTTTTAGGATATATTCCAAACCCACTCCATGATCTGTATAATATGCACCTAAACCAGCAGCTTCAATTTCTTCTATAGAGGCATTTTTGGTTAACTGGTGAACTATTGTACCAACCATTTCTAAGTGTGCTAATTCTTCTGTTCCTATATCATTTAAAATAGCTTTAGCCTTTTGGTCTGGCATACCAAATCTTTGAGATAAATATCTAAGAGAAGCAGCAAGTTCGCCGTCTGGACCTCCATATTGGCTAATAATAACTTTTGCAAGACGAGGGTCTGTGCATTTTATATTAATAGGATATTCTAAAACTTTATTATATGTCCACATTTAAACAATTCCTCCTTCCCAAGGCCATGGTTCCTCAAGCCATCTCCATTTATTACATGGAAATTGTATTGTTAAAGGACCATAAACTTTTTGATATTTATCAGTTAATTCTCTATATTCTTTGCAATACTTTCTGTGTAAACAAAGTGCTTTTTCATCATCAGGATGTGTATCTAAATATAATCCCAATTCAATTATAGCAAAATTCAAACATTTAATTCTTTCTAACATATCTGCTCTTGTTTGATTAAATTGCTTACATTCACATCCTGACATGTTATTTGACGTATCATTTATTGTATTTTGCATTGAAAAACTTGTATTACTATTCATTTGTTTTATACAAGTACAATTTCTATTTTCATTTTCTAACATTTATTACACCCCTCTCCAATAGAGTTTGTTGCTTCCAAAAATTCATTAACTCTCATTGATTGACAAGGCATATAAGGGCTAACTAATTCTGGAAATATTGTTCCCATCTTTAAACCAACACAAGGTTTAAACGTTTTATCCATGAATTGCCATGGAACATAACTTTGAGCCAACATTGGATTTTCTGGAAATACACTCATTTCATATTCTTCATCAAATCCACATTCACATTGATCCATATTACATTCTTCAAAATTACATGGACATACATCATTACATTTATCTTCAATTACATCTTTATTATTGCAAGTTGCATTATTGTTCATGCAATAGCATTTTTTGTATCTACGTGTAAACATATTAATCCTCCTTTTTTAATTTGTATATTACATAATATTACAAAAAATGAAAATGTGTTAAAGTTTTTTTGGGAATAAAAATATAAATAAAAATATAAATAAAAAATTTTTGAAAAAATTTTAAAAAAAGTATTGACATTAAAAAAAAAATAGGTTATACTTAGAAATGCGTTAGGCAATATAAATATTTTACATGCTCCCATAGCTCAGTTGGTCAGAGCAACCGGCTCATAACCGGTGGGTCCTAGGTTCAAGTCCTAGTGGGAGCACCATTTTTTATTACTTAAACATTGTAATAAAAATTTGGACAGGTGGCCGAGTGGCTAAAGGCGGCAGACTGTAAATCTGTTCTCATACGAGTACGAAGGTTCGAATCCTTCCCTGTCCACCAAGACAAGTTTTCGTCGAACTCTCTATAATGCTTGATATAACTTAATTCTAAGATTATGAGAATTTGACAACACAAAAACTTTAAACCGTTTCAAAAAATGAAGCGGTCTTTTTTTGACCAAAAGTCTTGAAAATAGGAGGTTTTTGTGGTATTATGTTGCATATAATTAAAAAAGAAATCAATATGAGTGATGAATTACACTCTAAAATCAAGTGGGCATGTCGTATAAACTCCGTTAAACAACAACCCGAAATCATTAACGGGTGTTTAAGAATAATAGAACATACGAATTTGTCGTATGTAGAGCCCCACAGAGTAATCATAAATAACAAATTATTGTTATTCTTTAATGAACATGATTACTTCTACGTAACAGATTTAAGGACAAAGTATCCAATGTCCAAGTTACAAGAATACATATCATAGGAGAAAACGGCAAAACATTTTAGAGTTTTAAAAAATTATACTATATTGGTTTATTTGTGTTTTTTAAGAGAATTATAGAGATAGTTAATAATAAAAATAAAACTCTAAAGTGCTAGTAGCTATAACCTATGCTATGTGGCACTTTTTTAGTTGCCTTTCTATTCATAAAATTTGGAAGGAGGATATGTAAAAATGAATGAAGAAAGGAAAGTAGCAGGAATTTACATTCGTGTAAGTACAGAAGATCAAGTCAGGGAAGGATTTAGTTTAGGAGAACAGGAGGAAAAATTAAGAGGGCTTTGTAAATATAAAGATTATAAAATCTATAAAGTTTACAAAGATGCAGGAATTAGTGCAAAAAATATGTCAGCTAGACCAGCATTTCAGCAAATGCTAGAAGATATGAGAGCTGGAAAAATTAATTATATTGTAGCTTATAAACTAGATAGAGTTACAAGGTCAGTAAGAGACTTAGAAATTTTAATTTCAGAGCTAGAAGAACATCATTGCTATCTTATTTGCGATAGAGACGATGTAAACACAAACTCAGCTAATGGAAGATTTTTCGTGCGTATGCTAACAGTTTTATCACAACTAGAAATTGAAATTGTATCAGAAAGAACAAAATTCGGTTTAACAGGTGCAATAAAGTCTGGACATATTCCAGGAACTTGTCCACTAGGTTATAAACGAGACACATCAAAGAAAGTGGTCATTGATGAAACTACAAAAGATATTATTATTAGAATATTTAATCTATATTTACAAGGAAAAAGTTATCAAACAATAGCAAATATATTGAACGAAGAAAAAGTTTTAGAGCCTAAAAAATGGGATGATTCTACCATAGAAAAAATACTCAATAACAAAATCTATGTAGGGGATTATGAAAGATTTAAAAGAGTAGCAAAAGAACAAGGAAAAGAGCCTGTAATATATCCCAATGTTGTAGAGCCAATAATAACAAGAGCAATGTTTGAAGATATACAAATGCAGAAAGAGAAAAATCAAAGAGCATATTGTAGAGATAGAGTATATATCTTTATGCAAAAAATGAAATGCCCTAAATGTGGGAAAATAATGGGAAGTAAAGGAATCGGTGGAAAAAAGAAAAAGTATATGTATTATCATTGTTCAGATTGTAAAATCTATCTTCGTGAAGATTTAATAGAAGAACAAGTTATGCCAATGATAATGGATTTAATAGAATATGATATGACAGTTAAAAAATACTTCTATCCTGTTTTAGCAGATAAAAAAGAGAAAAACAGAGATAAACTTGATAAAGAAATAAACACATTAAGAAATCAAAAAAGCAGAATAAAAGAAGCGTATTTAAAAGAAATTGTTGATGTAGAAGAATTTTCAAAAGAATATAAAGCAATCGATGAAAAGTTAGAATTATTAGAACGAAAACGAATTGAAACAATAGATTTAAATAAACAGACTTTTAGTCCACAACATTTAATGGCAGATAGAGATGTAGAAAAAGAAAAGTTAATTCGTTCTAATAAATTTCAAGATATGTTAATGACAGAATGGAAGAACAAAGACAAAGAAGAAAAACAAGAATTTATATCAAAATTTTTAGAAAGTATTATGGTCGAAAAAGATAGTAAAGGTAATTACAAATTAGTTAATTTAAAATTAAGAAAAACATTTATTGAACAAATTTATAAGTTAATGCAAAATGGAATGTTTGATATGACTATTGCAGATGAAAAAGATAAAGAAGTTAGAACAACAGTTATGATGGACAAACAAGAGCTACAAGAATATATTGAACGATTAAATGACTATTACGAAGTGTCTTATTATGAAATAGCAAGATTAGATGAGCCAAAGAAAGGTTATCAGAAAAAATATCTTACAATAGATGAAACAAATGATAACGGAGAAAAACTTTTTAAACTAGTAGAATTAGTAACAGATGATAAAAAATATCCACAGAAAAAAGTAAATAGAATTGTTGGAGCAATTAGAGTAAAAGAAAGAGAGAAAGTTAGTTAGAAAATTTAATAATTGGAGGAATTGAAAATGGAAAATAAAGAATTAAAAACAAATAATATTGAAAATAAATATGGAATTGAATACACAAAGGTTGGAGATTACTATCTACCAAATTTAGTTTTAGAAAAAGAAAAAATTGTGTTAAATAAATATGGAAGAATGAGACTAAACTTCTTAAAAGAAAACAAGAAAGCAGAATACACAATAATGTTTGTGAATGGAACACTTAATAAACATTTAAAAGAGATTCAAGAAACAGCAGAAAAAAGAATTGACATTATAATTGAACAATTAAAAGAACAAAACAATTTAACAGAAGAAATGAAAAATACAGACTAACTTTATTGGGTGAGTATGATGAATAATTTTAAAAATACAGCAAAAGAAATTGTATTAAATGAACTGATATATGTGTAAAAAAATACTGGTAGGAGCGAACAGATAAATGTATTGCCAAATTTAATGTCCATAAGTGTAGCGAGCATAGGTTTTGTATTGCCACAAAACCGACAGCTTACGCTGAAAGGGGAAAAATCTTCCCCTATAACCCCTACCTGATAAAACGAAAAAATTAATAAAATTGGATTTAAAATTGAATAAGAAATTAAAAAATTGTGAGAAAAATTTTAAAAAAAGGAAGTGAAAAATTATGCGAAATAGAACAATAGGAATTAATGTTAGAGTAAGCGAAAATGAAAAGAAGAAACTACAAAGAAATGCAAAAAAGAGTAATTTAAATTTATCATCTTATTTAAGAAAATGTGGATTACAAAAAGAAATTTATTCAATACCAGATGAAGAACTCCGTAAAATTTATACAGGAATTGTTGAATTAAAAAATGAATTTTTATATATGAGTGATGAAGAAATAAAAGAGAAAATAACAAAAATGCAGAGTGATTTTTTGGACATTTATAATTGCAAAAAAGATGGTGATGACAATGGCAACAACGAAAATATGGGCAATTAAAGACAGTATATCTCGTGTAATAAGATATGCAAAAAATCCAGAAAAGACAACATTTGCAGACTTAAAACAAGTATTAAAATATGCAGAAGATGATGAGAAAACAATAGATAAAGACGAAAAAACTATGTATGTAACTGGAGTAAATTGTAAAGCAAAAACAGCTTATGAAGAAATGTGGGCAGTACAAAATGGATTTGATAAATGTACAGGAAATGTTGCATATCACGCATATCAAAGTTTCAAAACAGAAGAAGTAACAGCAGAATTAGCACACAAAATTGGGGTAGAACTTGCTGAAAAAATGTGGAGTGAATATCAAGTAGTGGTTGCAACACACCTTGATACTGGCACATATCATAACCATTTTGTAGTAAATTCAGTTAATATGTTTACAGGAAAGAAATTTAACTGTAATAAAGGTGCATATTATCATTTTAGAGAGTTGTCAGATGAACTATGTAGAGAATATGGACTAACAGTAATTGAAAAGCCATCAGGAAGGACACCAAGAACTATATATTTTGCAGAAAAGAGAGGCGAGCCAACAAAATATAATGTAATAAGACAAGCTATTGATGAAGCAATAGAAATGTGTATAAACTATGGACAATTTAAAAAGATAATGCTTAAAAAAGGTTATATAATCAATGATGACTATAACAGAAAATATCCAACAATTCGTTCAATAAATGATAAGCGAGCAGTAAGGATGTATCATTTAGGAGAACAATATTTACCAAAGAATATTGCAAATAAAATTGAACACAATCCATATTATTATCAAAGTAGGTATATGGAATTTATACACCCTAAAAAGAAAAAGCAAAAATATAAAGTTTATAAGTATAAAGGAAAGTTTAGAGATATTAGTAAAATGAACGGAATTGATGTACTTTTT
Source organism: uncultured Clostridium sp. (assembly GCA_902462295.1). Lineage (GTDB taxonomy): Bacteria > Bacillota > Clostridia > TANB77 > CAG-508 > CAG-269. The sequence goes on along the minus strand of CABQAZ010000011.1, from coordinate 18,188 downwards.
CTATTATTATTTCATTTATTAGGATTACTACCAAAACGAGAAAACTATCAGCCACTATCTCCAGAGATGAAACAAGAAGTAAGAAAAATGGAGCGATATTCAAATGAGATTAGACTTATTGTAACAGCGAAACTGAAAACAACAGAAGATGTAAAAACCTATATTTCACAAACTGAAAAGGATATTGAAGATGTTACTAATTTAAGGCAAAAATACAGAAATAAGTTAAGAAATTGCACAGATGATAAATTAATAGAAGAATACAAAGAAAAGCGAAATGAATGTACTACAATGCTAAATAAGCACAGGAAAAATCTAAAGACAGCAAATTATATTTTAGAAGATATACCAAAAGTTAAAGAAGTTATAAAAATTGAAATGCAAATGAAAAATGGACAAGAAGATATTACTAAAACAAAGAAAAAAGATAGAAATTTAAACAGATAATAATATAAAGAGGTTGTTATATAACAAGTAACAACTTCTTTTACATTAATTTCTGGAAATAATTGTTTTTATACGGATTTTATGATATAAATAAGGAAAATGAGAAATTTGCAATGCAACATTGCAAATTTAAAAATGGAGAAGATTATGATATATGAAATTGAAAATAAAAAAATGAAGATTACATTAAAGGATGAAATTATAGAATTGCCAATCAAATTAAAAGAAAAAATAAACGAAAATTTTGAAAATATGAAAAAGACAGGTGCTAACATATGGAATGGAGAAGTACTTTGTGTTTCGGAATGTAATATCGAAGATGATAAAGTTGAAATAATTTGTAAAAAATCTGATTATGCTCATTATTTATATGGAGAAAGAATTGGTTGTCAAAAAGAATATGAATGTAAGAATTTAAGTGCAGGTTGTTTACTAGAAACAATAGATGGCTATTACATAGTCGGAGAATTAGATGAAAATACCTCTTATCCAACTATGTTACAAGTAACAGGTGGAGGAATTGATCAAAAAGATATATTTGGTGAAAATATAGATGTAGAGAAAACAATAAAAAGAGAAGCAATGGAAGAATTAAAAATAAATTTGAACGATAAAGAAAGTATTTTGTATAATAGAATGAGTTATCTATATGTTTCAGAAGATAATGAACAACCAGGGGTTCAATTGGTTTCAAAGGCGAAAAGTAAAATGACAGTAGAAGAAATGAAAAAATATTTTGAAGAATATTACGAATATTTAAAAGAAAACAATTTAGAAGTAGAATTTAAAAAATTGCACTTTTTAGAAAAAGACAATGCAGTAGAGAAATTAAAAAAACTAAGTAACCCGAGAAGAAATTATTTAATACCATTATTACAAATAGATTCGAAAGGAGTAGAAAATGATAAAAAATATAATTTTTGATTTAGGAAATGTAATTATAAATTATAATCAAAAGAAAATAATTAATAATTTTACTGAAAAAGAAGAAGAGATAAAATACATATATGATGAAATATTTCATGCTCCAGAATGGACTTTAATGGATTTAGGAGATATTACTAATGAAGAAGCAATAAAAATAATAAATAAAAGGAATGAATTTAAATATGGAAAATTGACACAAGAGTTTTTACATGAGTGGTATAAAAAACAACCTATAAATAGAGATATTGTTGAAATAGCAAAAATATTGAAGAACAATGGATACAATTTATTTGTTTTGTCTAATATGGCTAATCAAACATATGAATATTTTAAAAATGATGAATTTTTTTTATTATGTACAGGAATTGTTATTTCTGCACAAGAACATGTAAAAAAGCCAGATGAAAAAGTGTATAGATTACTTTTGGATAGATATAATTTAAGTGCAGAAGAGTGCTTATTTATAGATGATGATGACACTGGAGAAAACTATGAAACAGCAAACAGAATTGGTATAAAAGGTAGAAGAATTATGCCAAATCAAGTAGAAGATGTCAAAAAATTATTATTGGAATTTAATGTGAAAATATAAATTTGATGATAAAAATATTAATTTAACGGACTTTACTATATGAATAAATATCAAATTTGCAACGAAGCGTTGCAAATTTCAAAAAGGAGGAAATCATGAAAGATTTAATTAATACTATTAATGATAATGAATATTTTGAATTCTTAAATCAAATAAAAAAAGATATTGTAAATACTAGAAAAAAAGTTATATTGAACACAAACAATGAATTAATACTAATGTATTATAGAATAGGAAAAGGTTTGTTAGAAAATAACAAATATGGTAGTAATTTTATAAATAATTTAGCTACAGACTTAAAATTAGAATTTCCAAATGCAGAAGGTTTATCAGCAAGAAATTTGAGATATATGCAAAAGTTTGCAAAAGAATTTGATTATGATACAATTTTGCAACACAGCATTGCAAAATTGCCTTGGGGCTCAGTAATCTCAATTATGGATAAAGTTAAAAATTCAGAGGAAAGATTATGGTATGCTGAAAAAGCATTAGAAAATTTATGGACTAGACCAGTTTTAGAACATCAGATTGCGACAAATCTATATAGAAGACAAGCATTATTAGATATTAAAATAAATAATTATAATGATACGCTTCCAGAAGAACTTAGTAAAAAAGCTATTGAGATGTTAAAAGATCCATATGTATTTGATATTGCGTATAATGAAAAGGCATTAGAAAAAGATGTCGAGAATGCATTAGTCTCTAATATTACAGACTTACTTTTAGAACTTGGAAACGGTTTCGCTTTTATAGGTAGACAATATCATTTAGAAATTGAAGGCGAAGATTATTATATAGATTTATTATTTTACAATTTAAACTTAAAATGTTATGTTGTTGTAGAATTAAAAATTGTTAAATTTATACCAGAATTTGCAGGAAAATTAAATTTTTATTTAAATGCAGTAGATATGTTGTTAAAAAAAGAAGATGACAATCCAACAATAGGAATCTTATTATGCAGAGATGAACACAAGTTAACAGCTGAATTAGCTTTGAAAGATATAAATAAACCAATAGGAGTTGCAGAATATAAATATTTACAAGAAATTCCAGAGTATTTAGCTAATAATTTACCAAGTATTGAAACACTAGAGAAAAGATTAAATAATAAGGATGAAAGTTAGTATTAGAAGGGAATTTTAAATATATGAATTATATAAAGAGCCTAACAATTGAAGGATTAAAAAAATTTGAACATTTTAATATAGAGTTTGATAAGAATATAAATATTATTATAGGAGAGAACGAAGCAGGAAAAAGCACTATATTAGAAGCAATAAATATATGCTTAAATCAATTATATAGAAATACAGATAAATCAATAATAAAAGACTTATTGAATATAAACAATGTAAAAAATTTTGAAAAGAATCCTTCAATAGAAAATTTACCTAGAATCCAAATTGAAATAGAATTTAATTTGGATAATTATTCTAAAAATAATTTTTTGTTTTATGGAATGCATAACCAAGATAAAAATGAAAAATATGGCATAAAATATACATGTGAATTGAATAAAGAGTTTGAACAGGAAATGTTTGAATTTATAAAAGAAAAAAAGATACCATATGAATATTATGAAATGAAGTGGACTACTTTTCAAGGAGCATCTTTCAATGTTCTAAAGCAACCACTTAATTATCTTACTATAGATAATTCTATTACTACTCAATATAATACATATAACTACTATAATAAATCTGTTTTTAAAAGTAAATATAATGGAACTAAAATGATTAAAGCTAAGAACGATTTTAGAATAAATATAGAAAATATATTTTCTGACTTAAAATTAGAAAGAATATCAGAAACACAACAGTTTGGAGTGGATACTAAGAAAGTAATATTAGAAAATATTATTTCTATTTTAGATAATGATGTTTTACTAGAAAATAAAGGAAAGGGAATGGAAAACCTTTTAAAAACTCAGATAGCATTAGATAAGGCGAGAAGTAAGTTAGATGTCATTTCTATAGAAGAACCTGAGAACCATTTAAGTCACACTAATCTAAGAAAAATGCTAAGGAATATAGAAAATTATAAAAGCGATAAGCAAATTATCATAACTACGCATAATAATCTTATTGTAAGTGGTCTAAATGTGCAAAATATTATTTGGATTAGTAATGAAAAATCAAAGAAATTAAAAAATATAGATAAAGATATAGCAAAATTTTTTCAAAAAAGCGATAATAATAGTTTGTTACAATTTTTGTTGGCAAAAAAGGTTATATTAGTGGAAGGAGCAACAGAATATATCTTAATACCTAAAGTATTTAAGCAAATATTAAATAAGACACTTGAAGAAGAAAATATTGATATTATTTCATGTAACGGAGTAACTTATAAAAATTTCATACATATTGCAGAGCTAATGGAAAAAAAGGTAGTTGTTATTACAGATAATGATGAAAATGAGGAAAAGATAAACGAAATGAATAATTATAATAAATAGCATGATAATATTAAAATATATATGGATAGTAATGTACAAAATTGGACATGGGAGGTTTGCTTTTACAAATTAAATGTAGATAAATTAAAAAAGATAATAGAAATAGAGGATGGAGCAAAGTATTCATATAAAGGAATTTCTTATGAAAGTGAACCTGTTCTAGGAAAAATGTTAAATAATAAATCCGAAACAGCATATAAGGTGTATACTGCTGATAAAGAATTTAAATATCCTTCTTATGTTGAGGAGGCCTTAAAATGGATAAAAGGGTAATATTAGCTGTAGCAGGAGCTGGAAAAACTTATACATTATGTAAAAATGTTGATGCAAATAAAAGAAATATAATATTAGCTTTCACTAACCAGAATATAAAGAATATAAGTAAAGAACTAAATGAGAATCATGATGAAACAATAGAAAATACATATGTTTATACATTTGATAGTTTTAAGTATAATTTTTTTATAAGACCATATGAGCCAATAATTGCTAAACATTTTGGAATAACAACATTTGAAAGTAAAGGAGTTAGTTTAGTAACACCACCACCTAGATTTAAAAATAATTTTCCTAATCCTGATTATAAAGACAGTAGTTTATTTGAACATTATGTTATAAAAGATAAATATTATTGTGATAACTTATCAGAACTTATACTAAAGGTCAAGAAAAAAGGAGAATACAATTTATTTGATATTGCAATGAAAAATATAAACAATTTTTTTGAATATATATACATCGATGAATTTCAAGACTTTAGACAACATGATTATGAACTAATGGAAAAGGTTATTAAGAAATCAAAAAACATAGTTCTAGTTGGCGATTATTTTCAACATTCTGTAAATGCTAGAAATAATACAGGAAAGCCATTTAAAGTTGGAAATTCCAAAGAAACAAATAGAATTATTACATACGAAGAATATATAGAATTGTTAAAAAAATTAAACTTGAAAATTGATACAGAATCATTGAAAAGAACAAGAAGATGTCCAGAAAATATTTGTAAATTTATAAGAGAAAAATTTAATATACAAATTTATGCCGATAATGAGAACAAAGGAAATATTACATTTTTAGAAGATATAAACGAGATAAAGAAAGTTATTGAAAATAATGATATAATCAAGCTAGTTGAAAGCGATAGTAAAATTTATAGTTTTAATTGTATAAATTGGGGGTATTCTAAAGGGGATACCTATAATGATATTTGCGTTATATTAACAGATAGATTTAAAAATTTAAAAAAAGAAAAAAATATAGAATATACTTCAATAGTAAACAAAATATATGTGGCTTTGACTAGAACAAAAGGTAATTTATATATTATAGAAAAAGAAAAATTCGATGATATAAAGTATAATTACATTAAAAACTAATATGATAAATAAAAAAGTTAAATCTTAAAATGATATGGAAACATCTTTAAAGAAAAGAGGAATAATACAATGGATATAGAACTAATAAAAAAATTAAATTATTTTAATATACATTCTAATTTAGGTTTTCAATTTGATGGAATAGATAAATTTGAAAAATATAGTATAGTATATCATAATAAAATCAAGGACTATTGGTGCAACTTTATTACAGACATAAAAGCAAATAATAAAGAAGAATTTGATAAAATTATATTAGAGGCAAGTAGTAAAATGAAAGAAAAACATAGAGCAGTTGCTATTGCCATATTACCATATATGGAAGAAATTTATAGCCATCGTGAAATGTTTTTTGATAATAGCCATGAATTAGTTTCAAATGAAGTATGGCAAATTTTTGATAATTTCGAAGAAATAGATAATGTCAACACGAATTGTTCTCTAAATGTAAAATTAGAGAAAACAACAGATATGAAATTATATAGTGAGGAAATGATTAAAGCATATCAAACAGGAGATGAAGATGATCCTTATGGAGATTTAGATTCAGTTTATAAAGAAATTTATAAAAATTATAAAAAGCAAGAGAATGAATATATGGATGAATTTTACTTTGCTAAAGTAAATAATGAAATAGTAGGTATTACAAGTGGCGTATATGATAACGAGATTTATGGAATATATGGACTAGCAGTAAAAAAAGATTTTAGACGTAAAGGAATTGGAAAAGAAATTATAAAACAACAATTACAGATGTGTAAATATAAAAAACTAAAATTAGCATTTTTACAAACAGAAGAGGGATACTATCCAGCAGATACATATAGAAAATTAGGATTTAAAGATGTATGTATAGAATATTATTATATAAAAAGAGAAGTGTAATAGGAGAAGTTATAATGGAAAAGCATGAATTGGTTGATATAAATGGAAATAAAACAGGAAGAATTTTAACACATATTGAGGCTCGTAACCCTAATAATGTACCTAAAGGGTATTATATATCAGTTGTTGGAGTAGTTATAATTAATGATAACAATGAAATTTTACTTCAAAAGCGTAGTAGATTAAAAAGAGCAAATCCTTGTAAATGGGGTATCTGCGGTGGAAAGGTAGATTTGGGAGAAACTCCGATTGATGCAGGTATTCGTGAAACTTTAGAAGAAATAGGTGTTTTTTTGGATAAAAAAGATTTAAAATTCCTAAGTATGGATACAAATGAAAAAGCACATTTTACAGTATATTATGTAAGAAAAAATTTAAATATAAATGAATGCAAATTGCAAGAAGAGGAACTTGAAGAAGTAAAATATTTTAAAAGTCTATTGCAAAATATAAAATGTTATGTTAAATTATAAATATAGTTATGGTGAAAAAAACTCGCACTTGTATATGCATCCTTTGCAAACCATTGCTATAGCTAATTTTGAAACGGATAATAAGGTGCTTTTGTGCTAGGCGTTTTTCGCATACGTCCTTCGCTAAGGCACCAAAGCATATCTGTTCGAACAATAGAACAGAGAGATACAAAAATCAATCAGAAAATATATCTGGTTGATTTTTTTGTTGTCTAAAACAATATAAAAATCATCCAAATGAAAGGTTGATGTAAATTTAGTAATGTTTTAAAAGTTAAGATGAAAATGGAAGAAAAACAAATATGTATAGATGGGAAAACAATATGTAGTACAGTAACAATGAAAAAACATGAAAAACCGATGCATATTATAACAGCATTATTAGCAGATGAAAGTGTTTCACTTGGACAAATAACAGTTGAAAGCAAAAGTAATGAAATACCAGCAGTAATAGAATTATTAGATATAAAAGGTGCAGTATTAACAATGGATGCAATGCATTGTCAAAAAGAAACAGCAGAATTAATAATAGATAATTGCGGAGATTATGTTCTACAATTAAAGGGAAATCAAGGAAATTTTTACAAAGATGTATATGCCATGTTTGATGACAAATATATGGATGAAACAGATAAATTATTATCATACACAAGAAAACACTGGCAAGTAGAAAGTTTTCACTGGATATTGGATATGAATTATAATGAAGATGATAGTAGAATCTCAAATGTAAATTCACAAAAATGTTTAAATGTAATAAGAAAATATGGTATTTCAATTATAAAAAAATATATAGAGAATCATAATGTAAAGAGAAAAACAATAATAGCTAATATGAGAAAATGCCTATTCAATGAGGATTTTTTCATTGAAGTATTAGCTTATTATTGTAGTTCATTATAGATTTAAAACTACGTCTTTACATAATTTTGTAATATTTTTGTAATATGATTAAATTTCCCTGATTTTTTAGAATTAAATATTGAAAAGTAAAAATCCTTGTGATATTATACAAATTGTAAAAGCACGTTAAATTAAGGGATTTCAAAAGGAGGAAAAATATGTTGGACATAAACAAAGATGTAAAATATGTAAAGACAGTTGGACCAAACAGAGTAAAATTACTAAACAAACTAAAAATATACACATTAAAAGACTTGATAACATATTTTCCAAGAGATTATGAAGATAGAAGTAAACCCAAAAAAATATACGAATGTATAGATGGGGAAGAAGTATTAATAGAAGCAATGCCAACAGGAAGAATAAATGAAATGCACAAAGGAAGAATGACAATCAGTAGATTAATAGTAAAAGACCAAACTGGAACATGTTATATAACATGGTTTAATCAAGGATATTTAAAAAATAAATTTCAGCCAGGAAGAATGTATAGATTTTTTGGAAAAATTTCAAATAAAAATGGAAGATTTGAAATGAATTCACCTGTATATGATGAGATAGACCAAAGCAAAAATACAGGAAAAATAATTCCAATTTATCCATTAACATTTGAATTAAAACAAAACACATTAAGAAGAATTATTGAAAATGGACTTTTAGAGGTAAAAGGTCAGTTACCAGAAACACTACCAGAATATATATTAAAAGAAAATAATTTGTGGGATATAAATAGTACAATAGAAAGAATACATTTTCCAGTAGAATTTTCAGACTTCAATAAAGCACGTGAAAGATTAGTATTTGAAGAATTATTAACAATGCAGTTGGCTTTATTAAAATTAAAAAATAATTATGAACATGAAACTGATGGAATACAATTTAGTAAAGAAGTAAAAATGTCTGATGTAATAAATATTTTACCATTTAATTTAACAAAGGCACAATTAAGAGTCTTAGAAGAAATTGATAATGATATGGAAAGTAATAAGCCGATGAACAGACTTCTTCAAGGAGATGTTGGCTCAGGAAAAACAGTCATTGCAATGATTTCAGCATATAAAGCTGTAAAATCAGGATATCAAGCAGCAATAATGGCACCAACTGCAATACTTGCAAGTCAACATTTAGAAAGTTTCCAAGGAATTTTAGAAGAATTAGGAATAAGAACAGAATTATTAATTTCAAGTATTACTAAAAAGAAGAAAACAGAAATATTAGAAAAGTTACAAAATGGCGAAATAGATATACTTATAGGAACACATGCAATATTAGAAGAAAATGTAGTATTTAAAAAATTAGGACTAGTTGTAACAGATGAGCAACATAGATTTGGAGTAAAGCAACGTGGGACAATAGCAGCAAAGGGACAAAATCCAGATATAATTGCAATGTCTGCAACACCGATTCCAAGAACACTTGCATTGATATTATATGGAGATTTGGATATATCAATAATTGATGAACTTCCACCAAACAGAAAGAAAATAGAAACATATGCTGTTAGAAAAAATATGGAAGAACGAGTAAATAATTTTATAAGAAAACAGATTAAAGAGGGAAGGCAAGCATATATTGTATGTCCTTTAGTTGAAGAAAATGAAGACATAGATGGCTTACAATCAGTAATAGAACTTGCAGAGAGATATCAAAAAGAAACATTTAGCGAATATAAAGTTGCATATTTACATGGAAAAATGAAACCAAAAGAAAAAGATGAAATTATGCTAAAATTTAAAGATGGAGAAATTCAAATTTTGATTGCAACAACTGTAATAGAAGTTGGAGTAAATGTACCAAATGCAAGTATTATGGTAGTTGAAAATTCAGAAAGATTTGGATTAGCACAATTACACCAATTACGAGGAAGAGTAGGAAGAGGTGAATATCAATCATATTGCATTTTAAAATACGAAGGAAATAGTGAGACGATAAGACAAAGGATGAAAGTAATGTGTGATACAAACGATGGATTTGTGATTTCTGAAAAAGATTTAGAACTTAGAGGTTCAGGAGACTTTTTTGGAACAGAACAACATGGACTTCCAGAATTTAAAATTGCTAATTTATTTGAAGATATAACTATTTTAAAAAAAGTTCAAGGGTTAGCACTAAAAATTATGGAAGAAGACCCGCTTCTTGAGAAAAAAGAAAACAAGAAACTAAATGATTTAGTAAAAGAAAAATTTAGTTCAAGAATTGAAATTTAGAAAAATTTATTAAATGAATTTATTATAAAGAAAAGGATGTTGATTATTATGTTACAAATAATTGGGAGATTAGTAGGAGCATTATTTTTATTAACTGGTGTGATTTTTATTTATGATGCTAGAGTTATCACAAAAAAGGCTTTTAATTTTGGAGACCAAAATGAAGCAACAAGTGGATTTAAAATTTTAGGAGCAATGATTTCAATGATAGGAGTAGTAGTAGTTTATTTCTGCAAATAATTTTATTATCAACTTTATGTATAAAATTAGTAAATCTGTAAAAGATAACCAAAGGAGGTAATAGAATGGAAGATATAAATGTAAAAGTTTTAGATGAGGTCAATAAAGGCACAACCATGGGGATGGATGCAATTCATTTTGTATCAGACAAAGTTGGTGATGAAAGATTTAAAAAAGTTTTAGATGTAGAATATGGAAAATATAAGAAGATTGCAGAAAGAATTGATGGTATATATTCTCAATATGCAAGTAAAGAACCACATGAAACAAACAAAATGGAAAAAATGATGACATGGTATGGAATAAATATGAAGACAATGAACGATCAAAGCAATTCTAAGATTTCAGAATTGTTACTACAAGGAACGAATATGGGAATTATTGAGGGAAGAAGATTACTTAATAATAATCCAAGTGTAGATAATGAAGTAAAAAATATTTTGAGTGATTTTGTTACTATGCAAGAAGATAGTGTAGAAACTCTAAAGAAATATTTATAAAATTTGAAATTATACTTGAAAAGTAGAAGAATTTGTTATAGAATGAAAATGCCTGAAGAGGTAAAAAATAGATATTATGGTTAGAGGAAAAAATATTAATTCACAATATAAGAATTAATAAAAATAAAAAAACTCTGGCACATATGAAGGAGGAAATTTTTATGTCAGTAAAAGTAGGAATTAACGGATTTGGAAGAATTGGAAAATTAGCATTCCAAGCAGCATTAGGAAAAGAGGAGGTAGAAGTCGTAGCGGTAAATGACCCATTTGTAGCAGCAGATTATATGGCATATATGACAAAATTCGATACTGTACATGGAAGATTCAACGGAACAGTAGAAGAAAAAGATGGAAATTTAGTAGTAAATGGAAGAACAATAAAAGTATATAATGAAATGGATCCAAAGAACATTCCTTGGGGAGAATTAGGAGTAGAATATGTTCTAGAATGTTCAGGAGTATTCACAACAATGGAAAAAGCACAAGCACATTTAGATGCTGGAGCAAAAAAAGTATTAATAAGTGCACCATCAAAAGATGCACCAATGTTTGTAATGGGAGTAAACAACACAACATATACAACAGATATGAATATTGTCTCTAATGCATCATGTACAACAAACTGTTTAGCACCACTTGCAAAAGTAATAAATGATAATTTTGGAATTAAAGAAGGACTTATGACAACTGTTCATGCTACAACAGCAACACAAAAAACAGTTGACGGAGCTTCTAAAAAAGACTGGAGAGGTGGACGTGCAGCAGCAGCTAATATCATTCCATCATCTACAGGAGCTGCAAAAGCAGTAGGAAAAGTTATTCCATCATTAAATGGAAAACTAACAGGAATGTCATTCAGAGTTCCAACAGTTGATGTTTCAGTTGTTGATTTAACAGTTAACCTAGAAAAACCAACAACATATGAAGAAATTTGTTCAGCAGTTAAGAGAGCAACAGAAAATGAAATGAAAGGAATAATGGAATATACAGACGAAGCTGTAGTTTCATCAGACTTTGTTTCAGATATGCATACATCAATATTTGATGCAACAGCAGGAATAATGTTAACAGATACATTTGTTAAATTAGTAGCTTGGTATGACAACGAATGGGGATATTCAAACAAATTAGTTGACTTAGCTTGCTATATGTCATCAGTTGACCATCAATAATATGCTTTAAGGTTAGTGGCTTTCTAGCCTCTAGCCTTTTAGTCGTTTCATAAACTAAAAACGATAATTTAGGAATATGTAAAATTATTACATATCCAAAGAAAGGATGAATGATAAAAATGAGTAAAAAGACAGTAAGAGATATAGATTTAAAAGGAAAAAAAGTATTTGTAAGATGTGATTTTAATGTTCCAATGGATGAAAATCAAAATATTACTGACAATAGAAGAATTGTTGCAGCATTACCAACAATAAAATATTTAATAGAACAAAATTGTAAAGTTATATTAGCTTCACACTTAGGAAGACCAAAGGGAGAAGTAAAACCAGAATTTTCATTAGCACCAGTTGCAGAAGAACTTTCAAAACAATTAGGTCAAGAAGTTTTGATGGCAAAAGATGTTATTGGAGAAAGTGCAAAATCATTAGCAGAAAATTTAAAAGAAGGTCAAGTAATGTTACTTGAAAATGTTAGATTTCACAGAGAAGAAACAGATAATGACCCCGAATTTGCAAAAGAATTAGCAAGTATGGCAGAAGTATTTGTAAATGATGCATTTGGAACAGCACATAGAGCACATGCTTCAACAGAGGGAATATCACATTATTTGCCATCAGTATCAGGATTTTTAATAGAAAAAGAATTAAAATTCTTAGGAGATGCATTAAACAATCCAGAAAGACCATTTGTTGCAATACTTGGAGGTGCAAAAGTATCAGACAAAATTGGTGTTATAGATAGTTTATTAGAAAAAGTAAATACATTAATGATAGGTGGAGGAATGGCATATACATTCTTTAAAGCACAAGGATATAATGTTGGAAATTCACTATGTGAACCAGATAAATGTGAATTAGCATTAAATTTAATGGAAAAAGCTAAAAGCAAAGGTGTAAAACTAATGTTACCAGTTGATACAAAAGTTGGAAAAGAATTCAAACCAGACACAGAAAGCAAAACAGTTGCATGGACAGAAATCCCTGAAGAATGGGAAGGATTTGATATTGGAGAAAAAACAATAGAAATGTTTAAAAATGAATTAAAAACAGCCAAAACTGTAGTATGGAATGGACCTTTAGGATTATTTGAATTTGACCAATTTGCTATTGGAACAAATGCCATAGCACATGAACTTGCTGAAATAAATGCAACAACAATAATAGGTGGAGGAGATTCAGCTGCAGCTGTTGAAAAAGCAGGATTAGCTGATAAAATGACACATATTTCAACAGGTGGAGGAGCTTCTTTAGAATTCTTAGAGGGAAAGAAATTACCAGGAATAGAGTGTTTACAAGATAAATAAAGGATGTAGAAAATGGGACTAGAAAAATATAAAATATCAAAAAAAAATCAGGAAGAGAGTTTAACTTTTTACAATGAACAAAATCAACCAATAGGGATTGTCAACAGAGAAGAAGGAATTAATAGAGGATTATTACTTGAGGGTGTTCAACTTTGGATAATAAATCCAGACACGAACCAAGTTTTAATGCAAAGAAGAAGTAAAAATAAAAAGAACAATCCTAATAAAATAGATGTAAGTGTTTCTGCACATGTAGACCCAGATGAAACTGCAACACAAGCAATGTTAAGAGAAGCTGGTGAAGAAATAGGATTAACTGATTCAGCATATTTATATAGTAAAATGCAAAAAATTGCTGAAAACAAGATTAATTTAGCTGATTATGGTAGACAGGGGAGATATATAATGCATTTTTATTTAGCTTTTTTAAATAATCCTCTTGAAAGTTATAAAAAACAAGATTCCGAGGTTGATGAGTTGTTTTTTATGGATTATGAAGAAGTGAAAAGAAGAATAAGAAATAATGATCAAGAAATGTTAATGCCAAAATCAGATGAAGCAGAAATGATTTTTTCAATATTAGATGAAAAAATTAAAACTAAATATTCAAGAATAAAAGAAGAAAAGGAAAAAATATGATAGTAACATTATCAGGAGTAACAGGAACAGGAAAATCTTTTTTTAAAAACACTATTTCGAAAGAATTGGGATTCAATAATTTAGTAATTGTAACAACTAGAGAGAAAAGAAACAGTGAAGTAAATGGAATAGATAAAGAATTTGTCAGTGAAGAAAAATTTGAAACATTAAAAAAGAAAAACAAGATAGTTGTAGATTTTGAATTTCTAGGCTCAAAATATGCATATAGAAAAAGTGACCTTGAATCAGATATGAATCAAGTAACAGAAGTACATTATAATACAATTTATGAATTTAAGAAAAATGCTAAAAATGTATATTCTATATATATAATACCAAAAGATTTAGAAAGAGCAAAACAAGAACTACAAAAAAGAAATTTATCTAAAGAAGTTGAACAAAAACGTTTAAAAGAGATTGATGAACATATTCAAGAATATTCTATAAATAAAGACTTGCAAAAACAATTTGATTATGTTTTTATAAATGATTATACAGAAAAAGCAAAAAACAATTTGCTTGAAATTATAGAAAAAAGGAGAGCAGAACAATGAGAAGAAAAGTAATAGCAGGAAATTGGAAGATGAATATGCTTCCAAATGAAGCAATAGACTTTATACAAGAATTAACACCACTTGTAAAAGACACAAAAAATGAAGTTATTTTGTGTGTGCCATATACAGATTTGTTTTATTCTTTATTACATGTTCAAGACACAAATATTAAAATAGGTGCACAAAATATGCACTGGGAAGAAAAAGGAGCCTATACAGGAGAAATATCTGCGTCAATGTTAAAATCAATTGGAGTTGAATATGTAATAATAGGACATTCTGAAAGAAGACAATATTTTGCTGAAACAGATGAAACAGTAAATAAAAAAATTAAATCAGCATTACAACATGGATTAAAACCAATAGTATGTGTAGGTGAAACATTAGAACAAAGAGAAGCAGGAGAAACAGAAAAAATTGTAACAAATCAAATAGAAAAGGCATTTGAGGGAATAGATACATCTGATTTAGAAAAAATTATTGTAGCATATGAACCAATATGGGCAATCGGAACAGGAAAAACAGCTACAAAGGAAGACGCAAATACAACAATTATCCAAATCAGAAAAAAAATAGCAGAAATATATGGACAAAATGAGGCTGAAGGAGTTATAATACAATATGGAGGAAGCGTAAAATCATCAAACGCTAAAGAATTATTTGAAATGTCAGATATTGATGGAGGCCTTGTAGGAGGAGCAAGTTTAAAAGCTGAAGAATTCTCTAAAATAGTAAAGTTTGATGAATAGAAGCAAATAATACTTCAAAAGCAGAAAGGGATGGAAATATGGAAAAAAAACCAGTAATGCTAATGATATTAGATGGATTTGGAATAAATGAAAAAGAAGATGGAAATGCAGTAAAACTAGCAAATACACCTAATATAGACAAACTAATGAAAAAATATCAAACAACTAAAATTTATACAAGTGGGTTAAGAGTTGGATTACCAGATGGACAAATGGGAAATTCAGAAGTAGGGCACACAAATATAGGAGCAGGAAGAATTGTATATCAAGAGTTAACAAAAATTACAAAATCAATAGAAGATGGAGATTTTTTTGCAATTCCAGAATTTATTGAAGCAATAGAAAACTGTAAAAAATACAATTCAAAACTACACATATTAGGACTTGTATCAGATGGAGGAGTTCATAGTCATATACGTCATTTATATGGATTATTAGAAATGGCAAAAAGAAGAGATTTTGAAAATGTATATGTACATTGTTTTTTAGATGGAAGAGACACACCACCTGCATCAGCAGAAGGATATATATCTGAATTAGAAGAAAAAATGAGAGAAAAAGGTATTGGAAAAATTGCAAGTATTTCAGGAAGATATTATGCAATGGATAGAGATAAAAGATGGGAAAGAGTAAAAAAATGCTATGATGTCCTTGTAAAAGGAGAAGGAAATAAAGCTACTTCAGCAACAATAGCAATCGAAGATTCTTATCAAAAAGAAGTATTTGATGAATTTGTAGAACCAACAGTAATATGTAATGGAGAAACACCTATTGCAACAATTGGAGAACATGATTCTGTAATTTTCTTTAATTTCAGACCAGATAGAGCAAGAGAAATAACAAGAGCAATAGTAGATCCGAATTTTGATGGGTTTGAAACAAAAAAAATGGAAACATATTTTGTATGTTTTACATGTTATGATGAAACAATGCCAAATGTTAAAATTGCATTTAAAAAAGAGCCATTAGTAAATACATTTGGAGAAGTGATTAGTAAAAATGGATTAACACAATTACGTATAGCAGAAACAGAAAAATATGCTCATGTTACATTCTTTTTCAATGGAGGAGAAGAAAAACAATATCCAGGAGAAGATAGGATATTAGTACCATCTCCAAAAGTTGCAACATATGATATGCAACCAGAAATGAGTGCAAAAGAGGTAACAGAAAAAGTTGTAGAAGCTATAAATAGTGATAAATATAATGTAATAATATTAAATTATGCAAATCCAGATATGGTAGGACATACAGGAAGTTTACCTGCAGCAATAAAAGCAGTTGAAACAATAGATGAATGTGTTGGAAAAGTTGTAGAAGCAATATTATCACATAATGGAACAATGTTGATAACAGCAGACCATGGAAATTGTGAACAAATGATAGATTACAAAACAGGAGAACCACATACAGCACATACAACAAATCCTGTACCACTTATTTTTGTTAGTGAAGATGAAAGTTTAAAAATTAAAGAGGGAAAACTAGCAGATTTAGCACCAACAATGTTAGAAATATTAGGAATAGAACAACCAGCAGAAATGACAGGTGAAAGTATTTTAGAAAAATAATCATCTGTGTAAGGTAAAATAAAGGGTGAAAAAAGTGTTAAATAATACAAAAAAAATAAAAGAAATATATAAAGAAATTCAAAAAAAAATTTTTTATGCTGTACCAGGAAAATGGGATGAATTATATCTTTATGCATCAATAATAGATATGTTTGGAAATGTTCAAACAGGAGAAATGTATTTTTATTTTATGCCCAAAGGCATTTTTAGAAGAAAATTCATAAATGTATATGAAGTTCCGGCAAAATATAATATAGAAGAAGAAGAATATATGAAAATAGTAAAACTTCTTTATGATGAAATAAAATTACTTAGAGAGGAATTTGAAATATCTGGTCAAAAAGTATGGTCAAATATAACGATTTCTATAAAAAATAGTGTATTTAAAATTGAATATAATTATGATGATCTATTTAGTGGAGAAGAAGCATATTATAATCATCACATATATTGGAGAAATAAATATTTAAATATAGAGCCACATAATAAAAGAGAAAGAAATGCAATAAAAGAATATCTAACAAATAGAAAAAAGAGCAGAAAAAAAGACGAAGAATATGACACTGGAATTTACCAAAAAAAGCAGAACAATATAATAACTTATGAAACCTCAGATTATAAGGAAACGCAAAAAGTGGAATATATAGTATCAAACCAAGAAACAAAGAAAATAAAAAATCAGATATTATGTAATAAATAAGATAATTAGTTTGAAAAATCAAACTATAATATAAAAAAATAGAAAGGAAGTATTTAAAATGAAAAATTATTTAGAAATTGAAAGCATAGAAGCTTTAGAAGTATTAGATTCAAGAGGAAATCCTACTGTACAAGTTACAGTAGAATTAATAGATGGTTCAGTTGGAGTAGCAATGGTACCATCAGGAGCTTCAACAGGAGCATTTGAAGCTGTAGAATTAAGAGATGGAGATAAATCAAGATATATGGGAAAAGGTGTATTAAATGCAGTTGAAAATGTAAATACAATAATAGCACCAGAATTAGAAGGTATGAATGCATATGACCAACCATTAATTGATAAAACACTAATTGAATTAGACGGAACAGAAAATAAAGGAAAATTAGGAGCTAATGCAACATTAGGAGTATCTTTAGCAGTTGCAAGAGCAGCAGCAGAATCTTTAGGAATGGAATTATATAAATATATTGGTGGAGTTAATGCAA
>CABQAZ010000010.1 GCA_902462295.1 uncultured Clostridium sp. | reverse complement strand
TTTTATGAACTTTTAAATGCTCTGTTAATTCATTAATTCTTTCTGTTAAAAGAGCTATTTGTACTTCTGATGAACCTGTATCTTTTTCATCTCTTCTATATTCATTAATGATTTCTTGTTTTCTTTCTGTTGTCATGTTTACACCTCCTATTTCTTTTTCTCCTTATACCGAGCAACAATAATAGGTGTTTTTTATTGAGCTAAGTTTAAGGAACATTTTTTACTCATTTATTTTACTATACTTTTATTTAAAAATCAAGTGTTTATGGTAATTTTTTCTTTATCTTGTTATAGTATAATTTAAATTATATCTCTTTTATTAAAACTATCATACATTGTTACAAACATAAGAATAGCACAAACTGTTAATATCCCAATAGAAAATCCTAATGATGTTGAAGTTGCAAAATTCCCACTTACATCACTTACCATTTGTGTTACATTTGTTGAATTAACAAATATTTTATCTGCTATATCTAAGTTATTAAATGGTACAAATTTTATCCAATCCTTTTTTATATATTGATTTATAATCATCATAACTATACCATTTCCCATATATAAAGCCATACTAAAACTTACCGAAGCTGCTGTATTTCTTGTAATTGTTGAAAACATTACTGCAAATAATGCAAACATAACTACTGGAATTGCTTTAGCAAAATATAATTCTACAGTATATAGAATATTTCCAATTTCTTTTACTTCTCCGTTTTTCACATACAAATATGTAGCTCCATCTCCTTTGAAAAATATATTAGCAAAAGCTACACTTAATAAAGACATTACTAATGTTATTATTATTATGTAAAATAATATTGACATTAATTTTGCAGTAAGTATTTTCCATCTCTTATTGGGTGTTAATGCCCAAAATTTAATTGTTCCAGAAGATACTTCTGTTGATATTGTTCCACCAGCTATAACTACTATAATTACCGATATCACTGCAATTACAAACATCGGTGATAACATTTCAAATCTCAGTCTATAATTTTGTTCTGACCCTTCATCTGTAGGTGCTATATTATGTTCTAATCTATATATATCTATTTTTACTAAATCCTCTAATTTTTGTATTTCTTCTGCTTTTAAAACTTTTCTTGTATTTTGATTAATTCCATTTCTTAAACTTTTTTGACTAATCTGTATTTCTCTAATAACAGATGTTTTCCAATCATCTTGATTTTTTCCTATTTCATTTTTTTCTTTTAATTCTAATATTAATATTTCATCATCATATTCTTTATTTTCTATTTCTTTATTGTCTAATTGTGTTTTTAAAATTTCTTTTTGAATTTTAATATATTCAGAATAGTTATTTTCTTTTAATATTTGTATTAGTTTTTCCGCTTCATCATTTTGCTCATTTTGTCTTAAATCTACAATTCTTCTAACAATATCATTTTTCCAAGTATCTTCATATAAACTTATATCATACTCTAAATATAATTCATATTCTCCTAACTGCTTTTGTATAGAATCTTTGCTTTCTGCATCCATGTCTTCATTTTTTAGTTGTTCTTTTAAATAGTTTATCTCATTTTTTAAATACTCATTTGAAGACTCAACTTGTACTGATATTTGATTGTCTTCTTCTATATATTGCATAAACTTTGTAAGACCAAGAACTCCAAATAATGATAATACCACTGCTAATATTAATAATTTATTGGAAAACTTTTTCCATATTTTTATATTTTCGTCTATAAATAATTTCAAAACTTTCATTTTATTTTCCTCCTTTTGTTGCATCAAAGAATATTTCTTCTAAATTATGCTCTTTTGGTATAACTGCTTTTACTTCTGTATCTGCAATGGCTAATTCTTTTACAACTTTAGGTAAATTCTCTGTTAAAATCGTAACTTGTATACTTTCTTCTGTTTGTTTTACAGCTAAATTAAATTTTTCTTTCATTATTTCTATTGCTTTTTCTACATTCTTTACTTTTATTTCAACTGTTTCTGTTTTCTCATTTTCTTTTAGTATTTCTTCAACTCTAACTATTTCTCCATTATTTATAACAGCTACTTTGTCACACATTAATTGCATTTCTGATAATATGTGTGATGAAACAAATACTGCAACACCATCTTTATGTGCTATCTCTTTTAAAATATCTCTTAATTTCTTTATTCCAGCTGGATCTAGGCCATTTGTTGGCTCATCTAATATTAGTACCTTAGGTTTATGTAATAATGTTAGTGCTAGACCTAACCTTTGCTTCATACCTAGAGAATATTTTCCAACCTTATCATTTTCTCTTCCCTTTAATTCAACCATATTTAGAACTTCATCTATTCTCTTTTCATCTATATTTCTTATTCTTGCATGTAACTTCAAATTATCAATTCCTGACATATATTTATACATATCTGGATTTTCAACTATTGCACCTATACATTCCATTGCTTTTTCAAATTGTTTTTTAGTATCATATCCATTAACTTTTATTTCACCTGAATCACTTTCAATTAATCTTAAAATCATTTTAATTGTTGTTGTTTTTCCAGAACCATTTGGTCCTAAAAATCCATAAATTTCTCCCTCTTTAACTTCAAGACTAATATTGTTAATTACTTTTCTTTTTCCAAATGATTTGTTTACATTTTTCAATTCTAAAACTGTCTTAGACATTTTTTATCCCCCTTTTTAATACATCATCATTGAATCAACATAATTTATGCTATTATCTCCAAATTTCATATTTGAATATATAATTTTCCATTGCCCATCAACTTTTTGTAAGATTATTTCATCATCTGTACTTGAAATTGTATTTTGCTTTTCTTTTTCTTCTCCTGTATCTTCTTCTATATATTTATAATGTATTTCCGTTGATGTTTGTAATGTCACCTTTACTTGATTACCATCAAATTCATAATTTGATATTTTAGTTATTGTTCTTTTATTTTTTGTCTTTACATGATTTTTTGTACTATATCCATCTTTTAGTTCATCTAATATATACTGATATTGTATTTTAACAGCTTCATTATTTTTTACCATTTTATTTTCTAATTCTTCTTTTAATTGTTTTTGGAGCTTTTCTTCATTTTCTTTTGATATCTCTCCTGCAAAACTTTGCATATCTTCTGGCAATACTACATATTTATCTGTAAGCTCTATAAATTCTTCACACATAGTTTTTATCAGTATTTTATCCTCATTTCTTTGTTTATCTATACTTGTTAAATATATTACTAATAATGCAACTACTAACACAGATAAAATTAATCCTTTATTAATCTTTTTTAAAAAATTCATTTTACATTTCCCCCTTTTTATTAAAAAATCATATATTTATCCATTTAATATATTTAATATATCTTCATCCTTTTTTAAGTTTGGACCTAAAAATTCATAACATTTTTTATTAACATTCATTGCTAATAAACCTATATCCTTATCCTCTCTAAGTCTGTTACTTGCATATTTTATTATAATAGGTTTATTTGTTACTGCTTGCATTACAACTTCTTTATCATCTCTCATTTCCTGTTCTGCAAAATATAATATTTGTCCTGATATTTTTAGCCCTGACATTAATAGTTCTTTATCATTTAACAATTCCTCTTTTGCATAGCAATATGTCCAACCAACTTTACTAACAGATTCATATACTACCTCTCTATCACCTTTTAATCTATCACTTGCAAATTCTAATGCTTCTGGATTATTATGTATTGCTTCTAATACAATTTCTTTATCATCTCTTAATTCTTCACTTGCAAATTCTAATAATGCCCCTTCATTTTTTACATTTTCTATTACATATTGTCTATTATTTGAGTTTTGTTTCATTTTTGTTATTTCGATTCTTTCTGGCGTATTAATTCCTCCCTTCTTTATTTTATAAAATTATTTGTCTTTTTTTTTAAATTATAAACCATACTTTTTAGTACAGTCTAATTATATCATGATAGTTTTATTTTTACTATATGTTTTTATTAATTATTTCTTAATATATTACAGAATAATAGTTGCTTTATTACTTGAAAAATATAAAAAAGTATGGTAATATAATAATTATGACAACTATATATTAATACCGATTATTATTTACTTAAGGAGGTAAAACTTATGACACGGTATGAAAAAAAATTGGTGCTTGAACTTGAAGCACCAAATGGAATAACATTTGAGGTTTCAAATGAAAAGGATGGAAAAGTAATAATTAAAGCCAATATCGATGATTCATCTTTTTGTGACCAAAACTGTTCAAAGCAAACACACTTATTACCAAAAGAAACAGAAATTCAACACGTTGATACTAGTTTAAAAGAAAATTATGCTAATCCCCCAATTCCATCAGGTTATATATATATACGTGGAAATTGGAAAGATGGATTTGTAATTGAACGTGAATCTGATGAAAGTCAATTTGTTTGGATTCCAGTTGGTTTCTTAAATCCAAATGGAACCCTTGACGGAATTTCGTTTAATAGCAAGTTTGGAAGAAGATGCTATTTTGCAAATCCAGAAATTTTTTCAAGGAAAGATTTTTATGAACCATTAACTGAAGAACTACAAATGCAAGTAAAAAGTGTAAAAAAATATGGCGGATTCTACATATCAAGGTATAATATCTCTATGTCCAAATATGGAAATCCTCAGTCAAAACGATGTGAAATACCTTTGGAATGTACTAGAGATGAAATCCTTCACCTTGCATCAAGTTTTGAAAATACTGATACCATAAAAAGCCATTTGACTTATGGAGCTGAGTATGATTCTGTTCTTGAATGGTTCATGAAATCAGGTAAAAAGTCATTTTACTCAATTGTTACCAATTCAACAAGTTGGGGAAACTACTTTCATGAAAAGCAACAAGATGACTGTATCAAAGAAAGAAAACCGCAATTAACAGGAATAAGTGATACTTGGTGTGTTAATCGGCTATATGACTTTGCAGGTAATGTAACAGATTTAACACAAGAAGAATTTGGTTTTTCTAAAGCTCGTGTTCGTCGAGGTGGTAGCTTTAAAGATTCTGGAAGAACTTGTGCTGCCGCCACTCGACAAGTCTCAGAATACGATTTTCCAAACCTAGATAAATATGGTTTTCATATCGCACTATATTTGAAACCATAAAATGTGTAAAAAAGCAGAAAAAAGAACCTCGAAATTTCAAGGTTCTTTTTTCTACTTTTCTACTTACAATTAAAAATCAAATTTATACCGCAAAATTAATTCCTCTAGCAACAATATCTTTCATATTTTCAATCAAATCATCAATCTCTTTAGGAGTAACAATCATATTATAATCCCCAACATTCAAAGCCTCTTTAACCTCTTCATATTTATCATTTTGCTGTAATCTGTTTAAATATTCATTTGACTCAGCTTTATCTTGTAATCTATCAATAAAAATATCAATTCCATCTGACACAAGAGTCGCAAGTTCAACAACAGTAGGAATTCCTATTGAAATAACAGGCACATTTAAAGTTTTTTTACTTATTTCTTGCCTTGTATTACCAACACCTGCACCTGGTACAATTCCTGTATCTGATATTTGAATTGTACTACTTATTCTTTCTATACTTCTTGAAGCTAGTGCATCAATAACTATCAATAATTTAGGATTAATATTATCCACTATTCCTTTTAATATTTCTACTGTTTCGATTCCTGTTGTTCCTAAAACTCCTGGTGAAATTGCACTTACAGGTCTTGTATCCTCATCTACAAATTGTGGTAAATATTTTATTATATGTCTTGTAACATCAATTTCGTTTATTACCTTTGGACCAAGTGCATCTGGTGTAACATATATATTTCCTAAACCTACAACTAAAATATCACCATGTTTATCTGTATGAAGTTTTATTATTTTTTTTAATTCATTAGCAACTACTTCAGAAGCATTTTGTATATCCTCATCTTCCGCTAATTTTAAATTTTTCACATCTATTGTAACATAATTTCCCATCGGTTTTCCTATTGCTTTTTCTCCATTTTGATTAGTAATTTCTACTCTTGTAACTTTTAATTTTTCATTTATTTTTTCTTCTGTACTTTCAACCCCGTCAATTTGTTTTAAATTATTTGCCTTTTGATATATGTCTTTTCTTTCAAGTGCTAAATCTGTCCTAAAATTATACATAAAAACCTCCAACTTACAAAATATAATTTTTATTATTATTTCTAAGTTAGAGATTATTATTCTTTTTTTTACAAGAAAGCCTTGAACTATAAGTTTTGAATGAAATGACGAATGTGCATGGAGAAATTTTAGAAATTCTTTGAGATTTTATGGAAAGAGTTCACGAGAGTGGAAAAGAGCCATAAAATGAATTAGAATTTCTTAAATTTCATAATAAGCCGAGGAATGTAATGAAAAACTTATAATTCAAGGTTTTCTTTATATTAATATAAAACATCTTGATATAACTATTTTATATCTAATTTTATATGAACCTCTCTAAGTTGATTCTTATTTACATTACTTGGTGCACCCATCATTAAATCTTGTGCTTTGCTATTTAGTGGGAATGCAATAACTTCTTTAATACTATCAGCTCCTGTTAATAGCATTAGCATTCTATCAACACCTGGTGCAATACCTGCATGTGGTGGAGCCCCAAATTGAAATGCCGTGTATAATGCTCCAAATTTTGTTTTTACCTCATCTTCAGTATATCCAGCCATTTCAAATGCTTTTACCATAATATTTATATCATGGTTTCTTACAGCTCCTGAAGATAATTCTATACCATTACATACTAAATCATATTGATATGCTACAATATCTAATGGATTTTGATTTTCTAATGCATCTAATCCTCCTTGTGGCATTGAAAATGGATTATGGCTAAATTGGATTTTATCATGTTCGTCAATTTCAAACATTGGAAAATCTACTATCCAACAAAATTCAAATTTGCTATCATCAATTAAATCTAATCTTTTTGCAAGTTCTGTTCTTATTTGACCAGCTAATTCTGTTGCTCTTTTTTCATTATCTGCAATAAAGAATATTGTATCATCTTTGTGTAAATCTGCAATTTCTAACAATTCTTTTTTCAATTCAGCTGGAATAAATTTATCTATTGGACCTTTAAAACTCATATCTTCTTGAACTTCAAGATATCCAAGTCCTCCCATTCCTATTGACATTGCATAATCTAGCATTTTTTCATGAAATCCTTTTGACATATGTCCACTTACTTTTATTGCTCTAACTGTTCTATTTATAAATGGTTTAAATGTACATTTACTAAAGAATTCTGATAAATCAATTATAAATAATGGATTTCTTAAATCAGGTTTATCTGAACCATATTTTAACATTGCTTCTTTATATGTTATTCTTCTAAATGGAGCTGAAGATATTTCTTTGTCTGAGAATTTTTTGAATGTGTTATATATTACTGGTTCAATTACATTGAAAACATCTTCTTGTGTTGCAAAACTCATTTCCATATCTAATTGATAAAATTCACCTGGTGCTCTATCTGCTCTTGCATCTTCATCTCTAAAACATGGTGCTATTTGGAAATATTTATCTATACCAGACACCATAAGTAATTGTTTGAATTGTTGTGGTGCTTGTGGCAATGCATAAAACATTCCTGGATGTAAACGACTTGGTACTAGATAATCTCTTGCTCCTTCTGGTGATGAACTTGTTAATATTGGTGTTTGTACTTCTAAAAAGCCTTGTTCTATCATTTGGCTTCTTAAAAATTGTATTACACTAGCTCTTAATCTTAAATTGTTTTTTAGCTTTTCACTTCTTAAATCTAAAAATCTATATTGAAGTCTTAAATCTTCACGAACTTCTTGATCTTCATTTACTTCAAATGGTAAATTTTTAGTTCTTTTTCCTAAAATTTTAATTTCTTCTATACGGATTTCTACAAGTCCTGTTTTGATTTTTGTATTAATTGTTTCTTCATCACGTTTACGAACTTTTCCGAATACTGTTACTGTTGATTCAATCGGAATATGTGATGCAAAATCTACATCTTCTGTTTTTCCTGATGTTACTACTTGTGTTACACCATACATATCTCTAATATCTAAAAATACTAATCCTCCAAAATCTCTTATTGTTTCTACCCATCCTGCTATTCTTACTTCTTTACCTACATCTTCTAAACTAATTTCATTACAGTTATGTGTTCTGTATTCATTCATATCTACATCTTTCCTTTCTTTTTATCAATGTAGGTATACAAAAAGCCCCTACATTAATAATAATTTATTAATGCAGGGACGAACTTAATCCGCGGTGCCACCCAGCTTGAAAATTTATATATTTTCCACTTTTATTTTTAAATTCATTATTGCTCCAATTTGTTTCGCATAATTAGGTTGACCATAAAGGGCTTTCAGCCGGTGACCCTTTTTCTCTTTCTGTAATTTCTAATTGCTTTGAATTGTGTTAACGCAATTTTTATTTATTATACGCTATATTTTACACACTATTCTTTTAAATGTCAAGTTTTTATTATAATTTTTTTTTAAAAAATTCCTACAACTTTTCCATATTTGTCAATATCAATACTTTCTGCAGATGGAACTTTAGGAAGTCCTGGCATAGTCATAATTTTACCTGCCAATGCAACAATAAACCCAGCTCCAGCTTTTAACTCTACGTCTTTAATATGAATTTCAAAAGGTTCTTCACATTCTAGATTTTGTGGATTATCAGAAAATGAATATTGTGTTTTTGCCATACAAATTGGTAATTTATCATATCCCATTTTTTGTATCTTTTTTATCTTATTTTTAACTTCTTCTGAATATATTACTCCTTTTGCTCCATAAATTCTAGTAGCTATTTTATTTATTTTTTCAGTTATATTTTCATCTAATTCATATATATATTTAAAATTATTTTCTTTTTGTGCAAGCTCTATAATTTTCTTAGAAATGTCTATTGCACCATCTCCACCTTTTGCCCAACTTTCTACAATGCTTGACTGTATTTCTCTTTTGGTTAATTCATTTTGAACAAATTTCAACTCTTCTAGCATATCTGTATTATACTTATTTATTGCAACAATAACATTCAATCCAAACTTCTCTTTTAGATTATTTATATGTTTATACAAATTTTCCATACCATTTTCTAAACATTTCATATTTTCCTGTTGTATACATTCTTTAGGTGCTCCTCCATGATATTTCAAAGCTTTTATTGTTGCAACACAAACAACAACATCAGGTTTTATTTTTGCTTCTCTACATTTTATATCTAAGAACTTTTCTGCTCCCAAATCTGCTCCAAATCCAGCTTCTGTAATAGTATAATCAGCAAGTTTCATTGCCATTTTAGTTGCTATTATTGAATTACAACCATGTGCAATATTAGCAAATGGACCACCATGAATAATAGCTGGAGTATGTTCTAGAGTTTGTACTAGATTAGGTTTTATTGCATCTTTTAATAATACAGCCATTGCTCCCTCTGCATTTAAATCTTTTGCTAATATAGGTTCTTCTTCTTTATTATATCCTATAATAATATTTCCCAATCTTATTTTTAAATCCTCAATGTCTTTTGCTAAGCATAAAATTGCCATTACTTCTGAAGCAACTGATATATCAAAACTATCTTCTCTTGGTACAATATTTTTTTCAGATGATAAACCTGTATTTACTTTTCTTAATTGTCTATCATTTAAGTCTACACATCTTTTCCATACTACTTTTTCAATTCCTAATTCATTGCCATAATAAATATGATTATCAATCATTGCAGATAATAAATTATTAGCAGAAGTTATTGCATGTATATCTCCTGTAAAATGTAAATTAATATCTTCCATTGGAGCAACTTGAGCAAATCCGCCTCCTGTTGCACCTCCTTTTATTCCAAATACTGGTCCAAGTGATGGCTCTCTTAATGCTAATATTGGTTTTTTACCTATTTTATTTAAACCATCCGCGATTGATATTGATATTGTTGTCTTTCCCTCTCCTAATGGTGTAGGGCTCATTGCCGTTACTAGTATTAATTTTCCATCCATTTTCTTTTCTATCTTTTTATTAACTTCTTTCGATATTTTTGCTTTATATTTTCCATACATCTCAATTTCATCTTCTGATATATCTAATTTTTTTGCTATTTCTACAATTTTATTAAGTTCTATACTTTCTGCAATTTCAATATCTGTCATAAATATGCACTCCTCATTTTCATAAATTAATATAATAATTATACTAGTAATCCAACTACAATACCAATAATTGCTCCTACTACAACCTGTAAAGGTGTATGTCCCAATACTTCTACAAGCCTTTCTTGAACCTCTACACCAGAAAGACTTGGTATTTCTATAATTTTATTTAACAAATGTGCTTGTTTTCCTGCAGCTCTTCTAACTCCTGCCGCATCATACATTACCACCATTGAGAATATTACAGATATTGCAAACATTGAACTATCTACTCCCTCACTTCTTCCTATTAATGTTGCTAAACATGTAACTACAGCAGAGTGAGAACTTGGCATTCCTCCTGCTCCCATTATTCTTTTAAAATTAAACTTTTTTGTTGTTATCAAATCATATATTACCTTAAAAATTTGTATACTTAACCACACAAAAAATGGCACATATAGGCACTTATTTGTTATTACTTTTTGTAAATTATCCATTACCCCTTTTTCCTTTCTTGGTCTATTTTGCTTCAAAATTTTCTTCTTTTAATTCTCCATCATTTTCTAATAATATTGTTATCTTCTTTTCTGCACCTTCTAATATATCATTACATTGTTTTGCTATCTTCATCCCCTCTTCAAATTTTTGTACAGATTCATCAAGAGTTAATTTTCCATTTTCTAATTCTGTTACAATAGTTTCTAATTTTTTCATTGATTCTTCAAAATTCATTTTATCTCCCTCTTTTAATATTCATTGATTTTCCAATTTTCAGTATCGACTTCATACCATGCAACTACTATTGCATCTCTTTTTACTGCAACATAATATTTAGTACCTTTTTTTTCTTCAATATTAAATGTTACTGTATTGTCTTCTCCCCATTCCTTTTTAGCCAATTCTATGACTTTCTCATCTTTACTTTGTGTTGTTACTACTTCTTCCTTTTCTGTCTCTTGCTCTTCTTCTCCTACATATTCTTCTTTTTCTGGTTCAGGTTCTTTTACTTGTTCTTGTTCTTGATTTTCATTTTCTACTATATCTTCTTTTTTTGTTTCTACACGTGGTATGCTTATACTTTCAATAGTTTCTTTGTTTTTTTCTATTTTATATTCATATACTATTGAGCCTATTATTACTAATAATGCTATTATTGCTAATATAATAAATAATGTTAATATATTTTGTTCTTTTTTCATTTTATTATCATTCCTTTCAAATATTAAACTATTTGAGAAATTTTTTTCATTTGTTTTAACAAATTATTGCTTTTTTTTCTCCATCAAAAAACCTTAATTTTACTTTATCATTTTGTTCTAAGTCTTTTACACTTCTAACTATTTTTTCGTCCTTTTCTGTTAAAGAATATCCTCTAGTTAAAGTTTTTAGTGGACTCAAAGTATCTAATCTTGCAACCAATTCTACATATGATGAACTTTTATCTTTTTGAATATTTTTTATTATTGTTTCTAATTTTTGAATATAAGAGTCCAATATAACATCCATATCTCTTATTTTTCTCATTGGGTCTGTGAAAACTCTAGATTTCATACATTTTTCATATCTTAATCTCATTAGTTCAGTTTTCTTTTTTAAAGATATTCTGTATCTTTTTTTATAATTATTTATTTTTTCTCTTAATTCATACACATCTGGCACTGCAAGCTCCGCAGCTGCAGATGGAGTTGGTGCTCTTAAATCTGCAACAAAATCTGCAATCGTAAAGTCTGTTTCATGTCCCACAGCAGATATTATTGGAAGCTCTGAATTATATATTGCTCTTGCAACTATTTCTTCATTAAATGGCCATAGGTCTTCAAGTGAACCTCCTCCTCTACCAATTATCAATACATCTGCTAATTTTTTTTCATTCATTATTCTTATTTTTTCAGCAATTTGTTCAGCTGCTCCTGGTCCTTGCACTGGTACTGGTAACAATCTAATATGTATATTGGGATTTCGTCTTGTTGATACATTTATTATGTCTCTTATTACTGCTCCTGTTTGCGATGTTAAAACACCTACTACTTTTGGATACATTGGAATTACTTTTTTGTGATTCTCATCAAATAATCCTTCTTTTTCTAGTTTCGCTTTTAATTGCTCAAATTGTTCATGTAAATCTCCCATTCCGTCTTCCATCATTGTTTTAGCATATATTTGATATACTCCATCTCTTTCAAACACAGATACAGACCCAAAAACCATTACTTTCATTCCATCTTTTGGTTTAAAAGCTAGCCTTTCAGCATAGCTTTTAAACATTATACATTTTATTAACGAGTTCTCGTCTTTTAATGTAAAATATAGATGTCCTGTGTAATGGTTTTTAAAGTTAGAGATTTCTCCTTTTATTAATATTGCTCCTAAATTTTCATCTTCATCAAATTTGTCTTTTAAGTATTTATTTAATTGTGTTACTGTTATTGCATTATACTTCATTAGTTTATCTCCTTAACTACACTCGCTAAAATTCCGTTTATGAAATTTTTAGATGTTTCTTCTCCATATTTTTTTGCTAATTCTAAACTTTCATTTATTGCTACTTTATATGGTATTTTTTTATATTTTATTTCATATATAGCAAGTTTTAATAAACTTAAATCTATTTTAGATATTCTGTCTATTTTCCAATCAGCTTTTAGATTTTTTTCTATTAATCCCTGAATTTCTACAATATGTTCTTTTATTCCTATTATTACATCTTTTATGTATTCTTTTGCTTCTTCATCTTCTACATCATTACATTCTAAATATAGTTCTATTTGTTCTTCTAAATTTTCTTCTTTTTGAATTTCTAAACTATATATTAATCTAAATGTTAATTCTCTAATTGCTGATCTTCTCATTTTTACTAACTTATGCTAGTTTATAACTAACATGTCCTCCTCTCACTATAATCTGTCAATAAAATTTTTTAATTTGTCTTTTACTTCATCTTTATTTTTTTGTATATAATTTCCTACAAATGCTCCTAACACTATAAGTACTATAGCTACAATTAATTCATATAATCTTGTACACAATATTAATATTGCTACTATTACTCCAATTATAGCACCTAAGTATTTAGATAAAAAATCTTTAAAACTTTCCATTATATATCATCCTATTCTTTGTTTTTCTTTATTTCTTTTAAACTTGTTACTTTAACATTTACTTCTTCTACTTCTAAGTCTGATATTTCTTTTATTTCTTTTTTTATTTTTACTTGTAAATTGCTTGCAAGTTCTTTTATTATTACATTTTCATTTACAACTAAATATAATGTTATTCTTAGTTGATTTTCAGTATTTGCATCTATTTTAGTATTACACTCTTTAACAGTATCAAATCCTGCTACTGCATTTTTAACCATACTATCTATTGATTCTTTTGAAATCATTAATTGTCCATTTTCATTTTTTAGTAAAATTCCTTGTGTGCTTTTTTCTCTTGTCTTAGATTTTTCATCAAAAAATATACATTTTATTGATAATAATATAAACACTATACTTATACCTAATGTGATTTTTGATGATATTTCTCCTTTTATTAATGTTTCCACAATATCTGATACTACATTAAAGTTAATCCAATTAAATATTAATAAACTTAGTACTACTGATAATAATATTATTATATATGAATATACTACTAATGCAAATCTTTCTAAAAACTTCATTTTTTATTCTTCCTCTCTTGTTACAAATTATTTTTCTTCTTCTTTTGCTTCTTGATTTTCCTCAATGTTGTTTTCTTCTTTTTCTGTTTTTACTCCTTGAACATGAACATTTACTTCAGCAACTTTTAGTCCAGTCATATTTTCTACTGATTTTTTTACTCTGTTTTGAATTTCAAATGCTACATCTGGAATTCTTGAACCATATTCAACTATTATGTTTACATCTATTTTTACTTCTTTTTCTCCTGCATCTACTTTTATTCCTTTTGATAAGTTTTTCTTTCCACTTAATACTTCTGATATTCCTCCTGCAAATCCTCCAGACATACTTGCTACTCCAGGTACTTCTGATACTGCAACTCCTGCTATTACTGCAATTACATCATTTGCTATTTTTATTCCATCATTTGTTTCTTCTGTATTTTCTTCAATTTCTAATACTTCTTCTCTTTTTTCTTCTTGGTTTTCTTCCATATTTTTATCCTCCTTTAGATAATTTTTTCTTTTATAGTATACCAATTTTTTTTTGTTTTTACAACCATTTTTATAAATATTTTATACTATTAATATTGTCTTCCCCATACAACCATTTTATCAGCTTTTTTGCCACAACATACACATGTATCTCCTATATGTTCTTGTTCAAATGGCATACATCTAGATTTTGCAGATGTTAATTCTTTTATTTTTTCTTCACATTCAGAACTTCCGCACCACATTGCTTTTATAAATCCTTGTTCTGTATTCATGTTTGCTTGAAATTCTTCTAAATTATGTGCTATTGTTGTTTTAGCTTCCATTCTTTTTTTACATGTGTTATACATATTTTGTTGAATTTCATCTAGTAATTTTGTTATTGTTTCTTCAAGTTCGTCTAATTTTACTGTTATTTTTTCAAATGTATCTCTTCTTACTAATACACATTCTTCATTTTCAATATCTCTTGGGCCCATCTCTAAACGTAATGGTATTCCTCTCATTTCTGAATCATTAAATTTAACTCCTGGTGACACCTTTCTTCTAAAATCCGCTTCTACTCTAAATTTTGTTTTTAGTCTATTATATATTTCTGAAACATTTTCTTCTACACCCTCTTTATGTTGTGCAATAGGAATTACTTCTACTTGTATTGGAGCAACTTTTGGGGGTAGTTTTAATCCTCTATCATCACCATGTGCCATTATTATAGCTCCAATTAATCTTGTGGAAGAACCCCAAGATGTTTGATACGCATATTCTTGTTTTCCATCTCTGTTTTGGAATTTTACATCAAATGGTTTTGTAAAATTTTGACCAAAATAATGTGATGTTGCAGATTGAAGTGCTTTTCCATCATATGTCATACTTTCTATAGTATATGTTTCTTCTGCTCCAGCAAATTTTTCAGATTCAGTTTTTATTCCTTTTATTACTGGAATTGCAAGTAAGTTTTCTACCACGTCAGCATATATCTCTAACATTTGCAATGTTCTTTCTTTTGCTTCCTTTTCTGTTTCATGTATTGTATGTCCCTCTTGCCATAAAAATTCTCTTGAACGCAAAAATGGTCTTGTTTCTTTTTCCCATCTTAATACATTACACCATTGATTATATACAAATGGTAAATCTGCCCAAGATTTTAGCCATTTTGAATACATTGTTGTTATTATTGTTTCAGATGTTGGTCTTACACATAATCTTTCGTCTAGTTTTTCTTCACCTGCTTCTGTAACCCAGGCAACCTCTGGTGCAAATCCCTCTACATGGTCTTTTTCTTTCTGAAGTAAACTTTCTGGTATTAATACTGGAAAATATGTATTTTGTACTCCTGTTTCTTTAAATTTTTTATCTGTATAATTTTGAATATTTTCCCATATTGCATATCCATATGGTCTTATTACTATACAACCTTTTGTATCTGTATAATCTGCTAATTCTGCTTTTCTTACTATGTCTGTATACCATTGTGCAAAATCTTCATCTATATTTGTTATTTCTTTTACAAAATTTTTATTATCTCCCATAATTTCCTCCTACTATTTTTTAATTATTGTTTTCTTTATCTTCTAACTCAAGTTCACCCTTTGCGGGCATAGGAGCCTCCACTAATTCATCAATTACA
Source organism: uncultured Clostridium sp. (assembly GCA_902462295.1). Taxonomy (GTDB): domain Bacteria; phylum Bacillota; class Clostridia; order TANB77; family CAG-508; genus CAG-269. Next base: position 34,824 of record CABQAZ010000010.1, on the reverse strand, counting down.
ATTTGTCTGTTGGCATCAAGTTTATATCTTGGTAGCTCAGGTAATTTTGCCAAAGATTCATATCCAAACATTTTTAAAAATTCTGGCGTTGTTTTGTATGTTGTAGGTCTACCTGGTAAATCTGCTTTTCCTGCATCTTCTATTAGCCCATAATCTAATAATTTATATATTGTTCCATCACTATTTACTCCTCTTATTGCTTCTATTTCTGCTCTTGTTGCTCTTTGATTATATGCAATTATTGCAAGTGTTTCTAATGATGCATTTGATAGATTAGGCTTTGCTCTTTTGTCTATAATTGGATATATATATTCATAATATTCCTTTTTGGTACATAGTTGATAACCATTTTCTACTTTAATTATTTCTATTCCTCTTGACATGTAATCTTCTTGCATAATCTTTATTATATTTTCTAATTGATTTTGGTCTATTTCTAAAGCTAATATTAATTCTTCTTGTGTTACTATTCTACCTGCTGAAAATAATATTGCTTCTATTATTTCTTTTATTTTTTGTGTTTCCATATTTTTTTCCTACTTCTCTTTATTTTTAATAGCTATATTTTCTCACCTTTTTTGCATTATGTCAAGGTTTTATAGTGGATTAACATTTAAAGTTTTATTATTTGTAAAGATTACCATTCCTGGCTTTGCTGTATGTGGCTTTTTTACAAATTGAACCTGACAATAATCAACAGCTACATTTGAAGAAAGTTTTGCTTTACTGTGTTTTACTGCTATCTGTGCACATTTAACTAATATATCATCATTTATAGGCTTATCTTTCTTTAATATCACATGACTTCCGTTGTATATCTTTTGTATGAAACCATATATCGTCTTTTTTTGCGAAACAGAATGTAAGCCAATCATTCTCTTTATTATTTTTTCCAACATAGACCTTATATCCGCCTATATCATATTCAATAGGTGAATATGTACGTTTTTGTTTCTTTTTTGTTTTTTTGTTCTTCTTTTCTTTCTTTTTTAATTTTTGCTTAAATATAACATTTTCACTTATTTCTTCAAATATATCTTGTACATCTTCTACACATGTACTGCTTTCTAGTTCATATACTATACTTTCAATATATTCAAGTTCTTTTTCTGTTTCCTTTTTTTGTTTAGAAACAATTTGAAATGCATTTTTTAGTTTACTATATTTTTTAAAATATCTTTTTGCATTAATACTTGGATTATACCTTATATCTAAAGGTATCTTTATTAAATTGTTGTTATCATAATAATTTTCTAATTCAATACTTGAAGTGTGACTATTGGTTAATCTATATAAATTTGCTGTTATAAGTTCACCATATAGTTTATATTTATCCATTTCATCACATTCTTTAAGTTTAGAATTTATACTTATTAAACGATTATTGTATTTTTTTTGAATTTCTAAAATCATTTTTAATATGCTATTTCTATAATTACTAAAAGTTTCTTCTGTTTCTCTTTTAAAATAAAAATCATCTATAAAAAAATTTAATTCAAATATTTGACTATTTTCTCCTATTGTTATAACATAATCTGAAATTTTGTCATTTTTATATATTTTTTCAAAACTTAAATTTTCTCTTTTATTGATTATAGCATAAACATAATTATATATTTTTTCTAAGCTTTTAGTTGATATTTCATTTATTTTACATTTATTAACTACTGATTTTGCAAATACTAAACTAAATCCAGTAAATGTATTAACAATAGCCTTTTCTATGCTGTTACTTTCTAATTCTTTTGATATTTTATCGAAAAAGTCTTCATATCCTTTTAATTCTGTAAAATCAAATTTTTCTGATTTAGGCAAAGTATATATACGTGATGGCAATATTTCTCTATATGAACTAGTAGAATCTATATGTCTTATTGCGTCAATAATTATTCCTTTTGAATTTATCAATATTATATTACTATGTTTTCCCATCAATTCTATTATTAATGTTTTTATTTCAATTTCATTAAATTCATTTATTGTTTCAATCTGTATATTTACAAGTCTTTCTAATCCTATCATAGTAACATTGGAAATTCTTCCTCCTAATAAATGTTTTCTAAGTAACATACAAAAATTAGGAGCTACAAGTGGGTTTACTTTTGAATGTGTTGTTAAATTAATTCTATAGTTATGAGAATCTATACATATGTTTAATCCATAATTTTTACCATTTAAATATAATCCCAAAATTATAGTGTTTTTATCTGGTTCATATATTTTATCTATTTTACTTCCTATAATGTTTTTTAATTCATCAACAATTGATTTTGTTACAATTCCATCAAATGCCATAAAATCATCTCCTCAAATATTAATATAATATCATATAATTAATCTATTGTAAATAATCTAATGGATTTATATATTCCCCATCTATTCTAAATCCTATATGTAAATGACATCCAGTTGTTGCACCATTTGTAGGATTTCCAGTTGCATCTTTATAAGTATTTCCAGCAACTCCATATACATATTTAGGTCCAACATTTCCTATTATTTGACCTTGTTCAATTTCTTGACCTTCAGATACAATGTATTTGGGAGATACATGACAATATGAAATTTTAATGTTGTCTTTTGTTGTAAGTGTTATTGTATATCCACCTCCTCCTAAAAAGCCTGTAAATGTTATTTTTCCATCTGTTGTTGCTATTAATGTTGTACCTTCTGGTGCTGGAATATCTACCCCTTTATGATATGTAGAAGCTCCTGAAGTTGGTGCATTCCTTTTTCCAAAATTAGATGATATTGCTGTATATCCTGGTATTGGCCATGCAAAATTTGAATTACCATAAAAAACCAAATCTTTTTTCTGACTAATTTCTTCACTATTACTATTTACAGTCATTGTTGGTATAAACAAAATACATATTATAATTGAAAAAATTATTATTCTAAAAACATTTTTATTTATATTTTTCACCTCCATTTTTAGTAAAATACATCTTTTAGTATAAAAAAAAGAAGCTAGTTTTAAAAACTAAACTTCTTCTTGGAAAAAGACCTTACAAAAAAAGTCTTTTTGCCCCCTATTTTTATATGGCAGGGGTAGTAGGATTCGAACCCACACAGGCGGTTTTGGAGACCGATGTGCTACCATTAACACTATACCCCTACATCGTTTATAATATTAACACATTATTTTAATTTTGGCAATATCTTTTATAAAATTTTCTTATAAAAATTTTCCGTCCAAAACTTTTTGCGCATTTAATGTTGTAAGCTCTTCTAATCTTTCATGTGATATTATTTTACCTAATTTTTTCAATATTTTAGGTATTTCGGGATATATCTGATTTGTTCTATGAACATCACTCCCCAAAAAACTAATCATGTCTTTTTTTAATAATTTTTTTAACGTTTTTTTTGCCTTATTACCATACATTCCAATAATACTTCCATAATTAGATTGGAACAATGCACCCATATCAGCTAATTCTTCAACAAATTGTATGTTCTTTTGTACATAACTATATCTTTCTGGATGTGCTATTATTGGTTTATAACCATTTTCTATCAATTTAAATATTACTTCTTTTGTAAACAATGGCTTTGTATTCATTGGCAATTCAAATAATACATATTTAGTATTGTTGATTGTTGATGCTTTTTTCTCTTTTATTAATTCTGTAATTTCATTAGAAATATATATTTCATTTCCCAAATATAGTTGAAGGTCAGCAGAAGAATTTACATCTAATCTATTTTTAACCTGTTCCATTAGCTTTGTTCTTTCTAATTCATTATATTCATAATAGTTTGGTATATAATGAGATGTTAAGATTATTTTTGTAAATCCTGCCTGTTTTGCTTCATTTATTATATTTATTGTTTCTTCCATACTAATTGAACCATCATCTATATTTGGTAATATATGTGAGTGAAAATCTATCATTTCTGACTCCTATTATCTCTGTTTTCTTTTTCTTTTTGCAAATATTCATTAAATTGTTTTAACATTTCTGTTGCTCTTTCTTCCGGTAATTTTTCTGTCTCTTGTTTAATTTCTTTAACAATTTTTTCTTGTATTTGTTTTTGATATTCCTCTGGGCTTCTATCTCTATTTAACATATCTGTTGCTCTATTACGTTGAACTTGTCTTTTTTGTTCATATTCAACATCTTTTTTTTTATCATTTTGTGTCGCATAATAATATGTTTCATTTTCTTTTTTATTTGTAACAGGTTTCTTATTATATACAACTCCTGCAATATTTCCTCCAACATTTTTTATGTCTCTTACAACTTTTGCAAAATCATCCTTTTTTGCCATATTGTGACCTGCTACTATTATTGTAGAATCAACAATTCTTGATAATATAACCGCATCAGTTACTAACTTTGATGGTGTTCCATCTATAATTATCAAATCACATCCTTTTTGCAATTCATTTAACAATTCTATAATTCGAGAAGTTGTTAATAATTCTGATGGATTTGGCGGAACATTACCAGCTGGTAAAAGATATAAATTTGGTATTTCTGTTTCTCTCAAATAATTTCCAAGGTCATTCGCTTCACTACCATTTTCATTTACTCCTGCTAAGAAATTTGATAATCCTGGATAAGAAGATACCTTAAAAATATTGTGTAAACAACATTTTCTCATATCTGCATCTATTAATACAACTTTTTTATTAGCCTGTGCAAATGCAACGGCTAAATTTGAAGCTACCCATGATTTTCCTTCTCCTGGTAATGTTGAAGTAACCAATAAAGTTCTCAAACCTTTATTTGAGCTCATAAATTGTACATTAGTTCTTAATGTTCTAAATAATTCTGACACATAAGACTTTGGCTCTTCATGTGCTATTAGCTCTCTTCTCATTATCTTCTTCCTCCTTTTTTTCTTCTGTCTTCTGTCCCTTCATATAATGGTATTGTTGCTAATACTGTAAGTCCAGAAATCTTTTCTATATCTTCTTCTGATTTTATTGTTGTATCTAGCATATTTGCAACTAATATATACATTCCTGCAATTACAATTCCTATAAATGCAAATATAATTATATCTTTTTTGTGATTTACATTTACTGGTCTTTGTGGTACTTCTGCTTCATCTACAATGTGAACATTTTCTATTCCATAATATTCTTTTACATTTTCTATAAATATTTTTGCTGTTTCATTTGCTATTTTTGTTGCTAAGACTGGGTCTTCATTTTTTACTGCTATCTGAATCATTTCTGCGTCTTCAACAGCTGTTACACTTATATTCTTTTTTAATGTATTTTCATCTATGTCTAATGATAAATTAGATATTACTTTTCTTATTATTTTACTACTTCCTACAAGTTTACTGTATGTTGACACTAATTTAGAGTTTAATGTTATATCTGTCGTTGTTATTGATTCTGTTTTTTCAGATGATGAATTAGTTGCTAATAACAAGGTTGTTGATGCTTGGTATTTTGGAGTAACAAACCCTAATGTATATATTACTCCTATTACAATAAATATTGCTACTATTAATAAGATTTGTGTTTTACTTTGCCAAAACATTCGTAATAGTTCTTTTAAATCTATTTCTTCCATATTTTCTCCTTCCAATGTATAAAACTTAATTTTATTATTTCTATTTCTCTATACTTTCTCATTGTTTTTCTTTTTATCTCCATCAACTTCTCCATTTTTTTTAGAAATTAATCTTGCCGAATATATTGAAATAGCCATAGTACCAACAAGTGCAGAACCTAATGCAAATGAGTTCACTTGATAAATTACATCTTGAATTATGGTTACTATTGTTTTTGAAAATACATCATTTAAAATTTTTATACCGTTAATGTCAACTTTAAAACTTATTATTTGCATACTAATTAATTCAAAAAATGATGTAGCTAATAATGCCAGTCCAATATATTGAAAATCTTTTGAAATTTTTTTATTATTTATTACTACAATTATAATAAAATCTATTACTAATATTATTGATACAATTTCATATATTTTATTTAATTTTTCTGTAATTTTTGTATACATATCATTTATTTTATTTTCGTATTTTGTGTGTATTATTGTATCTGTATATTCATTACATATATGTTCTACAAATTGCTGTATTGCACTTTCGTTTTGTTTATTTTTTATTCCTAATTTATCTATATTTGAATCTAAATTGTTGGCTATTTCTGTTGTATCAATATTTTGTTTAGTGCCATTATATATGTTTGATAACATTATATTTATGTCTTGTTTTACCTTTTCTTTTGTACATATATTTTCAAGAACTTCTTCATCTAATCCTGATTGATATATATAGTTTTCGAAATTTGATTCTACTAATTTATATGTTTCCTCATAAAAATTTGTTTCTTCTAATTTTTCTTCTACATAGTTTTTATTAAAAATAGTTGAGAATGTAATTGCTATAATTCCAACAGATATAATACATATTGTCAATATTAATATGAATATGAATTTTAGAAGATTTGTTAATATTTTCATTTTTCTTTCCTTTCTTACTATTTTTCTAATTCTGCATATACTACATATCTTTGTGTTGCATATCCTACATTGTTGAATGGATAACATGTATATATCATTAAAATTTCTTTATCTCGTTGTATTGGCAATTTATCTGTTTCTGTTTCTTTTATTAATTGCATATCATAAATTTTGTATGTATATTCTCCATATGAAGTTGTAACTTTTATTTCATTTCCTTTTTGTAATTCTGAAAATCTTCTAAACATTTTTTTTGAGTTGTGCCCCATATATACTATTGAACCTCCCTCTCCAGGGAAGTAACTACCACTTGAGTGTCCAACTCCTTTTTTTAAAATTTCTAATGTATCTCCATAATAAACTGGTAAATTTACATCTATTTTATCTATTTCTATAGTAGCATATTGTGTTCCATATTCTGGATAGTTTTTTATTGTTGTTGTTTCTGTATTATCGTCTGTACTTATTGTTGTTTGAACAGGTTCTGCTTTTTCATTTGTTGTTATTGAAACCTTATTTATTAATGTGAAAATTTCATCTATTTTTCGCCCTAAAAATAGTTTTATGCTTAAAAGCAATACTACTGCAATTAATAAAGCAACTATTATGCTACTAATAGTTGCTTTTACTGATTGTACTAATTTATTTTTCATGTACAGTTCTCTTTGTTACAACAGTGATAGCAAGGGCAATTATTGCTATTACAGAAGTAGTTAAAACAACATTAACGTTATTTCCTGTATATGCTAATTTTCCATTGTTTTGTCCAATTGTTTCAATTAATTTACCTGTATTATCATAGATTTCTACTGTTCCTTTTTTAAACACTAATTTTACATCTATTATTTCTGCTGCTGATGTAGCTATTGATTTTAATTGTTCTTTTTGAGCTTCTGTTAATTTGTTGTAGTCTGTTGTTCCAGCTGATTCCATAACAGCTATTGCTTCATCTGCTTTTGCAATTACAGAATTGGCTTGTTCATCTGTTACTGGATTTTCTGATAAATATCTTTCTACTTTTACTTTATCAGATGTTGTCATTCCATATTTTTTTCCTTTTGAATATAATTCATCTGCTAATGTATTTGTTGTTGCAGCATTTACTAATGTTGCACATGCCATGATTATTATGGCTGTTAATATTGTTATTACTAAACTTTTTTTCATAATTATCAACCTCTCTTTTTTATTTTTTACTCTTTGATTATAACATTTAGTTTTTTTTTGTGCAATAGTTTTTTAAAATTTTTTATTTTTTTTTGTCACAGAATTCATCTTGCTCACTAGCAATAATACATGCATATATTACCGGTGTAGTTATAGCACCTATTATGTATCCAATTAATATATATATATATATCATTCTATTCACTCTCTTTCTATTTTTATTAGAAAGTTTATACAATCTTCCATATATATTATATTCATTAGATTTAGAATTTATGTGTTATTTTCTATTCTTTACTTTTTACAAGCTAATCCCTACTATATAAATCTCTTGTATATACTTTATTTCTTACTTCAAATAATTGTTCTTCATATCTATTAGCAACAATAACATCTGCTTTCTGAGTAAATTCATTAAAATCATTTACTACTTTACATTCGTTAAATTCTTTATCTTTTAATGTTGGTTCATAGATTATTACATTAACATTATGTACTTTTAATCTTTGGATAACTCCTTGAATTGCACTAAATCTGAAATTATCTGAATCAGCTTTCATTGTTAGTCTATAAATTCCAACAACATTAGGATTTCTTTGCATAATCATTTTTGCAATATGTTCTTTTCTTGTATCATTTGAGCTAACTATTGCACGAATTAAATTCTGTGGTACATTATCAAAATTTGCTAATAATTGTTTTGTATCTTTTGGTAAACAATATCCTCCATATCCGAAAGAAGGATTGTTATAATGAGTCCCTATTCTTGGGTCTAAACAAATTCCATCTATAATGTCTTTTGTATTTAATCCCTTTGTTTCTGCATAAGTATCAAGCTCGTTAAAGTAAGATACTCTTAATGCTAAATATGTATTTGCAAATAATTTTACAGCTTCTGCTTCTGTTGAATTCATATATTTAGTTTCAATATTTTCTTTTAGAGCTCCTTGCTGTAATAATTTTGCAAATTCAATAGCTCTTTCTGATTTTTCTCCAACTATAATTCTTGATGGATATAAATTATCATATAAAGCTCGTCCTTCTCTTAAAAATTCTGGGCTAAACATTATATTATTAATTCCGTATTTATTTTTTATTGATTCAACATATCCTACTGGTATGGTTGATTTTATTACCATTGTTGTATCTATATCCATTGATATTACTTTTTCTATTATGTCCTCAACTGATGATGTATCAAATTTTTTTGTTTCATCATCATAATTTGTTGGTGTTGATATTACAATAAATTTTGCACCATTAAACGCTTCTTTATAATCTAATGTTGCTTTTAAGTCTAATTTTTTGTTTGCAAGAAAATTCTCAATCTCTTTGTCTCTTATTGGTGATTTTCCTGCATTTATCATATCTACTTTTTCTTTTACTACATCTAATGCTGTTACTTCATTTTTTTGTGCTAGTAGGCATGCTATTGATAAGCCTACATAACCTGTTCCTGCTACTGCAATTTTCATTTTCGACAACTCCTCTTTAAAACATTACTTCATATAAAACTCTTTATACCATTCCGCAAATTTTCTTAAACCTTCTCTTAATGGTGTATTAGGTCTAAATCCAAAATCCTCTTCTAAAGGTTTTGTATCTGCATAAGTTACAGGTACATCACCGGGTTGCATTGGTACTAATTCCTTATGTGCTTCAAAGTCATAATCTTTTGGTAATACCCCTGCTCTTATTAGTTCTTCTTGCAATATTTGCACAAAATCCAATAAATTTTCTGGACTGCTATTTCCTATGTTATATATTCTATATGGTGGAATTGGTAATCCATCCTCTCCATTTTTCTTTTCTGGAGCCTTTTTCATAACGCGAATAACACCCTCAACAATATCATCTATATATGTAAAGTCCCTTTTACAATTTCCGTAATTAAATATTTTTATTTTTTCGCCTTTAATTAGCTTATTAGTAAAACCAAAATATGCCATATCAGGTCTTCCTGCTGGTCCATATACTGTAAAAAATCTTAATCCTGTTGATGGTATATTGTATAATTTTGAATAACTGTGTGCCATAAGTTCATTTGATTTCTTTGTTGCTGCATATAAAGATACAGGATTGTCCACTTTGTCATCTGTTGAATATGGTACTTTTTTATTACTTCCATATACTGATGAACTTGATGCATATACTAAATGCTCTACTGGATAATGTCTACAACATTCTAATATATTGTAAAATCCTATTAAATTTGATTGAATATAAGCATCTGGATTTGTAATACTATAACGAACGCCTGCTTGTGCTGCTAAGTTTACTACAATATCTGGATGATATTCTTTGAATATTTTTTCTACTGTTTCTCTGTCTGATAAATCGCCTTTTATAAATTTAAAGTTGTCAAATTTATTTAATTCGGCTAGTCTCCATTCTTTTATTTTTATATCATAATATTCGTTCATGTTATCTAATCCAATAACTTGAGCTTCTTTTTCTTCTTCTAAAATTCTTTTTGCAAGGTTTGAACCGATAAAGCCGGCTACACCTGTTATTAAAATTTTCATTGTCATCACCTCTTATATTAGTTTTTATATCTACAATTTTTATTTCAATAAATATTTACATGATATTACTATATATATCTATTCATTTCTCTTAAATTTCTTGCAACTACTAATAATAATTTTTAACAACTCTTTAAATTCTTTTTCCATTAATAACTTCATCATTACCAAAGTAATAACACTGTAAATTATCAATCCTAATATAGAGTTACAATTAATTCCTAAAACAATAAATATCAAAATTTCAGTAATCATATAAATTAATTCATTTATGGTGAAACTATATTTTTTAAAATCACAAACAGAAAATGCCAACCATATACCTGATGATAATAATGTTCCATATGCAAATGCTTCTTCATATGGATATATTTTTACAAATAAATAATTTAATATTGCACCTATAATAAGTATAAAAAACAATTTCACAAAATATTTATTTTGTTGCTTGGTAGCTTTATATAAATTAACATATACTCCTTTTATAATTATATATATAAGCTGTGTAGCAAAAAGTATAACCAAAACACTAATTGCCTCTAAATAATTAGTCAAGTATATTTCTATAACAAACTTAGCAGGAAATGCTAATATAATAAGTATAGATGCAAATATCATTATATATTTTCTAATTCTAATAACATCTTCTGTATTATTATAGTTGCAAAAATAATTATATAATGTAACTGTAATTGGGGTAATAGCTATATTTAAAAAGCCCTCCATAGTAACTGCAAAAGAATAATATGCAAATTGTGAAGTAGACATCATTATTTTTACAAACCAACGATCCATACTCGATAATAGAATGTTCGAAAAATTTCCCACCATCAATGTGAATCCTGTCTTTATATCTTCATAAATTATAGAAAATGAAAAATCCACTTTTTCATTTTTTTCTATTATTAGCCCCTTAATATTATATTCTAATAGCAACCAAATAAATGTATCTACTAATATATATGAAATTAAATACAGCAAATAATTATCAGTATCCATTATAAATAATAAACTCATATTAGCCAAAAATGTTAAAATTGTAGTTAAATTTAATATCCTACTATATAATTTAAATTCTCCAACTGCTTGATATAAGTTTTTAAAATAACTCGTCATATTCATTGATAGTATAGTAAAACAGAATCCTAAAATAACCATATCACCATATAAATATGCAATAGGAATTATAATAATACTTTCAATAATCATCATAATTCTAAAAGAAAACATTCCAGCTTTTAATTTGTTTTTATCAATATCTTCAAAATTTTTTCCACCATATCTTAAATACATTCCATCAGCATATCCTAAAGAAAAAATTCCAACATAGGTTGTATATAGCTGAAAAGTTTTTATTTTTGCATATGTTTCAACTGATAAATACTTGGGTAATAAAAAATTTGTTAAAATATTAAATATTAAATTAATAATATTAGCTGAAAATATTGTTATTAAACCTTTTTTTAAATTATTATTCATTTTTTTCTCCATTAATTTGTCTTTCTTGAATTGGATAACTACGAAAAATTAAATTAGTCCTTAAAAATATAAATCCCAAAACCAAAATTTGAATCCATGTCGAAATTAAAGAAACATATTGATCTTGAAAAAATTGCATTGCAAGTGGATAAACCGAAAAGCTAAAAATATATATCCAATAATTCTTCATTTGTGACATTTTTTTATATGATATTCCATGAAACATTCCAATCAAAAATTGCATTAATATAGCATATATATATCCAAAATCATTTATATAATATTGATAAAAAGTATATACATTTGTCGTAACTCCATTTCCAATACTAATAAAATCTTGAACTAATGTTTTTGCATAATTAGAATTAAACATTTTATCATATATTGCAATAAAAAATCTAAAAGTATTTAATCCATTATACTGTACAATATTTCCTTTATCAAACATTTGTTGAAGAGCAACTATACCTCCACAGCCATATATTAAAAATTGTTTTTTAAAGTTATTTATATAACTATTTTTATCTGTATATTCATAAAAAAACTTCAAAACGCTAAATCCAAAAAAAAGTATTAAAAATAATATTAAAAATAATACTATTTTTTTTATAACTTTTGTATTCTGTTGTTTTGTTACAATTATATAAGATATTAATATAGGTAACATTGAAAACAGCATACCATTTCTTGACATTCTAGTGATTGCCATAATTATCATAATAATAGTTTGAAATATCATATATTTTTTGTATGTATTTTTTTCTTTATTTTCTATACGTGAATAACCTATTATAATACAAGTTCCTAAAGCCAAAAATACATTTCTTCCATAAGAAATTAACCCCTCATTTCCTAACTCATTCTTATTTAGTGAATACGTTTGTAACACATTAATTGTATAATTATAGTGTATTAAAATATAATATCTGTATAATACAAATATTAAAAATATAATTTCAATACACATTAATAATTTTAAAATAGAATAATTAACATTAAGTTTATACTTATTTTCCTTTAATCTTTCATATAACATAATTTTTTTTTGAATAGCCAAACATCCAATTTCAAATGCAACAACCCCACATGCTAAATATAAGTAGCAGTTGCTAGAAGCATTAAAATTTAATTTACTAATAGGTAAAATTAGTGAAAAAATAAGCCATGGTATACAAAATAAAACTCCCGGATACATAACATCTTTAAATATTTTCAAATTAATTATTAAAGATATTATTAAACACATAATAAATACTAACCAACTCATTTAATTCCTCTTTTCATATATATTCCATCTTTAATTCCTCTAAAGATACTTTTTAATTTTAAAACTTTATTTTGTTCAAAGCAAATTGTTTTAATAATATTTTTGCTAATATAACCAAATTTTCTATTTTCTTTTAGTTTTTTATCCAAATATATTACATTTCTTATCATATAGTATTTTCTAATTGTTGAATGATTTGTGACATATACCGTCTTTCCAAATATCTTTCTACATTTAAGGTTTCCTAATTCGTGAACCAATTCAATACTATAATCTTTTATTATTTTATATCCTAATCTATTCGCCCTTATGCAATAATCACGATCTACTCCATCTATAAATAAATTTTCATCAAATTTAATCTCTTTCCATATTTTTAAATTTGTTAATGAAGCACTTGTAATCACCCATTCAACACATTCTCTCCCTTCTTTTTTGATAGCAAACTTCTCATTGTCTCTATAAATAACATTAGGAGCAATAATTGCAATTTTATTATTTATATTTCTTGTTAATTTTTCCATCAAATTATTGGGAGAGACAGAATCTTGATCTAATGTTATTATCCATTTATAATTAGCTTGTGTTGCTCTTTCACATAACTGATTTAGTGCTTTAGCTATTCCTAAATTTTTTTTATTGTTTATGATTTCACAATTAGCATGACATTCAGAAATACATTTCTCTAATTGATTATAATTTTTTGATCCATTATCAACTATGATAATTTGGGATACTTGATTTTTTATTGAATTAATATTTTCTTGAAGTCTAAATACTTCTGGATTGTATGTTACTATTCCAGCACAAATATTATTATAATTCATTTTTTTCTCCATTTCTTTTGCAAAAAATTACAGCTAATATATTTCTAATTATTAATTTTTTATTTATCATCTTGCAATTGTAAAAAAATAATCTTAAAATTCCAATTCCATTCCTATTCTTTAAGTATCCAATTATATCATTATTAATACTTATTGCTTTATCTAATTCTCTACGTTCATACTCTTTTAAATTACCTCTATATGATTCATTTATTGCTTTAAATTCTCTTTGTTTTAATTTTCTCGAATCAATTTCTCTTTGAATGTTAAAAAAAGATGATTGTAATTTAACGTCAGGTTTTGAAACATTATTATTATGAACTCTATGGTGAACCAAAACTTTATTTACCACATAATATCCGTCTTTTATTGCTGAAATAGTTCCTACAGGTAAATCATGTGGCAAATTATATTTCATAGCGATATTATAAACCTCATTTAATATATTCTTCTTAAACGCAAGACAAAGACCTGGACTTCTTGAATATTTTAATTTTTTACATAATGACACTTTATCAATTTCACATTTACTACGAATTCTATTTATTTTTTCTATACTATTTTTTTGTTTTTTTCCGTTCTCATCTATAGTATCACTTAAACAATATACTGCCAATGCTTCTTTCTCTATGAATACATCTAGCATAATTTCAACCTTTTTTTTATCCCAAATATCATCTTGATCTGAAAAAAAAATTACATTTCCTGTTGCCAACTGTGCACCATCCAAAAAATTTTTTATATATCCTTTATTTTCTGTATTACAATTAATAATCCAATTCTTTAAATTATACTTTTGTATATAATTCTTTATAAGCTCAACAGTATTATCATTTGAACAGTCATCACAAATAATAACTTCATCTACATTTTTAGTTTGCAAACGAATAGATTCAATTTGCTCAATAATATATTTACTTCCATTATACGTTGATAAAACAATTGACGTTTTCATTTTTCCACCTTTTTATTATTTTTTAACTTAAAATTTTTTCCTAATATAAAATCATATTCATCTGGTTCAAACTGAACATATCCACTCCATGGATAAAATGTCAATTCGCCAAATATTATTTTTCCATATATTGAATACAAATCCACTCTTACAAATGGAAACTCACTAGATAATTTCTCCGCAATATCTATCATTTCTGATAAGTTTTCCGGTTTTTTTATAATATCTCCAAGTTTGGCACAGTCTGTTTTTATATCTATATAATTCCAATCTTTATCATATATATTTCTTTTATGTTTTACATATCTGTCTCCATCAAAAACTATATATTCTACTTTTCCATTATAACAAAGAAATTTATAGTCATTAATTCCTGATAGATTTTCATCATTTCCTTCTAAATATTTTTCTATTATTATTCTGTTAGTATTGCCCTCATATGCCCACTCTCTTCCAAGAGACTTTTTCTGCTTAAACTTAAGCCATTCATTCATTGTTTTTAATGACTTTTCTTTATCAAATCTCTCCTTATTATCACATATAAGTATATTTAGCCCTCCGCCTCCATTCGTAGCTTTTATAACAAATTTATTAGGCAATTTATTAAAATCTATATCATTTGTGTTATCATATATGCCATATACTTCATTGAGAATTTCTTTTAATCCCTTTTCTTCTACATATTTTCTTACATCAAATTTATCTACACATTGGTGCATTATTGGATTTCTATATTTTAATTTATACCATTGTAATTTTTCTGTAAAACGTCTAGGATTTTTCAAATCCAATTTTCTTTTTAATTTTATTTTATATTGTAATTTTATCATTGTTTCATCTGGTACCCAGTTAAACATAGATAATATTTTATATCTTGTTTCAGGCTTTTTTATTATTTTCTTATAATCCATTTTTTATATTTCCATTTCTTTAAAATATTCTTCAATCACTATATTCCTATCAAACTCCTTTTCCACTTTTTTCCTTGCCTCTAATCCCATTTGTTTACGTTGATCATTTGATAGTTTTAAGAATTCTTCTATTTTATCAATTAACTGTTGTGAATTCTTTATTTCAATAATATAACCAGTTTTTTTATTTTCTACAATTTCTCTACAACCACTTCTATTTGTGGTAATTACTGGTCTACCAGAAGCAGAAGCCTCTAACAATACATTTGACATACCCTCTGGATAATATGATGGATGAATTAAACATGAAGTTTCTTTTAAAAATGGAATAACATCTTTTTGCAATCCATGATAATCTATTATTCCATCCTCAGTTAATTGCTGTAATTGTTCCTCATACTCTTGTTCACAAAATCCTAATATATGAAATTCTGTATTAGAATATTTACACTTTATTGTTTTTGCAGCCTCTAAATATTGATCTATTCCCTTTTCTTTCATTATCCTACTAATAAACAAAAATTTAACTTTTTCTTTGTCATTAGGATATGGCAAAACTTTAAAATGTTTCAAGTTAACACCAGACCCAGGTATCAATTTGCATCTCATTTTATCTACTAATTTATTGTCAGTTAAAAACTGCAAATTTTCACTATTCTGAACAAAACAGCATTTTACCCTTTTTAATGCACATTTATATAAAACAAATACTATTTTTTGTACAATACTTTTATTTTCTGTAGCTGTACCTAACCCTGTTATATTACATATATAAGGTATATTTTTTATCCTACACATTAATCCACCATAAATATTGGGTTTTATTGTATATGTTAAAACTATATCTGGTTTAACTATTTTTAAAATGTTCTTATATTTTAGAATTAATTTTAAATCTTTAATTGGATTTGTACCTCTTCTGTCTACATTAGTTTCAACAAAAATACACCCTAATTTTTCTAGGTCTTTTACTCTTTCACCATACGGTAAAGAAATATATACCTCATTTCTTTCTTGTATTAATCTTTCTATTAATTCTTTTCTGAAATTATATAGCCCTATATCATTATTGGCTAAAATCAATATTTTCTTCATTTTTATAACCTTATTTTCTTTCTAATATAAGCCTTCTTCATTCTTAAAATAAATTGTTTTCATTCCTAATTTTTCAGGTGCAATAAAATCCTTTTTTATATTATCGCCTATATAAACCATTTTTTCAAAAGATATTTTCAATCTCTCTTTCATTAATTCAAATGCTTTTGGATTTGGTTTTCTATATTCTATTCCACCTAATTCATCTGTAATAATTATTTCTTTTATATAGCTTTCCAACTTTAAAGCTTTAATTTTATTTTTTTGTCCTATTGGTCTTCCATCTGTAATTAATCCAATTTTTTTTTCATCTTCACCTATCTGTTTAAGCATTCTTTCAACGCCCTCATATAAATGAATATTAGGAATGTGATTTCTATATGTTTTTAAAGCCTTGCTCTTGTTTTCTTCCGTTAATAATCCCTCTTGTTTTAGTACATAGTCTATTGCATTTTTATTTTCCCAAAATGCATTCCATAATTTTTGACTCATATTTTTTATATTCAAAAATTCTTTTTCAATTGCAACATATCCACTTTTCACATATTCTTTTTCAGAATATAAAGTATCATCTAAATCAAAGATTATTCCATCTAAATTATCTAAATATTTAGTAACATCTAATATATTGTTTATAGTAATCATTTTACCCTCACACTTTGATCAAATCTACTAAAAATAGCTCCATCTTCTGCTTTTTTATCTTGATAGATTAGTTTTTCTCCTCGAAGAAGTCTTATTATAGCTTCTGCACTATCTGCTCCAGCTTTTATAGATAGTGGTGCACCACCACCAAATCTCGGATTAATTTCTATATAATAATCGTTATTAGTATTATGCTCTTTTATTAATTGAACTGTAATTGGTCCACATGGTTTATAGTCTTTAATTAATTTTTTTATTTCATTTATAATTGTATCATCTTGCTTTATCTCTGTTTTTAATACCTCTCCAGACCTAACTGCCAATCTAATTCTTGGAGTAATATATATTGGATTTCCTTCAAAATCACAAAATACATCTACTGTATACTCTGTTCCAGTAATAAATGGTTGAATTATATAATCTGGCACTTGATGTGAATATGAAATTAATTCTTCTTCATTCTCAACTTTATATGCAAATATACTACTACTTCCATCTTTGGGTTTTATGAATGCTGGGAATTTTCCATCATATATTTTATAATCATCTACTGGATGTGGACTATTCAATCCTATTGATTTGAAATAATCCGCAGTATACCTTTTATCTCTACATATAGAAACTTTATCCTCATTACTTATAATTACTTTAGTATTACCAAAATCATTTTTATGTTTAGATAATAATAATAAATCAGTATCTATAGTAGGTATTAGAGCATCTATTTTCTCTTCATTACAAACTTTTATTAAAGTCGGAATATAATTTTCATCTTTTATTTTTGGAACAATAACCGTGTGGTCACAAAAATATAATGCTGGTGCAGAATCAGTTATATCAGCACCATATATTTCTAAATTAACTTTTAATCTATTCGCTACATTCTCAAAAGCTTGAATTAATTCAACTCTTCTTCCAACACTTGTAAACAAAATTTTCATTATACACCTTTCTCTTTCTAAATAACATTAAACATTTTCTCTTATCTTTATTTCTTCATTTCCCATAAACTCTTCCATCGTTACTGAAGTTTTACTACTTATTCCATCTTTTTTTATCACATTTATCACTGTTTTAAAAATAATTTTAACATCACCAACAAATGTAATATTATCTATGTATTCTACATCTTTATTAAATTTTTCTTCCCAACTAATAGCATTTCTGCCACTTACTTGAGCTAAACCTGTAAGTCCAGGCCTTACTTCATGTCTTCGTCTCTGTTCTTGATTATATCTTTCAATATATTGTACAAGTAATGGCCTTGGTCCCACAATACTCATATCACCTTTAATAATATTAATCAACTCAGGTAACTCATCCAAACTTGTACTTCTCAAGAACTTACCAAACTTAGTTAATCTTTGAGAATCAGGTAATAAATCACCTTTATCGTCCTTTTGGTCTGTCATAGTTCTGAACTTATATAAAGTAAAAATCTTCTCATCTTTTCCAGGTCTTTTTTGTTTAAAAATCACTGGACTTCCTAACTTAACTCTTACCAAAATTGCAACAATCAGCAAAATTGGAGACAAACATATTAAAGCAATACAACTTAAAATAAAGTCCAATAATCTTTTTATATACTTTTCATATATTCCTTTTTTATGTTCCATTATTCAAAACATCCTCTTATAACTTTTATAATCTTATCCTGTTGTTCAGGAGTCATTTTATTATCAGACGGCAAGCATAAACCTCTAGTAAAAATATCCATGCCAACATCTTGACTATCTCCTGCAATATATGCATTTGTGTTAGCTCTACCATTACCATTTCTTGTAATAAATGGATTCATTCTAAAAATAGGTTGCATGTGCATTGGTTTCCAAATCGGTCTACCTTCTGCATTTATACTTGCTATCTTTTCTAATATTTCAGTTGGACAAGATTTTCCCTTGTAGCTTATATAAAGTGCATCTTGTTCCCCTCTTACTTGTTTGCACATTGCGTCTTCATCTATTATCATACATGATAACCAATAATTAGGTTCACAATCATTTGGAATTGGATTCATTTTTACTGGTAAACCTTTAAATCCTTCTTTATATCTTTCATATATTGCTTTCTTTTGAGCTATATGTTCTTCTAAATATGGATATTGTCCTCTAACTACTCCTGCTATAACATTACTCATTCTATAGTTGTATCCTATTTCTTCATGTTGATACCATGGTGCATTTTCTCTTGCTTGTGTTGACCATTTTCTTGCTTTATTAGCAGATTCTAAGTCATTTGTTAATAGCATTCCTCCACTTGAACCTGTTATAATTTTATTTCCATTAAATGAAATACAATTATACTTTCCAAATGTTCCTGTTTGTTTTCCTTTATATGTAGCTCCTAAACTTTCAGCAGAGTCTTCTATAACAATCGCATTATGTTTTTTTGCTATTGCCATTATTTCATCTATCTTTGCAGGTGTCCCATATAAATGAACAACTACTATTACTCTAACTTCTGGATAAATTTCAAATGCCTTTTCTAAAGCTACTGGGTCCATATTCCATGAATCATATTCTGTATCTATAAATACTGGTATTCCACCTTCATATACAATAGGGTTTACTGTTGCACTAAATGTCATATCACTGCAAAATACTTTTTCTCCAGGTTTTATTCCTGCTAATTTCATTGCTAAGTGTAATGAAGCTGTTCCTGCTGATAATGCAACTGCATATTTACATCCAATTTTTTCACAAGTTATTCTTTCAACTTCATTAATGTTTTCACCAACTGTACTCATCCAATTCGTCCTATAAGCTTCTTCCACCCATTTTATTTCATCTCCATGCATTGTTGGTGAGCTTAACCATACTTTATTTTCAAAAGGTTTTATATCTTCTTTCATATCCAATCCTTCTTTTTTATATTATATACAAAACTAAACTCTTACTTCTTTTAGTTCTGTTATTTCTATCTTGTTTTTGTTTAATTCTTTTTCATCATTTTCGTTTTTATTTTCCTCGTTGCTATTTAATTTATATGTTTTTACTATTTTAGCAACTTTTTCCTTTATGTCTGCTTCATTATTATATGCATCTTTTATTAATAAATCAAGTTTTTCTAAAAAATTTTTATCAATTTCAATTGGTTGTCCAATATGAATTAATTTATTAGGTGTTTCTTTTAATCCTTCTTCATCCATCAATATTTCTTCATATAATTTTTCACCAGGTCTTAAGCCTGTAATTTCTATTTTCATATCTACATTTGGTTCAAAACCTTTATACCTAATAATCTGTTTTGCTAAATCATATATTTTAACAGGTTCTCCCATATCTAAAACAAATATTTCTCCACCTTCAGCATAAACGCTTGCTTGTAAAACTAAACTTACTGCTTCTGGTATTGTCATAAAAAATCTAGTAATATCTTTATGAGTTACAGTCACTGGTCCACCTTTTTCTATTTGTTTTAAAAATAACGGAATTACTGAACCATTTGAACCTAAAACATTGCCAAATCTAACAGCAACATATGATGTATCTTTACTTTTCTTGTCATAGCTTTGAATTATCATTTCACAAATTCTTTTTGAGGCTCCCATTACATTTGTTGGTCTTACAGCTTTATCTGTTGAAATTAACACAAACTTTTCAACCTTATATTTGTCTGCTAATTTAGCACAATTTAATGTTCCTAAGCAATTGTTTTTTATTGCTTCATTTGGACTTACTTCCATTAATGGTACATGTTTATGTGCAGCAGCATGAAAAACCTGATTTGGTTTATATTCTTGGAATACTCTTTCTAATCTATCATAGTCTCTAACTGAACCAATTATCGCACATAAATTAAGACTTGGATAATCTCTTAATAGTTCCATTTGAATATCATATGCATTATTTTCATAAATATCAAATATAATCAATTGTTTTGGATTACATTTAGCAATTTGCCTACAAAGTTCAGAACCTATTGAGCCTCCTCCACCTGTTACCATTATTACTTTATTTGTAATATTATCAGATATTTCATTAATATCAACCACTATTTGGCTTCTTCCTAAAAAGTCTTCATATGATATTGGTCTTATATTGTTTGCAATATTGTTTTCCTTTTCATTCATCGTTAAATAAATAGAAGGCAATATTTCTAATTTGCATGAAGTTTTTTGACATTCATCTACAATTTTAGAAATTTCTTTTTTAGGTGCCGATGGTATTGCTATTATAATTTCGTTAACATTATATTCTTCAGCAAATTGTTTGATTTTCTTTCTTGTCCCAACGATTTGAATTCCTCTTAAATATGTGCCAATTTTTTCTTTATTATCATCAATTATACATACTATTTTTGAATCATCATATTTCTTATTTCTTGATATTTCATCTATTAATAATCTTGCAGCATCACCGCCACCAATTATCATTATATTATTATTTTTTCTCTTATTTTCAAATCTTATAATTACAGTTCTTAATATTCTAAAAGAATATCTAACAGATGTAATCAACAATATTAATAATAATAATCTTATTAAATAATAACTTCTTGGCATTGATATATTAAAAAATTTTTTATATCCGAAACAAATAAACTCAGTTGTGCAACATGCTAATACTATATTAATCAATTCTGTAATTGAAGCATATTTCCATACTGATGTATATAAATTATATATAAAAAATGTCATTATCATAATAATGATATCAAATCCAACATATTTAAATGCTGTGCTTATGTATTCATTTGGTATATTTACAAAATCAAATCTTAAAGCAACTGCTAAAAATGATGTAACTATCATAACAGCAATATCTAATATCATAAAAATCATTATCTTAGAGAATTTTTTTCTCAACAAATCATTAACCCTTTTCATTTTCACACTCTTTCTACTAATTCAAAATATATTGTATTGTTTTCTGATTACGCATCATCTAACAATTTTCTCCCATACTTCTGAGATAATTTGTCTATCATGGTTATTAATGCTAAGTATATACAAATTCCTGTAATTACACCAAGTGTATCTATACTTACATCAAATAATCGTGCACTTCTTCCTGGTACAAAATATTGATGTATTTCATCTGTAGACGCATAAAACGCCCCAAAAAGTAAACTCCCTAATATTTTTTGCTTTTTAGTTTTCTCCATTGAATATGTATAGTTCATTATTAAGAATCCACCTATTGTATAAATCGTATAATGTGCTCCCTTTCTTACAACTATTTCAAATTTTTCTAATTTTTGCTCATTAGATTCTTCTTTATCTTTTGCTACAATATTTACAATTACTTTTGTTACCTTTGAACTTGTTCCACTAGATTTTTTTCCATTTTGATTCGAAAAGATAAATACTACTATCATCCATATTACTATTAATATTATTTTAATTATTATTTTATATTCTTTGTCGAATTTTGTCATATCATATTTACTATATCATTTTTTTAACTTTTTTTCAATAGTTTTATAGATTTTTGTTACTAGAAAGTTACAAAATATTAGTTCTGATTAATTTTAAAAAGAAAAAATTATTCAGTAACAGCAGAAAAAGAAACTATTTTTACAAAATAGTCTCTTTTTTCATTTTAATATTAATGCTATGCTTCTGGCTCAATTAATCCAAAATTTTTGCCATCTTTTAGTTTATGAATAACATTTACTTTGTTTGTTTCAACATTAACAAATGTTAAGAACATTTGAGAATTTTTTTCTTGTAATTTTAATTTTGCATCTTCTGGTGTCATAGGTTTAATTTCATAATATTCTGTTTTTAAAATTTCATCAGTAACCTCTTGAACTTTTTCTTGTATACCTAGTGTTTTTAAACTAGAATCTTTCATCATTTTTTCTTTTCTTGTTTTTGATTTTCTAATTTGTCCTTCTAATATATCTATATCTTTATCTATAGATGCATATAAGTCTTTGTCTTCTGTTACTGCTCTAAACATTTCTCCATTTGCTGATACTTTTATTTCCGCTATTTGTGCTGTTTTTTCTACTCTTATTACAACATCTGCTTCTGCATCTTCAAAGTATTTTGCAATTCTCTCCATTTTTCTTTCTACATAATCGTTTATTGATTCTGTTACCTTTAGTTCCTTTCCTGTTATTTTTATTTGCATAAAAATCGCTCCTTTCTTTTTAGTATATTTACATTATATCTTTTATTACTGTTTTTGGCAAGTGTTTACAAAAACTTTCAAAATATTCCTTAATTTTATTATTAAATTTATCGTTTATTTTTAAGTTTATTGAATAATGATGGTCTTTTCTTTCTTACAAATCCAATAAATCTTACCAGAATATATGTGTTAAGTACTCTTTGATATTTTATTGGTATTAAAATTATTCTCATCTTTTTACTTTTAGGTTTAGCATATTTTAATGTTTCTCGTACAACATCATTATTCATGGTATCTTTTATAATTTTTAATTTACATTTTCTTGACAAATCATTACTAGAGCAAACATTTTCCATATAACCAACTGCTCTTTCTATAAATCTTCGGCTTGAAAATTCTATATATTCTTCTAATTGATACCCATTATCCTTAAAATAATTATTAAAATAATAATATTCTTCTATTCTTATTTTTAATAAATTTTCATTATAGTTAGCAGTAATTGAACCATTCCTTTCATTTATATAATGATAAAAACATTTATCACTATTATAAAAAATATTTGAATGTGATAAATATTCAATGTTAAACCTCATATCTTCTCCAAAATTTTTAGAAAATCTTATGTTATGTTTTTGTATTATATCATTCAAATATATTTTATTCCATATATTATATAACATATGTTTGTCCCAAAGTTCAATCAAATCCTCTTTTAATTTTTCCTTTGAAGGATAAAGTTTCTCCTTAAAATTTATAATATCACTTGATATAACATTACCAAATTTATCTTGTACTTCTGATATAAATCCAAAATTTAATAAATCTGGATAATATCTATTTTCTATTTTTATTATTGTTTCAATATAGTTTTCCTCCAAATAATCATCTGAATCCATAAAAGTAATAAATTTTCCTTTTGCTATATCTAACCCCTTATTTCTCGCCTCAGAAACACCCAAATTTTTTTGTCTTATAACAATAAGGTTTGAATAATTAGAAATAAATTTTTCTATTATTTCCAAACTACTATCTGTTGAACCATCATCAATAACAATTACTTCAATTCTTAAATCATTTAGGTCTAATATACTTTTTAAACACCTTTCCACATATAACTCACAATTATATATAGGAACTATAACAGAGATTAAAACTTCATTATTTCTCATTAAATTTCTCCTAATTTTTTTGGTTTTATATTAAAATTTTTTTTTAAATCCATCTTTTATTTCCTTTAATAATTTATAAAAAGTCCTTTTTTCTAAAAATATCACCAATATTAATATTATAAAACAATATATAATTAATCCAATTATTTCACTAGATATTAATCCACATATTAAAAAAACACTTATTACAAAAAGAATGTATACATAATCTTTCCTTTTTAATCTATAATCTCTAAATTCATATTCCCCAATTATAAACCAAATAACATTAGTAATAAATGTCGCTATTGCAATAGATTCTATAGTTTTAAAAATATTATATAAAATTAGATTTAATAATATAGATAACATTACTATTATTATCATTATTTTTAAATATCTTTTTTGTCTTTTTTCTGCCTTATATAAATTAACATGGATACATCTTATTATTATTGAAATATATTGTGTAGCCAATAGCCAAAATAATACATCCAAAGCATTTTTATATTTATCTAATACAATATTAATAATGAATTTTACTGGAAATATAACTGCTATAATTGCTGAAAAAATCACTAACACATATAATTTCGCATTAATAACTTTTTCTCTTTCTTTATTATTACAAAGATAATTATACATAACTATATTTATTGGTGTAGCAAAAGCATTTGTTAAACTCCCAATACTTACTGCAAAAGAATAATATGCAAATTGTATTAAACCTAACAACTTCTGTACAAATAATCTATCAATACTCATAAATATGGTATCACAAAAATTCCCCATCATTAACCCAAAACCTGATTTAATATCTTGTATTAAATATTTTATATTTGCCTCTACTTTTTCTTTTACAAATATCTTTTTAGCTTCTAATTCTATTAATATCCAGTAAATAAAATATGATATAATGTATCCCAATATGTATGTTCTATAATAATCAGTTTTAATTATAAATAATAAAAATACATTTACAACAAATATAAATATTGTTTCTGTATTTGTAAATTTTGAGTATTTGTCAAATTGTCCAATAGCTTGATATATTTTTTTTAAATATTCTGCAATATTTATAGGAAATATTACTATTGAACATAACAATAATATTTCATTTCTTAAACAAATTGATATTATTACAACAACTATTGTTATTACTAATTGAAATATTTTAAAAGTTCTAAATTCTTCTAATATTTCTGTTTTTTTTATTGTTTCAATATTTTTACCACCAATTCTTAAATACATACCATCAGAAAAACCAAAGTGTAATACACCTATATATGTAATATACACTTGAAATAACTTTATATTCGCATAAGAATCTATTGATAATATTTTAGGTAATACAAAACCAGTAAAAATACTAATTACTAATTTTATTATATAAGAAATAAATACATATACTACTCCTTTTTTTATACTCATCTATTTTCTCCCTAAAGCTACATTTATATATAAATATAATATTTATTATATTAAAATCCAATCTTTATCATATATTAAATCTGCATATTCAAATTTGTTCCACTCTTTAGGCGCTATAACAATTTTGTTTTCATTTCTTGATAAATATTGTGCCCACCAACTAAATGTACTATTTGAAATAATAAAATGTTTACAAGAATACATCAATCTTATTTTTTCCCATATAGGATCTTTTCCACTTTCAAATTTTGTATTAGGCGGAAATTTCATATTTTTTTTACACCAGTCTATATCATCTGAAAAAACTATATATTGGGGTTCCTGAATTAATGTGTTCATTTTTTCTATTGCTTTTTCAAAATATTCTGTAGTACATATATAATGATTTTTTATAAATCTCGGGTTCAAAAAATCTCCCCTCCTAATAGTTATGCATACTGAATTTTTTCCTTTTATTATATTATATAAGCTTTCATTTTCCTTTTTTTCTTTTTTTACAGGTGTATAATTCTTAAAATTAACTTCCTTATTTTTTGTATAATATCTATTTTCCTCATAATATCCAAAAAAAATTATATTATTCGTTTTAGATTTATAAAGTTCTTTCATACCAGGTATATAATAATATAAACCGTTTGTATTCAATTTTTTTTGTAAAAATTTTATCAAAAAATCATAATCTTTTTGAGTTAATTTTCTTTTTTTTATTTTAGCATTTAATCTTATTAATTTATTTATGACCTTATAGATAAAGTCATAAATTCTCTGATTTCCTTGAAATTTTACTTTATTTATCTCTTTTATATTATTAATCTTAAAATTTGTTAACTCATTTTTAAAACTTTCATCACTACATTTTTGCTTCTTTAAATTTTCAAAAGATACATATATTATTTCATCCAAGTTATTCTCTATAATATAATTGCTTACAAATGCATGTTGAAAGAACTGATTTCCAGTTCTTCCTTGTATTTTTAATTGAATCACGTATTTTCTCCTCATTCAACAATATTTTTTTTATTCCTTTTTTTAGCTATAATTATATATTTCCACTCCATCAATTTACTAAATATAAGTCTAGTAGAATACTTAAAATTCAAAAGTAAAAATATCATATATATATAATATTTTATTTGTTTTTTATTCATATATTTACAACGATTTTTTATTTCAGAATAAAAATTATAATTCTTAATTTTCTTTTTAAATTCTTTCGAATCTATAAAATTTTCAATCATATCTTCTGAAACAATTAAATCTTTATTTTTCTTATATAATTTTCTTATATAAATTGTAATTAATTCTTGTTTGCCAGAATTGCTTATACAAATTCCTTGTGCTCTAATTCTATATTTCAAAAGAATTTCTTGTACATTTCCAATTTTAATATTGTTGTTAACAGCCCTTAAAAGAAAGTCATAATCTTCACATGAAAAAATATTAGTATATCCATTTAATTTTAGAAAAACTTCCTTTTTGCCAAAAAATGTAGAATGTGGAACACAATTTTTTATAAATAACATTTTTCTTATATCTTCTGAATTTTCCGGATAAATTTTTTTCTTTAAAATTTTTTCGTCCGCAAAATCTTCAATATTTGAACCACATAAATCATATCCTTTTTTCTTTAGAAATTCAATTTGTTTT
Source organism: uncultured Clostridium sp. (assembly GCA_902462295.1). Classification (GTDB taxonomy): domain Bacteria; phylum Bacillota; class Clostridia; order TANB77; family CAG-508; genus CAG-269. The sequence goes on along the minus strand of CABQAZ010000010.1, from coordinate 7,195 downwards.
TCAAATCTCATTGGCATAGATATATCATCTGCGTCCATTCTTGCAATATATTCTCCTGTTGCATATTCTAAACCTTTATTTAAACTTTTAGGTAATCCTATATTTTCATCATTAACAATTAATTTTATTCTTTCGTCTTTATATTTTTTTATATAATCAATTCTCCATTTTTCTACCGGATTATCTATAATAATAATAAATTCAAAGTTTTTATATGTTTGTCCAAGAATTGATTCTATAGATTCTTTTAATTCTTCTTCATTTTCATTATAAACAGACATTATTACACTTATTTTTTCCATTTTTGCATTTGCTGATATTTCAGCAATCACTCCTTTTCTATATCCTACTCAAAAACAAATCTTATACTGCACCTTCCATTTTTATAACCGAACCTACTGTTTTTAATAAAATTATTAAATCTTGTTTTACAGAGAAATTGTCAACATATGTAGCTTCCATTATAACTCTTTCTTCATAGTTTGTATTACTTCTACCATTTGCAGCCCAATTTCCTGTAATTCCTGGTTTAACTGAAAGTATTTTGTCCTTAACTATTCCAAATTTTTCTATTTCATCATATCCAACAGGTCTTGGTCCGTACTAAACTCATCTCTCCTTTTAGTACATTTACAAACTGAGGAAATTCATCTAAACTTGTTTTCCTAATAAATTGTCCTATTTTTGTTATTCTTGGATCATTATTTAATTTTCGATTTGATATCCATTCTTTTCTTGCTTTTTCATCTTCTTCCAATAATTTTTCCAATTTTATATCTGCATCTATACACATACTTCTGAATTTATACATTTTAAACTTTTTGCCATTTTTTCCTATTCTTATCTGAGAATAGAATAATGGTCCAAAATCTCCAGAAATAGTATTTGCTATAAATATTACTATTGCAATTGGAACTAATAGTATAATTCCTACAATAGCTCCAATTATATCTATAACTTTCTTTATTATTAAATTTACATATTTTGATATTATATTTTGATTTGCCGTTATTACATTTATAAATTGCATATTTTCCACATTTCCAATCTATAACTATTCAAAGTTTTTTACAAAACATTTCAAATTAATTATATCTTTGTACTAATTTTTTTTCAATACTTTTTTCTTTTATTCTTTTCTTTTTATACTTGAAATTTCTACCAAAACTTTTTCAATTTTAACGGAAGCCTCCGGCCACCTCTACCACCGCCGAAAGAACCTCCTCCTCCGCCACCAGAAGAGAATCCTCCACCTCCTGATGAATATCCTGATATTCTTTCTCTAGCTGTATATATTCCTTTATCTAAACTTGTATTTATAAACATAACACTATCATAAGACACAAAATTAGATTGTTGAATAATTTGTGGATATATATCTTTAAATTGTTTAGAAACCTTTTTAGCAATTCCCATAATCTGTGCAAAAATCAAATATTCCTCAAATAATTGGACTTCAACTGCTTTCCTATCTTTTATAAGTGTATATTCATTTAAATATTTTCTTAATCCTGCAAGTTCAATGGCTTCCTGTTTCAACTCATATGTTGCTATATATTTTTTCCTTTTTCCTTTAATTTTTTCTTCAATCAATCCTTGATTTACAAGTTTATCTCTTTCATCATCTATTACCTTGTCTAACCAAGAAACAATTTTTGAATAATTAAAATCACACCATATTTCAAGTTCTTTACCCTCTAAGATTCCATCTTCACTTGCTTCATACATCATATCAAACAATTCTTTTTCTTTAGACTCTAAAAACATTTCAGAATTATTTCTTGTAAAAACAATAGCTATATTTTCTTTTTTCAAGCTTGTAGACCTTTCTTCTATTCTAACTATTCCGTCTTTTAACCATTTTAGAATTATTGCACCTAAAATATTAGTTTTTTCTTTTACTATATCATATTGATACCCTATATAATATGCTCTAAATATATCTCTTTTACATGGTATATCTCTAAAATACGGTATTATCTTAGGAATTTTCTTTCCCTCTTTTCCATAATCTAATCCTTTTGTCATATTAAATGCATGCACTAATAAAATTATAATTATAACAAATGCCCCAAATATTACCACTAATATTGCAATAACATATCCAATAGATATGTCTTCCTCTGTATATTTGATCGCTCCCTCTTGTGCCATATTATAATAATTATCAAAATCATAATCTAATTTATTAATCGCATTAAATGTTCCTAATGGAAATTTAACTAAGATTGTCATATATTCATTTTTTTCTAATGTACCATCTGATTGCATTTCAATATACCCATCATATACATATGCAGTTCCACCATAGTTTCCATATCCCCAGACATCAGTTGTATCTTCAATATCAAAATTTGTATGAATCTTGATATATGCATTTCCTATTGAATTTGAAAATTCGTATGGTATTAATGTCCAATATATCATTTGTGCATCTGTTGTTTCTGATACAAAATTTGTAATTGTGTATTTTGCTGTATAAGTATGTGAACCATATTGGCTTATTCCCCAGCAAAGTTCAACTCCATTTGAAATTACATTTATTCCACATTTATTTGCTTTACTTTGTAGTGTTCCTGATGTATCCCAAGATGATAATTGCTCATATTGTGTATTTCCATCCATTACTGTTAAATCTTTTATTACTGAATTTCCTAAATTATAATATGGATGATATACCTCTGTTCCTTGTGTTACATTACACCTCCAAGTTTCTGTTACTGTTGCATCTCCATTATCATCAATAAATATATCCATAGCAATACTTTGTATTGAATTTGCTTCTACTTTGTTTCCTATTGAAAATAATGCAAGTGAAAATATAAAAATAAATAATATTTTAATCGTCTTTTTCATAGACCTCCCCCTTTTCGACTAAATTATCTCATAACATAAAAAATTTATCAATACATTTTTATATTTATTGAATTTTCTTCATTTTTATGCGATAATATAAGCATTTAGAAGCTAAATTTGGCAACACATAAGTGCCTAAAGAAAGGAAAAATAGAAATGGACAACAATTTAAAGAAATTAGAATTTGACAAAATATTAGAAAAAATATCAAATTTTTGTAAAACATATATAGGAAAAAATTATGTATCAGAATTAAGACCATCACAAGATAAAAATAAAATTCAAAAAATGTTAGATGAAACTTCACAAGGAGTAATATTAATTCAACGAAATAGTACTCCACCACTTGGTGAAATTGCTGACATAACAGTTTATTTAAAATCTTTAGACAGTTATGGTACTCTTAGCATAAAAGCTTTACTTGAAATTCAAAATATATTGCAAATGTCTGCAAATTTGAAAAATTATTTTGAAAAAGATTATCTTGAAACATCTAATTTTTCTGAAATATCACAATATTTTATTGATTTATATGTAAACCAAAGTATTGTACAAACTTTTGCAAAATCAATTATTGACGAAGATACTATCGCAGACTCTGCGTCCTCAAAATTACAAGATATTCGTAGAAAAGAACGCAAAATAGAACAAGACATACGTTCAAAACTTAATAGTATTTTACATTCTTCTACTTATTCAAAATATATTAGAGAAAACCTTGTAACCATTCGTAATGGTCGTTTTGTAATTCCTGTCAAAGAAGAATACCGCAGTTCTGTAAAAGGTTTTGTTCATGATATGTCAAGTAGTGGTTCAACAGTATTTATAGAACCAATAGCTGTATTTGACTTAAATAATGAACTTTCAAATTTACATATTGAAGAAGAACTTGAAATTGAAAAAATCTTACAAAACTTAAGTGGGTTATTATATCCATACACAAAAGAAATTGAAAATAATGTAAAATTAATCGGAAAGTTAGATTTTATATTTGCAAAAGCTCACTATTCTTTAAACCTACACTGTATAACACCTAAAATAAATGATGAAAAATTTATTGACTTTAAAAATGCACGTCATCCTTTAATTAATACGGCAAATGTAGTTCCAATTTCTGTAGAATTAGGAAAAGATTTCTCAAGTTTAATTATAACAGGTCCAAATACAGGTGGAAAAACCGTAACATTAAAAACAATAGGTCTTTTATCTGCTATGGCATGTAGTGGATTAAATATCCCTGCAGATGAACATTCTAGTTTTTATGTATTTGACCATATTTTTGCAGATATAGGTGATGAACAAAGTATTAGTGAATCATTAAGTACATTTTCATCACATATGAGTAATATAGTAAAAATCACACAATCTGCAACAACTTACAGCCTTATACTTGTTGATGAATTAGGTTCTGGAACAGACCCTCTTGAGGGTGCACATCTTGCAATAAGTATTTTACAATATTTTACTGAAAAAAAATGTCTTACTATAGCCACATCTCATTATCAAGAATTAAAAAAATATGCACTTGTAACACCTGGTTTCAAAAATGCTAGCGTAGAATTTGACATAGAAAATTTAAAGCCAACTTATCGTCTATTAATTGGTATACCTGGAAAAAGTAATGCTTTTGCAATAAGCAGAAAACTTGGACTAGACAAAAATATTATAGAGCGTGCTTCTTCCATGATTGACAAAGAAACTGTAAACTTAGAAGACTTATTAAAAAATATTTATGATAGTAAATCTCAGATTGAAGATGAAAAAATTCGTACCTCTCTTGCTTTACAAGAAGCAGAAGAATTAAGAAATTCATTAAAACATCAGCATTCAAATGTTTCTAATAAAGAAAAAGAATTGATTGCTAATGCCAAACAAGAAGCAAAACAAATTTTAATTGACGCAAAGGAAACAGCAAATTCAATAATAAAAGACATGAATTCTGCTACATCTGCATCTAAAGCAAATAAACTTAGAAATACATTAAATGAAAAAATATCTTCTATAAATACAAATGTAGAAGATGTTGAACTAGTAGATAATCTACTTCCTACTATCTCACGAGAGAAAATAAAGCCTGGTTTAAATGTATATGTAAGTAATTTGAAAACAAATGGTGTTATCGTTTCTAATATATCAAAAGATGAGACTGTTCAAGTTCAAGTTGGTATAATGAAAATGAAAGTTGATATAAAAAATTTACAAGAAATTGCAAACTCTAAATCATCTTTATCTGAAAAAAAATCAAAAAGTTCTTTTTATGTAGGACGTTCATCATTAAAATCACAAAATGTAAGTCAAGAAATTAATCTTTTAGGTCTTACAGTTGATGAGGCTATTCCTATTGTAGATAAATATTTAGATGATTGCTATATTGCAAAACTTTCTCCTGTTCGCATTGTACATGGTAAAGGTACTGGTGCTTTGCGTAATGGTATTCATCGTTATCTTAAGTCTAATAAAATCGTTGATAGCTTTAGACTTGGTACTTTTGGAGAAGGTGAAATGGGTGTAACTATTGTTAGTTTAAAATTATAAAAATATGACCATGTGTATTTTATTTAATCATAATTAATAAATATACATGGTCACAATTTAATCATTTTTAAATTTCCATTTGACTTCCTAAAAAAGATGCAGCTGATTGAGCAACTTTTTTCTCTACTTCATTCATTTTGGTATTAGATTCTTTAGATAATAAAATTACAGTTCCTATTGTATCTCCATTTGATATAATTGGATATACAACTTGTGCATTATACTTTCTTTCATTATTATCATTTTTAGTTATTGGAACTGCAACATCACTATTTTCTTTACTTGTATAAACCTCTTTATCTTCCATTAATTGTTCTAATTCTTCACTCACATTTTGTTCCAAAAATTCTTTTTTAGAACCACCTGAAATTGCTATTACAGTGTCTTTATCTGTTATACATGCTATATGTCCTGTAGTCTTTGACAATGTCTCTGCATATCCTGTTGCAAATTCTGACAATTCACCTATTGGCGAATATTTTTTCAAAATAACTTGCCCTTCTCTATCTGTAAATATTTCTAAAGGTTCCCCCTCTTTTATACGTAAAGTTTTTCTTATTTCTTTTGGTATTACTACTCTACCTAAATCATCTATTCTTCTTACAACTCCTGTTGCTTTCATTAATCTTCCTCCTTTTTGTTTTCTAAGTATATTCTTATTATGACAAAAAAGGAAAAAAATATACATTTGGGGTTTAAATTTTATTCAATTTAAAATTTAAACAATCTGCACTAATTAGTTTAAATTCTATTCCTTCAACTTCTCCCTCAATAGCATCATTTATAGAAGCTCCATGTAAATGTCCATAATAACATTTTTTTACATTGTATTTTTTCATTAACTTCACAAATTCTGCTTCTTGTTCTGAAGTTATTTTAGCTTTGGTAATTGGAGGATAGTGCATAAAAACTATTATTTCTTTATCTTTTCCGTATTTATTTATTCCATCTTGTAATGAAATTTCTAATCTTATTAATTCTCTATTTATAAGTTTTTTATTCATTTCTTCATCAGCAATACTCCAACCTCTTGTCCCGCATAAAATCTTATTTTCAAATTCAAAACTATTATTATATAAAAAGTCAATATTTGTAAAATTATTTTCTTGTAAAAATCTTTTCATATTAGTTACTGTTGTCCACCAATAATCATGGTTTCCTTTAAGCATAATTTTTTTTCCAGGTAAATTATTTAAATAATTAAAATCTAATTTAGTATTTTCTAAATATGTTTCCCATGAAAAATCACCTGGTAAAACTACCAAGTCATCTTCCTTTACTTTTTTTATCCAATCTTTTCTTATTTTTTCTTCATGACCTGTCCAATTATCTCCAAATATGTCCATTGGCTTAGGAACTCTAAGCGATAAATGTAGGTCAGCTATTACAAATATTGACATATTATTTTTCCTTTTCTATTCTCCTATTTTTAAATTTGGTACTGCATTTAATGTATTTTCTGATAAATCACCATGAAGATATCTATAATATCCAGCAGATGCTATCATTCCTGCATTATCTGTACATAATTTTAAATCTGGTTTATATATTTTTATTCCTTGTTTTTCTAGTTTTTCAAACTCATTTCTTATGTGCGTATTTGCTGATACTCCACCAGCTAATACTACTTTTTTTATTCCTGTTTGCTCAATCGCTTTTGTTATATTTTCAATTAATTCCTCTGTTACAGCCTTTTCGAAACTCATACATAAATCTTCTTTACTTACTTCTGGATTTTTATGATGTAAGTTTATTACTGCTGTTTTTATTCCACTAAAACTAAAATCTAAATTTTCAAAATGTG
>CABQAZ010000009.1 GCA_902462295.1 uncultured Clostridium sp. | reverse complement strand
TTATTATATCAAAGGACTTTCTTTTTGTATATTCCGAAACCATTTTACACTATTATATATAAAAAGCATTTGACATTTATAAAATATCTGTGTATAATAAATATAGGAAATGACAAATCCACAAACGTGGTTTTGCCGAATAGATATAAAAACTCACATCTAAATCGCCAAATTGACAGATGTGAGTTTTTTATTTATGTAGTTGCTTATCAACCCAGTTCTTGTAAAGAACTGTAGTTAAGGCAACGTTTAATGTTAAAGATAACATAAATGATATTATAAAAAATAGTATTACTTTAACCATAAACATCACCACCTCTCTTACGATGATTCGTATAATTGGTGGCAAAACCACATCTGCTTATTATCATTTCCTATGTGAACTAGTATAGCATACAATTAAAAATAAATCAATATAAAAGAAACAAATTTTCGCAAAACTTTTTGATGAAATTTCTTGATTTTTATAAAAAATCTGTTAATCTATATATAAATTGATTGATATTTGTATCAATCGTTAAAAGTGTGAAAAAAAGTTGTAAATATCTACGTTGTTCGCACCATAATTCAATTATTGTTAATGTCAATACTATTATGTAAGAAAAAAGTTTGAATTATATAAGTAGATATGTTACAATATATATGAAAAATTTTTATTGCTACAAAATCCAAAACATATGAATGGAGGAAATTTTATGACAGAAATAACAATGTACAACGTGAGGGAAAAATTATCCAAAAGCAGAGAGATGTGTCCTGGATTAAGTGAAGAGGTATATGCTTTGACAGATTATATGGCAGATAATGCCAATGATAGTTTAGTACCTCTGGGGCTGGCAATGCTTTTAGTAGTAAGTTTGGATGATATCCGGAGAGGAGAAAAATTTTTTTCTGCAGAAGAATCGAAAGAACTCCCTGAATACTTAAGCAAACATAAAGCACAGGTTTTGGCACAGGCTGTATATGTACCCCAGATCATTGATGCGATTTCTGATGAAGATTTTGCGAATGAATTCCGTGAGATTTGTAAAGAAATGTTGAACTTTGATCCACCTAAAAGAGATGGAAAGTATGACCAGAATGCTGACATCGATGGCGATTATCCGGAGTATGTATGTGTTGCTGTCAACTGGTGGGCTAATGCAATTGTCAATCCAAAATTCGATAATGGAGATGATAGTACCGCTGAAAAAATGACTTTACTTTTGGCAATGATGGTAAATTCAAAAAGCGCTATCAGCAAAGAGCAGATAGATATCTTTAAAAAGGAACTTGCAGATATTATTGTTGCACAAATGGAGTCTTCCTGGAACGGAGAATGTCGATTGGGTGTTGACTATCATCCTGATATGTTGCTTTATAATGCAGTACAGAAAGCCGGTATCGATGATGATATGGGATTCCCTTGGAAAACAAATATGTGTATTAGCAAGGATAAGGTTTCTGTTTCAGCAGGTAAGACGGCGCATTGGGAAACTCTTTGGAAAAAAGCATAAAACCAAAAATCGCAAGTAGCAGGATAAGTGGCGTATTGACACTTTGTTTAACAAAAAAATATAGGAGTTATTAGACTTATTCTAATAGCTCCTATATTTATTGCAAATTTTTTATGAGTTTATATTAAATGTTACCAAAAAGTATGGAGATTTTTAACAAGATAAAGGATGTAATATAAAAGTTACAAAATGTTAATAAAAAGTTACAAATTTCTAATCAAAATTGCTTGTTAATATTATGTGATGTATATTATAATTAATATAGTATTTTTATATATTGAAAGGGGAAAATATAAATGAAATTTAGTGAAAAAATTATGGAATTAAGAAAGAGCAAAGGAATGTCACAAGAGGAGATAGCTGGGAAACTTAATGTAACAAGACAAACAATATCAAAGTGGGAGTCAGATCAAACCGTACCGGATTTGAATAGATTAATAGATATAGCAAAATTGTTTGGAATATCATTAGATGAATTAACAAATAATATTGAAAATTCTAATTCAGAAAATGTATATAAAGAAAGTTCTATAGAAAAAAATAATAGACAAATTTCTATAAAAATATTTGTAGTTGGTATAATAATTTGTTTGATTTTATGTGGGATTGGATTAATTAAGCAAAATGTTGCCAAAAATACAAATCAGGAAAGAGCACAACAAGCATTAGAACAATCACAACAGGCTGTTGATAATGCTAATAATAGGTTAAAAGAGATTGAGGAAGAACAAAATGCTTTAAATGAACAATATGAAAATAAAAAGAAAGAGGCAGATTCATTAAATCAAAGAGATTCTAACTGGTATGCAAATTATTCTCAACTTCAAAGGGAAGCAAGTAATTTACATTCACAGATTACTAATCTTAGTGCAGAAAAATTAAGAATACAAAATACAGATTATACTGTGTATTATCAATTAGTTGATCCCATAACATATTGTATATATTATTATATAGGAGCTGGAATATTTGTTGTTATGTCTTTAATAGCTTTAATTTATTTTCTTTTAACAAGAAAGAAAAAATAAATATTTCTAATAAAATAGGAGTTGAGATGTGCATTGTACATTTTCACTCCTGTTTTCAAAATATTTTATATAATAGGAAAGTATTGAAATTATAATTTTTTTTTGATAAGATAATTTTGTGAGAGTATAATCTTACAGATATTATACGAGAAAGAGGGAAATTAAATGAAAAATAAAAGGGCAATAATTATTTTGTTAGCAATAATAGTATTGATTATTATAGTTATAGTAGGATTCATTAAATCAAATCAATCTAAAAGTGATAATGAGATGCCAACTACTGGTGCTTTCAATGAAACGAGGTTTACTGTTAATGAATATAGTATATTAGTAAAATCGGATGTTGCAGGACATCCATCAGCAGATACAGATTTTTCAACAAATTATATAAGTGATACATATATAAGAGAAAATTATAAATTTAGATATGATATTTATATTGATATGAAATTTTCTAAAGAATCTATATATAATGAATATCCGTCTTATGATTCAATGAAGATGATAAAAGTGTTTGATAAAGAATTTAAATATCAAGAGATATCTACTCAAGAGATTTTATTATTATATAAAGTAGATGAAAGCTTTTATATAACAATTAGTTTGAAAGATCGTTCAGAATGTTATGGATTAGATGGTAATTATATATATGATGAAAATAGAAATGAAGTAATGCTTGAAAAATATAATTTTTTAGAATTCATAGAAGAGAACAAAGAATTTAATGATTCTTTTAAATTTGAAATAAACAAGGATTAGTTTACGAAAAACAGAAATAGTAAAAATTAATCGTAATGAAATTAATAATGTGAAGTTATCAAATATATTAATTTCTTATATGCTTAATGTAAAATTAGATAAAACATCAATGAAATTTCAAGTATTTAAAAAGGTTAGAGTATTTACGAAATTGAGAAATGCAATAGATTTATTTGATAAAATGTATTAAATCTAAATAAAATTTTTATAGAAAAATATTATAAAGATGAAAGTATTTGAGGAATATATAAAATGTTAAAATATTATAAGAATCTGATAAAAAGAAAAAAGTATGGAATTTTTATTTCTATATGTATAATTTTAATGCTCTTTTTGGCCTTTTATTATGGTATTTTTTATTATATAATTAATAATTTAGAATCATTTAAGTATGAGATGCATAATAATGGGTTGTTTAAGATTATAGCTATTAGTATAGTGACAGCAATATATTTTTATACTATATATTATTTGGTTATCTGTAAACCAATGATTTCTCCTTATGCTCAAGACCATTCTGATTTTGATGTAAAAAGTGAAGGAAAATATATTCGTATAAAATTTAGAAATGATGAGTTTTTAGTTGAAAAGGAAACATTCCAATCAAAAGAATTAAGAGAGATATTTCCTAAAGGAAAAAATAAACATTCTATTTCTGATGTTAGGAGACAACAAATATATAATTATGTTATGGAATATTGCAAAGAAATAACCGAGGCTGAAGTAGACAAGTCTAAAACGATATCAAAATCTGAAGTAGTAGATAAGTTTTCGAGTGTTCGAAAAATGACAAATGAGGAAAAATTAAAATTCATAAAACAGCGCAAACTAAAAAATAAACCAAGATTATTTTTTATTATTACATCGATTATATTATGGTCGAGTTTTAGTTTTCTATTAATTGGTCTTTTGTCGGATATAATGAATTACGATTTTTTATCTATTATAGTTATTTTATCGTTGTTGGTATTTTTATATGTTTTGGGGAGAAAATCAAATATTGCTATATTTAAAGATAAAAAGCTAATAAAAAGAATTTTAAATGAAGATATGTACATTGTTCTGTGTGAAATATATGATAAACAGCATAGGACAAATCGATATGTGGATGGGCCAGATGAGAATAAGTATTATATAAAAATAACAGATGGAAATTATATTGTAGATCAATGGATTGAAATTCCAAAGGAAAAATATATACAAGAAAATAATAATATATTAGAGCTTTATGTTTTTGATAAAAATGCAAGTGATTATTTTCTAGTATGTTAATTAAATAAATATTAATTTAAGTTAAACTATTTTCTTGTAATTAAGATATTTGATAAATGTTACAGGTTTATAGTTTATTTAAATTTAATACATAGAAATACTTGAATAACTGAAAGACAATATAAAATATTGTTTTTTTTTGTCGTCTATGTTATATTGAAGTTGTATTAAATAAAAGAAAGGGGATTTCAAATGAAGAAAAAAATTGTGAAATATGCATTATTAGTTGTATTTATAGCAATAGTTATACTGGCAATCTTTAACATTTATAAATGGATTGTTTGTGGCAAACAATATATAAAAATAAGTACATCAAATAAAGCATATACTAACAGTGACTTGTATGTTTCGATTATAGCACAAGATAAAGGTGTGGATTTAGAAACAAAAACAAAAATTAAGCTTTTAAATTCTGACGGGAAAAAGGTGAAAAATGTAAAGGTTTCTTATGATGAAAATAATGCTAAATTAAGTATTCCACAAATAGAAGCGGGAAATTATTTGATAGAAGCCAAAGTATCTAGTAAAGCAGGAAAAGATACAATACAAAAAAAGGTTTATATAACAGACGGAAAACAAGAAAATGTTACTATAACATTAGATAAGGGAATATATAAGCCACGGAGATACTGTAAACTTTAGATCTTTACTTACAAGTAAGGAAAATGATGAGCCAATAATAAAAGATGTAAATGTATGCATATATGATGGAAATAACAATAAGGTTTATAATGAAAATGTGAAGACTTCTGATTATGGGATTTTAAGTGGTACTTTTACTTTAGCTAGTGAAGTGAATAGTGGAATTTATAAGATAGTTGTAAAAACTGATACAAATGAAACAACTAAGGAATTTAAAGTAAATCCTTATGTAACACCAAAATATGAGGTGAAAATTAATTTTGATAAGCAAAATTACTTAGTTGGAGATACGGCTACAATAAATTTAAATGCAAAATATTTTTTTGGAGAAGCTGTTTCAAATGTAAATTATACAATATATATAAATGATGAAATTTATCAATCTATTATGGCAGATGAGCAAGGAAATGCAAGTTTAAAATATGAAATAAAGGATGCAAAAAAATATTCTGTAAAAGTTGAAGCAGTGGATTCATCAAATTATTTTGTAGAAGAAACAAATAATTTTGTGGCAGGAACTGATATATTTGAAGTGAAATTGCTTCCTGAGTATGGAAGTTTGGTAGAGGGAAAAAAAAATAATGTATATGTATTTACATCAAATCAAGATGGTTCTCCTGTAAAGACATATGTTACGGTTTCTTCTGATAACTATACAAAACAAATTGCAACAGATGAAAATGGTATTGGAAAATTTTCAATAGATATAAATGCAATTAAGAGAAGCAATTACAATTATAATGAAAAAAATATTGAGAAAACATTTAAGATAAATGCGGTAAATATGGATGGAGAGCGTGTTCAAAAGGATATGTCATTATCAGTTGAAACAAAAGAAATATTAGTTTCTACAGATAAAGTTAAATATCAACAAGGAGAAGAGATAAAAATAAATGTTTCTTCAGAGCTAGAAAGTACAAAAAATATTTACTTTTTCAAAAATGACAAATTAATAAAAATGTTAACTACTGATTCTTCAGAAACAAATGTTAATTTAGATGATGTATATGGAATAATTGATATATATGTAACTCAAAAAGAAAATAATGAATATTCTTCTTATTATAATAATCCTAAAAGTGATACAAATTCACACAAGAAAACTATTTTTATTAAACCAACAAAAGAATTAAATATTAATATAAGTACAGATAAACAAGAATATAGACCTGGAGATAATATAACAATATCTTTAGATACTACGGATGATAATAATAATAATGTTGATAGTGCTTTACTTGTTAGTATGTTAGATAATTCTATTTTAAATTTAGAAAGTAATGATTTGTCTATCGATAATATAAAGCTAGCTTTATCAGATTTATCTTTTTCTGATGAATTAGATGCAGTAACCTTGTATTCATGTATAGTTGATGATAAATCTGAACAAACCATGATGGCTTTATTGTTAAAACAAGGTAATAAGGATATAAATTTAGACGAAACTTCAATGTATAATTCTGAAGAAGAGGGGAAATCAGCTATAATTTCTATAATATCTATTATTGCTATAGTTTTTACAACTATCATTTATTTGTGTATTAGATTTCTTGGAGTTAGAGAATTTATAAAACATGCATCAAATGTAACTGTTCCAGTATTAGCTATTATGAGTATTTTCTTTATTTTTGAAGATGGGAGCTCTATATGGTGGATTTTTGATTTTGTAGTACTTATGTGTTTGGCAATATATATTGGATGGTGTTCAGTAATAAGTGACAAAATTTCTAAAACATCGATTTCAATAATAATATCAAGTATTATTATTACGATATTTTTGATTTTAATTAATACTTTTGAAAAAGCGGGAGCAATAATATTGTTAATATTAGCGGTATTATTTTTGGCTTTAGCAATATTAATAAAGATAAATGAGGTTAAAAAGTTAAAATTTGATAAGTTTATAAGAAAAGTATCTAAAGAATTTGTATATATATGTAGATATATATGTGCTATGGCAATTTCTATAATTATAAGTAGTATAATAACCAAAAACATTGAAATAAATATATTTTTTATTCCAATAAGTATAGTATGTATATATTTCTTTAATTATTTATTTAGTAAGTTTAAAGTGAAACAAATATCTGATTATATTAAAAAGAAAAATATTAATTCATATACAGTAGTTGTTTTAACTATTGTAGTGGTATTAATAATAGGATATTTTACTATTAATGCTTTAAATGAAGTTTTTGATTTTTATGATGATTATGATGATGGATATTATTATAAACCAAGATCGTCACCAAACGCAGTTGATATAGATAGGGGCTATAATGTTGGAGCAACAACTGATTCAACTTCTAGTTCAGAGGGACTATCATCTATATTTGATACTGCTGAAAATTTTATAGCAAGTACTAAATCAAAAGAGGAAAAAAATGAATCATCAAGTAATAATGTTACTACAGAAACAGTAGTGGATGATAACATTAGAAATGTATTTTTAGAAAGTATGTGTTTTATACCAGAATTAGTAACGACTAATGGTAGTGCAAAATTAGATTTAAAATTAAGTGATAATATAACAACATGGACTATACAAACAGTTGGAAATACGAAAGATGGAAAAGTTGGTTATGGAATGTTAGATACTGTAAAAGTATTTAAAGAGTTTTTTGTTGATTTTGAATTACCAAAAAATCTTGTTGAAACAGATAAAGTAAGCATACCTGTAACTGTATATAATTACACTAATAGTCAACTTACTACAAATTTAAAAATAAAGGAAGATGATTGGTTTGCATTAAGCGAAAATAACAATATAACTGTAACAGTAGATGCAAATTCAACAAAAATGGTATATGTACCTATAACTATACAGAAAAATGGAAATTATAAATTTAGAGCAGAAGTGACAAATGATTCGTTATCAGATATTGTTGAAAAAGATTTAACTATATCGCCTAAGGGATACAAAGTGGAAAAGGTGGTTTCTACAGGTAGTTTAGACGATAATATATCAGAAGATATTCTAATATTAGATGATATAATTGAAAATACAGCTTCTGCAAAAGTAAAGATATATGCTAATGCAATGTCACAAAATATAGAGGGAATGGAAAATATATTTAAAATGCCAACAGGTTGTTTTGAACAAATTTCTTCAAGTTTATATCCAAATATTTTAGCATTAAAATATTTAGAAGATAATAATATAGTTAATGAAGAATTAAAAACAAAGGCGCTTAATTATATATCTTCTGGATACCAAAAGCTTTTAACTTATGAAGTAAAAGGAGAGAGTGGAGGATATTCATTATATGGAAACTCTCCTGCAGAGACAGTGTTAACAGCTTATGGTTTAATGGAACTTACAGATTTAAAAGAGGTATATAAAGTAGATGAATCTGTACTTAATAAAATGACAGAATTTCTTTATAAAAACCAAAATTCAAATGGTTCATTTAAGATAACAGGTGGATATATTGTAGGAGCAAGTTCACGTGAAAATTTAGCTTTAAATGCTTATATAGTATGGGCTTTATCTGAAAGTGACCCAGAAAATCAAAAATTATCAAAATCTATAGATTATTTAAAAGGAAAATTGGATGATGTTGATGATAATTATACTTTAGCATTAATTGCAAATAGCTTAGCAAATGTGAAAGATAAAGAAGTAAATAATGTAATAAAAAGATTAGTAAATAATGTTAGTGTTTCTGGAAATAATGCATACATAACATCTAATACTAAAGATTATTATGGTTCAAGAAACAATGGACAAACAATTCAAACTGTTGCATTAACATCTATGGCTTTGTCTAAAACTTCAAAGAATAGAGATACTAATAAGGCATTAATAAATTATTTGATTAGTAAAAAAGATACAAGGGGAACATGGTATTCAACACAAGCTACAATTTTATCATTGAAAGCAATAAATGAACAAAATATAAAAAATAAAATAAATAATAATCAAACTATTACTGTAAAAGTAAATTCTAATGAACAAAAAATAGAAGTTAAAGATAATGAATTAGAATTCTACGAATTAACTTTTGATAATTTACAAAAAGAAAATAAATTAAATATTGATATAGAAAAAGGTAGTTTGTATTATGAAGTAGTAGAAGAGTATTATATTCCTTATGAAAATGTTAATACATCTGAGGATGATATAGAAATAACTGTTGAGACTAATAATAATTTAAAAGTAAATGATATATTAGAGGCAAAAGTAAAAGCTATAAATAAAAGCAATGAGAATATATCTAATGGAATGGTAACTATATCTATTCCTCAAGGTTTTACAGTTGTAGAAGATAGCTTAATGTTGTTACAAAGTAAAGGAATAATTGAAAAATATGAAATATCATATATTTCTGTAAATATTTATTTGAGGGATTTTGATATAAGTCAAATTGTGGATTTAAATATTAAGTTTAGAGCATCTTATCCAGTGGAAGTTACTGGATGCTCAGTTAGAGCTTATGATTATTACAATCCAGAAGTTGAAGGAAAGTCGTTGCCTATACAAATAGTGGTTGATAATTGAATTAAATGATTTTATAAGAAAAATAAAAAACTCAGTAATCAAAATGGTTACTGAGTTTTGTTTGGTTGCGGGAGTAGGACTCGAACCTACGACCTTTGGGTTATGAGCCCAACGAGCTGCCAACTGCTCCATCCCGCGATATTCTAACAATAATTATTATACATCGAATATATTAATTTTGTCAATAGATTTTAAAAAATTAATATAAATTATGTTACAGGGGAATGTTTTTTATTGATGTTTTATAAGAAATCTTTGAAATATAAGCTTTTCATTACGTTACTCATATTATATTATATGTTATAGTTATTAAAAATATGTTATTTTATAAATAATATTTTAAAAATTCCTTTAGTATTTTCACAAATTTCATCTAATGAATATTCAGACCTACCAGTAAAATAATTTAAAACCTCACTAACAATACCATCTGTAAAAAAAGCAATCTCAAATTTCAAAGAAGCGGAGTTTTTAAAATTGGGGTTATTTTTTATAGCACTATACATTTTATCCAATATAGAATGATTTAATTTTCTTAAAAAAACTTGAGGTTCATTTGATGCAAGCAAAAGTCTGTACATATCCTCATTTTTTTTCAAATAATTAATTACTTCATCTAAATAATTAAAAATATCATCTAAAGAATTTAGTTTCTGAGTATTTTCAAATAAAACATTTATTATTTCAGCTTCTAATTCTTCTGCTACATCATAAATACTATCATAATGATTATAAAAAGTTCCTCTATTTATATCTGCTCTTTTAACTAATTCGCTAACAGTTATTTTATTTAACTCATGATTTTCTTTTATAAGTTCAGCAAAAGTGTTTTTTATGATTGTTTTTGTTTTTTGAGAGGAACGGTTTAAATTTTTTACTTTCATTTTTTAGTCTCCTATAAAAAATCAACAATTTTAGAAATTCTGTCTATATTTAGACAGGTTTAAAAATATTGTTCTTCACTTAATTTTATAAAAGAATTATAATATACTAGAATAAAAAAGTCAACAGTGTTTAAAAATAAACAATGTTGTTAGAATGGAGGAAATTAGAATGTCATATATTGAATTTAAGAATGTAGATAAAGAATATAAAACAGGAGAAATAACAATTAAAGCTTTAGATAATACAAATTTTGAAATAGAAAGAGGTGAGTTAGTTTAATTGTTGGGCCATCTGGTGCAGGAAAAACTACAACACTTAACATATTAGGGGGAATGGATAGTTGTACTAGAGGAAAAGTAAAAATTGCAAACCGAGATATTACAAATTATAATAGAAAACAATTAACAGAATATAGAAGAAATGATATAGGATTTGTGTTTCAATTTTATAATTTAGTGCAAAATTTGACTGCTATTGAGAATGTAGAACTTGCAACAGAAATATCAAAACATCCACTTGAACCAGCAGATGTATTAAAAGGTGTTGGCTTAGAAAAAAGAATGAGAAATTTTCCATCACAATTATCTGGGGGAGAACAACAAAGAGTATCGATTGCAAGAGCTATTGCTAAAAATCCTAAAATATTATTGTGTGATGAGCCAACAGGTGCATTAGATTATAAAACAGGAAAACAAATATTAAAATTATTACAAGATACTTGTAGAAAAAATAATATAACTGTAATTATAGTAACACATAATGCAGCAATAGCACCAATGGCAGATAAAGTAATACATTTTAAAAATGGAACAGCAGAAAGTATTGAGATAAACGAAAATCCAGTACCAGTGGAACAAATTGAATGGTAGGTGATAGAAATGAAAAAGAGGACATTGAATAAAGATATAAAAAAATCAATTACACACTCATGGGGAAGATTTATTTCTATAATGTTTTTAATGCTACTAGGGTCGCTTGCTTTAGTTGGATTATATGTTACAGGACCAGATATGAGGCAGACTGGAGCAAATTATTTTAAAAAGTATAATACAACAGATGTAACTGTTTTAAGTGATTATGGAATAGATGAAGCTGAACGAATTCAAATAGAAAAAGCAAGTGGAATAAAAAGCTTGGAGTATATATTACTTAAAAGATGTTACAATTAAAGATGAAAATGAAAGTATAAGAATATTTTCAAAACCTGATACAATATCACAATATGAAATAACAGAGGGTAGTTTACCAAATGCAGAAGATGAAATTGCAATTAGTAGTGTATATAAAGATAAATATAGTATTGGAGATAAAATAGAATTTAACGAAAAATCAGTAAATAATACTGAAACACTAAAAAGACATGATTTTAAAATTGTTGGATTTATAAAATCAAGTGAAATATTATCAAGTTTGAATTTAGGGCAAACAACAGTGGGAACTGGTGAGTTAAATGGTTATGCAGTTGTAAATAAAGATGTTTTTAATTCAGATGTATATATGATGGCAAAAATAAAGTTTACAGATACTGACGGTTTAGATCCATATTCAGATGAGTATAATGACAAAATACAGTCACACAAAAATGAGTTAGAGGATTTATTACAGACTGCACAAGAAATAAGATTTGCAGATATAAAACTAGAATATCAAACTAAAATTGATGATGGTCAACAAGAATTAGATGATGCAAAACAAGAGTTAGAAGATGCAAGAAATAAACTTTCAGATGCAAGTAGCCAAATAGAAAATGCAAAAAATGAAATATCAGAAAATGAGAAAAAATTAAATACAGCAAAAACTCAGATTGATACTTCCGAAAATGAGATAAGTAAAAAAGAAAAAGAATTAAATTCTAAGCAAAAAGAATATGAAAATAGTTTAAAAGAATATAATACAAAGAAAAAAGAACTAGAAAATGCAGAAACTCAAATAAATTCTTCACAGACAGAAATTGATAACAAAAAAGCGGAATTAGAAAATGGAAAAGTTCAGTATGAAAATGGAATTGCTGGGCTAAGTGCAGGTATTACAGAATGTGAAAATGCACTTCAAAATCCTAATTTACCAGAAAGCCAAAAACAAGTGATTGAACAAAAACTAGCAGGATATAAAATACAATTAGAGCAAACACAAACTGCATATAACGATTTTATGAAAAATACTTATAATTCAAGTGTTAATGCATTAAACGAAGCACAAACAACTTTAGATAATAAAAAAGCTGAATATAATAGTGGAAAAGAACAACTACAAGATGCAGATTCAAAGCTTAAGTTAGCAAAGAAACAACTAGATAGTGGAAAGTCTGCTATAAGTTCTGCCAAAAATGAGTTGAAAACAGCAAAACAAGAGTATAATACAAATAAAAATAAACTAGATAATGCAAAAGTTGAACTTCAGGATAAGGAAAAAGAATATAATGAAAAATTACAAGAATTCCAAGAAAAAGAGCCTGACGCAACACAAGAAATAAATGAAAATGAAGAAAAATTAAATGATAGTAGAAAAAAATTAGATGAATTATCTTTGCCAACATATTCAATCTACAATAGAAGAGAATTGCCTGGGGGAGAGGGGTATAAAATATATGAAACTGTATCAAAAATTGTAGATTCTTTGGCAAAAGTGTTCCCAGTATTTTTATATTTTGTTGTAGCACTTGTTACTTTAACAACAATGGCAAGATTTGTTGGTGATGAAAGAATAAATAATGGTACTTTAAAATCTCTTGGATATAATGACCAAGATGTTATTAAAAAATTTACTATATACGGGTTTGTTGCTGGAATGACGGGAACTATAATTGGTGTAGCTTTAGGGCACACAATTATTCCAATGATTGTATATAATGCATATCGTAATGGATTTACTCTTCCAAAAATAGAATTACATTTTCATACAGGAATTACTATAACTGCTGTTGCTTTATCATTAATAAGTAGTGTTATTCCAGCAAGAATAATTGCTACTAAAGAATTAAGAGAAACGACTGCAAGTTTATTACAACCAAAAGCTCCAAAGGCAGGAACCAAAATATTATTAGAGAAGATTACACCAATATGGAAAAGAATGAAATTTACCCATAAAGTAACGTCTAGAAATATTTTTAGGTATAAGAAGAGAATGTTTATGACGATATTTGGAGTAGCGGGTGCAGTTTCAATATTATTTGCTGGATTTAGTGTTCAAGCTTCAATTTCAAAAATAAATGAAAGACAATTTGAACATTTAATAAAATATGACGCCATTGTTACATTGAATAATGATTTAACGGTTGATGAACAAAATGAGATTGGTGATTTATTAAATAGTGAGGATGTAAAAAGTTATACATCAATATTTTACGAGGAAGTTTCAAAAAATGCTGGTAAAAACAATGATAAGCAGTCTATAAAGTTGATTGTACCAGAAAATACAGATGAATTTAATGAATATATATCAATTATAAATAGAAAAGATGGAAAAAGTATAGAATTACAAGATGATGGAGTTATAATTTCTGAAAGAATTTCTACTCTTTTGAATGTAAAAACAGGAGATACATTTACTTTTACAGATAGTAATAATAAAGAAAGAACTGTTAAGGTATCTGGAATATGTGAAATGTATGCAGGACATTTTATTTTTATGAATAAACAGGAATATAGAAATGTTTTTGATGATGATTTGAAAACAAATGCTAGACTTTTAAGTTTTAAAGATTCGAGTTTAGAAAATACGGAAAATCAATCTGCAAAATTTATGAATTTATCTGGAGTGAAATGTGTTGTTCAAAATACAACATTATATAATCAGATAAATACCATTGTAGAGTCATTAAATAAAATAATGATTGTATTGATTATTATTGCGGTATTACTTGCGATTGTTATATTATATAATTTGACTAATATAAATGTGGCTGAGAGAATAAGAGAGTTATGTACTATTAAAGTTTTAGGATTTTATGATAAAGAGACTACAATGTATATTTATAGAGAAACAATTATTTTGTCTGCAATAGGAATTGTTGCTGGATGGTTAATTGGTATAGTTCTCCATAATTATATTTTAACTGTTGTTCCACCAGATGAGATTATGTTTAATCCTGTTGTATGGATTGGAGCATATATTATACCATTTGTTTGTATTTCGGTTGTTACATTTATTTTGAAGTATTATGTGAATAATAAACTTAAAAATGTTGATATGTTGGAGGCTTTGAAGTCAGTGGATTAGATTAATGGTTTATTTAGAAAAATATTTTAAATGTTTGAATTTATAGATAGAAAAATCCCGCAATTGCATTGCAATTACGGGATTGAAAGTTTGTTTTTGTTGCCCTTTTAGATATTGTTCATTACAGTTTCAATAATGACGTCCATATTTCCATGAATTGGGTCAAAAGTTCTCAGGTACTCTATGGTATCTCTGAGTAAATACCAATCTACATAGACGGGTTCACCATCATTGATAAACTGTACAACACCAAGTTCTTTGACTTCGTCCGGCAGAGAAACCTCTGGATAAGTATCGCGAATTCGTGCGTTAGTCTTGTCCCAATCAGCATGAAGTTTCTTTACTTCATTCTTTTTGAGTTCCTCAATATTCGGTACTCCCCGATTGGCCTCCAGGAATTTCTGGAATTTGGCATCGATGTTAAGACGTCCGTACGTGATGGCGTCAGTCAAAAGGTGCCAAGCATAACCTCTGTAAAATGGATTATTTTTCTGAGATTCGGACAGACTATACCAAAATGCCTTGACATTAGGCGAACTACTTAATCCGTAGTGAAGTCCATCTGTACTGCCATAGCATTCTTTTTGTTGAATGCGATTTTCGAGTTTACAGTAATCAGGTGCATCATCAGTCCGAATGGACTCATATTTAACACGAGCACCATCAATTCCACCGCAGACCTTGACATGCTTTTTCAAGATGTCAGGTGCTTCTACTCCGAGAACAAAGCTCCGATTTTTCAGAGTATCATTTCCACAAGTTGCAAAATGTACATAGTAACCAGGCATATTAAGTACTCCTTTCGTTGTTGTTGCACTGTAAACAGTGCATTGGTTAATATTAGAACAGACCATATTATATACTTTTTTGAAAGTTATGTCAAGTGCTTTTCGGATTTTGTATATTTGATTTATGATATTATATTTATTAAAGATAAACTTTTCTTTAATACATGCAAATGGAGTATTCTAAAATAGAATACTCCATTTGGGTGGAGAAAATAATAAAAATTACCTCCAGTTCAATTACAATATACTTTTTACATTGATTGCAAAAGAGATAGTATCGACAATTGATTCCATTGTTGTCCAACTATAATCATTATCAAAGATATAATCAAATTCATTATGATTATAGTCAATACTAGTTGCTTCTCTGGCATCGAAATAGTCAGCAGGAATATTGTCTCTTAAAATAACTTTTTCTTTTCTTTTCTGGAAATCAGTTTGAATTAGAATTTTCAAATCACATTTCTGCCAAACTGAGGCTTGTGGTAATAAAATCCAATCCAAAATTACAATACCTTGAGTTTCATCGATGGTTTTTCTGATTTTTTCTGAGATATATTTATAAGTTACATTAGATAACTCTTGCATTTTTTTTCTCTCTGCAAACACAATATTTCCCAGTTTTTTTCTATCAACATTTCCAGTATCATCTAAAATTTCATTTCCAAAAATTTGAATAAGATTTTTTAAAATGTTAGGTCTGCATAATGCATCATGTCCGATAGAGTCTACTTCAACTACTACTGAATTTGGAATTACTTTACCAATTTCTTTAGAAACTGTAGACTTGCCACTACCAGACTTTCCGGTAATTCCAATTATAAGTTTACTCATATTTTCGTGCCCTTTCAGTAATGTCATCAATGATTTCACTTGGAACCAATGAAGAAAAATCTTTATGACTTAATGCCAAAGTTTTGACAATGCTGGAACCTCTAAAGTCATCTTCACTAGTAATGTCATAGACAAAAAGAATTTCCTCACCATATTCTTGTTTTGCCATATAATTAGTAGCAATCTGAAGACGGATTTCTTCTTCGAATGTACGACCAGCTTTCACTCCACGAAAAACATTAAAGATTTGCTCATCATGGCAGATGTCATGAATCATCTTAATTCCAGCGGGTTTTACAACAACTCTGTTGCTAAATTTGGCAACACTTTTTTGAACCAATGTGATTCTTTCGCTTTGATTAAACCAATAGCTTTTTTTGGTAACGTTATCTGCTACGATAACATAAACCATGTCAAAAATTTTTAAAGCGTTCTTGAGTCTGTCCTCATGACCATTGTGCCACGGGTCAAAACTTCCAACAAAAATACCTTTACTCATTAGTTGTCCTCCTTAAAATGCATGATATAATTTGGTCTACTTGTTCATCTACAGTTAATCCTGTGCAATCCACAAGTTCAATAGGGTTATTAATATGATAATTAAGCATTTCCATATAGGTATCATTATACAGAGTATTATACTCATATGCCATTTTATCGAAATTGCTGATAGTAGGTCTGCTATTGATTCTGCTTTCAAGTTCTTCTCTGGAATTATTTATAATGAAAATTACAAAATAAGGTGCAATTTCACTCAAATACTTCTTGTAAGCAGAGATTCTAACTTCCATTGGAATGTTGAACAACATATATTCACATATTGTCTCAGATCTGTCAAAACAAACGATTCCTTTTTCAATCAATCGAGTAATAGTAGATGTTTTTCCAACTCCATCGGTTCCTTCGATAATTGCTTTACTTACTTTTACATTATTGATATTTTTGTCCAGATATAAAGGATTAGAAGTTACATTAATAAGTCCTTTGATTTCGAGAATATCATCTGATTTTACCATTGTTAATCCAGTAGAATATTTTTCAATGATAAGTTTACGCTTAGTTGTATCTTCATAATGAAATACAGTTTTTTCCGCATAATGGTAGCTATTAACCAATACACAATTTTCCAAATACGTGTCAAGAAAATTTGCTCTTGTGCTAACATATCTTTTGGTATACACAATATTTGTTAACCAATTATACAAAACAGGTAAAACATTGTAATTGTAACTAAATATTTCAATTGGTGTACCATTTGCCTTACAAATTTCCATTGCTCTAGTAATGGCAAACCAATATTCAGATTTGATAGTATAATTACTGCTTTCGTTTTTGTAAAAGATAACAATTCTTTTTTTGGCATGAGCTGAATCAATCAGTTCGACAATAGTTCCTACAGAAAAGTTTAAATCGAATACACAACAAAAGATATCCGTATCCATAATTGCCATTGTTTCTTCTTTTACTACAACTTCACAATCAGTAGATGTGTAGTTACCGTTAGATGCTTGCTCGCAATAAAAAGGTCCCTGGAATCTAATAGGATAGTTTTGCAAAGTTGCATCTTTATCAGCAAATGTCAACTTTTTAGAGTCACCTAACAAAATCGAGCGAAAGTCCTTAATTAACCGTTGAGATAAGTTTTTACCATTAGGCAGAAGGTTGAATTTTCCCGCAAAATAGATTTTAATCATAGTTTTCTCTTGCCTCCTTTTGTTTGTGGTAAATTTTGTTCCATGTAATGAAGCTACCAATAGCCATTCCTGTCCAAATAACATTCAAAGCCATTAGATACAAGGCTTGGTCAGGCAAAAGCCAATATTCAATAATATACATAATATCATTAATGAACCACAATACCCATGTATCTGTTTTTTTAGTTACCATATAAAATGTTGCTACATAGCTTGTTGTAGTTGTAATTGCATCCAAAAATGGAAGAGGATCATTAGTATTCTTAAGTATAAAATATACAATAATTGTAGAAAATACAATAAAAACAGAATATGTTAATCTTTCTATATTAGTGCATTTTCTGATTGGTCGTTCTTCCTTATTTTTATTCCACAATATCCAGCCAGCGACACCAACACAAAAGTAAAAAATACTGTTGGTTACATCTCCATAGAGATGAGAGGTGTAACTAAATACACCTAAGAAAACATACTGCAAGCAGTAAAAAATCCAGTTGCTCCGCTTGTTAGCCCATACTAATGCACCTTGAATAAGGCCCATCAGAGTTGTAATGATTTCAACCATAATAAATCTCCTTTTTAATGTAAATTTGTATATATAATTTCACATAAAATCATATTAAATGTTTTATAATATGCCCCCTTGTTTTTTTATTATATGATTTTAGTGAAAGTTTTTTCTGTTGTGTAAAAGGGATAGTAATAAATCCCTTCAAATTGAAATTAAAAGAATTAATTTCATATACTACAACTAAATCTGTAATATTATATCACCTTTAAAAAATTACGTCAACAAAAATAGTATTGATTTCATAAATCACTTGCAATTTTATGTAAAATCGTGTATGATATAAGTGATATAGGTAAAGAACTATGTCGTTTTCCTATTTTCACTAATTAGTGAGAGGACTTTCCTCTAACTTTTTAGTTTTACATATATAACAAGAAAACAACAATAAAAGTATTTAGGAGGAAAAATTATGGTAAGTCTTTTTTTTATTATCTTTTTAGCTGTAACTATATTCTTTTTTAGAAAAAGCGATCGAGAAAAAGACAATAAAGATGTGTTCGAATGGTATTTTTCATTAGCGATTGTCAATGGTATAATTTCTTTTATTTTATTGATTTGGGTATTTATACTCATTAACAAAATTGGAACTGAAGGAGTTATTATTAACAAGATTGCAATGTATGAAGAAGAGAATGTAGAAATAGAGGAGAGTATTGATGTTATAGTAAAAAATTACATGGATTTTGAAGCAAGCACATATGGTGAGTTAAAAGATAAAGACGGCATAAACCTGGTTTCTCTTTTTCCAGAAGTTAAATCAGATAAATTGGTTCAGAAACAAATTGAAATTTATATTGCCAATAATGACAAAATAAAACAGTTAAAAGAAAAAAAGATTGACTTGTCAAAGTCAAAATGGAAGTTGTACTTTGGCAAGTAACCAACTAAAAAAAGAAAAATATTTCTTTTCCCCGAAAGGGGTTTTTTTAGTTTCATTACACAAATATAATTAATTTAATTGTAAAAAAAATATGTATATGATAAACTATAAATAGTTGTTAGAGTAAAATTGTGAAAAATAGGATAAAATCAAATTAAATATTTATATAAGAAAGAGAGGAACAAAAGAAGATATGAAAGAAAAAGGAATTTTACTTCCAATATTTTCATTACCAAGCAAATATGGAATTGGAGATTTTGGATATGAAGCATATGAATTTGTAGATATATTAAGTGAAAATAATATTAAATATTGGGAAATATTGCCTATAAACAAATGTGACGAACACCCATATTCTCCAATAAGTTATTATGCACTAGAAGAAAACTACATTTCATTAGATAAATTAAAAGAACAAGGATTAATAAAAAATGCAGAAATAAGAGAAAACAAAGATAGAGTAATATATGATAATTTTAAAGAAAAATATTATAAAGAAGCATATAATAATTTTAAAGAAAACAAAGAATATGAAGAATTTATAAAAATAAAAGAAATTAATCAATATGCTGAATTTGAAAGTGAGATAAAAGGAAATACAAAAGAATATTATTTATTCATTCAATATATTTTATACAAGCAATGGATGGAATTAAAAGAATATGCAAATTCAAAAAATATAAAAATAATTGGAGACATGCCAATATATCCTGTGTTTAAATCAGTAGAAATAAAATATTACTCTAAATATTTTGAAATGGAAAATGGTAAATTTACATTTGAATCAGGAACACCGCCAGACTATTTTAATGAAAATGGTCAAAAGTGGAATAGTCCGGTATATAATGTTGAAAATATCAAAAAAGACAATTATAGATATTTAATAAATAGATTTAAATATTATTTAAAATTATTTGATAAAGTCAGAATAGATTATTTTAGAGGCTATGATTCGTTTTTTAAAATTCCTATTGGAAAAACAGGAAAAGATGGTTTTTATACTGATGGTGTAAGTTATGGATTTTTTGATGAATTATTTAAAGACAAAGATGTAAATGTAGAAAATTTGATAATTGAAGATTTAGGAGAAATTAGAGAAGAAACTGTTAAATTAAGAGAACATTATGGATTTACTAGACAAAAGATACTTCAATTTTCACTTGATTTAGATAATTTATATGATAGAGATAATGAAGAAGAAAACGTATTGGTTTTTCCAGGTAATCATGATTGTAATACAATATATGGCTGGTATAAAACACTTAATGATGATTATAAAATAAAATTAAAAGAGTTTTTAAGAAAAAATGAATGTTATGATTTAAATGTTAATATTGGAATTATGCAATACTTGTCAAAGTGTAAAGCACAAATGACAATTATTATGGTTCAGGATATTCTAGGGTTGGATGAAAATTCAAGAATAAATGTTCCTGGTACTGAAAGTGATAAAAATTGGTCTTGGAAATTAATTGATTTTAAAGAATTGAAAGAAAGAATAAAGGATTATTAGAAAGATATGTAGGAGGAAATGCAAATGAAAATAATATTTTGTGGACCAAAGCATTCAGGAAAAAGTGTATTTGTTGCAAATTTAATTGATAAATTACCTACTGATGCATATACAATTATAAGAGCATGTCCTGATGGAGAAGGAACTTGGAGTAATAATAAAAACCAAAAAGAAACTAATATTGTTAGAAAAAAAGGAAAATTTACAAAAAGTTTTATAGATAATGCATGTAAAGCAATAGATAACCAAACTAATAAGATTGTATTAGTTGATGTTGGTGGAGTAATGTCAAAAGAAAATGAGCAAGTATTTCAACATTGTGATAGTTTTGTGGTATTAAGCTGTGATGAAGAAATAAAAAAAGAATGGATAGAATTTGGAGAAAAATTAGGATTAGAGTGTGTAGGTGCATTAGACTCAAAACTTGAGGGAAAAGAAGAAATATATACAAGAACACCATATCTTCAAGGAAGTATAGTTGGATTAGAAAGAGGAAAGATTTTAAATGATTCTTCTGTAATAAAAGCTATGGTATCAGATATTGTTAAAAAAAGTAAATATATAGAAAAAACAGAAGATAAAAGTGAAGATTTTGATGGAACAATGATTGATGATACAGAATTAGGTTTTGAATTAGGGTATGGAAAAGAAATACTTACAGAAGATGGAACACCAATAAAAAATGTAAAATGGTCTGAAAAAGCTATTCCTGAAATTTATAAAGCTGTACAAGAGAAAGTAAAACCGAATAAACCTGTAAGAATAAATGGAGTTCGTGCTAATTTTGTTTTATGTTCTATGTGCAAAGCATTAAGAGAAAAAGGTGCTAAAGATATAAATATTTATGATATGAGAACTAAGCAGTATATTCCAATAAAAAATTTGCCAAAGAAAAAAGGAATTAAACAGACAGAGGGATTATCATATAATATTATAGAGAATAAAGAAAACATTTTTATGGATGTTGATATAACCAAAGAACAATATTCTGCTGAGGATTATGAAAAATGTGTTTTACCACAATTAAAAGAAACCAAAAATCTATATCTATCAGGAAGAATGCCACATTGGCTATTATCTTCTATAAGTAGTAGTTATAATTCAAGTAGAGTATTTACTTTTCAACCAGGAAAAGGATTTACATGTATATCTTCAAAAGATGAAAAAGAATTAGGAAAAATTGTTGACGGTATAGATGGAATAGATGTTAATCAGTATTTTGAAGATAAGAAAAATAGAGATAAAACACAATTACCAGCTGTTATAGAAAAACAAGGAATAATATCAAGAATACAAAAAATGATTTCTAATGTTAGACAAAAATCAAAATACATAGATAAAACAGTAGAATCTAGTACAGTTGAGCCAGTAGGAGACTATTCAATAAAAAAAGATAATATAAGAGAAAAATTACAGGCAGAAAGTGTTAAACAATCAGAAGTTTCAGAATTAGTACAACCATCTGATAAATTTCCAAAAGAAGTGACTACAGATGAAATAGGAGGATAATGTATGAATACAGATTTAGAATTATATAGAGTATTTTGTGAAGTAGTAAAATATAAAAATTTTTCAAAAACTGCTGAAAGTATGTATATTTCACAATCAGCAATAACACAGTCAATACAAAAACTTGAGAGTTTATTAGGAGGAAAAGTTTTTTATAGAAATAAAAATGGTGTTGAATTAACAGAAGAGGGCAAAAATTTATATGAGTATATTAAAGATAGTATAGAAACAATGAGTAATGCAGAAAATATTTTTTCTAAATATATTAATTTAGAAAAAGGTAAAATAAGAATAGGCGGAGGAAATTCTCTATTATCTTCTTTAATTTTTGAGCCATTTTTAACATTTATTAATAAATATCCCAATATAGAGGTTTCTATTAGTAGTGGAATAACGGACAACCTAATGCAAAAATTAGCAAATGGTGAATTAGATATAGTAGTATTAAATTTACCATATAAAAGCAAAAAATATTCAGATGTTGAAATAATACCATTAAGAAAGTCTAGTTTTTGTTTTTTTGCAAGTAAACAGTATATAGAAGAACATCCAATTAAAGAATTTAAAGAAATAGAAAACCATATGTTAATATTGCCTAAATCACCATCAGCAAAGAGTAAGATATTAAATGATTATTGTAATAAAGAGGAATTAGAGCTAATACCAAATTATGAAATATCTAGTGTATCAATAATGAAAAAATTGGTTTTAAATAATATAGGAATTGGTTTTACAAATATAGAAAATATCAATGATATTAAAGATAATATAAAGATTATAAAGAAAATCGAATTAACTGATGCAAAAGAGGGGATAGCAACATTAAAGAAAAATATGTGTAATAAAGCTACAGTTGAATTAGTTAAAGAAATAAAAGAATATTATAAGTAAAATTAATATTTTAAATAATAATTATTAATTTTACAAGGTTTACAGAATGTTGTATAATGTATTCAGATACCTAAATAAGGAGTTGAAAGAAATGATAGAATCATATAAAAAAGTATTAGAAATGGAATCTATTGCTGAGCTAAAATTAGAACAAGATAAAAAAGCATTACAAAAAGTAAGAAGCGTTTTATATCAAGAAAAAGAATTTCTTATAGATAAATTAATTGCTTATTTAAAAAAGGAATTAGATAGAGACTATTTTAAATACAAGGTTGTTGATATGGATAATAATATTGCTGATATCATAGTAAAGAAAGATAGTGATATTTTTAGGAAAAATATTGAAAATAAAGATTTTTTAAATTTCAATGTTGAAGAATTAATTGATATTAGAATGTTTAATAATGAAGATGAAATAATTATAGTTGATTTAAATTTTGATGAAAATCTAATTAATTTAGCTTATCTATGTGACTCTTTAAATTATAATTACTTATCATATTCTGATGATATAAAAAATAGGTTATCTATATTTGTTGATTATGTTATAAATAAAAAAATTTATAAAAAATAAGAAAGGAGATATTAAAAATGGCTAAAAAAACTTTAAAAGGATACCAAGGATTATTTTTAGATAAGGAAACACAAGAAAAATTAGTTGAATTACAAAAAGAGGGACTTAGTGATGTTGTAAAGGACATGCATATAACTTTTAAGTTTGGGCAAACTGATAAATATCCAGATGAATTAGTTGGAAAAGAATTTCCAGTAAAAATAGTGGGGTATGCTTCTGATGGAAAAAATAGTGGATTTAAAGCTGAATTACCAGAAGAATTAAAAGCGTATTATCAAAATCAAAATGACCCTCATATAACAGTTTCATTAGGAGAAGTTGATGGGGTTAAAGGAAAACCTGTTGATACAGGAACTTTAAATTTTGAAGATATTGAAGAACCTATTGAAATTCCTAGCCAATTAGGATATTTTGTATATGGAAAGGGAAAAGTTATGGATAACAGTATTTTCGAAAAAGAAAATAAGAAAGAAGAAAATCAAGTAAATATAATTGATATAGATAAGTTAGGTGCTGAAATTGGAATGGAAGAAAAAGAGCAAACACTTCCTAATGGAAGAGTTGTAAAATCTTTAGTATGGGATAAAGAAAATTTATTGAAAGCTGTAAATGCTGTAAAATCTTTGTCTTCTGAGGGGAAACCAGTTAAAATAACAGGTCGTGCTCCAGCATGGTTGGTATCTGCATTGACACATACTGTTCACCCTTGTCCTGTTGGTGTGTATATGCCACAAATAGATAAATATGTTGATATTCCTCAATTAGCTCATGGGGAAACAAATCCAGAGGGAGAAGTTGCTTTTAAAGTTACAGAAAAAGGTGATAGTGTTTTAGTTGAATATGATATGGATTTACCTGATGGAATTACAACTTATGATGAAAATAATTTATCAAAGGTTGTTGTACCAGAAATTCCTAATGGAAAAGCTGTTTATCTTTCTGGTAGAGGTCCAAATTATTTAACTGTTTCAATAGCAGAGGCTTATGCTCATACAAATAGTAGTGTATCATTATTTCAACCAGGTATAGGATATACATGTTCAATTACTCATAGTAGAAATAAAAAATTAGGAGATTTAGATAAAGCTCCACTTGCTAAAGAAGAAGTAAAAGAACAGTTGAATAAATCAATAAATTCTAAAGAACAACCAAGATAGTATATAGTATAAATAGACATGCTTTTATAGAGTGTGTCTATTTTCTATTATAGAATAATTATATTTTTGAACATAAGAATCACTAATAGTTTATATTAGAAATATAAATGACGCAGATAGTTGATTGTTTATGTAAAATATGGTATAATATATATAGTTCAATTAAATATTGAATATTGAACAATTAAACAATTAAATAATTGTTTAAAATTAGTGCGTTTTTGGATGGTTGAAAAGATATATACCAAAAGAATTCGAAAAACTAATTTTAAACAGCGTTTAGCCGAATGGCAGGAGGAAAAAAGATATGACAAAAATCACAATGACAAAAAAAATGGAACTCGCTAACGCAATCACCCATGGAGGAGTATTCCATGCTGATGAGGTATTAGCAACTATTATTTTGTCCAAAGTTATGGATAAAGTAACTGTAGCTCGTACCTTTAAGGTACCAGAAGACATCGACTCTGAAACCGTTGTTTATGACATTGGTTTTGGAGAGCTTGACCACCATCAGAAAGGTGGAAACGGTGCACGTGAAAACGGTGTTCCGTATGCATCGTGTGGCCTTATATGGAAAAAGTTTGGCCACAAAGTTGTAGAGCACACCTGCAATCCAGACTTGGTCTGGAAGTTGGTGGATAGAGACCTGATTCAGGGAGTGGATGCTTGTGACAATGGTGTAATGCCAAAGGCAGAGTATCCTGCACAGGCGCTGAGTTTGTCTCAGATGATATCTGGTTTTAATCCTAGTTGGGATGAGCAAGAGGATTCTGATTCCGCTTTTCTGAGAGCGGTGGCTTTTGCAGAAACGGTATTTGATAATGTATTAAAAAATGCTGTTTCGAAAGCCAAAGCTCAGGGAATTGTTGAAGAGGCAATAGAAAATGCTGAGGGAAATATACTGGTATTAGACCAGTTTGTACCTTGGCAGGAATTCCTTTTTGCCTCTGAAAACAAAAAGGCAGAGGACATTCTGTTTGTTATTTTTCCGTCTATGAGAGGCGGATACAACTGGCAGTGTGTTCCAGATTGCCTTGGAGGCTTTGCCCAAAGAAAGCCTGTTCCAGCAGAGTGGAAAGGTCTTCGAGATTCCGAACTGCAGGGAGTGACGGGTGTTGAAACTGCAACGTTTTGTCACCCAGCAGGTTTCATCGGAGGAGCTGAAACGCTTTCTGGGGCAATCGCTCTGGCAGAGCTGGCAGTGCGTGCATAACAGCAAGCGGAGGTTAAAGGCTGTTAAGAAAAAGCAGGATTCTACAAATGTAGAACCTGCTTTTTTGAATTGAATAAATGATTTTTTTATAAAAGAATAAGATTCGTGTGTAGATAAAAATGATGTTTTGTTTTTTGGTTACAAGATAATAGTTCAGTAAATTTATGAATAAAAATCTTGCTAATTCTTGGATAAAAGTATATAATCAAATTAGTTGATAAAGTTAGGAGGTGAAATAATGCAAGAAAATAAAGGAACGAGATTGAATATATTAACTTTTTTATTGATTATAGTAATAATAGCTATTATTATAATGGGATATTCTATTTACAAAATATATAATGATAAGGAAATTGATAATAGCCAAGCTGAAAAAATAGATAATCAAGTAAGTAATTTCGAACAACCTAAAAGTGATGAAGAAAATAATGTGAAAGAACAACAAACAAGTAATATTTATTCATATAGTAATGTGCAGGGACTTTATAAAGGAAGTATAAAAGATAAAGATGGAGTAGATAGAAAATATGAGTTGTATCTATCTGAGACTGGTACATTTATATATGTAAATTATGTGGATAGTGAAAAAGGAATAGTAGGAAATTATACTATTGTTGATGATAAAATAATTCTTAATTATTTATTTAACAAAGGGAATGATGCAGAGTTAACTGTGACAGAAGGAAAAAAAGAACTAAAAATAGGTGAGAATTACACTATTACTGATTCTAAACCTGAAAATACTAATTCATCTAGCTTAGAATTGACCAAAGAGAAAAATATACAAGATGATTTATATTATTCTACTAATGGTGTAAATTACATGATAAACAATTCACATATCATTAACAAATACAATTCTGAAAATAAATAATTAAACTGAAGTGGGACAGATAGTTCTGCTTTTTTTAATATAAATAATTTAGTTAAATGTTTTTATTCATAATGTTTTAGTTATATTTTATTTATAAGAAATACTAATATATCATATTAGAAATATAAATAGTACAAATGGTTGATTGTTTATGTAAAATATGATATAGTATATATGGTTCAATAATATTAACCAGTAAAAATTACTGAGGATAACATATTAGGTGAAAAGATATATCCTAAATGTTTTCCAACTGCAGTAATTTAAACTACGCTTAAGTCCTCACAAAATATTAAGAGGCAGAAAGGAAATATATGAGATTAAAAGACGAATTATTGTCGAAAGGAATTCCAGTAAGATACCATGAAGAGTCACATGATGGAGAGGCTCGTTACGGATTTATTCGGAAAGAGCTGAAAATATTTAGCCCATCTGATTGGGGCGATGGAAAATATTCAATTGTTGGTCTGTATGTTAATATGCAGGACGAGACAATAGGAATTGAATTATTGGACGGTACAATGCCTTTTGTTAAAAATTTATTCTGGGCATTACTGGCGGACAGAGATATAAGACTGATGATTGAAGAATATCAGTTCAGAAATAGTCAGTATGTAGAGAAAGAAAAAGTTGTTCCGTTCAAAGTCTGGAAAACTGAAGGAATAACAGGGAGACAGGACATATTTATAACAAGAGGATACGCGAAAGGAGGTTTTCTTGTTACACGCACAAAAAAACTGTGCCATATTTCTCAGTTTGGTCGATTAAATGAAGGGCTTGACCCTATTTATGTCGGAGACTTTGTAGAAATGTGTGCTTTCCTTGGTCTAACGGATGAGATGAAAGTCAGACGTTTAAGAAAAAAGGCCAAAGTAAAGTATATCCGCCCGCGGTTCGTAGAAGAATTAGAAGTAGGATATAAGACGGAGGTGACAAAAATCTTATAAAAAATAAGTAGTAGTTTTGTTGGGGAGAAGATAGCTATATTATAGCAATTTTCTCTCCAGCTTTTTATTTTAATATAATATCAAAAGTTTTTGTAATATATCCACGACTAATATTTATAGAAACTGTATCACCAGGAGATTTTGTATAAATATACTCTCTAAGTTCAATCATATTATTTATAGGAGTATTGTCAATAGAAGTAATAATATCGCCTTTTTGAATACCACTTGAAACAGCGGGACTATTATCTTCAATATGAACAACATAAATTCCAGAATTAAAATTTGGAGTTGAAGCAACATATGGAATAACTTCTTTATCATAAGCATAAATTCCCAAATATGCTTCATCAAATTTATTTTCAGTAACAAATTTTTCAATAACAGGTTTAACAACATTTATAGGAACAGCAAATCCTATTCCCTCTGCGGTAGTAATTTTTACAGTATTAATACCAATAACTTCACCAGCAGGATTAATCAAAGGTCCACCACTATTTCCTGGATTTATTGAAGCATCTGTTTGAATTAAATCAGTCATATATGAAACATCATCATTTTCTTCAATTTTAATTGTTCTGTTTGTAGCACTTATTATTCCAAAAGTAATGGTACGTCTAAACTCATAACCTATAGGATTACCAATAGCATATACAGTTTCACCTGATTTTATATTAGAAGAATCACCGATTGTAACATATGTTAAATTATTAGCATCAATTTTGGTTAATGATAAATCCAAGTCTGAATCACACCAAACAACAGAACCCTCATAAGTATATCCATTTTCTAAAGTTATATAGCATGTAGATGATTTTTCACCTGTTACATGACAGTTACTTAAAATATAACCATTATTAGAAACTATAATTCCAGTACCTAAGCCAAGGCTATTAATAGAACCATTTGAGGAAAAAATAGAATTTGAACGTGTTTTTATTCTAGAAATACCAACAACACTTTGAGAAACTTTTTCTAACATATCTGCAACAGTTTGGCTTTCTTCCAGAGCATTATCCACAGTTTGGAGAGGAATTGTGGATTCAGTACGTTTTATTTCATATTCTGGAGTAATATCAATTTTGTTATATGTATTATAAAAATAATAAGCAATTCCTGCAAAAATACTTATAACTAAAATAAATATTAAACAAATTTTAAACTTTTTCAATTAATAACACCTCCGGAAAGATTTTTATTTGTTTTAAGTATGAAACAATTTTATAAAATATAATCAAAAAATGTAATATTACGTGACAATAAAATATAAATAATGTATAATGTGATAAGAAAAAAATTAATGGAGAAGATGATGAAAAAAATAACAAGAGAAAAATTTATTGAAATAAAAGAAATAATTGTATTTACAGTATTGTTTATATGGATACTTATGCCAGTATGTGAATGCATAGATAAATTATATATAATCTTTGTATTAGATAATTATAAACTTATATTAATGGCTGTAACAGGAGCAATAGGAATTTTATTTGGAATATGGTTTATATTAAAGAAAATAAAAGAAGATAAAATTAAAAGTAAAAAAGAAATACTACCAATTTTTATATTTTTAATATATATGATTTGGACATTAATAGCATGCATTTTTTCACCAAATAAAAAATTGGCCTTTTGGGGAACCGAGTATAGAAGAGATGGATATTTAATGTATATTATTTATGCTGGATACTTCTTTTGTGCATATTTACTTGAATCTAAAGAATTAAGAAAAATGCTATTAAATTTATTTACAGGAGTATCAGTATTTTTGATAATTATGAGTAAAATATCTCCAATTTTACTTCAATATACAGATGTATTTACATATAGTATAGATAGTTCAGTATTTTTTCAATTTAACCATTATGGATATTATTTAATGATGTCATTGATGTGTTGTTTTGGATTACTTATATCTGAAAAAAATAAAATCTTAAAGATAGTTTATTTAGCATTATATACTCTAATATCATATGCATTAATATTTAATAATACATTTGGGTGCTATTTAGCAACATCTATTATATTAATTGTATGGTGTTTATATACATTACTAAAGAAAAAAGATAGAAAAATAACATTAATAGCAATATCAATTTTTATAATATTGTCAGCAATAGTAACGAAAGATGGAAAAAATGTAGCATTTGAAAATATAAGTAGTTTTGGTGGAGATATAAAAACAATAATAACTAAAGTTTTAAAAATAGATGAAAACAATCCAGAATTAGAAGAAGATTTTGAAAAAGCAGGAACAAGTAGAATGCTATTATGGAAAAATGGAGTTAAATTTATAAAAGAAAGACCAATTATAGGATATGGACCAGAGAATTTAAAAGAAAAATATGCTAGTGTATCAATAGATCAAGATAGACCGCATAATTTATTAATACAACTTGCAACAACATCAGGAATACCAGGCATGATTTTATATGTTGTAGCTGTAGGAATAATTGTAATAAGGGGAATAAAAAATTTAATAAATAATGATACTGGAAAAATATTTTTAATTGTAATAGTGACATATTTAATTTCTGCAATGTTTGGAAATTCAATGTATTATACATCACCATATTATTTTATATTTCTTGGATTTTTAATGAATTGTAATAGACATAAACAAAAGGATAAACCTACTGAAGAACAGTAGGTTTTTTCGACAAAAAACAAAAAAATTTTGTAAAAAAATTGCAAAATATGTAAAATGGTGTTACAATATGATAGTATAAAATATATGCAATAAAATAAGGTTGCAAAAATTAAAAAGGATGTTAAGAAAAAATGGGGAATTTAACAAACTCTCAGAAATCAATCTGGGTAACAGAGCAATACTACAAAGGAAGCAGTATAAATAATATATGTGGAACAGCTGTAATTAACGAAAAAATTGACTTAAAAAAATTAGAAGAGTCAATAACAATCGTGTGTCAAAAACATGACAATTTTTGGTTGAAAATAAATATAGAAGATGGAAAAGTAAAACAAGTACTATCTGAAAGAAAAAAAATACAGATAGATGTTATTAATGTTGCTAGTTCAAAAGAATTAGAAGAAGAAAGAAAAAAAATTGTTAGAACACCATTCAAAATAGAAAATTCAGAATTATTTAAATTTTATATCTTTAAGTTTAAAAATGGAGAAGGAGCCTTTATGCTCAATATTCACCATTTGATTTCAGACGCATGGACACTTGCGTTCATTTGTAATGAAATAATCAAAACATATTCAGCACTAAAACAAAATCAAGAAATAGAAAAAAAGGCTATATATTCATATATAGACTATATTAAATCTGAGCAAGAATACCAAAAAAGTGAAAAATTCCAAAAAGACAAAGAATACTGGGAAAAAATATTTCAAAAAATACCAGAAGTTGCAACAATACCAGGAAGTGTAAAAGAAAACATAGATAAAAACGAACCTGCAGGAGAAAGAAAACAATACGAATTAAAAAGTAAAGATGTTACTAAAATTAAAGAATACTGTAAGAAAAATAAAATATCTTTATATAATTTCTTCATGGCTGTTTATGGAATATATATAGGAGAAATATCAAATCTAGATGAATTTGTTATAGGAACACCAATATTAAATAGAACAAATTTTAAAGAAAAAAATTCAGCAGGAATGTTTATAAATATGATACCATTTAAGATAAATATGTGTGAAGAACAAGACTTTAAAACATTTATAAAAAATATAGCAGTTGATTCAATGAATATGTTAAAACACCAAAAATATTCATATCAATGTTTATTAGAAACATTAAGAGAAAGAGATAGAAATATCCCTAATTTATATGATATTTTATTATCATATCAAATAACAAATGCACAACAAAATGAGGGAAACATTAAATATAAAACAGAATGGACATTTAATGGATGTTGTGCAGAAAATATGGATATTCAAATTTATGATTTAAATGATACTGGAAGTTTGAATATTGCATATGATTATAAAACAAGCATTTACAAAGAAAATGATATTGAAAATATACATAACAGAATTTTAAATATTATAGAACAAGTAATTTCTAAAGAAGATATAATGTTAAATGAAATAGAAATTGTTACTATAGAAGAAAAGAAAAAACTTATTACAGAATTTAATAAAACAGAACTAAAATATGATAAGAATATACCAATAATTAAATATTTTGAAGAACAAGCCAAAAAAACTCCAGATAATATAGCAATAGTTTTTGAAGACAAAAAGATAACTTACAAAGAATTAAATGAGAGAGCAAATAGTTTAGCTTATTTACTAAGAGAAAATGAAGTTTCAAATAATACAGTTGTTGGGATATTATTAGAACGTTCTTTAGAAATGCTAATTTCTATACTAGCAGTTCTAAAATCAGGAGGAAGTTATATTCCTATTGCACCAGATTATCCAAAAGATAGAATAGAATATATGCTTGAAGATAGTGATGCAAGTATAATATTAACAAGTCAAAATAGAAGAAATTTGGCTGATAAAAAATTAATTAATGTTAAAGAGACTAAAATATATGAAGAACATAAGGAAAATTTAGAAAACATATCAAGACCAGAAGACTTATCATATTTAATATATACATCAGGCTCAACAGGTACTCCAAAAGGAGTAATGTTAAAACAATATAACTTAAGTAATTTTTATAATTCAATGAAAAATATAATTGAATATTTAAAAGATGGTAAAAATCATAAAATACTATCTATAACAACAGTTTCTTTTGATATATTTGGTTTTGAAACTTTAATGTCATTAACAAGAGGATTAACAGTATATTTAACTAATGAAAATCAACAAAAAATGACATCAGAAATAGAAAGAATTATAAGCACAAACAATGTTGAAATAATGCAAACAACACCATCTGTAATGAAATTTCATTTAGAGAATATGAATGACAAAAGTAAATTAAAAAGTCTAAAATATATAATGTTGGCAGGTGAACCACTTCCTAAAACATTGGTAGATAAAATTAAAGAAATAATTCCAAATGTAACGATTTATAATGGATATGGTCCATCTGAAACAACAATATTTTCGACAGTTGCAGATGTGACTAATAAAAATATAATTACAATAGGAAGACCAATAAATAATACACAAATATATATATTAAATAAAAATAAAAAAGTTTTACCACAAGGAACTGTTGGAGAAATTTATATATCTGGTGATGGTGTTGGAAAAGGTTATATGAATAAAGAACAACAAACTAAAAAGAGTTTTATACCAAACCCATTTTTAGATGGAAAAATCATGTATAAAGTAGGGGATTTAGGTGCTTTTGATGATGATGGTGAAATTACTTGTTTTGGTAGAGTTGATAATCAAGTAAAAATAAGAGGATTAAGAATAGAACTTCAAGAAATAGAGAAAAGAATACAATCTGTTTATAATATTCGTGATTGTGTTGTTGCCAAGAAAGAGGTAAAGGGAAAAGAAGCTTTGTGTGCTTATTATGTTGAAAATGGGCATGTAACAAAATCTGTATTAAAATCAGTTTTATATTCTAAACTACCAGAGTATATGGTTCCGCAATATTTTGTTAAATTAGATAATTTGCCACATACTCCAAATGGAAAAGTAGATAGAAAAGCTTTACCTGAACCAATCTTAGACGAAAAAGAAGTAAAAATTACAGTACCTAGAAATGAAACAGAGGAGTTTTTGTTAAAAATTATAAAACAGAAATTAGGAGTAAAAGAAATAGGAATTGATACAAATATTTTTGATATTGGAGCAGATTCTCTTTCTGTAATAAGTATTGTTACTGAATTGTTTAGATATAATTATAATGTTAAAGTAGCAGATTTTTATAAATATCAAACAATAAAAGAAATATATGAAAATGTTTTAAAAAGTAATGAAAAAATAATAAAGCAATTAAGTCATCCAGAGTTGATGAAAATAAATGATAAAGTAAATACATTTTCTAGAGATATACAATGCCACAAATTAGATAAAAAATATAGTGTGTTATTAACAGGAGCAACAGGTTTTTTTGGATGTCACTTATTAATAGAAATGCTAAAAAATACTAAAAATATTGATAAAATATATTGTATTGTTAGACCAAAAGTTGGTATATCAGCAGATAATAGATTATTAAATAAAATAAAATTTTATTTTAATGATGAGTATGATAATGTTGTTAAAGATTATGTAGAGGTTATTGAGGGAGAGATTGTTGAAGATAGATTTGGAATTGAGCAAGAAAAATATGAGAAATTATTAAATAAGATAGATATAGTAATACATTCAGCTGCAAATGTATCTCATTATGGAAATTATAAAAGTTCAGAAGAGGTTAATATTATTGCAACAACAAATATTATAAAATTTTGTGAGAGTTGTGGTGCTAAATTGCATTATATATCTACTATGACAATATCAGGAAATTATTTAGAAAAGCAAGAACAAAATAAAGATAAAATATTTGATGAGAATAGTTTTTATATAGGTCAAAATTTTGAAGAAAATGTATATTCTAAAAGTAAATTAATAGCAGAAGCATTAGTAATAAAATATATGGGGAACGAAAATAAGGCTACTATATATAGATTAGGAGATTTAACAGGAAGATACATAGATGGAGGATTTCAAGAAAATATAAATAGTAATGCAACATATATGAGACTGAAGTCAATTCTTGAAATTGGTGCTATTCCAGAGGAATTAGAAAATATAAATTTGGAATTTTCACCAGTAGATTATGTTGCAAGAGCAGTAAGATTGATTATATGGTCAGATAAATGTGATAATAGAATTTTTAATATTTATAATCCTAATTTTTTGGCAGTTTCTCAATTACAAAAAATAATAGAAAATAAAAAATATCATATAGAGTTAGTAAAAAAAGAAAGATTTACAAAATTAATAAAAGAAATGTCAGAAAATGAAAATAATCAAAAGAAAATTGCTGGAATAATAAATGATTTTACAGATAATGATGATTTAATATATAAATATATAATTGAACAAAGAAATATTATTACATGTGAATATTTAAGTAACTTAGACTTTACATGGAAACAAATTGATGATATATATATATATAAATTAATTGAATATATGAAAAAAGTAAAATTTATAGAGTAAGGAGAAAGCAAAACAAATGAAGAAAAGTAGAATAAAATTTAACATATCAACCAAAATAGCATTTTCATTTACAATAATAACAATTCTTGTCGCAACAGTATTTTATTTTTTATTACCAACATTATTAAATTATCCGCCTAATACAATAAATACACAGTTTGATAAAGAAGTTTCAAAATTATATTATATTTATCAGTATTTAATTGCAATATCTGGAATAATATTATTATTTATAATATATTTTAAAATTTCGCTAAGTAAAATTGATAAATGGACAATAACAAAAAATCATAAAGAAATACCAGAAATAAGAAAAATATGTTTCGAATATCCATATAAGATGTTTACAACAATAGAAGTTTTTCCTGTAATAATAGTACTGTTAACATTGGCATTTACAGGAAGCCACCCATTAATATTATTATTTAAAATAGGAATATTAGTATTTAGTTTTGCTACTCTCGTAAGTTCAATATTTTTGCTAATATCAAAGAATATATTTTATCCTATTTTAAAAGAAACATCACCATATGTAAAAAGCGAAAAATTTCCTGCAAAAGATTCGTTACAAAGAAGATTGGTATTTCAAATATTCCCAGGAATTTTAGTAACTATATTATTAATGGCATTAATTGGGTATTCAAGGCTAATAAGTGAAAAGGGTGAATTATTAAGTGTTTATTACATGGCTGAATTAGATACATTAGAATTATCAGAAGATGAAGATATAATGTTTCAAATTGAAGAACAGATAGGAAGTAAATTGTTAAGCAATGATGATTATATATTTATAGAGTCTTCTGATGGTAAAATTGTAACATCAAATGGAATGGAACCGAGTGAGTTCTTTATAAAATATATGCATGTATTATCACCAACACATAATAATAGAGTATATGAAGCATATACAATAGATGAACAAGGTGTAATTAAATATTTTGGTGGTAATAATCAAGAATATATTGTGGGGATTCACTATGAAATAGTTTCATCATCTTTACTTATGTATATATTATTTGCCGCAATATTGCTATTTGGATTTAATTTAATAATTGTAATCTGTGTAACTAAATCAATAGATTCTGATTTGAAGAGGTTAACAGATGGAATGAAAAAT
Source organism: uncultured Clostridium sp. (assembly GCA_902462295.1). GTDB lineage: Bacteria > Bacillota > Clostridia > TANB77 > CAG-508 > CAG-269. Next base: position 17,813 of record CABQAZ010000009.1, on the reverse strand, counting down.
ATTATAAAAGAGAAAGATATTCTTGATAGTAAAAACTTACCATTAACATCAAATGATATTATGGGAGAACTTGTTCAATCATTTAATAAAATACAAGATATGACTAAACATAATATTGAGCAAATACATAATAATCAAGAAATACTTATGGAAAGAGAACGTCTTGCAGGACTAGGACAATTAATAGGAGGAATTGCACATAATTTGAAAACACCAATAATGTCAATAGCAGGTGCTGTACAAGGATTAGAAAATTTAATAAAAGAATATGATGAATCAATAGATGATCCATTAGTAAATTCTCAAGACCATCATGATATTGCAAAAGATATGGAAGAATGGATTCCAAAAATAAGGACACATTTAGAATATATGTCAGATATTATAACAACTGTTAAAGGACAGGCAGTAGCACTTGTTAATAATGATGAAGATACATTTACAATAAATGAACTTATAAAAAGAGTAAATATATTAATGAAACATGAATTGAAAAATGCATACATATATTTAAATGTAATAATGAAAGCAGATGAGAATCAAGCTATAGATGGAGATGTAAATAGTTTAGTACAAGTAGTAAATAATATGATTTCAAATTCTATACAGGCATATGATGGAAAACATGACCAGAATATAGAGTTAAAAGTTAGTCAAAAAGGTAATGATGTTATATTTTCGATAACAGATTTTGCAGGAGGGCTTCCACAAGAAGTTCAAGATAAACTTTTTAAAGAAATGATTACAACTAAGGGAAAAAATGGTACAGGTTTAGGATTATATATGTCATATTCAAATATTAAGGCACATTTTGGAGGAGATATTACATATAAAACAGAAGTTGGCAAAGGAACAACATTTAATATTATAATTCCAATAAAAAATAGCTAATTAATAGAATAAAGTATAAAAGAGAGATTAAGAAACCAATAAGGTATTCAAATTCTCTCTTTTTTGCAATTAAAATTAATCTTGTTGAACTTCTTTAAATATATCACTTTCAAAGAACTCAGTTATAGTAATACCAAAACCTTCACAAATATGAAGTAATGTATCTAATTTTGGTAATATAGATTTTCCTCTCATAAGGGCAGATAATGTTGACATTGGAACACCTGTTGCTTTATATAAATCCCAAAGACTCATATCTTTTTCGGCTTGATAATATTTAATTCTTTCTCTAATTGCATCTGATAAATACATGCAAATCACCTCTTAAACATTGATATGACTTGAGTATAGCAAGAAAGTTCTTTGAAATAGTATATCCAAATGTACTATATATATGAATAAAAAAATAAAAAACAGTTTTATTAATATAAAACCATTTTTTAAATAAACATATTTAGAATTGTTAAAACGAGAGTGGAAAGAAAGGCTTTAAAAGAAAATTTGAAACCACGTTTTGCAAAAATTTCTGCATTTGTAAGACGATTTTCACCAATTATAGTCAATGCTACACAGGGTTCTGTAATTTCTTTATATTCGGTTATAGCATAGTCTGAAATTGAATTGTCTAAAATAGTTGAATTTGGTTGTTTTGTATTTGATTTGCTTTCAGAATTTGTATTTTCAATTACTTTTATATTTTCCATCATAACCTCCATTTAAAATAAGTATATCAAGCTTAAATTGAAAAATCAAATGAATAATAAAAATGTAATATAAAAGAAATCTAATTGTAATAAAAATGAAATAAAAACTATTGCTAAATGGAGTATGCTAGTTAAATAGAGTGCTAAAATATTATCTAAATGTATATTGATTTAAAATAAAGTTCTATTCAGTAACAATATATTAAATTATATTTAATAAAAAAACTTGATTTTTAAAATATAAACGAATATAATATCATAAAATAAAAAATATACTAAAATTTAATAGTAGAGGTGGTAAAATAGGATGAGAAAAGCACTTCAATCCCAATTAAATGGAGAAAGAAAATATAAAGTAATCGGTGTAGATGATGAAGATGGGATATTGGATTCATTAAGAGTACTTTTAGAAAATTCAAATTATGAGTTTATAGGAATAACAAATCCTTTAGAAGCGATTGAAAGAGTTAGACAGGAACATTTTGATTTAATGTTATTAGACTTTATGATGACACCATTACATGGTGACGAAGTTGTAGAGGAAATAAGAAAATTTAATAAAGAGTTGTATATTTTATTATTGACTGGGCATAAAGACTTAGCACCACCATTAGAAACAATAAAAAGATTGGATATACAGGGGTATTGTGAAAAAAGTGATAAATTTGATCAATTACTTTTATTAATCGAGTCTGGTATGAAATCAATAAAACAAATGGATGAAATAAAGAAAATAAATGAAAAATTATCAGAATCAAAAGGACAATTAGAACAGGCATATTTAGATATGGTTCAAACATTAAGATTTACTGTAGAAGCAAAAGATACATATACAAGAGGACATTCAGATAGAGTTTCAGAATATTCTGTATTGATTGGAGAAAAATTAGGATTATCAGAAGAACAAATAAAAACATTAAGAATAGGTGGTTTGTTTCATGATATTGGAAAAATAGGAATTCCAGATAGTATATTATTAAAGCCAGGTAAACTTACAGATGATGAATATTCAGAAATAAAAAATCACCCATCAATAGGTGCTCATATTTTAGGCTCTGCAAAGATATTTAAAGATATAATACCTATTGTAAAACATCATCATGAAAAATATGATGGAAATGGATATCCATCAAGATTAAAAGGTGAAGAAATACCTTATTTGGCAAGAATTGCTGCTGTTGCAGATACATTTGATGCAATGACAAGTAGAAGAAGTTATAGAGGACCGATTGATGTTGAGAATGTTAAAGAAGAAATAAAGAGATGTGAGGGTACTCAATTTGACCCACAAATTGCAGAAGTGTTTCTTGATATATTAAATAATGAATTCTATAAAATAAAAGAAATACAAGAAAAATATTAAATAAAAACGATGAGTTTTTTCAATATAGATTGAACATTTCTCATCGTTTTTTCTAATAACTTCCAACTTCAAGTTTAGATACACAAGATTTTCCATTTATTTTAATAATATTTTATATTTTCATGCTTAAGCCAACTTTTTTTCGTTCTTGGTCAATTTTAATAACTTTTACTTTTATAATATCACCAACTGAAACAACTTCAGATGGTGACTTTATGTAAGAATCACTCATTTCTGAAATATGTACAAGTCCATCATATTTTACACCAATATCTATAAAAGCACCAAAATCTATAACATTGCGAACTGTTCCAGTAAGAATCATTCCATCTGTTAGATCTTCAAATTTTAATACATCACTGCGAAGTACTGGTTTTGGCATTGCTTCTCTAGGGTCGCGTCCAGGTTTAGATAATTCTGATATAATATCTGCCAATGTCATTTCACCAATATCAAGTTCTTTAGATAGTTCATTAATATTTACAGATTTTAATTTATTGTGAAGTGAATTTAAATTATCTTTATTTGTTAAATCATCAGTATTAAATCCAAGTTTTGCTAAAAGTTTTTTAGCTATTTCATAGCTTTCTGGATGAACAGCTGTATTATCTAAAGGATTTACTCCATCAGGAATTCTGATAAATCCTGCACATTGTTCATAGGCAACTTTTCCTAATTTTGGAACTTTTAAAAGTTCTTTTCTTTCTTTTAGTTTTCCATTTTCATCTCTATATTTTACTATATTTTTGGCAATAGTATTATTAATACCTGCAACATAAGATAAAAGAGATGGAGTAGCTGTGTTTACATCAACACCTACTTTGTTAACACTATCTTCCACAACGCCAGTTAGACTTTCAGATAATTTTTTTTGATTTACATCATGTTGATATTGTCCAACTCCAATGGCTTTTGGGTCTATTTTTACAAGTTCTGCAAGTGGGTCTTGAAGTCTACGAGCTATTGAAATTGCACCTCTTATAGATACATTTATATCTGGATATTCTTCTGTTGCGAGTTTTGAAGCTGAATATACAGAAGCACCAGCTTCACTTACAATAACATAGCAAATATCATGATTAACTTCTTTAATCATATCAGCAACAAACATTTCAGATTCTCTTGAAGCAGTACCATTTCCAATGGCAATCATATCTATATGGTCTTTATCTATTAAATTTAGTAAAGTTTTCTTTGCACCATCAACATCATTTTGAGGTGCTGTTGGATATACTGTAGCAGTATCTAAAACTTTACCAGTTTCGTCAATTACTGCAATTTTACAACCAGTTCTATAAGCAGGGTCAAATCCCATAACAGTTTTTCCTTTTATAGGTGCACCAAGCAATAATTGTTTTGCGTTTTGACCAAATACTTTAATAGCTTTTTCTTCAGCCTTTTCAGTCAAATCTGAACGAATTTCTCTTTCAATAGATGGCTCAATTAGTCTTTTAAATGCATCTAATATTGTGTTTTCTAACATACTTGTAAATTGAGTTGTTCCTTTTATAATATCTTTTTGGATATAATATAATATTTTTTCTTCAGGTTTTTCTATAGAAACTTTTAAAAAGTCTTCTTTTTCACCTCTGTTAATAGCTAAAATTCTATGACTTGGAAGTTTATATACTAATTCAGAAAAATCATAGTACATTTCATAATTTGATTTTTCATCTGGTTTAGAAGCTTTTATTACAATAGTTCCCTCACGGTAACATATTTTTTTTATGTATTTTCTATATTTGGCATTATCAGAGATATTTTCAGCAATAATATCTAATGCTCCTTGAATTGCATCTTCAGGTGTTGCAACTACTTTGTCTTTATTTGCTTTATCTTCATCAGATAAATTATCAATATTTACAAAATCTTTTGCGATTTCTTCTATAGGTCGAGTTTCTTCTTGTGCTAAAATAATATCTGCTAGAGGTTCTAAACCTTTGGCTTTTGCGGTAGTTGCTCTTGTTTTTTTCTTTTGTTTAAAAGGTCTATACAAATCTTCAACTTCTGCAAGAGTTTCAGCTAATGTAATTGAAATTGTTAATTCATTAGTTAATTTTCCTTGTTCATCAATAGATTTTATTACTTCTCCTTTTCTTGTTTCAAGATTTCTTAGGTAAGAGAGTCTTTCTCCTAAGTCTCTTAAGATTTCATCACTTAATCCTCCAGTTGCTTCTTTTCTATAACGTGCGATGAATGGAATAGTATTTCCCTCATCAATTAATTTTACTGCGTTTTCTACTTGTGTGGGTTTTACATTTAATTCTTGTGCAATTTTGTTTATTATTTTTTCCATTTTACTTCCTTTCATTACTTTACATATTTGCACCTCTGGGACCGGGTATTTCAGGTGCAATTTTATTTTTGCACCTCTGGGACCGGGTATTTCAGGTGCAATTTTATTTTATGTCCCTAAATTCTTTTCAAATTATATATAGAAATTAAAAAAAAATCAAGCAAAATATTATAGTTAAAATTTATTGACAAAATATGATAAAATATTTATAATACCAATGGATAAAAGATAGGCAAAAAGATAATAATAAAACAAGTTGAATGGTTATAGGTGATACCGAACTTATAAAAACCTAAATATTTATATAAGGAATGTGATTTTAAATGGATTTTGAACAATGGAATGGTTTTGAAAAAGGGGAATGGAAAAGACAAATAGATGTAAGAAGTTTTATACAAAAAAATTACACACCATATACAGGAGATTCAAGTTTTTTAGTAGGCACAACAGAAAAAACAAAAAGATTATGGGATGAAGTATTAGAACTATATAAGAAAGAACATGATGCTCAAGGAGGAGTATTAGATATAGACACAAAAACAATCTCAACAGTATCAGCACATGAAGCAGGATATATAGACAGAGATTTAGAAGAAATAGTAGGACTACAAACAGATGCACCATTAAAAAGAGCAATAATGCCATTTGGTGGAATAAGAATTGTAGAAAAATCATGTGAAGCATATGGAAGACAAGTTGATCCAGAAACAGATATGATTTTCCACACAGCAAGAAAAACACATAATGATGGAGTATTTGATGTATACACACCAGATATAAGAGCTGCAAGAAGTTCACACTTAATTACAGGTCTACCAGATGGATATGGAAGAGGTAGAATAATTGGAGATTACAGAAGAGTTGCACTTTATGGTGTTGATGCATTAATTGAAGAGAAAAAAGAAGAATTAGAAATATTGAATGTGGATGACTTTACAGAAAAAGTAATAAGAGAAAGAGAAGAAATTTCTGAACAAATAAAGGCACTTAACCAATTAAAAGTAATGGCAGGAAAATACGGATTTGATATATCAAGACCTGCAGGAAATGCAAAAGAAGCAATACAATGGTTATATTTTGGATATTTAGGATCAGTAAAAGACCAAAATGGTGCTGCAATGAGTATTGGTAGAACATCAACATTTTTAGATATATATATAGAAAGAGACTTAAGAAATGGAACATTAACAGAAGAACAAGCACAAGAATTAATGGATCATTTTGTAATGAAACTAAGATTAGTTAGATTCTTAAGAACACCAGAATATAATGAATTATTTAGTGGAGACCCAGTATGGGTAACTGAGAGTATTGGTGGAATGGGAATTGATGGTAGAACATTAGTAACTAAAAACTCATTCAGAGTATTACACACACTAGAAAATTTAGGACCAGCCCCAGAACCAAACTTAACAGTATTATGGTCAACAAGACTACCAGAAGGATTCAAAAAATACACAGCAAACTTATCAATAAAAACATCATCAATACAATATGAAAATGATGATGTAATGAGAGCAACACTTGGAGATGACTATGGAATAGCATGTTGCGTATCACCTATGAAAATAGGAAAACAAATGCAATTCTTTGGAGCAAGAGCAAACTTAGCAAAAACATTATTATATGCTATAAATGGTGGTAGAGATGAAAAGAGTGGAAAACAAGTAACACCAAAATTTGCACCAATAACATCAGAATATTTAAATTATGATGAAGTAATAGAAAAATTTGACCAAATGATGGACTACGTTGCAAAAATATATATAAAGGCATTAAATGCAATACATTATATGCATGATAAATACTCATATGAAGCAATAGAAATGGCTTTACATGATAAAGATATAATCAGAACAATGGCATGTGGAGTAGCAGGTTTATCAGTAGTAGCAGATTCACTTTCAGCAATCAAATATGCAAAAGTAAAAGTAATAAGAGATGAAACAGGATTAGCAGTAGATTATCAAGTAGAGGGAGAATATCCTCAATTCGGTAATGATGATGATAGAGTTGATACAATAGCAGTTGAAGTCGTTAGAAAATTTTTAAACAAATTAAAGAAACATCCAACATATAGGGACTCAAAACACACATTATCAATATTAACAATTACATCAAATGTTGTATATGGAAAAGCAACAGGAAATACACCAGATGGAAGACGTGCTGGAGCACCATTTGGACCTGGAGCAAACCCACTACATGGAAGAGATGTAAATGGAGCATTAGCAGTAATGAATTCAATAGCAAAATTACCATTTGAAGATTCAGAAGATGGAATTTCATATACATTTGCTATTACACCAGCAACATTAGGACAAGATGAAGAAACAAAAGTAAATAATTTGGTAAGTATGCTAGATGGATATTTTGCACAAACAGGACATCATATTAATGTAAATGTATTTGATAGAGCATTATTAGAAGATGCTATGGAACATCCAGAAAAATATCCTCAACTTACAATTAGAGTTTCAGGATATGCAGTACATTTTACAAAATTAACAAGAGAACAACAATTAGATGTTATAAATAGAACAATTCATGAGAGAATTTAAAAAAATATAGGCATTTGCTTTGTTAAAAATCATTCAAAAATACTAAACGTAATTATGCGTATAATCCAGTGTTTTGAATGATTTTTGCCTAGCAACACAACAATTATTTTATTAAATATTATGAGAAAGAAGAGAAGATGGAAAAGGATTTAAAATATTATGCAAAAGTTCATTCAACAGAAAGTTTTGGAACAGTTGATGGCCCGGGAATTAGATTTGTAATATTTTTGCAGGGGTGTCATCTGCAATGTAAATATTGTCATAACAGAGATACATGGGATATGAATGGAGGAGAATATAAATCTGTAGATGAGATAGTAGAGAAAATAAAAAGATATAAAAACTATATAATCCCATCAGGAGGAGGAGTAACTGTAACAGGAGGAGAGCCACTACTACAGGTAAAGTTTTTGATTGAATTATTTAAAAAATTAAAACAAGAGGGAATTCATACATGTATAGATACTTCTGGTATGGTTGAATTAACTGATGACATAAAACATGTATTAAGATATACTGATTTAGTATTATTGGATATAAAGCATATTGATGAGGAAAAATGTAAAGAGCTTGTTGGATTTTCTAATAAAAAAGAGTTAAAATTTGCCAGATACTTAAGTGATAATAATATTAAAATGTGGATAAGACAAGTTTTAGTTCCTGGATATACAGATGACGAAGTTGATTTGATTAAACTTAGAGATTTTATTGAGACTTTAAAAACTGTTGAAAGAATTCAAATTTTACCATATCATAGTATGGGAAAATATAAGTGGAAAAAACTAGGATTAGAGTATCCTCTAGAAAATATTAGAGAAGCTAAACAAGAGGATGTTGATCGTGCAAGAAGAATATTAAATGTTTAGTGTTTTTTTGGTATTAATTAAAAATAAAATATTATAAGGTAACTTTTGAGTAAGCAAAATGAGTAAAAAGTATTTACTTTTTTTATTATTTGATGTATAATATATATGGCTTTAAGCTGAAAAACTATTACACAGGAGGAAAAGCAATGACAGAAAAAATGACAAGAAGCGAGCAACAGGGTGAGATGATAAGAGGATTCTTAGAATCTAATTCTCATGTACTGTCAATGTATCTCTATGGACGGGAAGTTATAGCACTGGAAAAGAAGTATCCGGTGGTAATAACCAAAGGAGAGAAACGAGGACGCCTGTATAAATGTTCCATATTCAAAAGAAGAGTGGAACAGAAATAGTACGCGCTTGTATTATTGTAACTTGTAGACAATAGTTTAAAGGGGATCGCATTGCGGTCTCTTTTTTTTATATATTTATATACTAATCAAAATATTAATAAATTTTAATAAAACACTACTAATTTTAAAAAAAGTATGATAGAATAACAAAAGCAAAAAGGAGTAAGCAAAAAATAGACTCCAAAAGGAAAGGATTGATAACAAAATGTCAGAACTAAAATATAAAAGAGTACTTTTGAAGCTAAGTGGAGAAGCTTTAGCAGGAGAAAAAAAGACAGGAGTAGATGCAGAAGTCGTAGGAAAAATATGTGACAAGATTAAAGAAGTAACAGAAATGGGAGTACAAGTAGCAATAGTAGTAGGTGGAGGAAACTTCTGGAGAGGAAGACAAGGACATCAAATGGAAAGAACAACAGCCGACTATATGGGAATGCTTGCAACATCAATGAATGGATTAGCATTACAAGACGCATTAGAAGAAAGAGGAGTACATTCAAGAGTACAAACAGCAATAGAAATGAGAGAAATAGCAGAACCATTTATACAAAGAAAAGCAGAAAAACACTTAAATAGAGGAAGAGTAGTAATATTTGCATGTGGAACAGGGCATCCATATTTTACAACAGATACAGCAGCAGTGTTAAGAGCAACAGAAATAAATGCAGATATAATATTGCTTGGTAAAGCAATAGACGCAGTATATTCTGCAGATCCTAAAATTCAAAAAGATGCAATTAAATTTGAAGAAATATCATATTTAGATGTATTAAATAAAGATTTGAAAGTTATGGATTCAACAGCAACAGCAATGTGTCGTGATAATAATATTCCATTATTAGTATTTGGAATTTCAGACCCAGAAAATATAGTAAGAGCTGTTAAAGGCGAAAAAATAGGTACAATAGTATCTTAGTTATGCATAAAATGTATTAAATTATAAGATGAGGAGAATAAAATTATGGATTATACAAATTTAAAAGAAAGAATGGAAAAATCAATAGGAGTATATCAAGAAAAACTATCAGAAATAAGAGCAGGAAGAGCAAATCCAGCAGTATTAAATAAGGTGAAAGTTGATTATTATGGAACACCAACACCAATAAATCAAATGGCAGGAATATCAGTTCCTGAAGCAAGATTAATAGTTATACAACCATGGGATATGAGTGTATTAAAAGATATAGAAAAAGCAATCTTAGCATCAGATATAGGCATTAACCCAAATAATGATGGAAAAGTAATAAGATTAGCATTTCCGGAATTAAATGAAGAAAGAAGAAAAGAAATAGTAAAAGATATTAGAAAAATAGCAGAAGAAGCAAAAGTTTCAATAAGAGCAATAAGAAGAGATGGAATAGATGAAGCAAAAGCTAAACAAAAAAATAGTGAAATAACAGAAGATGAATTAAAGCAAGCAGAAACAGAAATTCAAAAAATAACAGATAAAAATATAGAAGAAATTGATAAAATACTTGAAAATAAAGAAAATGAAATTATGAGTGTATAATAAAATAAGGATGTAATCATATCAATGATATCAAAGGAGAAAAAATGGAATTAAACAAAGATAATATGCCAAAACATATTGCAATAATAATGGATGGAAATAGAAGATGGGCAAGAGCACAAGGAAAATCAGCAAGTTTTGGACATAAAGCAGGAGCAAAAGCACTAGAAAAGATTGTAAGATATGCAAATAAAATAGGATTAGAATATATAACAGTATATGCATTTTCAACTGAAAACTGGAAAAGAGCAGAAGAAGAAGTAAATGCACTTATGATGTTATTACAGAATTATTTAGATGATTATAGTAAAAGAGCAGATTCTGAAAATATAAAAATAAGAATTCTTGGAGATATAACAGCACTTTCACAAGGTATGCAAAAAAGTATTATAAAATGCATGGAAAGAACTAAAAACAATACAGGAGTAACATTTAATATTGCATTAAATTATGGAGGGCGAGATGAAATTATAAGAGCAGTTAAAAGCATAGCAAAACAGGTGGAAGATAATCAATTAAAAATAGATGATATAGATGAAAAAACAATTACTGATAATTTATACACATCTGGCCAACCTGATCCAGATTTAGTTATAAGAACAAGTGGTGAACAGCGCCTAAGTAATTTCTTACCTTGGCAAGTGGTATATTCAGAATTTTTATTTGTAGATAAAAACTGGCCAGATTTTACAGAACAAGATTTAGATGAGGCAATAATAGAATATGAAAAAAGAACAAGAAAATTCGGAGCAAATTAGAATAAGTATTGGATGATAAAAGCAAAGGAAAAGGAGAAAATATGGATATAAAAAGAATAACATCAGCATTATTAGGATTTCCATTAGTTGTAATAATATTGGCATTTGGAAATACATATGTAGTAGATATATTTTTAGCATTCATAGCAATGCTAGGAATGCAAGAATATTTTAATGCAGTATCAAAAGAAGCGAAAACTGTAAGATGGCTGGGATATACGTCTTGTCTTTCTATTGCATTGATTCATATAATACCAGAAAATTTTAATTTACAATTACAAAGTGAAATATTAATGCTAATAATACCAACAATATTACTCATATTATTTTTATATGTAATAATTACAAACATGAAAATAAATTTTAAGGATATAGCATATACGCTTTTTGGAATAATATATGTTATTGGATGCATAATATTTTTAGCATTATTAAGGGGAATGCAAAATGGAAAAATACTAATATGGTATGCAATAATTGCTGCATGGGGGACTGATATATTTGCATATATTGTAGGAAAAAGATGGGGAAAACATAAGTTTAGCCAAGTAAGCCCTAAAAAATCAATAGAAGGATGTGTTGCTGGAATTGTAGGAGCAGTTATAATTGCAGTACTATATACACTTGCTATAAACAAAATTTTTGATTTACAATATTCATATGTATTTGTAGTAATTGTAACAGCAATATTAAGTATGATTGGTCAAGTTGGAGATTTTGCAGCATCAAGTATAAAAAGATATGTAAATATAAAGGATTATAGTAATTTAATACCAGGGCATGGTGGAATGTTAGATAGAATTGATAGCTTAATGTTTTTATCGCCATTTGCTTATGTATTATTAAATATAATAATATAACTCCATATAAATATTGAAATATAATGGAATAATTGGTTATTCTACAAAAATGTTTATTGTATGCATAATAGGAGGAAATAAAATTTGATTAGTTTTATAGTAAATGCAATAAAAATAATATTTTTATTAGGATTTTTAATTCTTATACATGAAGGAGGACATTTTTCCATAGCAAAACTTTGCAAAGTAAAAGTAAATGAATTTGCTATTGGATTCGGAAAAATAATTTGGCAAAAACAAGGAAAAGAAACAAAGTATTCTTTAAGAATGATACCTCTTGGAGGATTTTGCAGTATGGAGGGCGAAGATGAAGAATCTGATGCTCAAGGTTCATTTTCAAAAGCAAATGTATGGAAAAGGATTGCAATCGTAATTGCAGGAGCAACAGTAAATATATTGTTTGGAATACTGGTATATTTTTTATTGATATCAACTGTAGGAATAAAATTTGTTGATCCTGCGAAAGACACGATATTAAATAGAATTTATTATGGGGCACAGGGAACAGGTAGATTTATAGTAACAATATTCGATGGCATAAAAACATTATTTTTGGGAGGATTACAAACAGACCAAATGGTAGGAATTGTAGGAATTTCAGAAGTTGTTGTTAATACTAATGGAATAATAAACTATTTACATTTGTTAGCTGTTATATCAGTATCACTTGGTGTTACTAATCTACTCCCAATTCCAGCGTTAGATGGTGGAAAAATTTTGATTTTATTAATAGAAGTGATAAGAAAAAAGCCAATGAAAATGGAAACAGAGGCTAAAATACAATTATTAGGTTTTTCAATTTTAATTGCTTTATCTTTGTTTGTAACATATAATGATATATTAAGAATCGGTACAGGTTCTTAATATATTTTTTTACTTTTTTTATAGTAATTTAAATTAGAACATTATGTTATTTAAAAATATTAAGAAACCTTGATATTTTCAGTAATATGTAGTAAAATATGAAAGTATAAAATAAAATCAGCACATATAGGGGGAGTACATATGTATAGAACACATAATTTAGGAGAATTAAATATCAAAAATGTAGGAGAAGAAGTTGAATTATCAGGATGGATACAAAAAATTCGTAATTTGGGTGGAATGATATTCATTGATTTAAGAGATCAATTTGGAATAACACAAATAGTAATAAATGATGAGAAGTTACAAGAACAATCAAAAGAATTAACGACAGAAAGTTGTATTCACATTTGTGGTAAAGTTGTGGAAAGAAGTAGCAAAAATTCTAAAATGGCGACAGGAGAAATAGAGGTTGTAGCAAATAAGATAGAAGTATTAGGAAAATGCAAAAACATTTTGCCATTTGAAATAAATACAGAGCAAGAAGTAAGAGAAGACTTAAGATTAGAGTATAGATTTTTAGATTTAAGAAATAAAAAGTTACATGATTCAATATTGTTACGTTCTAAAATATTAAAAACATTAAGAGATAGAATGGATGAATTAGGTTTTGCAGAAATTCAAACTCCAATATTAGCAAATTCTTCACCAGAGGGAGCAAGAGATTTTTTAGTTCCAAGTAGATTACATCCAGGAGAATTTTATGCACTACCACAAGCACCACAGCAATTTAAGCAATTATTAATGGTAAGTGGATTTGACAAATATTTTCAAATAGCACCATGTTTTAGAGATGAAGATCCACGTGCAGATAGAGCACCAGGAGAATTCTATCAATTAGATTTTGAAATGAGTTTTGCAACACAAGAAGATGTATTTAAAGTTGTAGAAGATGTTATACCATATACATTTAAGAAATTTACAAATTGGAAAGTTGACGAAGGACCTTTTGTACGTATACCATATTTAGAAGCAATGGAGAAATACGGTATAGATAAACCAGATTTACGAAACCCATTAATAATACAAGATGTAACAAAAGTTTTTGAAAACATAGAATTTAATGCTTTCAAGGACAAAACAATAAAAGCAATAGTTGTACCAAATGGAGCTGAACAAGGAAGAAAATTCTTTGATAAGATGACAGAATTTGCGGTAACAGATGAGGTTGGAGCAAAAGGATTGGCTTGGACAAAATTCGAAAAAGATGGAGCAATTCAAGGTGGAATTGCAAAATTCATAACAGAAGAAGCTAAATCAAAATTAGAAAAGGATTATGGAGTAAAAGCTGGAGATAGTATATTCTTTATTGCAGATGAATTCCATAAAGCACAAAAAATTGCAGGACTTGTAAGAATAGAACTTGGAAAGAGATTAGATTTGTTAGAAAAAGATACATATAGATTCTGTTTTATAGTAGATTTCCCAATGTATGAATTATCAGATGAGGGAACAGTAGATTTCTGTCACAATCCATTTTCAATGCCACAAGGTGGGTTAGAAGCATTAAAAACAATGAATCCACTTGATATATTAGCATATCAATATGATTTGGTATGTAATGGATACGAAATGGCATCAGGAGCAGTAAGAAATCATGATCCAGAAATAATGGTTAAAGCATTTGAAATTGCAGGATATACAGAAGAAGATGTAAAAAATAGATTTGGAGCATTATATAATGCATTCCAATATGGAACACCACCACACGCTGGAGCTGCACCTGGTGTAGATAGAATAGTAATGCTTATAGCAGATTCAACAAATATAAGAGAAGTTATAGCATTTCCTAAAAATAAAAAGGCAAGAGATTTATTAATGAGAGCACCATCAGTTGTAAGTAAACAACAATTAGATGATGTACATATTGAATTAAAAAAATAAATGATTAAGGGCAAATTAGAGATGATTCTTGTTTGCCTTTCTGGTTTTATAAACTCAAAAACATAAATAATTCTACTAAAAACACTCATGCTACCAAATAAAGTAGAAACTAAATTGAAATTATAAAAAATGTTATAAGATAAAAAAATAAAGGATGGATGAATTATGAAGAAGCATAAATTAGAAATAATAGTATTTTTGAGTGGTGCAATAGGAATGGGATTAGAACTGATAGCTGCAAGAATATTGTCACCATATGTGGGAAGTTCAAATGTAGTATGGACAAGTATTATAGGAATAATTTTAATAAGTATGAGTTTTGGATATTGGATAGGTGGAAAAAAAGCAGACAAAAATGCTGATATAAATGAATTAGCTAATATTTTGTTATATGCATCACTTATAACAAGTTTTATACCATTGCTAGAAACATTTGTAGTGAAAAAAATAGCTGAAACAATTCCAAATTTAATTGTAGCAGCGATATTATGTGCAATAGCTGTATTTTCAATACCAAGTTTTATATTAGCAATGATTTCTCCATATGCAGTAAAAATAAAAAGCAAAGAAGAAACAGAAATTGGATTATTATCTGGAAAAATATCATCTTTATCGACCATAGGGAGTATAGTTGGAACATTTTGGATGGGGTTTGTATTAATACCTAAAATAGGAGTAAGTAATATAAATATTTGTGTAACTATATTATTATTCTTAATGTCTTTTATTGTGAGAGAAAATAAAGATAAAAAAATAATAGGTATGAATATTTTTTTTATATGTATAATAATATTATTAATTATTTTAGGAAAAATATCATTTAAAGCTAATAATCCTGATATAATATTAGATATAGATTCACAATATAGCAGGATATGGGTGAAAAAGATACAAACTGAAAAGGCAACATATAAAACATTACAAGTAGATTCAGGACTAGAGTCATATATAAATACAGAGACACAGGAAATGGGAGCAGAATATTTAAAGTATTATGATTTGTTTGAATATTTTAATAAAGACGCTAAATCAACACTTTTAATAGGAGGAGCAGCATATACATATCCAATTCATTATTTAAAAAAATATAAAGATAAAACAATTGACGTTGTAGAAATAGATGATACAATGTCAAAAATTGCAGTAGAGCAATTTGGACTAAATATTAAAGATGAGCATTTAAAAATATATAATCAAGATGGTAGAAGCTATCTTAATTATAGTAAAAATAAATATGATACTATTTTAATAGACGCATTTAAAGGTTTAAATGCACCATTTGAATTAACAACATATGAAGCTTTGGTAAATGCCAAGAATATGTTGAATGAAAATGGTTTAGTCATTACAAATATAATTTCTTCATTAGAGGGAAAGAGTTCTGAATTTATAAAATATGAATATTCAACATATAAAGCAATATTTGATGATGTGAAGATATTTAAGGTGCATGATATAGAAAAAAGTAGTAGCCAAAATTTGATTTTGATAGGAATAAAAGGAACACCCAATATTGATGCTTCAAAATTTCAAGAGTATTCACGATATTTAAATAATGAGGTATTAGAGTTCGAAACAGACAAGCAAATAGTAACAGATGATTTTGCTCCTATTGGAAATTAGTTAATGGTTAATGTTTTATTTAAATTTAATACATAGAAGTACTTGAAATATAAGATTTTTATTACATTCCTCGGTTTATTACAAAAATTTCTTTTAAAAAATTAATCAAAATCATTAACCAATAACACTGAAATTATAAAAGGTTAACATAGTGTTGAAAAAAATTAAAATATGTGATATAATGTAACAGCAAAAACCAAAAGGAGGATAAAAAAATGATTCAAGAAAATTTACGGGTAACAGCACAAACAGTTCTTTCTCAAATGTTAGAGGGACACAAAACTTTTGGGGATTTAGCTCCAAAATATGGAATGACAGAAGAGCAATTTAAAAAAATAGTTGAAAAAGTAGTTAATGACAAAGACTATCCAAGGCTAGTAAAAGTAAACGATAAGTATATTACTGCACGGAATCGAATTGGAAAACACAAAATTTCAACTGTTGATCAAGGAGAGGAAAAAGAGAATCCTAAAAACAATGAACAACAAGATATTACAACATTGAGAAAGGAGATGGCAAATGAACTAAGTTCTATAGAAGAACAGATAGCTAAAAAATCTATCGAAAAAGAACAATGTGAAAAGAGCAGACTAGAGACACAAGAAAAACTCAAAATTGCTGAAAATACTGCGAAAAAGGCGGAAAACAGCTGGAGAAAAATATCAGGAGAATTAGATGTACTGATTAACTCGAAAAAAGAAATTATTGGAAAAATTGAAAAAATCGATTCTAAAATAATTTATTTAGTAGCACCCAATTATAAAGGAGAAAAGCCAGAGTTTGGTACATTAATTTCCGTAGTTCCAATGGATGGTGCAAAAGTAGAAGATGTTTCAGAAGTAATGCTGTTAACAGAGCTTTCGTCTGAAGATGTCTTTCTATTTGAAAGCATGGAAGAAGCAAAAGCAGTATATCAATACATTAAATTAGTAACTATGTATTTTATAGAAGATAAAGAATATAAACTTTTAATTGACAGTGAAGCGGTAGTAAAACTGTTAAAGAAGCAGGAGCTAATTGATGTATAACAAACAAACCTAAAATTACTTGAATTAAGACATACTAGAAAATTTTCTAGTATGTCTTTAAAGTATTTACAAAATTGATTAAGTGTGATACAATATCAAAAGTAAAAATAAAAATCTAAGACAAAGCAAAGTAAATATATGTAAAGCATTACAGAGAGAATAGCAAAGCTGGAAGCTATTTATGCAAAATATATTGAAATTTCACTTTAGAGATCTTCTTTTTAAAGCAAAGCAAGTAGAAAGAAGCGGTAGAAC
>CABQAZ010000008.1 GCA_902462295.1 uncultured Clostridium sp. | reverse complement strand
TAGATAAGAAAAATAAAAGGCACTAACTTAAATTAGTGCCAGTGTGAAAATTTTATAAAAAGCAAAACAAAAAATATTTGTATTATGCTTTTATTCTAATTAAAGCGTTTTTGGTTAAGTCTTAAATCATCGCCGAAAAAATAATAAATATTATAAAAACCAGCAATGCGAGAACCTATACGTTCTTCGTAATTTTTAAATATATTATTAATATTTAAATTTGTAGAAATTATTGTTTTGGTAGTTTTATTATTCAAATTAAGCAATCTGGTATTTAGAATTGTAAATAATTCACTTAATTTCATACTGTTTAAACATTCTGTTCCAAGGTCATCTATAATTAGTAAGTCTGATTCTAAAACATTTTTATAGAAATTGTCTTGTGTGGAATTTTTGTATTTATTCATTTTATTATCTATAACTGTTTCTAATAAAACAGGTGCTGTTTGATATAATACATTTTTTCCGTTTTTTATTAATTCATTTGCAATACAATTACTAATAAATGTTTTTCCCAATCCAGTATTTCCAGTAAATAATAAATTTTTTGTATTAACATCATCAAAATTTTTAACAAATTCTAGACATTGAGATTTTATTGTTAAAATATTTTGACGTGGTGAAATATTTATTTTATATTTTTCTGGTTCTATTTTATCCGAAAATATATTTGCATTAAATGTTTCAAAATTTTCCTTGCTTAAATTTGAAATATTAGATTTATTATAAGATATGTCTAATAATTTTTGTTTTAAACAAGGGCACAAACTAGATGCTGAATTTTCGTTTTGAATATAACCGGTATCTTTACAAATGTTACATTCATAATAAGGTTCTAAATAATTATTAGAAATATTATTTTCTTTTAGTATTTTTTCTTTTTCTTTTTTTAGTTCAATAACTTTTTCGTTTAAATTTTTTAAAGAAAATGAAGAACCATTTAAAATATTTTTTGCTGTATTAATTGCAAAACTATTTAATTCATTTTCAATTTCTTCTAATCTAGGAATTTTTTTATATAGTTCTTCTTTTCGTTTTTCTAAATCTAATTCAGCTTTACGCTTTTTTTGGTCATATTCTAATAATAATTTAGATAAAATTTCATTAGCCATTAATATCTCCCTCTATATTAGAAAATAGTGATGCAGCAACTTTTGGTTCTGGAGAATTTGAATTATTTGGAAGTTCTACAGAAGAAATTCCTGAGTTTGCATATAAAAATGCTAAATTATCATATTGTCTTTGTTCAAAAGAAGCTTTTGCAACTTGTTTTTCTAAGTTTTTTGTATCTTTCTTTTGTTTATTACGTTGTTCTATAAAAGCAAGTATTTCATTAGATGTTTTTAAATTTCTGTCATGCCAATCTGTTATTATATTATTAAAATATTCAAAGGTAGGATTTGATTTGAATGTAGTCCTTTTAAGAGCTATTTCTATAATGTTTAAATCATATCCAAAATCAATAACCCATTTTTCAATATAAGCTTCTTCATATTGTGTAAGGGTTTGTTTTCCAAGTTTTTTTGTGATGTTTTTCTTTATTTTTATTAATTTTTCTTGTTTTTGATAATAAGAATCTAAATCGTTCCAAGTTTCTATTTTATTGCTTCCCCAAGCTTCTGCAACTGTTTGAATGTATTTTCTATGAAGTGCAGAACGGTTATAACAATAGTCAAAAAGTGCAATCATAACTTGATCATCAAAGTTATATTTTGTGAACCATAAATCAATGTCATTATACCAAGATGGTCCCATAATGCCCTGAAAATATGCGTTATTAATGTGTTCTATAACTTTAGCTCTAGCTTTATTTTTTGCAACATTTGCGATTTTTTCAGGAGATGCTGTTAAATTTGGTGTATATAATTTGTGAAGTGTTGTTTCTTGAAGATTTGTTACAATATAACCATTTTCTTTTTTTAATATTAGACCATTTGTGTCTAAATATGAAATAGCATCATTTATATCTTTTAATGGTAATGCTAGTTTTTTTGACAAGTCATTTAATTTTAT
The DNA here is from genome assembly GCA_902462295.1 of uncultured Clostridium sp. Classification (GTDB taxonomy): domain Bacteria; phylum Bacillota; class Clostridia; order TANB77; family CAG-508; genus CAG-269. The sequence continues at coordinate 66,928 of CABQAZ010000008.1, read as the reverse complement.
GTCTTTTTTATATTTTGATAAAAATATCATATATAAATAAACTTTAACACTATTTGCCGGCATTTGTGATAAATATTCTGCAAAAAAAATGTCAGGAACAATCGTCTCAGAGAATAATAATGGTATTTCTGGTTGTTCTAATTTCATTTTATCATTCCTCCCCCTAAAAGGAACGAATATAGTTTAGAACAAAATATAAAATTCCAAACTATCTTCCCCTATAAACTAAATAGCATTATATATCATTTAATAAAGTAAAATCAAGTCAAAAAAAGAAAAAGTTTGGAAAAAAAGTTGAAACTCAGTAAAATCATATAAAAAAATTTTAATGTTTTAATATTTTTTAAATAAGTATAATTTTGGTTTTAAAAAATATTTTGAGACATATTTAAATACATAAACAATTGGTTCTCCATTAAAACCAACTAGACTAAATAAAGTTATAGGAAAACAAAGAGAAATAAACAGAAAAATTTTAATATTCCAATTTCTTAAAAATAAATGTAGTATTATAAAAATAATAGAATACCAACAAATGTTAAAAAATGCAGTTGAATAATCAATTATTCCGAATATTTTATTTTTAAAATTGTAGTTTTGAGGTATTATAAACTTCATTAAAGCTCCTTTCATTATTATTTAAATAAATTTCCACTTGTAAAGGTTGTAGAAACACCACCAATAAAATCACGGACAAATGTATTTGATTTTATTAATGCATAAATTGCACCAATATAGATAAATTTGGTCATTAAGTTATTAGAAGAATAATCCATAGAAAATAGTATTAATAAAACTATAGAAACAATAACTTGAATAAATAATAAAGAAAATAAATTACGACTCCAAGCTTTAAAAAACCAAGAAGTATTTTCTAATATTAATGATAAGATTGCAAAAGGAGTGATTAAAATAAATATTTTAATCATTATATATCTAAATGAATATGTAAAAACTAAATTTAATAAAGACATTGTAAGAGATGTTTTTATAATTCCATCTAAAGAAAAAACATCAATAGAGGAATCTATAGAAATACCATTATTTATTTCTAAAATTAATTCTGAAAAACATATATTTTTATTAAATAAATCTTCTCCAATTCCTCTTATTGCAAGAGAGATATTAGAAATGAAATTTAAGATTTCTTCAATAAAAAAATATGAAAAATTAATACAAATACCAAAAATAATTATTTTAAAAATAAATTGTATTGGTTTTTCTATTTTTTGATAAGTAAAATGTGCAAATAAATATTTGATTGAATAATATAATAAAAAACCAAAAAGTAAAGAATTTGATATTAGTAAAATACCATTAGATGTTGAGGTTCCTAATATTTTTTCAAAATAAGAATCATTGATAATATCAGAACTTATAAATGTAACATCATCAAGAATATTAAAAAGATTATTATCTATTGAAGAAAATAAATTGCCTAAAATAGTATTTATTGCTTCAATAATATTAGTAGTAATATTTGAATTATTTTCCATTTTATCACCTAGCCAATTAATGATTGAATTGCAGATAATATTAAATCAATAGCCAGAATAAAGGCATAAGAAAATAATGAGCCTGTAATCAATTTCTTTCCTGTTCTAATTTTTTCTTCATCACCAAAGCTGAATTTACGCATAAGAGCACCAGTGCAAACAGCAACTGCTGCAGCAGGAGTGGATATTTTTATTATCCATCCCTCAATGTCTTCAAATGCACTGTTTAGTTTGTTTACTAATTTTGGTGTAGCTCCAAATACTGTTATAGATAAAATAAATATAATATATGTAGATAATGCTACAGTAAATAATAATTTTTTCATGTTAACCATCCTTATAAAAATATTTAGGTTTTAAAGGAAACCTATATCCTTATTTTTTGAAATATGGAAACATTTTCAATTTTGTGGGTTTTAAAATGTGTGTGCCATCAGATAAGAATGCGAGAGATGAAAAGGTTTCCAGATTTTGTGTAAAAAAATTTGTGTCATAAATAAAATCTTTTTGAGTGTACGTATTTACACTTTCAGAAATACTTGAATTTTGTGAATTTAAAGAATTTGTAATATAACTATATTTCGTTTCTTTAGCATTTTCAGAAATACTCTTTGAGGTATGCAATTTTTCTTCTTTTCCTAATTGTTTTTGAGTTTCTTCTATTGTAAAAATATCGTCAGTTCTAAACCAGATTTTATTTATTAAGTTTTGAATGATAACTTTTACTGCTGTTTCATCTTTTAATGTATTTTTTAATGAAGAATAACTTTGGGTTGAAACAATATTAATACATTTCGCTTCACGGCTAAGAGAGAAAAAATCTGCATCTGTTTTGGTAATATATTCTGCATATTCATCACAAATAAAAGCAGAGGGTCTAACTCTAGAATGTGATAAGTTATACATTACTTCTGATTGGAAATCTAATTTTAAATATGTTGCAATAATTTTAGAAAGATTTCTGTATTCTGCAATATTCATATTTAAAACTACGATTTTTCCTTTATTAAGCATTGAAGTGAAACCTTTAAAATTTAAATCCTTTTTTGGAGGACAAAATATTTTTGATACAGTGTAATCTGAAATAAAAATATTAGTTATTCGAGATATTTCTGATTTTAAAATTGCTAAGGTTCTGGAATCTAGAGAATTAAATTCTTTTTCAAAAAATTCTAAGGCTGTGTTTAATTCATAAATTTCTTTATAAGAAAATTTTGATTCATAAAATAAGTTTTTTAAGATTTTAATTTTTGATTTATAGTAATTAGGTTCAGTAATTAATTTGTGCAATTCTATAAATGTTACATAACCATTGTTATATAATCTACAAAGTTTTATACATTCTGCTAAAACTTGTTCTGCTTTATCAAGCCAAAATGATTCAGAATTGTTTTCTGAAAATAATAATAAAATAGTTTTTAATCTATTTGCTAATACAATAGGATTTAAATTTGGTTTATGCAAAGGATTATAGCGTGCTTTTGAATTTAGACCTATTTCTATTATATCTTTTTCTAAATTATATTTTGTTGCAAATTGTTTTACTTGTTTGAAGTAATTTCCTTTTACATCTAATATTAAAATTCCTAATTTTTTATTTGGATTTAAAGAATTGAATTTCATTAATTGTTCTGTAAAAGGATACATGGCAGAACTTGTTTTTCCTGTACCAATAGTTCCTGTTATTAAAAAATTCTGATATAATCCGGATTCAGGCAAATATATGTTAGTATTTGTTGAGATATCTAAACCGATTAATAATTGTAAAAAATTATTATTTTGGGAATTACTAATTGGAATTGTACGTGATTTTGATGAGGAAAGATAAATATTGTTAGTTTCATTTTTAAATATTTGAAATCGAACTATTAAAGAATTTATTATAATAAGTTTTGAAAATATATAAAAGAATATAAAACTAATTTTTAAGTATTTCCAAAGTAAAGGATTATCATAACAAATATCTGATGGATGTAAACCAAATGAGATAATAAGTTCATCGGCTTTATATAAAGGTAAAAATAACTGGTATGAACATATAAGAATAAGTGTTAAAAAAATAATTATAAAAGTAAATTTCTTAATTTTTTTACTCCTGATTTTTATTTTTTTGTTTGATTTTTAATTTTGAACCTTGTAAATTATGAAATAATTTTATATCAAAAAAAGTATAAATTGAATATAAAGTAATTAAAAAACTAATAATATAAATGATAAAAAAAATATTAATTAAGGTGCTTAAAGTCATATTTTTGTATTATCACCGCCTTTTCGATAAACATAATACAACAAATTTTAAAATTTGTCTATACTTTTTTTAAAATTTGTGATAAAATATTTATGAAATAAGGTTTATAGATAAATCCATTTAAAAATCTAAATAATATATAAGGATGGGTGTTAAATGAAATTTAATAAAGATACAAAGATTGGAGAAATATTACAAGTAGCTCCAGAAAAAGCAGATATTTTAATTGAATGTGGAATGCATTGTATAGGATGTCCTGCATCTCAAATGGAAACATTAGAAGAAGCTTGTGAAGTGCACGGAATAGATGTAGAAGAAGTCATAGAAAAGCTAAATGCATAAAAAAATAAAAAAAATTTTAAAAAATTTTCAAAAATGTATTGACAACTGCCAAAAAATAGTGTAATATATAAAAGCGTTGTGCAGTACATTGCATACGGGCTATTAGCTCAGGTGGTAGAGCACTTGACTTTTAATCAAGTTGTCCCGCGTTCGAGTCGCGGATAGCTCACCAAATTACTCCTGTAAGGAATTGCAGGAAAACAGGTAAAAAAAATACCCTTTGACCTTTAAAAGGAATTTTAAGAGTCAAGGGGTATTTATTTTTAGTCAATTATATGCTATAATCCTCTTGACTGAGAGGAGAAGAATATGAAAATAAGTATGAAACAAAAAACAGAATCATTATTGTATGCTTGGGAAAAGAGTAGAACATTGCAAGATGGGTTTGATGAATTTTTACAAGACTGTGAGGCTAGGAACTTATCAAAGCAAACTATCGAATATTATAAAAATTGTTATAAAATTCTTTTAAAAGTTGAAGATGCAGAGGGCGAAAAACTTTTCACAGAAGAAACACAAACAAATACTATTCAACCACAAGATATAGGGGAAATAAATAGATATTTATTGAATAATTATAAAGAAACATCAGTAAATACATATTTAAGAGGAATACGTGCTACTTTCTATTTCTTTATGGACTTGAACTATATGGATAAAATGCCTATAGAATTAGTAAAAGCAACAAAAAAAGTAAAACCAACATATACAGATGAGGAACTGGAAAAATTATTAAAAAAACCAAATATAAAAGCAAAAAATGCAAGTTTCTCAGAGTATAGAAACTGGGTGCTTATAAACTATTTATTAGCAACAGGAAATAGAGTTTCTACAATATGTAATATAAAAAATAAAGATGTAAATTTAAATACAGATACAATAATTCTTGAAAAAACTAAAAATAAAAAAGAACAAGTAATTCCAATTAGTAGGAGTTTACACGCAATATTAAAAGAATATATGTCCTACAGAGGCGGGGAGGGAGATGACTACCTATTTTGTAATCAGTCTGGCTATAGATGGACTGAGGACGCGTGCAAACACGCGATAGCAAAGTATAATAAAAAAAGAGGTGTTAGAAAAACATCAATACATTTGTTTAGACATACATTTGCTAAAAAATGGATACTAAATGGTGGAGATATATTTAGGCTACAGAAACTCTTAGGACACTCTTCAATGGAAATAGTAAGGGAATATGTTGAAATGTTTGGGGATGATTTGAAACAACAGTATAATGAATTTAATCCATTAGAGAGTTTAAAACCAAGAAAAGAGTCAATCCCAACAATGAAAGGAAGAAAAATAAAAATGTAGAAAGGCATAAGCTTTTCTATATTTTTTTTGAAAAAATTTTTTCTTGCTCTTGTATCCCGCTTCTATCAAGGACTTGAAAAGAGTGTACTGAACCAGCAAATGCAGTAATACCAATATCTACAAAAATGCTTGTATTCTTACTCTCGCAACAGATACAGAGTCCGTATGATTTGATTTTTGGTATAAAAAATAGTATAATAAGTATAACAAAAGAGAAAGAGGTGTTGATATGAGAGAATTAAAGAGAGAAGAAAAAAGAATAATAAATATGATGTATAATCGTTTATTTGAAAGAGATTCAAAAATAAGAATATTGAAAATACTTTTTCCTAGTACAACAGCAGACTTAAATAAATATAGAAATAATGAAATAAAGATAAATGAAATATTTGATATGTTTTTTGATTTTCAAGATAAAATAGATGGAATTAAAATAAATTATGAGGTTAGAGGGTATAATTATAATACAATAGAAGAAATAATTTAAAATAGAGGCATTTTCGAAGAGGAGAACGATACTTGTAGAGAGTGGAGAACTCAAAGAGAAAGAAGAACACAAAAAAGATATTACGCATAAAAGGGGTTCTATTGCGAGAACCCCATATAAATTTAATTATTCTGCTTTGAATTTTATCGTTGTTTTTGGGTCTAAGTAATAATCAATTTCTATATTTGTTGAAGTTTTAGGAACTGAAAAATAAACTGCTCCTTTTACTTTTTTGCCTTTTGATAAAGTTTCTTCAAAGTGTGAGTCATAAATAAGATTAGCCTCAGTCATTGTTAGTTGTCTAGCAGAATAATCATTTGCGAAACAGGAAAAACTGCTAGTGCTTATATATGGTGCATAATCTTCACTTATATTTTCAATTTCAAACTCTGCTCGTATTACTTTTTCTGTTGACTTTAAATCATAATAGTTTGTAAAGTTCTTAAAATTACTATTATAATTTAGAAAAGTAACTTTCATAGTGTCCTGATAAGTTTCTCCAACAGTATATACTTTATCTTGAGGGTTATTTTCAACTTGTTGTTTTTCTTTTTCCTGTTCCTGTTCTTGCTCTCGATCGTTTTCACTCGATGGTGTACTTTTTATCTGTGCTAATTCTTCTTGACTTTTATTGTATTCGTTTAATATATTTTTGCTAGTATTTGAAGTAAATAAGAACAAAAATAGGAATAATAAACAAAGTGCAAAAAGTATAAATATTATTGTAGCATACAATACATTTTTAAAATTATTTTCTTTATTATGTTTCATAAGATAACTCCTTAATTTAATATTTTTATATATCTTCAATAAATACTTGGTTAATTTTCCAAGTGAATAAGTTATATTTGAAGCTGATTTTATATTTTTGGTATTTCTCTAAATATGCATTAGGTTTTTTTGTTGTTACATTAATATTATTATAATATATTTTTATAGTTGACATTGCTTCTTCATAGCTTTGACCCTCAAAAAGAGTTTTGCCTACAGTAAAGTTTCCAATATTTTCTGCTATTACTTTTAATGCAATGGCGTAAGTATCTAAATATTCTTGTGTTCCCTTATACTTCAAAAAAGGTTTGTTATATTTTCTTGAAGAAACAAGTAAAACAATTAAAATAATCATAATGATTATAAATATAACAATTAATATTTTTGAATATTTTTTTGCAAATTTTTTAATATTATATTTTATATCATTTTAAGAAGATAGTTCATTAGTGCCTTTAATAAAATTATAAAAAAATGGAATAATAGATAAAATGCAAAGAGCCTCTAAAAGATACATATAAACTAGAATCATATGTACTAATAAAATCAATGTATTTCGTTTTTTCTTACTCTTGCAATGATTTGCGCAATTGTTTTTTCTATTAGCAAATAAACATATCTAAAGGCAACGTATGATTAGCCTGTTTTATTTTTCTATTTTGTGGTAATTTTATAATTCATTCTAGACCATATTATAAAAGAATCATCCCCATTTATCAAATTCAAAAAAATAGCACTCTCAAAAATCCTTGAAAGTGCCTGTTGCTTTACATAATTCACTTCTGTAAGTCTTGATACTCTAAGCAAAAATTTCTCAAAAAAATTTTTTATAAGTTTTAAATTCGCTTGTATCAATGCTTTGCAAGGTCTTTTTTTGAAATTTTGTGCCTTGTAATCCAGTGATACCAATAATTCAAAAAATGTTTGTATTTATTGCAAGAGTAAGGATACAAGGCGCGTTCAATTTGATTTTTGACTCAAAAAAAGATATAATATGTTTAACAAAAGAGAGAAATAATAAATATTTGAAAGGTGGTTTTTGTATGGAAAACATAGTAAAAAATTGGAAAAATTTAAAAGAAAGAATTTTAACAAGTGAAGTAAATGGTAAAAAATATATATTAAATTTTTTTGAAATAAATTCAATTGTAAAACCTTATTCAATGTTAATGTTTGGAAATGCTGACTGTAACTTTTTTATAGATAGAAAAATTTATGAAATTGATACTGGTAAACTTTATAAACATATTCATATTGAAATGAAAGAATTAGTTTATGGAATATAGGAGGCTAAAATGGATTTAACAAATTATGAAATAGAAATAATAAATATGTTATTTGATAATATATTTTCAATAGAAAAAAGAAAAGAATTATTATTACAATGTGATTCTTCTTTATATCTTGAATTTGCATTAAATGGAGATAATCAAGAAATAATTTATGAAATGTTTAACAATGCTTTCAAGTTAGAAGATAAAATTAAACTTATTATAGCCTTATATAATAAATATGATTTTGCTTTTGAAAATATACACGAATTAATAAAAAATAGAAATGTTTTAATTTTTAATCATTATAATTCAAATTGGAGAAAAAAGAAAATTAGTAGATTTAATAGATATTGTGCTTAATTCTAAAAATAAATATAAAGGTGGTTTTAATATGAAAGATTTAACAAATGAACAAATTAAAAGAATAAATGAAGTCTTTGAAGATATAACATTAGGAGAAAATTTGGGAGAAGATTTTGCTTCTATTGAAGATAAAATAGAAGCAATAGAACAATATTATGAGTGTGCTGGATTTGATATAAGTGAATCAGATGAAAAATTTTGGAGATTTTTAGGGCTATAAGATAAAAGCAATAGAAAACCTCTATTGCTTTTGTATATAATTTATCTTTAATATCCAAGTTGTTGATAGATAGAATCAATTTCTATTCCATAATCTTTTGTATAAGATGTTTCTGATGTACAATTTATAAAAGTATTTCCAACTCTAGACATTACCATATAACCACTTTTTTTAGGAAAACATATTTTGAATTTATCATAATTCTGTCCATTCTCTGTTGTCATATCTAGTGATTGTTCATTTTTATTTATAATTTCTTGATAAGTGTTTTTAAAAGTATCATAATATTTTTTACAATCTTCTTCATTATAGAATGATATATAATTAAAGGCTATATATCCATTATCAGCAACATAATATTCAAGTGCTCCTATTTTTTCTGCATTACTTTGAACAACAATATAGTCATTTTTTTCTAAAATATTTTTAAAAGTTTGGCTAGATATAATGTTTTTGCTATTATTAGATGTTCCTGCAAAAATACTTGTTAAAATTCCTAAAAAAATTAATACTATAATGCCAATTCCCAACCCCTTCAAGAAACCATTTTTTCTAATTGGCATTCCACAATTTGGACATTTTTTGGCTTTATTGGAAACTTCATTTCCACACTCTTTACATTTAATTAGTGCCATTTTTATTCCCCCTTATTTTATAATATACTATATTATAACACTGTGATTTTTTTTTTTTACAACAATAACGATTCATGATATGAAACATAAATAAAATATACTATTTTCTATATAAAATGTAAAATTAATTTGAAATATAAAACATTTTTTTAGAATAGGTGGTGCATAATATGGGCTTCAAGATTCCAAAAGGTGTTTCAAAAATTCCAATGACAATAAGAGTAGAAGAAACAGATTTTGAAATAATTGAAAGAATAGCAAAAGGTAAAATAATAATTGATATTATTATTACTTTTATATTTTCTTTTGGATTCATTGAAAAAAGCATTATTTACACCTCAAATTTTTTTATATTTTTTTGTTTCAAAATAGGAATATATTAATAAAACATAGTGCATAATTTTTATAGTTATCAATAAGATAATACTACAAAAAATATTAGTTGTCAAATATAATACTCTAAAAAGAGGTAAGTATATGATAATATTTAAAATTAAAGATTTGTTAGAAAAGAATAAAATATCAAGATACAAAATGAGAATCTATTTGGACTGGAATTATAAAAGAGTAAATGATTATTATTTTGGTAGAGTCAAAGATATAAAAACAAGTGAAATTGAACAACTTTGTGAATTATTTAAATGTGATATAACAAATTTATTTGAATATAAGAAAAAATAGGAATTTGTATTAATTTACAAATTCCTAAAATTTTAATTTTTTTCTAATATTTTATTAAATTTATAAAATGTTGTTCTTTTAGTATTAGTATTTAACATTGTTTGATTTGCTGTTTGTTCTCCTTTTTTCCATTTTTTCCACTCAATAATAAATTCAGGTGTGATTTGTGCTTTAGGTCGACCAAGTTCTTTTCCTTGTGCTTTAGCAACAGCGATTCCCTCTGCTTGTCTTTTTCTTATGCTTGTTCTTTCTTGTTCTGCAACAAAAGAAAGAATTTGTAAAATTAAATCGCTTATAAAATTTCCTAAAAGGTCTTTATATTGAGTTGTATCAAGTAAAGGCATATCAAGAACCTTTATATCTGCTTTACAAGTTGTAGTTAGTTCTTGCCACTCTTTTATAATTTCCTTATAATTTCTTCCTAATCTATCAATGGAGTGAATAATTAGTAAACTGTTAGGACTATCTTTTAACATCCTTTTTAAGGTTTGATATTCTGTTCTATTAAAATCTTTCCCACTTTGTTTATCTATAAAAATTCTTTCTTTTAATATTCCATAATTTAACATTGACTGTATTTGTCTATCTTCGTTTTGCTCTTTTGTACTAACTCTAACATAACCATAAACTTTTTGATTTTCCATAGATACAACCTCTTTTCTATTAACTAAAAATATTATACACTAAATGTTCGTAAAAGTCAATAGATATTTACGAATATTCATAAAATGTTTTTAAGACATTTACGAATATAAATTCTTATGTTTTTTTAGTGTTCGTAAAGGTATACAAATACGAATATAGATTTTTTCTATTAATAGACACAATTATTGCAAGGGGAGGCTATATTATTTACTATTATTATTATTGTAATATATATTATATAATATATATTATAATAATTATAATATTATATTACCTCCAGTTTTTTACTGTCCTTACACATTGCTTATATTAATGTACTTTCTTACATACAAAGGACAACTTGAATTTCACAAGGCGGAACTAATGCCTAAGAGTTTGCTATTCAAAGCAGTATACCCCTCCCCTCATTGCCATAGTAGTTATTAGCTCTATGGTGGATATACACCTTAGACAAGAAACGCGTTAGGTCGATATAGCATTAGCCAAAAAAATTCTGCTATATTTTTGACCTGTTTTTTTAATTTATTTTTTTGTTCTCAATATTTATATTTTCCTATTCTATATATATAATAATAGTCTTATTATTTTATTAATTTAATTCTATGTAATAATTTCTAATACAAATTATATTTTTTTGTAACTAATTCTATTTACTAGGCGGGTGTTCGTAAAATATTGAAAACACTTTTTTCCTAAAACTTAGCCCCTTAGAAAAAATTATTTATTACAGAACCCTTTATGTTCGATTATTCTTAATTGATTTTTTACTTGTTCAATATATTGTTCTATAATACATAATGCTTTTAATTGTTTTGGTTTTGATAAATTATATGTTCCATTTATAAACATATAAATAGTGATAGGTTGTACATTTATTTCTCTTGCTAAGTTAGAGTAATTTAAACCATACTCTTTGGCTTCTTTTATTCTTGAAATAACTTTTTCTTTTTCTAATTCCATAAAAATCTCCTAAAAATTTTTGCAATAGTATTGCTATAATATATGTATAATTATTATATATATAATCTAAAAAAAATCTCAAATATTATATTCTTTCTAAAATCTAAATATATTATAAAAAAATTTCAAGTTAATTTCAAACATTTTACTTTGCAGATTAAAACTTGATTTTTAGCGAAAATTAGCCTATAATTAATTTATAAAAAATCTCAAGAAAACTTCTAAAATAAAAAAATATAAAAATTTATTAAAAATTTTTGTAAAATGTATTGACAATTAAAAAAAATCGTGTATAATAGATATTGCTTGATTACTTACAACTTGATTCGATTCAAGTTTGTAAGAGTAAGAAATAGAGTCAAAGGGAATAACTTTTAATAATCAAAGGGAATTTCAAGAAAGATGAGTTATAATGGTGGACAAAAAAATACAATAAGACTTTTAATCAAGTTGTCCCGCGTTCGAGTCGCGGATAGCTCACCAAAGAATTCTAATTTGAAAAAATTAGAATTCTCTATATTATGGCCCCGTGGTCAAGAGGTTAAGACACCGCCCTTTCACGGCGGAGTCATGGGTTCGATTCCCGTCGGGGTCACCACAACGCCACTTTAGCTCAGTTGGCCAGAGCACCGCACTTGTAATGCGGGGGTCCTCAGTTCGAATCTGAGAAGTGGCTCCAAATTGTCAGTAGTTTTGCAATAAAGCTTGATTGCTGGCTTTTTTTGTGCTTAAAAATATAGTCTAAAATCTTTTTTTCAAGAATAAAGAGAGAAAGAGAGAAAATAAAAGAAAACAAGAGTAAAAGAAACAAAAAAAACACTAAAGAAAAATTGCTAAAAAAATAAAAAGTATTATACAATAAAAAAAATATTAACAAGGGAGAAATAGGATGTTAAAACAAATATTAGTATTTGCAAGAAAATCAATGAAACTTACAATACTTATAGCTGTTTCTGTATTTCTAATAATATGTGCAGTAGCATTATTTTTTAAGCCAATATATAGTGTAACAATAAATGGAGAAGCAGTAGGATATAGTAAAGACAAAAGTAAATTACAAGCAAAAATTAACAAATACATAGAAAGTGGAGAGGGTGGAGAAAACAATCATATAGCATTTGTACAGATTGATAATTTACCTGAATATAAGATGTGCTTATTAAAAAGAAATATAGTAACAAATGATGAAGAAATATTCGAAAAAATAAAACAATCAGGAGTTATATATTATAAATATTATGCAATATTAGAGGGAGAAGAAGAAAAAGCATATGTAGGTGAATTTGCACAAGCAGAAGAAATAGTAACAAAACTAAGAGAAAAAGAAAGTAATAATATTGAACAAATTTCAATAATAGAAATGTATGATACCGAATTAAAAGATTTTGCAGAAGTTGAAGCAACTGTAGCTAGTTTATATCAACAAAAAGTTATAGTAGAAGCTCCACCAAAAGTAGTAACAGGAAAAGTAAATACATCTACAAATATTTCATATCAAAAAGTACCAATAAGCATAAATTTAATAAGACCAATATCAGGAACTATCACATCTAGGTTTGGGGCAAGAAGCAGTATAAGAGTTAGTAATCACACAGGATTAGATATAGGAGCTCCAATAGGAACACCAATAAAAGCTTCTGCAGGAGGAACAGTCACATTTTCAGGATATAAAGGTTCATATGGATACATGGTTGTTATATCACATGGAAATGGAATAGAAACATATTATGGACATTGTAGTAAATTATATGCCACAGTTGGACAAAGTGTAAATCAAGGAGATGTAATTGCAGCTGTAGGAAATACAGGAAATAGTACAGGACCACATTTACATTTAGAAATTAGAGTAAATGGAGTTGCATATAATCCACAAAATTATTTATATTAAAAAAGAAAGAACTTTAACATAAATATAAATTATATTAAAGTTCTTTTTTTATATAAAATTAAATATACATTTAACAATAGCATTTTTCTTAAAAATAACTTTTCCATATTCATTAAGAATTCCATCTATGCCAGATGAATCAGAAACATTGGTTCCAAATTCAGAAAAAACATCTTTCATATAATCAAGTAAAACAGAGTATGTTTTAACATTTAAGTTATATAAATAATATGTATCATTATATAATATTAAAGAGAAATTTTTAGAAAAATCTTTTAAATTTAAATCAGAAAAATTATTCAAAAAAGTGCATAAAGCAATAAAATCATCAAAACAGCTAAACTTAAAAATAAAAGAATTATTATTTTTTTTTTCTAAAATAGATTTATTTTCAACAAGTTTTGTAATTGTAAACACACATTCTTCATCTGAAGACATAATTGCTTCTACCAATAATTTTGAATTACCAGTTACAAAGCCAATTTCTTTTTCTGCCTTATTTAGCATAGACTGTAATAGTTTCTGAGAAGAAACTGAATTAGAAAAAATGCTTTGTGCAGAAACATTATTTAATTCCATATCTTTCAAAGAAAGAAAAATTTTTATTTTAGTATCTGTTATTTTCTCGAATTTCATTTAAAACCTCCGTTAATTCTTTAAATATATTATACTACTAATATTATTATATTTAAAGGAACAATTTTTGGTAAAAAAAAATGCATAATACTTGAAAAAAACTAAAATACAAGATATAATAATAGCACGGTATAGGGGACCTTTCAAAAAGAGAAAGGAAGAAAAAATTATGCCAATAAAAATGAAAGAATTACCAAAAGCAGAAAGACCATATGAAAAATTAGAACAATATGGCGAAAAAACATTAACAAATGCAGAATTATTAGCAATAATAATAAAAACAGGGACAAAAGAAGAAACAGCAGTAGGATTAGCACAGCACATTTTAAAACTTAACACTGAAGAAGAAGACAGCTTGAAATTTTTAATGGACTTAACAGTAGAAGAATTCATGAAAATAAAAGGAATAGGAAAAGTAAAAGCAATACAATTAAAAGCTGTATGTGAATTAGCAACAAGAATTAATTCAGTATCAAGTTATAAAGAAAGGCAAATATTAAAACCGCAAGATATTGCTGAAATACTAATAGAAAAAATGAGATTTGAAAAACAAGAGATATTAAAAGTTGCAATGTTAAACAACAAAAACATATTACTAAAAATAAAAGATATTGCAAAGGGTGGGGGAAACTTTGTAACAGCAACAATAAAATCTGTATTAAACGAAGCCGTAAAAATAGAAGCATCAAAAATAATATTAGTACACAATCATCCATCAGGAGATCCAACACCAAGCTCACAAGATATAAAATTTACAAAAAATATTGAGCAAGCAACAGAAATATTAGGGATACAATTATTAGACCATATTGTAATAGGAAAAACAAACTATGTAAGTATATTTTCTGAAAGAGCAAAATTAGAAAAAAATAAAAAATAATCGCAAAATGAAAGGAAAGAAATAAAATGAATTTTTTGTCATTCAAATCTAAAGATATAGGGATTGATTTAGGAACAGCAAATATATTAGTAACAATAAAAGGAAAAGGAATAATATTAAGAGAACCATCAGTAATTTCAATAGGAGCAAAAACAGGTGAAATAATAGCAACAGGATTTGAGGCAAAAGAAATGTTAGGTAGAACTCCAAAGGAAATAAATGCAATAAAGCCATTAAAAGATGGAGTAATAGCAGATTTTACAGCCACGAAATTATTATTAAAAAATTTATTAGAAAGAGTATGTAAAAGATATAATGCAGTAAGACCAAGAGTATTAGTAGGAGTACCATCAGGAATAACAGAAGTTGAAGAAAGAGCAGTTGAAGAAGCTATAATAAGAGCAGGAGCTAGAGAAGTATATTTAATAGAAGAGCCAATGTCAGCAGCAATAGGAGCAGGTATAGAAATAGAAGAACCAAGTGGAAATATAATAGTTGATATCGGAGGAGGAACAACAGAAGTTGCTGTAATATCATTAGGAGGAATTGTTGTTAGCAATTCTATAAGAATAGCTGGTGACGAATTAGATATAGACATAATGAATTTTGTAAAAAAGGAGTTAAATCTTGCAATAGGAGAAGTAACAGCAGAGCAAATAAAAAAGGAAATAGGATGTGCACTTCCATTAATGTCTCAAATGACAATGGAAATTAAAGGAAGAGATTTAAGTGATGGTTTACCTAGAACAGAAATAATCACGTCAGATCAAGTTGAACAAGCAATGAAAGAATCAATAGATAAAATTGTAGAAGTAGTTAAAATAACATTAGAAAAAATACCTCCTGAACTTGCTTCAGATATTATGGAAAAAGGAATTATGTTATCAGGAGGAGGAGCTTTAATAAAAAACTTAGACAAGTTAATAAGTGAAGAAACAGGAATGCCAGTTTATATCGTAGATGAACCATTAGACTGTGTAGTAAAAGGAACTGAGAAAACTTTACAAGATTTAGAAAAATTAAAAACTATTTTATTAAATTCAAGAAAGAGAAGATAGTGTATGGAAAATAATAGAAAAGGTGGAATTGTAGGTGTTGTAATTACTATTATTTTATTAATAATATTGGTAGTATTTTCAAATACAAATTCTGAAAAAATATCTATAATAGAAAATATAGCAAGTACATTAGTAATGCCTATTGAAAATGGTTTAACATATTTAAAAAACAAAATAAACAATAATGATAAATTTTTTGAAAATATAAATGAATTAAAAAAAGAAAATGAATCATTAAAACAGGCAAATAGTGAACTTGAACAACAATTAAGAGAATATGAAATCTTAAAAAATGAAAATGAACAATTAAAACAAGAACTTAATTTATCAGAGAAATATGCACAATATACAACAGTGCCAGGAACAATAATTTCTAGGGATATAAGCAATTATTCAAAAACACTTGTAATAAACATTGGAAGTGATAATGGGATAAAAGAAAAAATGACAGTAATTGCAGATGAGGGACTTGTTGGATATGTAGTATCTACAACTAATAAAACTGCAAAAATCCAAACAATAGTGGATAGTGCAAGTGCTACAAGCTGTATAGCAAGTACAACAAGAGATACAATGATATGTAAAGGAACAATAGATAACAAATCTATATTAAGTGCTTCAAATATTGATACAAATGCACGAATTATACAAGGAGATAGTATAGAAACATCAGGTCTTGGAGGAATTTATATAAAAGGCATACATGTTGGAAAAATAAAAAAAGTAAATGAGGGGTCTAATAAAACTGATTCATATGCAACAATAGAAACTGCGGTAGACTTTGAAAAACTTGAAACAGTTCTTGTCATAACAAATCAATAAGCTAAATTGAAATTTTATAGAGGATTTGTATGAATCCTCTAATTTTTAGAAAGGTATTATAAAGATGAAAAAAATTTTAATACACACTTTACTTATAATAACATTTATAATTATATATCTATTACAATCAATTTTTTTTAGTCATTTTACTATTGCAGGAGTAATGCCTAATATATTTATTATATTAATGTTGTATATAGGTCTATATATGGGACGAACAATGGGAATAGTTTATGGAGTAATTTATGGAATATTTATAGATATATGGATTGGAAGAAATTTAGGGGTAACATCTATTTCATTAGCATTAATAGGTTTAATAAGTGGTATGTTAGATAAAACTCTTTCAAAAGATAGTAGAATAACAGTTATTATGATGGGAGCAATTTGTACAATAATTTATGAAGTTTCATTATATTTTATTCAATATATGGCACTTGGAATAAATATTGAGGTATTAAATTTTATAAAAATATTATTTGTAGAAATAATTTATAACATATTATTAATAATAATATTATATCCATTAATGAAAGTTACTGGATATGAAATTGAAAATGAAATAAAAGGGGATATAATTTTAACAAGATATTTTTAAAATATTAAGGAAGATGGTGAGAAATTGAACCGTAGAATAAGTCTTGATAAAGAAGCATCATGGGAAAGAGAAGAAGGAAATGAACAAATAAATTTTAGATTCAATATAATAAATGTATTAGTATATTTAATAGGGATAGTATTAATTTTTCAGCTATTTAATTTACAAGTTGTAAATGGACAAAGTTATAGGGAACAGTCAAATACAAGATTGTCTAGAGTAACAACTATAAAAGCGGCAAGGGGTTCAATATTAGATAGAACAGGGAATGAGCTTGCTGGTGTAAAAACAGAAAATAATATAGAAATATATAAAACTAATATAGCAAATGATGAATTAAATGAATCATTAT
This sequence comes from uncultured Clostridium sp., assembly GCA_902462295.1. Taxonomy (GTDB): domain Bacteria; phylum Bacillota; class Clostridia; order TANB77; family CAG-508; genus CAG-269. The sequence goes on along the minus strand of CABQAZ010000008.1, from coordinate 49,255 downwards.
TAAATTTAGTAAACTTGTTAAATCAATACCAAGTACAATATCAAGATACATTTCCAATAAAAATAAATCCATTTGAATTTACAATTAATAATGAAGAATTAGCAAATTGGAAGAAAAAATATAAAATTGCAGAAGAAGCTACTGCAGAAGAAGCATTTTATAAATTTAAAGATAAATATGAAATAAAAAATGAAAATGTGGAAGATATTAGAAAAGTAATTTCAATGAGATATATAATAACAACAACAGGATACAGTGCAACTAAATCAATAACAATCGCAACAAATGTTAGAGAAGAAGTTGTTGCACAAATAAGTGAGAGAAATAGCGATTTCCCTGGAATAAGCATATCAACAAAAGCAGGTAGAACTTATTTAGCAGGAAGTTTAGCATCACATGTGATTGGATATACTGGAAAGATAAAAGAAGATGAATATAATGAAAACAAAGATAATTATGATATTGATGACATTATTGGAAAAACAGGTGTAGAATATGTTTTTGAAAAATATCTTAAAGGTCAAGATGGAGAAAAACAAATAGAAATGTCTGTTGACGGTACAATAACAGGAGAATATGTTTCAAAAAATGCAACAGCAGGAAGTGATGTTGTTCTTACTATAGATGCAAATTTACAACAAGTAACAGAAAAATCATTAGAAAATTGTATAAATAAAATAAAAAGTGGAGGTTTTTCTCAGACATATGATGCACAAGGTGGAGCTGCAGTAGTGATGAATGTAAATACAGGAGAAGTACTTGCTACAGCAAGTTATCCAACATATGAACCACAATGGTTTGTAGGAGGGATATCACAAGAGAATTGGGCATATTTAAGAGATGATTCAAGACACCCACAATTAAATAAAGCTACGCAATCAACATATGAGCCAGGTTCAACATTTAAAATGGTTACAGCAATAGCAGGATTAGAGACAGGAGCAATAACAACAAAAGAAAGAATTAATGATACAGGAATATACAAAAAATATAACAGTGAATGGAAATGTTGGTATTATACAAGTTATCATAGAGGACATGGATATCAAAATGTAACACAAGCATTACAACATTCGTGTAATTATTTCTTTTATGAAACCGGAGACAGAATGGGAATTGATAATTTAGCAAAATATGCATTACACTTTGGGCTAGGTAAAAAAACAGGAATAGAATTACCAAATGAAAAAGCAGGAGCAGTAGCATCAAAAGAAACATATTCTAAAATAAGAAATGGAGCAAAAATGGGACCAGGAGATACATTAAATGCTTCAATAGGACAGGGAGATAACAATTTTACGCCTATGCAAATTGCAAAATATATTTCATCAATAGCAAATGGTGGAACTGTTGTAAATCCAACAATTATAAAATCAATATTAAACTCAGATAATACTGAAGTATCAAGAGAAGAAATAGAAAAATATACTAATGAAAAATTAGGAAACGAAAATACTGATGATGGAATAACAATAAGTAGTGAAAGTATTGCAGTAGCAAAAGAGGGAATGAGAATGGCTGCTAGTGAAGCTGGAGGAACCGCATATAATATTTTCAAAAACTTTAATCAAGAAGTTGCTGGAAAAACAGGTTCAGCAGAAGCTGGTAAAGATAAAAATGGAAATGATATTGTAAACGCATGGTTTGTATGTTTTGCACCTTTTGAAAAACCAGAAGTAGCAGTTGTAGTAATGATAGAAAATGGAGGACATGGAAATTATGCTGCAGAAGTAGCTAGAGATGTTCTTACACAATACTTTGGAATAAATGAAACAACAGAAGTTAATGAATCTTTAACAGCGACTCCATTTGTAGAACAAGTAAGATAAAACTAAGTTGGTACTTATGAAAGGATGTTTAATATGAATAGTGTTAGTATAAATTTAAAAACAGATGAAGTATTAATTAAAATTGATGATAATGCTACACAAGAAGAAATAATAAAAGAGTTAACTAAAAAAATAAAAGAATTAAAAAAGATGTACAAATCAGAAAAAACTCCAATAAGAGTTACAGGAAAAATTTTAACAAATAAAGAATTAGAAGAAATAAAAGAACTAATAAAAAAACATATAGATGTAAAAATTAGTTTTGATACACCGACAACACTTGGATTACATAGTATTACTAGAAGTTATAAAAAAGATGTAGGTACATCTGAAACTACCTTTCATAAAGGTTCACTTCGTTCAGGACAAAAAATAGAAGTAGAAAGTAGTATTGTTATAATTGGAGATGTAAATTCAGGGGCAGAGGTTATTGCTGGAGATAATATTGTTGTAGTAGGTACACTTAGAGGATTGGCTCATGCTGGTGCAAAAGGAAATAAAGAAGCAATAATAGTAGCTAGTACACTTGATGCAGTTCAATTACGTATATCTAACATAGTAAAAGAGCTAGACATGGATACAGATGAAATTTATGAGAATGCTTATGTTCACGTTGAGGGAGATGAAATAATAATTGAATAGGGTGGAATATCCATCCATATTCAATTAACTTATTAATAATAAAACAAGAGCTAAAAATAAACCTTCATCTTTAACTTCTTCTTTATATAAGAAGAACAATAAACTAAGAATAAGAACATCGTCAAAATACAGTTTTATACCAAATAAATCTAACCAAACATTTTCATCAGTTTTTGGTTTTGAGCGATTTTCTTCTTTAAATGAATTTTCATTAGAATTTGAAATGTTATTTTTTTGATGATTTACAGAATTATAGATAGGTACAGAGTTAGTAAAATGCATATATGTTTGGTTTGGAGAAAAATTAGAATTAATGTTAGAATCTTGTTGATAAATGGGATTTCTAACATTATTTGTTCTATAATTATTATAAAAATAGGGTTTTCTATAAGGATTATAATATTGAAATATAGGCATTTTTACTCCTTTCCAAAAAATTAGCATTAACCAACATATTAATGTTCATCTTTATTTTTTTCATTGTTATTTTTATTCATTAATTCTGCAATTTTAGAAACATTAAGTAGATTTACATATTGGTCAAGTTTATCTTTTTTACTATCACGTAAATAAGGTTTTAAAGAATAAAGTAAATTAGCACGAGGGTCATTTTTATTATTCATATTTTCCATTATTGATTTCATTTTCATAATAGTATTCATATCTAAATTAAAATTATTATTGTTAGATTGATAATCAGAAGAGTTTTTATTATTTGAATTTAGCATACTACTTAAATTATTTAACATTTCAGGAGAAACTTGATTTAGTATATTATTAATATCATCATTATTATTATTTGTTGAGTTATCATGATTTGGATTTGCCATATTATTTTGAAAATTATTTACCATTTGTTTTATATCATCTGGAATATTTCCACTATCTACCATTTTTTTTACGTTAGCAAATAAATCATCCATGTTATTAGACATATTACCACCTCTGAATAATTTATGTGATTTACTTTTATTATATGTATAAAAATAAAAAATGTTCTTTTGGAGTAATGGTAATGTTTTATTTTAAATTAATATATAAAAATACTTGAAATATAAGCTTTGAATGAAATGACGAATGTGCATGAAAAAATTTTAGAAATTCTATGCAGTTTTATGGTAAGAGTTCACGATAGTGGAAAGGACCCATAAAACAAATTAGAATTTCTTGAATTTTGTAATAGGCTAAGGAATGTAATAAAAAGCTTATATTTCAAGTATTTTTTATAAATTATCAAAAAACCTTGTAATTTTCGACAAACTATAATAAAATATAAAGCACAAAACAAAGGAAAAGAATAAAAGAAAAAAATAAATATCACAAAATGTAAAAAACTTTTTTATAGTAGAGTACTAAAAAAGACAAAAAACACAAAAGAAAAGGATTAAAATATTGCTATATTATGAAAAGGTTATGAGGTGGTAAGGATGTCAAAAAAAAGCACGAGTAAAGAAATACTAAAAAATTTAATAAATATAAAAAATGTAATTATATATATAATAGCATTTATGATATCAACAATAGGAATGGGACAAGAAGTGTCACCATTTAGTATTGCAATAGTATCTGCTAGTTTAGCAGGAGGAATACCAGCAATAATTGTAGTAATAGCAGGACTTATTGGTAATGTTGTAGGAGTAGGAGCAGTAGGAGCATTAAATTACATATTAATAATATTAATGTTATTAATAACAATATGTATAAAACCTCCAAAAGAAAATGACCAATACAAAAATGAACAAATACAAATATCAGGGCACATCTTTGTAAGTATCTTAATAGTAATGATAGCAAAAATGATATTAACAAAATTTACAATAGGAGATATGTTATTACATGTAACATTATCTATATTTTCTGTAGTATTTTATAAAATATTTGTAAATTCATTAATTGTAATACAAGATATAACAGAAAAAAACGCATTTTCAATAGAAGAAGTAATTGGTGCAAGTTTATTAGTTTCAATAGCAGTTTCAGCATTTGGGGATTTTTCAATATTAGGGCTATCAATTAGAAATATTTTAAGTATATTAATGGTATTAATACTTGGATGGAGAAATGGCGTATTAGTAGGAACAACGGCAGGTGTAACAATAGGAGTAACACTTGGAATAATTGTTCAAAATGAACCTATGGTAATTGCAGTATATGCACTTTCTGGAATGATAGCAGGTTTTCTAAACAGATTCGGAAAACCAGGAGTAATAATAGGATTTTTGATAGGAAATGGAATATTATTATATGCATCAAAAGGAACAGCAACAGATTTAGTTGTATTTAAAGAAGCTCTAGTTGCATCATTAGGATTACTTATAATCCCAAAATGGGCAGGTATAAATGTAGAAGAACTTATAAAAAGTGATAATATGTTACCTGAATATAACAAAAGAGGTTTAGAACAAAGTAAAGAAACAATAAATCAATTAAATATGGTATCAGAAACAATAAAAGACATGGCAAATACATATCAAGAAAAACCAGAAACAAATATGTATTTTAAAAATAGACAAGCATTTATAACAGAATTATTAAATAATCTTGATGGACTTGAAGATAATATGTTATATGAAGATATGGTGAAAACAGAAAATGAGATTGTAAATGAATTATTTGATATATTATTAGATAAACAAGAAATAGACAGAGAAGATTTATTAAAAACATTTGCAAAATTTAACAACTATATTGTTCAATATGATGATGAAAAAATCAGTAAAAGAATGAATAATGACATAGAGCAAATAGTAAAAGCTGTAAATTATGCATATAAAGTAAGTAAATCTAATTTTATATGGGAAGAAAAAGTAAAATCAAATAAAAAAAATGTACAAGCACAATTAGACGGAGTATCAAAAGCTATATCAAGTATTGCGGTAAAAATAGAAGAAGAAATAAAAAAAGATGATAAATTTGTAGAAGAAAAAAAGAAAATAATAACAGCACTTGAAATAAAAGAAATTTTAATTGATGGAATAGATATAAGCAAAAAAGAAAATAGGTATTATATAGATGTATATTTGCAAGAGAATAGCAAAACAAGTGAAAACAATGACATTGATAAAATACAAAAAGTTTTAGAAAAAAGTATAAACGAAAAATTAATGAGAAATGAAGTTAAAATAAAAAAATATAACAAACAAGGAAAAAGAGTCTTTAGTTATTTATCAGCAGATAAATATATAATTCAAATAGGACAAGCTACAAAAACAAAAGATAAAAGCCCAGTATCAGGAGACAGTTTATTACAAATTAGATTAAATGATGGAAAATATTTAATAGCATTAAGTGATGGAATGGGAACAGGACCAGAAGCAAGAAAAAGTAGTCAAATAGCAATAAAAATGCTTGAAAGACTATTAACATCAGGGTTTGATAAAAACACATCTATAGATTTAATAAATACAACAATAATGAATACAAATGAGGAGATTTTTGCAACTTTAGATATAGCAATAATGGACTTATACAATGGAAAAATAGAATTTATAAAAAATGGGGCAAGTCCAACATATGTAAAAAACAAAAAGAAAGTTCAAATTATAAAATCCCTAAGCTTACCAGCTGGAATTTTGAAAGATATAAATTTAACAACATATGATAAGGATTTGGAAAATCAAGATATTTTAGTAATGTGTAGTGATGGAATTTTAGACTCTAATATAGAATATAAAAATAAAGAATTATGGGTAAAATATATGTTAGAAGATATAGAAAGTACAAATTGTCAAAAAATTGCAGACTTAATATTAAATGAAGCGATTGATAACAATTATGGAATTGCTAGAGATGACATGACTATAGTTGTTTGTAAATTTGTAAAACAATAATATGTAAAAAAGCACCAAAAAAATAAAATAAAAAATAGTTGAAATAATAATAATGATATTATATAATTTTAATATACAAGGGAGGAAATAAGTATGGAAAAAAACACATTAGAAACTCAAAAAGGTTTATTTACAATAGAAGATTTACGTAAGAAAAAAGCAGAATTAGAGGCACTAGAAGAAAAAGAAGCCAATATTAGTGCAGAACTTATAGCAGTGATTGAAAATGATGGAAATTAAATAGGAGAATAAAGATATGAAAGATAATACTCAAGAAAAAAATTTAATTAAAAGAAAAGACAAGAATATTTTTGGAAGAATAAAAAATTTTTTTGAAAATATATTTAAAAGAAAAGAAGAAAAAAATGAAATTATTAAAGAAGAATTTTCAGAAAGTGAACTTGAAAAAAGTGATGGATTTAAAAACTATATAAAAATAGGTGAAAATGGTATTGAACTTATGGAGCTTCAAACAAGATATCGTAGAGGGGAAATAAGTGATAATGATTTAACACAAGAACAGATAGATTCATTATGCATGTTATATGATAAACAGATTGAGGAAATAAAAAGACAAATAGAAGTTAAAGAACGCAAGCTTTCTGAATATAAAAGAAAAAACAATGGAAAAATTAAAGAAAATAATGCATAGATGTAATTATAATAAAAATAAATGAATATATGTAAAAAATTGAGAAGATTTAAATAGATTTTTATTTAAGTTTTCTCAATTTTTAAAATTAATATAAATAACAACGAAAATGTACATAAATTTAATTAGCCAAATTTAATTAAAAGTCTAAAATAACTTGTAACACAAGAAATTTTGTGATATATTATACATGTAGATAAGTATAAATATAAAAAGGTTATAGGTATACCGTTTCAAAACCTAAATTTTATATACAAGGAATGAAAAAAATATGGCAAGAGGGAAAAGATATCAAACTGAAGGAAAATTAAATTACCAAAAAGTATTTGCAGTAATAATAGCTATAGCAGTTGTAATTATGTTCATATTTATTATAAGAAACGTATTAAAAGAAAGAAAAGAAGTAACAAAAAATTATAAATACTTTACATTATATGCACAAAACAAATGGGGAATAATAAATCAAGATGGAGAAGAAGTAATTCAACCATCATATCAAGAAATGATAATAATACCAAATGAAGAAAAAGATGTTTTTATATGCACATATGATGTAAATGATGAAACTGGAACATATCAAACAAAAGCAATAAACAGTAAAAATGAAGAAATATTAACAGGATATGAGCAAATTGAAGCATTACAAAATATAGATAAAAATAACAATACCTGGTATGAAGAAAACATATTAAGAATAAAAAAAGATGGAAAATACGGATTAATAGATTTAAATGGAAAAGAATTATTGACAGCAGAATATGATGAAATAACATTATTAGATGGAATACAAAATAGCATAATCATAAAAAAAGGTGATAATATTGGTTTAGTAAATGACAATGGAAGTATAATAATAGAACCAAAATATAAAGAAATAAAGGCATTGGGAGACACATATAAAGAGGGATATATAACAATAAATGACCAAAATAAATATGGATTAATAAGTGCAACAAAGAAACAAATATTAGATGACAAATATGAAGAAATTTCACAAATATATTTAAAAGATTTTTATCAAGTTAAAGAAAATGGGGCAAAAAAATTAATAAACTCAAATGGTGAAACAATAATAGAAAAAGGATTTGACGAAATAAAATCAGTAACAACAAATGGAATAATATTCCAAAAAAATGATTTATATGGAGAAATGAATATATCTGGAGAAATAACAATAGAACCCAAATATCAAGATTTAAAAGAAGCAAAAGATGGAATATATATAGCAAAGAAAGATGATAAATATGGTATAATAGATAATATAGAAAACGAAAAAATACCATTTAATTATACAGGAATAACATACGATGAAAAAGCAAATTTATTTTTTGCAGAAGACACAGAATACAAAACATCAATAATTGATGAACAATACAATATAAAAGTAGTAGGAATATTATCAGAAATAAATACAGAAAAAGAATATATAAGAATGAGAGTAGATGACCAATATAAATATTATAATTTAAAAGGAGAAGAAAAAGAAAATACAGAAATATTAAAAGATAACACAATATTTTTAAGTAAAAAAGATGGAAAATATGGATATGTAGACAAAAAAGGAAATGCTATAACAGAATTTATATATGATGATGCAACAGAGCAAAATGAATATGGATTTGCTGGGATTAAAATAAATGGATTATGGGGTTCAATAGATAAAAATGGAAAAGAAGTTATAGAACCAAAATATAATTTAGAAAATAACTTAAAAATAGATTTTATAGGAAAATGGCACTTAGGAGAAGATTTAAATATGAATTACTATTGTGAAAAATAACCAGTAATTAAATTTTTACTGGAGAGAGAGGAATGTAATAAAATATGGAGCTAAAGACAAAATACCAATATACATACTTTATATACCCTTACGTAATTAAAGAAAACAAATATATTAAATATATACTAAAATTATTAAAAGATAAAAATTGTACATTAAGAGTATTTAGAAAAGAAAAAGATTTAAGTTTATACTCATATTTTTCATATAGAGCAAGGAACTATATGTTTAATAGTTTTAATTTAAGTAAAACAAAGTTAGCTAGATTAAATGAATTACCATTAGACACAAAAGCAGCAATATTATCTCAAAATTCCTGTACAATTTTTGAATATACAATAAAAAAAGATATACAAGGAAAAACATCAGAAAAAAATGGAATATTTTTCAAAATACCAAAGATTGAAATAATATGTTTCAATACTGGAATATGTTTTTTATGTATAAAAACAAACATAGAAGAAAGTGATAAATTTTCAGACTTACTAAACTTTAATTACAAATTTAGAGACATAAATCAGGAATTTGGAAATATGAATAATTATGACAATATAAGGGTACAAACAGACTGTTTTGAAGACGTAAAATATTTTAGAGAATTCATACAAAATTTAACAGGTTCAATTACAGAATCTATAAAATTAGATATAGACACAGAAAGATTTTTAACATTTTCATATGCATGTATAGACCAAGAGAATTGGAATGTCACAAATGAATTTGAAAATATACGTAGTAGTTATATTAAATTTTTAAATATTTTACCAAGTGATAATAGCGTAAATTATTCAAAAGAACAGATGAAAGTAATTTCAAAATGGAAATATGCAAAATTAGGGGTAACAAAACAAGGAGTAACATTATTTAGTTCAAGTTGTGACATAAACAACTATACTGTATTTCCGCAAGAATTTGAAGAAGAATATTTATACACATATATATTAGCAATATATACAAAAATTTATTTAACAAAAATAAACTTTGAGTTTAGACAAGGAACAAATATAAAGAAAACACGTAAAGAATTTATAAAGTTTACAAAAGATTTATGGATAAATGAAGTAACACTTGAAGATACAGGTTCATTATTTTATCAGAATTTAAAAGAAATATTAGAACTAAACACAATATATTTTGATACAAAAAACAAATATGATATTCTCTATAAAGAAATGAATATAGAAAAAAGTGCAAAAAGTAATATTGCTATAAAAACTATACTTATTATAACAATGATAATAAATGCTATAAATATTGTATTTCTGACAAAATAATAATTGTTACAATTAGAACCAAGTATTTTTGTTCAATAAGAACTAGGGTACAGGTTCTAATTTTTTTGTAGGAGGAAAAATGAAAATAAAAACAGGAACAGACATAATAGAAATAGATAGAATTAAAGAAAGTATAGAAAGTACAGAGGGAAAGTTTTGTGAAAGAGTATATACAGAAAATGAAATAAAATATTGTGAAAGCAAAAATATGCAAAAATATCAGCATTATGCAGGAAGATTCGCAGTAAAAGAAGCGGTATTTAAAGCAATTTCACAAAGCTTAGAAAATAAATATGATATTAGTTGGAAAGATATAGAAGTATTAAATGATAATAATGGAAGACCATATGTTAATATATTAAAATCTGATATAAAATTTAATGATATAGATATAAGTATATCACATTGCAAAAAATATGCAGTAGCAAATGTTGTAGTTATTTTTTAAAAAAGTAAATAATAAATGGGAGGAATAATATGGAATTTTTTGATTCACATTCACACTATAATGATGAAAAATTTAATGAAGATAGAGAACAAATAATAAAAGAAACATATGAAGCTGGTATAACAAAAATTGTATGTGCAGGATACAATTTAGATTCATCTATTTTTTCATTAGAATTATCTAAAAAATACGAATATATTTATTCAATTTGTGGAATTTCACCTAATGATATTCCACAATCTGAGCAAGAACTGTGGAAAGATATTGTTCAAATTTCTGAAATTGTGAAAAAGAACAAGACAAATAAATTAGTTGCAATAGGAGAAATAGGTTTAGACTATTATTGGAATACTGAAAATAAGGAATTGCAAAAAGAAGCATTTATAAAACAAATAGAATTAGCTAATGAACTAAATTTACCAATAGTAATACATTCTAGAGATGCATCTATTGACACAATAGACATTTTAAGAAAAAATAAAGTAAATAAAACAGGAATATTTCATTGTTGTCAATTTAATCAAGAAATGATTAGACAAGCACTTGAATTAGGATATTATATTTCATTTGCAGGACCAGTAACATTTAAAAATTCAAAAAATACTCCAGATATAGTAAAAATGGTTCCATTAGATAAAATTTTAATTGAAACAGATAGTCCATATTTATCACCAGAACCCAATAGAGGAAAAAGAAATGATTGTAGAAATGTTAAATACATAGCACAAAAGATAGCAGATTTAAAAGAACTTAAAATAGAAGATATTGCAAAAATTACATATGAAAATACAATGAAAATATTCAACATCAATAACTAAAAATCGATGTAATAAAAGGAGAAAAAATATGTATGATAATTGGGAGCAATTAGAAGCAGAAGCAAAACAATGTAGAAAATGTAAATTATGCCAAACAAGAAATAATGTTGTCTTTGGAGTTGGAAATAAAGAAGCTAATTTAATGTTTATAGGAGAGGGTCCAGGAGCAGACGAGGATATGCAAGGTGAGCCATTTGTAGGAAAAGCAGGCAAATTAATGAACATGGCTTTTCAAACACTAGGGATAAACAGAGAAGAAGTATATATTGCAAATATTGTAAAATGTAGACCACCATCAAATAGAAATCCACAAGAAGATGAAGCTATAGCATGTTTAAATTATTTAAGAAATCAAGTAATTTTAGTTAAACCTAAAATAATTGTATTATTAGGAAGTGTAGCATTAAAAAATATATTAGGTAAGGAATATGGAATAACAGCAAGCAGAGGAAAATGGGTTGAAAAAAAAGGTATATTATATATGCCAACATGGCATCCTGCTGCACTTTTAAGAGATGAGACAAAAAAGATAGATTTTATAAAAGATTTACAGCAAGTTGTGAATAAAGCCAACTCAATGGTCAAAATAATTGACTAAATAAATAAAAGAATATAAAATAGATAAAAATTTATTAATAAAATATACGGAGAGTAATATGGAAAGTTTAGAAGAAAAAATAAATTATTGTTTAAATTGTCCTGTAAAACCTTGTTCAAATAAGGGGTGTCCATTAGGTAATAACATACCAGAATTTATAAAAGCAATGAAAGAAGAAAATTATAAAAAAGCATATAATGTATTATCAGAAACAACAGTATTAGAATCAATATGTGGTAGAATATGTCCACATATGAAACAATGTCAAGGTTCATGTGTAAGAGGAATAAAATCAAAACCAGTAAGTATTGGAGAATTAGAAGCATTTGTAGGAGATATGGCAATACAAAATAATTATAAAATAGAAAATATAAATAATGAAAAAAGAAATAAAAAAATTGCAATTATAGGTGGTGGACCTGCGGGACTTACGGCTTCAGCCTTTTTATTAAGGAATGGATATACAGTAACATTATATGAGAAATATAATTATCTTGGAGGCCTTTTAGTACATGGAATACCAGAATTTAGATTACCAAAAGATATTGTAAAACAAACAATTCAAAAAATTATAGATTTAGGATTAGAAGTGGAATATAATAAAGAACTTGGAAAAAATATTTCATTACAGGAATTGGAAAAAGAATATGATGCAATATTTTTAGCATTTGGAGCTAATATAACAACTAAAATGGGAATTGACGGAGAAAATTTACAAGGGGTATATGGTGGAAATCAATTACTAGAAAAACAAAATCATCCAGATTACACAAATAAAAAAGTAGCTGTTATAGGTGGAGGAAATGTTGCAATGGATTGTGCAAGAACTATAAAAAGATTAGGAGCACAAGAAGTTAAGATAATATACAGAAGATCTGAGGAACAAATGCCTGCAGAAAAAAAAGAAATAGAAGAAGCCAAAAAAGAGGGAATAGAATTTTTGTTTCAAAATAATATAGTAAAAATATTGGGAAAAAATAAAGTTGAAAAATTAGAATTAATAAAAACAGAATTAATTCAAAAAGAGGGCGAAACAAGAAAAGTACCTGTAAATATTTTAGATAGTAATTATTTAATTGATATTGATTATGTAGTAATGGCATTAGGTTCAAAACCAGAAGAATTTGTGAAAGATTTGAATTTAGAGTTAAATAAATGGGGATATATTCAAGTTGATGAAAATAATAGAACATCAAACTCAAAGATTTTTGCTGGTGGAGATGTTGCAGGGGCAAACGGAACAGTTGCTTGGGCAGCACGTTCTGGTAGAGATTCTGCGAATTCAATAATGAGATATTTGGAAAATATAAAATAAAAAAAGTCGGCTGTTATTAATTGCCGACTTTTGAATTCTTTTGTGTAATTATCTTTAGTAAATATATAACTTGCAAAGTATCTTATGTATAATTATCTTTTGTAAAGTTAACATTAGTACATAAAATTCTTTTGTATGATTATCTTTTGTATATTTTTAATCATTAGTTAATTATGTATTTTATCTCCTGTTACGAAGTTTTTAATTGCTCTTAACCAAGAAACAAATTTATTTGGTTTCTTATATTCAAGAGCAGTTTCAATGCCTCCATTTTCAAGTACGTTAGATTTATGTTCTAATTGAGACATTTTTTCTGTATAGTAATCATCAAAGAAAGTATAACCATCAATACGACCAATTAACTCTCCATAATGTTCTAATTTTCTTCTATAATTATCAAGTTCTTCTAGATTATTAATATTTCTAAATGCTTTATCAAAATAATTTTTTATAATTAAATTTTGTGCTTTTGTAAAATATTCAGAAATTTTATTTTTACAATTTTCTGTTTTTGAAACTAATTTGTCAACAGTTTTATTTCTTTCGTCATAAGATGATGATTTATTATTTAATTTTATAATAGTTTCTTCAAGCTCAAGAATTTGGTCAACACAATATTCAACTTCATCATAAGTTTTTTCTGATGTTAATCTAATAAATTCATTTTTGAATTTATCATTGCTAGTAAATGTACTGTCATATAAAACTGTTTCTCCTGTAATATATGCCATTTGTTCAATTAAATTGCATTCTAAAGGATAGTATGATGGACTGATTGTTCTAAAAGATACACCAAAATATTTAACATAGTCTTTTTCAATTCCAATTATTTTTGATGTAATATATTGAACAGATGCTTCATTTAATCCCATTCCTACAATTTTAAAATTATCAAAATTACATAACCCCATTCTTACAAGATTATTTCTTTTGTCTTTGATTTCTTGAATATAGTGAATACATTCATGAATTGCAAATTCTTCTAAATCTTCAACTGCAATTTTTTCATTAAAATATATGGATGTATTTTTATAAAAATAGTTTGCTTCAGCCATGCCTTCTGGCATTGTAGCTCTATACATGCCTAATCTAGAAAGTTTTGCAAATAAATCGCTTTCATTGAAACATAGTTCTGGAAATGTATCACATAATTTTGTTGCAATATTATGTGCAATACGGTTTACAGACATTGTATCAAGTATGTCAACTACTCTAATTCCATCTTTTCGTAAATCAGATTCAATGCTCATTATATCCTCCATTTTTTGTCATAAGAAATTGCAAAAAATACAATCAATGTGTAAAATACATTTTTTTGTATTAAATTTCGTCAAATTCATTATACAATATTTTTAATTAAAAGTGTATTACATTTTCATTACATTTTTGTTACAAAAATATTACAAAAATAATATATAGAATAAAATAATTTGAAAAGGCATAATATTAAATATTAGAATATGGAGGGAGATTATGTTTTTGGTATTTAATAAGGAAAAAATTCAAACATATGCTGTGTCTATACTAACTGTAGCTGTACTAATAGCGGTTGCCAATATAGGAGATATAAATGCAATACAAACAATGGCAGTAGAAAAATATTTGCCTATATATAATGTACAGACAGAAGAAAATAAAATTGCATTTACAATGAATTGTGCATGGAATGCAGATGATATAGACAGTATATTAGAAACATTAAAAAATAATGATGTACATATAACATTTTTTATGGTAGGAGAATGGGTAGATAAATATCCAGAAGCCGTAAAAAAAATATATGAAGCAGGGCACGAAATAGGAAGTCATAGTAATACACATCCACATGTAAATAAATTATCATCAGAAAAGAACTTAGAAGAAATACAATTAAGTGTAAATAAAATAGAAAAGATAACAGGAAATAAAACAAATTTATATAGAGCACCATATGGAGAATATAATGATACAGTAATAAAAACAGCACAAAAAAATGGATATTATACAATTCAATGGAATTTAGACACGTTAGATTATGAAGGATTAACTGGTGAAGAAATGTGGAACAGAATAAAAAATAAATTAGATGGAGGTTCAATAATTTTAAGTCACAATGGAACAAAACATACAGCAGACAGTTTAGATATGCTTATAAAAAATATAAAAACAAGTGGCTTTCAAATTACAACTATTTCAGATTTAATATATAAAGATAAATATACTATAAATAATAATGGAACACAGATTATGGAATAAATTGGAAAAGAACAAATGACAACTGTATTACTTTATTCTGAAATTATATTAATAAAGTATAAAAAAATAAGTTTAGGAAATAATTACAACAAAGGAGAAAGTTATGCCATTGATTGGAATAATTGCTAAAAAGAGAGATATACAAGCAATAAAAAAAGAATTGCAAGAGAGTAATATAAAGGTAATAGAGATTACAAAAAAAGCTATAGAAAATGTAAAAAATGTAAGTTTTGAAGAAATAATAATTTTAGAAGATATAAATTTAAAATTAGAAGAATATAAATATATGAAAGAAATAATAACAAAATCAAAATATTTAATATTAAATGGTGATGTTAAAATTAAAATTTTAGATGAAATAAAAGTCCAAAAACCAATAAAAGTGATAACTTTTGGATTTAATTCAAAAGCAACAATAACAATATCAAGTATTAAAGAAGAAAAAATAATAGTATGTTTACAAAGAGATATAGAAAAAGTAGATGGAAATATAATAGAAACACAAGAAAAAGAAATAAAAATCGGAAAAGAAAATTGTAAAAAAATATATAATAAGTTAGCTGTTTTTATAATTGAACAACTGCATAATTTATGAACAACTAATAAAACTACTAGAATTTAGGTGAAAAACACGAAAAAAATAGAAAAAATTAACTTTTTATGTAGACAAAACCAAAAAAATGTAGTATAATAAAAACTGTAGAAAATTTTAAAAAGAGAAAAGCAAGATGAGAAATTTACAATCGATAAAAGAAAAAATAAGGAGGAAAAAAAATTGGATACAAATTATTTAGAAAACAACTACTTAACATTAGTAGGAAAGGTTACAGGCGAAAAAAAATTCAGCCATGAAATTTATGGAGAAAAATTCTATTCATTCAACTTATCAATACCACGTTTAAGTGGAAATGCAGATATTATACCAATAACAATATCAGAGAGATTAATAACTGATGAAATGTTAACAGAAGGTAGAAAATTATTAATTAAAGGACAATTCAGATCATATAATAGCTATGAAAATGAAAGAAACAAATTAATATTAACAGTATTTGCAAAAGACGTTGAGGAACTTAAAGAAGTTGAAGAACAAGAGGAAAGCGACATAGTAAGAAAAGAAGAAACAACAAACGAAGTTGTACTTATCGGATTTGTATGTAAAAAACCAATTTACAGACAAACACCATTTGGAAGAGAAATTGCAGATTTATTATTAGCTGTAAACAGAGCATACAATAAATCAGATTATATTCCAACGATTGCATGGGGTAGAAATGCAAGATTCTGCCAAAACTTAGAAGTTGGAGCTCAAGTAAAAATTATAGGAAGAGTTCAATCAAGACAATATGAAAAGAAATATGAAGATGGAACATCAGAAATTAAGGTTGCTTATGAGGTTTCAATTTGTAGTTTAGAACTAATTAATGAAGAAGGAACAGAAAAGAAAGAAGAAACTGAAAGTCAAGAAGCAGTATAATATAAGTATTATTAAAGACATATAAATAAAATTTAGGCTACTGAAAAAGTATTATAAAATTACTTTTTCAGTAGCCTAAATTATTTATGCCATAGCAGCATTTAATTTTTTAGATAAACTAGATTTTTTTCTAGAAGCAGTGTTTTTTACAATTACACCTTTTGTGCAAGCTTGGTCAATTTTTTTTGTAGCTTCAGAAAATAAAACTTTAGCTTCTTCTAAATTTCCTTTTGCAACAGCTTCTTCAAATTTTTTTATAGCAGATTTATATCCAGTTTTTATCATATTATTTGTTAATGTTTTTTTCTCAATAATTTTAACTCTCTTTTTTGCTGATTTGATATTTGGCATGTGTGATGCACCTCCTCTTAGTAAATAATAAATTATAACATGCATAATTATATCATATAAGTTTTATTTTGGCAATACTTATAATAAAAAAAATCCAGAACCCCCAAAAATATCCTTGTAAAAAAAAGAAAAATATGTTATATTATAAAAGCAAAAATAAAGAAAGGAAGGTTTTGGGAATGTTAACAGCAAATGGAGTAACCGTTAGATTCGGTAAAAGAGTTTTATTTGAAGATGTAAACATCAAATTTGGAAAAGGAAATTGTTATGGAATAATAGGTGCGAATGGAGCAGGAAAATCAACATTTTTAAAAGTCCTATCAAAAGAATTAGAACCAAGTAAAGGAGAAGTATCATTAGAAAAAGGAGAAAGACTATCAATATTAAAGCAAGACCATTTTGCATTTGAAGAATATACAGTAATAGACACAGTAATTATGGGAAATAAAGAACTATATGACATAATGAAAGAAAAAGAAGAAATATATATGAAACCAGACTTTTCAGAAGAAGATGGAATGAAAGCTGCAAAATTAGAAGAAAGATTTGCAGAATTAGATGGATGGAATGCAGAATCAGATGCAGGAATATTATTAAATGATTTAGGAATAATTCCAGAAAATCATTATAAATTAATGAGTGAATTAGAAGCAAGAGACAAAGTAAAGGTATTGTTAGCACAGGCATTATTTGGAAATCCTGATGTTTTATTATTAGACGAGCCTACAAACGATTTAGATTTAAAAAGTATAAATTGGTTACAAGAATTCTTAATAAATTTTGAAAATACAGTAATAGTAGTATCACATGATAGATATTTCTTAAATAAAGTTTGTACACACATTGCAGATGTTGACTTTGGAAAAATAAAAGTATATCCAGGAAACTATGACTTTTGGTATGAATCAAGCCAATTAGCACTAAAACAAATGAAAGAACAAAATAAGAAAAAAGAAGAAAAAATAAAAGAATTACAAGAATTTATTGCAAGGTTTAGTGCAAATGCTTCAAAATCAAAACAAGCAACATCAAGAAAAAAGACACTTGAAAAAATAGAACTTGATGAAATAAAACCATCAAACAGAAAATATCCATATGTAGATTTTAAGCCAGATAGAGAGCCAGGAAAAGAAATATTACAAGTAAAAAACATTTCAAAAACAATAAATGGAGAAAAAATATTAAATAATATATCATTCACAGTAAAAGCAGGAGACAAAATTGCTTTTTTAGCAGATAATGAAAATGCAAAAACAGTTCTATTTCAAATAATAGCAGGAGAAATGGAACCAGATGAGGGAGAACTTGTTTGGGGAACAACAATTACAAAATCATATTTTCCAAAAGATAACAATTATTTGTTTGATACTGACGAAAGTTTAACAGAATGGCTTAGAAAATATTCAAAAGATCCAGATGAAACATATGTTAGAGGATTTTTAGGAAGAATGTTATTCTCTGGAGATGAATCATTAAAATCAGCCAATGTAATTTCTGGAGGAGAAAAGGTAAGATGTGTTTTAGCAAAAATGATGCTTTCAGGGGCAAATTTCTTGATTTTTGATGAACCTACTAATCATTTAGATATGGAAAGCATTACATCTGTAAATGAGGGAATGAGTAAATTTAAAGGAAATATATTATTTACATCACATGATCATCAGCTTACACAAACTGTAGCAAATAGAATTATTGATATTAAATTAGATAAAGTTATTGATAGAGAAGTTACATATAATGAATATTTAGGGGTTGAATAAGACAAATATGTATAAAAAAGCCTTAAAATAGGAAAAATTTGACGAAAATTTTCGAAAAAACTTGCAAAAAAGTATGAGATGTTTTATAATAGAATAAAGGAATGCTGAAAATATGTAGAAATTAAAGGGTTGGTGATGTTATGAAAAATAGTAAAATAATAAAATTAGCTATAATATTATTAATAATTTTTGTAACATTAATAAGCTTTAATGCAATTGTTTATGCTCGAACTTCAACTTATGACGTAATAGATGATGTAATAAATAACGATGGAAAAGGATATAAACCAAATGTATTGGGAGATGAAAGTAAATTAAAACAAAAAGTAGGAGTGATATTAGGAG
This sequence comes from uncultured Clostridium sp., assembly GCA_902462295.1. Classification (GTDB taxonomy): domain Bacteria; phylum Bacillota; class Clostridia; order TANB77; family CAG-508; genus CAG-269. The sequence continues at coordinate 29,901 of CABQAZ010000008.1, read as the reverse complement.
TTATAAATATAGTTGGTGTAGTTCTATCTGTATTAACATTAATGATTATTGGTATGAGATATATGTTTGGTAGCATAGAAGAAAAGGCGGAGTACAAAAAAACAGCAGTAACATATTTGCTTGGAGCATTTTTAGTATTTAGCATGACAACTCTACCAAATATTGTATTTAAAATTAGCCAAAATATTTAGCACAATAAAGTAGGTGATAGCTATGATTAATAAAATTTTAAAAATAGTAATAAAAATGTTTATTATATTAATATTTTTCCAAGTAATAAATACACCAGTAGTTCAAGCGTCAGAATATATTGGAAATATACTAAATATAGGTTCTGACTTTGTAAAACAAGGAAAAGAAGCGACAAAACAAGATAATCCAACAGATGGAGATAAGATGAGTGAAACAACAGATATAATATATAACACATTATTAGCAATAGGAATAGCATTATCAGTAGTGATTGGAGCAATATTAGGAATACAATTGATGTGGGGAAGCATTGAACAACAAGTAAAAGCAAAAGAAATGTTAATGCCGTATGTTGCAGGATGTCTTGTAGTATTTGGGGCATTTGCTATATGGAAAATATGTGTGGTAATATTTTCACAATTATAAATGTTATTTAAATTCTGGAAAACCAGATTGTAATAAATGAATAAAAAAGGAGGAGATAATTATGAATACAAAAACAATGAAGATACTAGTATTAGTTGCAACATTATTAATGATTATATCAATGGGAATTACTGTTGTATATGCAAGTGACGTAACTCCAGGTGATTTAAAAGCATCAGCAGGAACAGGAGTAGAAGACATAAAAACATTAGGTGGAAAATTAATGGGAGTTATACAAACTGCGGGTGTTGTTGTAGCAGTAATAATATTAATGGTATTAGGTATTAAATATATGATTGGTAGTGCAGAAGAAAAAGCAGAATATAAGAAAACAATGATACCATATATAGTTGGAGCAATTTTGATATTTGCAGCATCTACAATAGCAAATGTTATATATCAATTTGCTACAAGTTTGAACTCATAATAATAAAAAAATAAAATGAAAAAAAATCGATAAATACTTCCATTTATCGATTTTTTTTGCTATAATAAAATAAGATAATTGTATAAAAACAAAGGAGGAAAATATGGGAACATATAATTTACCAAGAAATGTAAAGGGAGAAGGAAGGATCTTATTTATATTTTCATCAAAATCGTTAATAACTACTTGTATTGGAGGAGCAATAGGATTAATATTTTATTTTATATTTAAAATTTTAGGGTTAACAATTGTAGGAATTGTAATAACATTAATTTTTGCTTTAATAGGATATTCAATAGGAATGTTTAAAATTCCAGACACTAATGGATTAGAAATAACCAGAAAAGCTGGAGGCGAAAATATAGATGATATTATAATAAGATATATAAAATTTAAGAAAAATAAAAAGAAATTATATGTATATACAAAGGAGGAAAATATAAATGGATAATCAAGAAACAACTAAATTAATACAGACACTTATATATGTGTTAATTCCTATAATTATTGGAGTATTTGCTTTAATTGCTTTTTGGGTATATATAGTTATTAAAGAAAAAAGCGAAAAAAAGTCAAATCAAGAAGAAGATAGTAAACAAGTAAAAACGAATCCTAATAGTCAAAATAAACAATCAGTATTTAAATTTATGGAATTTGACAAAGTAAAAGATAATATGATAGTACAAAAAAATGGAAATAGATTTTTAATGATAATAGAATGTCAAGGAATAAATTATGACTTGATGTCAGAACTAGAAAAGACCAGTGTAGAAGAGGGATTTGTTCAATTTTTAAATACATTAAGGCATCCAATACAAATATATATACAAACAAGAGCAATAAATCTAGAATCAAGTTTAACAGTATATAGAGAAAAAGTAAAAGAAGTTGAATTAAAACTAAGAAATATGCAAATTAGATATGAACAGATGAGAGAATCTGGAGAATATAATAATGAGCAGTTAAAGAAAGCATTTTATGAACTTACAAAACAATCTAATTTATATGAGTATGGCAAATCAGTATTGCAAGACACAGAGAAAATGAGTTTAAATAAAAATATACTAAATAAAAAATATTATATAATAATACCATATCATTCAGCAGAAGCAGGAAGTGATAATTTAGACAAAGCAGAAATAGAGGGAATAGCGTTTTCAGAACTTTATACAAAAGCTCAATCATTAATAAGAGCAATATCAGTATGTGGTGTTAGAGGAAAAATACTTAAATCAAGTGAAATAATGGAATTATTATATATGGCATATAATAGAGAAGAGGCAGAAACATTTGGATTAGATAAAGCAATAAAAGCAGGTTTCGATGAAATGTATTCAACAGCACCAAATGTTTTGAAAAAGAAGATGGCAGAAATAGACAAAATGATAGAAGAAAAAGCAATACAAAAAGCAAATGAAAAAGTTGATGAAGCAAAAACAGAATTAGAAAGGCAGATAGAAGAAAAAGAAGAAAATGTAGATGATTTGATTTCTGAAATGGCTAAATTAATATTAGAGGAAAATGAAAAATATTTAGGCACAGAATTAACAGATAAAGCAATTGAAAAATTAGAACAAGAGAATACAAAAGAAGGAGGTAAAGCAAATGGCGAAAAAAAGACAACAAGAGGTAGAAAAAAAACAACAACAAAGTAATGAAACTCAATTATTAAAAAGACAATCAATAAAAGAATTAATAGCACCTTCTGGAATAGATACAAGCAATATAGATCATTTGGAAATAATTTCAAGTGTAAAAAAATATGCAAGAAGTTTCTTTGTATCTACATTACCTAGAATGTGTACTTTTCCAGAATTATTTAGAGATATGTATTTCTTTGGAGATATAAATACATCAATATATATAAATCCGGTACAAGAAGCTAGATCTCAAAATGAGTTAAACAGAGTTATAAATGAGTTAGAAACAGAAAGAATAGTCGCAGCAGATAAAGGAAATATTAATAGAGAAAGTAATTTAACACAAAAAAGATTTGAAGCAGAGCAATTAAGAGATGAAATAGCTGCAGGGTTTAATAAGTTATATGAAGCATCAGTTATTTCTACTATATTTACATATAATTTAAATGATTTGGATAGGCTTACAAAATTATTAGCTGCAGAAATGTCAAAATCTTTAGTAGGTGTAAAAACAGCATGGGCAATGCAAGAAGTTGCATTTAAATCTAACTTACCGTTAATGGAAAATAAAATAAAAAAGACACACACATTTGATAGACGTTCAATGTCAACAGTATTTCCATTTGTAACATCAGAAGTTGGACATTCTACTGGAATACCGTTAGGTTTTAATAAACAAACAGGAACACCAATATTATTTGACAATTTCCATAGTTCACTTACAAACTACAATATGGTTATATTTGCTAAGTCTGGTGCTGGAAAATCAGTAACAATGAAAACATTAATAAGTAGATCATCATTGTTAATGGGAATTGAAAGCTTGGCTTTAGACGCAGAAGGTGAATATGAGATTGTAGCAGAATCATTAGGAGGAATAAATGTAGTACTTAGTCCAACATCTAAAACAATTATAAATCTATTTGATATTGAAACAGAAACAGCAAAAGATGAAATAACAGGAAGAGAGAGACAAGTACTTAATATAGAAAATAAAGTAGAAGATGTAACACAATCATTAATAACTATGGCAAGAGGAAGTACAAGAAGTAAAGAAGTAAATGAGTTGACAAAACAAATTATAGCAGAATCTGTATCAGAAGAATATGCTGCAATAGGAATAACTAGTGATCCAAATAGCTTGTATGAAGGAACAACTAATTTTAATAGAGGAGATCGATTATACAGAGAAAAAAAGAAAATGCCTACAATAGGTTCATGGTATAAAAGAATACAAGCTAAAGCACAAGATAATACAAATGATGATTATAGATTTCATTATAGTTACTTATTAAAAGTAATGAAACAATATGTAAGAGAATATAATGGACAAATGGCGTATTTTGATGGACAATCAACGTTCGAGCTTCTTGAAGGGGCACCATTTATAAATTTGGATATATCTCAACTTGAAGAAAAGTTTGCAAGACCACTTGCACAACAAATTCTTTTAACATGGATATGGGAAAAGTTTGTTAAAAAAAATAGTGAAGATAGAAAAAAAGCAACAAAGAAAAGGGTAATTGTAGATGAGGCATGGATGCTACTTCCATATCCAGAAGCTGTAGATTTTTTAAACACAATGGCTAGACGTGCAAGAAAAAGAAATGTATCACTTGCAGTAGTGTCTCAGAGATTTCAGGATTTTTATGAAAAACCAGAGGCACAAGCTGTACTTACATCTTCTGATACAAAATTATTTTTAGCACAAGACAAATCAGAAATACAATATTTAAAAGAAGTTTTTAAATTGAGTGAAGGTGAAGCAGGATTCTTAGTAACTTGCGGAAAAGGTGAAGGTTTGTTAAAAGTTGGAGCAGAATCTGCTATTTTACAAATTACACCTACACAAAAAGAATTTGAATTTGTTGAAACAAATTTGAACAAATTAATAGAAAACAGAAATAGAAATATAAATTATTAAGGAGATTAAGATGAGAATTTTTGAAAAAGAGAGTCTATTTAAAAAGTTAGTAATGTTGTTAATAGTATTAGTTCTCATAAGTGCTATAATACCTAAGGCTTCATATGCTGGAACAGCTTCGGTAATAGGAGGAAAACTACTTTCTCCAGTATGTGATTTATTGCTTGCATTAGGCGATGGTATTATGAATATTGTACAGAATGCAATATTAGGAATGGAGGGAGATCTAGGAATAGATCTTACAGGAAGTAAAAAAGGTTGGGCATTATTGGCTGGAATTGTGGCTGGAGCGCTTGTATTTATAGGTGCTGCAATTTTGACTGGGGGAATAAGTGCAATAATTTCATCCATAGGTGGTGTTCTTGGAACTATATTAACTACTGTAGCTTCTGCTGGTATTGTGACAACTATTGTAAATACTGCTACTTTGGCTGGAGCTGTTTTCACGGGTCTTATTGTTGCACATGCTGTTGCAGGAAGTAATTTACCAGATATTACAATGTTACCACTTTTTGGTGTTGGACCTGAGGAGATTTTTGAAGGAAGACTGCTAGTATTTGATATAGATTTCTTCAATCCAAAGCAGGTGTATGCTAAGTTTGAAAATGAAACAACTCCAATAAAAATACAAGATTATAATACATATATGTCTAATAATCCTGATGCAAAAGTTGAGAAGTATTATTACGAAAAAGGAGGAGAACAGATACAAACTTCAAAGCAAAACACAGCAATGCAATTAAGTTCAACGATTTCAAAATGGTATTATGTAATAAGAAATACAGCTATTATTATAATGATGTTAATAATAGTATATATAGGAATAAGAATGATGTTAAGCAGTGTTGCATCAGATAAATCAAAATATAAAAAAATGTTTTTTGATTGGCTAGTATCAATGTGTTTGGTTTTTGTTTTACATTATATAATGGTATTTGCAGTAAGTGTTAATCAAAATATTATTGATATAATTAAAGCTTCAACAGAGAATAATACTTCTATATATGTAATAAGTTTTAATGATATGAAAAAAAGTAGAAAAAAAGGTTTTATACAATCATTGTATGAACAAACTGAAGGTGAATATAATGAAAACTATATAGATAAAGATGGAAATTCATTTATGGATAGTAGTGATGATCCAACAAAGAAAGTAGATGATATAGAAGGCTTTGTTTGGTATACCAATTTAATTGGTATGATAAGAATGTCTGCACAAAATCAGGATGGTAGAACTGAATATGTTGGATATGCAATTGCGTATTTGGTATTAGTATTTTATACAATATTCTTTTCTTTTACATATTTAAAAAGGGTATTATATATGGCGTTTTTAACTATTATAGCACCTTTAGTAGCAATGACGTATTCAATTGATAAAATTAATGATGGAAAAGCACAAGCTTTTAATATGTGGTTTAAGGAATATATATTTAATTTGTTGATTCAACCAATGCATTTGTTATTGTTTACAGTATTTATATCAATGGCATATGAATTGGCAGAGACTAATGTAGTATATACATTAGTTGCTATTGGATTTATGATACCTGCTGAAAAATTAGTAAGGAAAATGTTTGGATTTGAAAAAGCTCAAACACCTGGAGTTCTTGGAGGAGCCGCTGGAGCAACATTAACAATGCAAGCGTTAAAAGGTTTAGCAGGATTTGCAGGAAAAGGGCATGGTGGAAAAAATGGTTCTAATCCTGTTGGAAAATTGGATAAAAGTAGTACAGAAGATTCTAGAGGAGCAAATTCAGGAACTAGTCTCGCAGGTTTGTTTGATAATGATTCAGTAGGAGAGGATAACACAGATAGTGGTTCTATGCCACTTCCAAGTGGAGGCTTTGGAAATCCACCAACAAATAATAGCGGTTATTCTCTTGGGGGGGCATCTGCCTCAGATGCAAATATTGGAGGAGATGAAGATCCTATAGCTAGAATGCAAAGAGAGAATTTAGAAGAAAGATTAGCAGATGGACAGATTACTCCAGATGAATTGACACCAGAACAAAGAGCGATGTTAGGATTGGGTGCAGGAGTAGCTGCCAGCACAATGGCAGAAAATCCATCAATAAGGATGCAAAGAGAGGATTTAGAGGAAAGATTAGCAGATGGACAGATTACTCCAGATGAACTGTCTGATGAAGAAAGAACACTTTTAGGAATGAATAATGATAATAATAATTCTCAAGAAGAAAGTCAACAAGGTGAAGGAAATAGAATGTTAGAGGAGTCAAGGAGAAGACAACAAGAAGAAGAAATGAATAGAAGGAGACAACTACAAGAAGAGGAAGAGAGGAGGAAGAAAGCAGACAAAAAAAGAAAAAATAAAGCAAGGGTGAAAGCTGTTGGAAGAACTATTCGTTCTGGAGTAAAGCCAGTTATAAAAAGTGGTACGAGATTAACAGGAACTATATTAGGAGCTGGAATTGGATTAGGAGTTGGAATAACAAGTGGAGATATGAGTAAAGTTGTGCAATATACAGGATTAGGGATTAGTGCAGGTAGTTCAATTGGTACAGGTATAACAAAAGGATTAAAAGAACCAGAAAAAATGCAAGATATTGTTGATAAGTATAAAAAAGAAAGATATGGAGATAAATATTCTTCACAACATAAAAAGGAATTAGATAATAAATTCATGAAAGATAAAGAAGCAAGGAAGGAATATGAGGAAGCATTTTCTACAGAATTAGATGGATTAGGTAGAAAAGAGAAAAAAGAAAAACTTGATAGTATAATGAAAGATGCAGTTAAATATAGAGAAAAAGGAGTTACAGATAATAAATTAATATGTAAGGCAATGAAATTAGATGATAATAGAACTTCAAAAGAAAGTATAGGCGCAGCTATGTTAGCTAATAAATCAAAAGATATAAAAGAGATGAAAGAGTATCAGAATGACTTAGTTGGAGTTTGGGGAAGAGAAAGGACAGATAGAATAACAAAGAATGCAAAGAAGTTAAATGGATGGAGATAGTAAAAATAAAAGAGATAAATATTTGAGTATGAGAAAATTTGCTTGAATTTATCTCTTTTTTAATATATAATATAAAAAATTGATAAAAATATTGGAGGGAAAAATATGATATCAATAAAAAATGTATCAAAATCATATGATAAAAAGAATAGGATAATAGAAAAGTTAAATTTAGAAATAAAAGATGGAGAAATATTTGGTTTTTTGGGACCAAATGGAGCAGGAAAATCTACAACAATAAAAATGATAACAGGAATATTAGATATAGATGAAGGTGATATATTAGTAAATAATTATTCAATAAAAACAAATCCAATAGAAGCAAAAAAAAGTTTTGGATATGTACCAGACAATCCAGATATGTTTTTAAAATTAAAAGGAATAGAATATCTAAATTTTATGGCAGATATTTATGAAATAAATGTAGAAAAAAGAAAAAAGAGAATAGAGGAATTAACAAAATTATTTGAAATAAATGATGTATTAAATGATAAAATACAAAGCTATTCACATGGAATGAGACAAAAAATAGTAATAATAGGTTCACTATTACATGACCCCAAAAATTGGATAATAGATGAGCCAATGACAGGTTTAGATCCAAAATCAACATATGAATTAAAACAAATAATGAGAAAAATTACAGCACAAAATAAGACAGTATTTTTTTCCACACATATATTAGATGTTGCAGAAAAATTATGTGACAGAATAGGAATAATAGAAAAAGGAAAATTATTATTTGTCGGAACAATAGAAGAAATGAGAAATGAATTAAAAGAAAATAAATCACTAGAAGAATTATTTATGGAGATAACAAAAAATGATTAAAAAAATTATAGTATTATCAAAAATTTTTATTAAAGATTATTTTCAGAAATTATATATTTTTAATAAATATACAAGAAAACTTAATAAAAAATCTGTATTTGGATGGTTATTAGCAATAATAGTAGTTATGATAGCATATATAAGTTACAAGGTAATAAATTGGCTAGAACTAAGGGGACAGTCAATTTTGTTTTTACAGTTATATTTTCCAATGCTTGCAACCATATTTATGTTTCAGGCAATTTTAATATGTAGTAATGTATTTTTCTTTTCGAAGGATTTAGAATATATATTGCCATTACCAATAAAGCCGGTAGAATTGTTAATAGCAAAGTTTAATAATGTAATTAGTATAACATATAGTATGGAAATTTTATTTTTATTAATGCCATTAATTATATATGGAATAGTTACTACAAAAGCTATTATATATTATTTTACTATGATAATAGTGTTGATATTATTTCCGATATTTTTAATACTAATAATAAATATAATAATGCTATTTGTAATGCAATTAACTAAATTTATAAAAAATAAAGATATATTTCAAATATTAATTGTTGCAATATTGTCAAGTATAATGATCATGGCAGAAATATATTTATTTAATTTTACATTTAGTAATAATGTATCAAATATACAAATAAATGAGAATAATGAAATAGAGGGAGTGCAAGTTGATTCTGAAATAATAAATAATAAGATAAATAAACTAAATAGTTATTTTATAGTAATAAATCCATGCATAGGCTTGTTAACAGATTTTAAGATATTAAATATAATTTGTAATTTATTAGAATTAATATTATTATCTATAGCTTCTTTTTTTGTATTTATAGTATGTGGAAAAATATTATATTTAAATAGTTTGTTAAAAAATATTGCATATGTAAACAAAAAGAAAAATAAAAAGAAAAAAATAAAAAATAAGTATAAGAAAAGAAGTATAGGGATAGCGTATATAAAAAATGAGTTTAGAAAGGTAATTAAAAATCCAACCTTTTTTACACAGTGTATTTTTCAATATATTTTAATAATAATAGTATTGTTATTAATTATAAGTTTATTTATGCCAATAACCATAAAAGATTTTAAGGAAAAAGATTATATAAATGAAATGGGAATAAATGATTTTGCATTACAATGTATGTGTATAATAATTGGAACAATACAAATTATATATACAATAGGAAACTTATCAATTACAGCAATTTCAAGAGAAGGAAAAAATGCTACAGTAATGAAATATATACCAGTATCGTTATTTAAACAATTTATTTGGAAAAATATTCCTCAAATATTAATTAATATAATTCCTATAATTGGTATGGTGGTTGTTGTTTCAAATAATATACCTAAAATTCCAATTTGGTATTATATTATAGGAGTTTTAATTGCAATAATATTAAATTTAATAAATAGCTTTTTAATGGTTATAGTAGATTTAAGAAAACCAAATTTAGATTGGGTTGTGGAAACATCACCTTTAAAAGATAATGGAAACAAGTTGTATCAATATGTTACAACAATAATAATTGTTTTATTGTTAATGTATTTTACTAGAATTTTTAGTAATGTAAATATAATAATATCACTTTCTTGTATTATAGGAATTTTAAGTGTTGTTTTAGTAAGTATAATTATATATATAAAGAAGAATATAGATAAATTATTTAAAAAAATAATTTAAAGCAATAGCATAAAAGGGACGTTTGGGACCGGGTATTTTAGGTGCAGTGAGTACAGCGAATACCTGGTTTTTTGGTGTTCTATGAAAAAATTGAACCTAAAATACCCGGTCCCAAACGTCCCTTTTATGCTACTAGTGAATAAAGTCTAATTAAATTGAACATAATAACATTATAAATTTATTAGAAAGGGTGATTTTTTATGGCAGATTTAACACAAGTAGAATTACAACATTTAAGACATTTAATTGGTGCTCATGAAACAGCATATCAAAAATTAAATGCATATTCAACACAAGTTCAAGATGCTCAAATAAAGCAAATGTTTACTAAATCAGCACAAGATGCATTAAATACAAAACAAAAATTAATGAGTTTTTTAAATAATTAAGTAAAGAAAGGAAGATTAAAAATGGATGAAAAAACAATGGTAAATGACATTTTAGGAAGTGTAAAATCTGATTTAACAGCATATCAAACAGCAATTTCTGAATCAGAGAATATGCAACTTAGACAAACATTTCAACAGATTAGAAACAATGATGAAAGTTTTCAATATGAATTATTTAAAGTTGCTAATGCTAAAGGTTATTATAAACCAGCTCAAAAAGCAACAATAACAGAAGTTCAAACTGTAAAAACAGAGTTACAGCAAGGATAATTAAATAAACACCATAAATGTAGCAAGAGAAATTCTTGCTATTTTTATACTTAAATAATAAGACTAGAATCAAAAAACAAATATAACCAAACAAAATAAAATCCACATAGAAAAAACAGATTTTTGTGAAAATTAGGTGAAAAAACTTTACAAACCGTAAAGAAAATGGTAATATGAGCACAGAACAAAAAATGAGGAGGAGAAATTCGTGATTCAAGTTGAAAATATTACAAAAAAATACGGAAGCTTTACTGCCGTAAACAATATCAATTTTGAAATTGAAGAGGGAGAAATTATAGGTTTTTTAGGACCTAATGGAGCAGGAAAAAGTACAACAATGAATATGATAACAGGATTTATCGAACCAACATCAGGAAGAATAATTGTTGATGGATATGACATTTCTAAAAAACCTAGAAAAGCAAAAAGACAAATTGGATATATGCCAGAGGGAGTGCCATTATATAGTGATTTAACAGTAAAAGAATTTGTAACATATATGGCAGAATTAAAAGGAGTACCAAAGAAAGAAAGAAAAGAAAAAGTAAAAAAAGCAATTAAAGAAACAGGATTAGAAGATGTAGAAAACAAATTAACAAGAAATCTTTCAAGAGGATATAAGCAAAGGGTAAGTATGGCAGGAGCATTAGTAAGTAATCCAAAAGTAATAATACTTGATGAACCGACAGTTGGTTTAGATCCAAAACAAGTTACGGAAATAAGAGCTCTAATAAAAGAACTAGGCAGAGAACATACTGTAATATTAAGTTCTCATATATTATCAGAAGTAAGTCAAATATGTAATAGAGTAATAATAATAAATAATGGACAAATTGTAGCAATAGATACACCAGAAAATCTAGAAAAGAAAGTAGTTAAAGATAATTCTATATATGTAACTGTTGAAGATACAGAAAACAAAATGGAAACAATAAAAGGTAAGTTAACAAATGTAAAAGAAATTAAATTAATTACAGAAAATGAAGATAAAACAAAAAAATATATGATAACAGCAGATTCTGATGTTGATTTAAGAAAAAATGTATTCGAAACATTTGCTAAAGAGGAAATTACAATATTTGAGATGAAAAAATCTGACGCTACTCTTGAAGATGCATTTATGCAATTAATTGATACAAAAAAAGAAGATGAATCATCAGTAAAGTCAAAGGTTGAGGTTAATGAAGATCAAGTAGAAGAATTAGAGAAAGAAGTTAAAGAAAACAAAAGTAGTGAGGAAACTACTGTAAAAGAAACTGCAGAAGAAGATTCTGAAAAAGATAATACAAAAGAAAATGATGAAGAAGAGAAAAAAGAAACAGAAAAAGAAGAAAAAGGAGGACAAGAATAATGTGGGCAGTATTTAAAAAAGAGTTAAAAAGCTACTTTTTATCTCCAATAGGATATGTAGTTATTGGAATACTTATGTTAGTAAGTAGTATATTCTTCTATTTAACAACAGTCACTTCAGGAAATGTAGATTTAGGAACTTTATATTTTTATGCAGCACTTTATGGATTAATAATAACAGTACCAATATTAACAATGAGAATGTTTGCGGAAGAAAGGAAAACGGGAACAGAACAATTAATATTAACATCACAAGTTGGGATTACAGGTGTAGTATTTGGAAAATTTTTAGCTGCAATGGCTGTAATTGTTATATCTTTGTTAATATCATTTATGTATTTTGGAATAATATGTTATTTTGGAAATCCAAGCATATTAGTACTATTAGCAACAATGTTAGGATTTTTATTAATCAGTGGAGCAGCAATCGCGGTAGGAATGTTTGCTTCAAGTATAACAGAAAATCAAGTTATAGCAGGAATTATAACTATAGCATTTTTAATAATAACATTATTTGTACCTGATTTAGATATTGGTTTACCAGATATATCAATAATGAGTTATTATCAAAATTTCCCAAGCGGAGTAATTACGTTAACTGATGTTGTAGGTCCAGTAACATTTGCAATGATGTTTATAGCATTTACAATTATGATAATGCAAAGAAGAAAATTAGTTAAATAGATAGGAGAGGGAAAAAGTGAAAAAAGAGAAAAAAGAAAAGAAAGTCAGAGTGAAAAAAGTAAAAGAGAAAAAGGAAAAAAAATCAAAAAAAATCTTTGAAATTATAAAAAACAAATGGCTAATAAAAGGTACAACAACTCTTATTTTAGTAGCTATAATAATAGCTTGTTATGTATTAATAAATTGGGGCGTTTCAAAAATAAAAGTAGAAAACATTGACTGTACAGAAAAGAAATTGTATTCTTTATCAGATGAAACAAAAACAAAAATAAAAGAATTAGAAAAAGAAGTAACTATACAATTAATAAATATGCAAGATTCAACTTATGTAACAGAATATGCAAACAAATATCCAGCTGTAAATAAAAAGATAAATGTTGAAGAAATATCAGATTTATCAGCAAGAGTAGATTTGCAAACAAAATATAATATAAATGAAAGTGGAAATTTAATAGTAGTAAAATCAGGTGAAAAAGAAAAAACGATAACAGTGAATGATCTATATACATATGATTATTCATCAAGTCAACAAATTGATAGAACAGAAGAAGCAATTACAAATGCTATAATAGAAGTAACACTAGATGAAAAACCACATGTATATTTTCTTTCAGGAAAAACATATTATAATACAGAACAAGCATTATCAACAATAATATCAGATCTAAAAGATGAATCAAATGAAGTTGATTATTTAGATATATTAACAACAGGAGAGATTCCTTCTGATTGTTCTTGTTTAGTAATAACAACATTAGAACAGGATTTATCAGAATTAGAAAGAGACAAAATATTAGATTATATTAATAATGGTGGAAAAATATTAATGTTAACATCACAAAATATGTTAGAATTAGACACTCCAAATTTTGACCAAGTATTAGCACAATATGGAATAACACTTGGATATGGAGCTGTTATGGAACAAGATAGCAGTAAGATGTTACAAAATTCTCCAAATATAACAATTCAAGATGTTAATGCAAGCTTTATGCACAAATTAAATATGAAAATACAAATGTGTTTAATAAATGCAGGAAAAATTCAATTTGAGGCAGATGAAAAATTAGAAGAATTAGGTGTAACATATGAAACTATTGCAACAACTAGTGAAAAGGCATTTGTAAGAACAGAATTTAATACAAAATCAACATCAAAAACAGATAAAGATGGAGAAGAAGGTTCAATTATTACAGGAGCAAGCATAAATAAAAAGATTTCTGATGATAAAAATTCACAATTAATAATATATGCAAATGAATTATTTGCTTCAGATGTACAAATACAAATAAGTTCACAATATTATACTTATGGAGTTGAATTACGTAATAACAAAGATGTAATATTGAATTCAATTTCTTATTTAACAGAAAGAAATGATACAATCGCAATAAGAAAAACAGACGAAATTCAAAAATATACAGTTACAGATCAAGAAGATGTTGTAATAAAAACAATAATATTTGTAGTACCTATGCTTATAATATTTATAGGAATAGTTGTATGGAGTTTTAGAAGAAGAAAAAATTAGAATAAATAAAAAAAGGCTATTAGCAGATAAGTTAATAGTCTTTTCTTTAATTTATTTTGAATAATTTAATATTTCACTAATATATTAAAATGAGAGGTATATATGAAAGAAATATTTACAATTACATTAGTAATAATAGGAGCATTAATAGGTGCTGGATTTGCATCTGGTCAAGAAGTTTACTCATTTTTCTATTCATATGGACCAATAGGGATAGTAGGAATAATTGTAACATGTAGTTTAATGAGTTTAATAATATATAAAAGTTTAACAATAATATGCAAAATGGAAATAAATAATTATGATGAATTTTTAAAAGTATTTATAAAAAACGAAAAAATTACCAAAGCAATAAATGTAATAATAAACATACTATTATTAGTAACTTTTTATATAATGATAGCTGGTTTTGGTGCATATTTTGAACAAGAAATAAAAATACATAGAATTATAGGGAGCAGTTTATTAGCATTTTTATCAGCTGTAATATTTTTTACAAGTGTTAAAGGAGTTTTAAAAGTAAGTGAGTATATTGTTCCAATACTAATTATTTTTATTATTATGATAGGTGGAATAAATTTAATAAGTATAAATACAGAAATTGAAATACCTGTAATAAAAAAAGGATGGTTTTTAAGTAGTGTAATATATTGTAGTTATAACATAATATTACTTATACCTATTTTAATTTCAATAAGAACCCAAATAAAAAAAACACAAAATATTAAATATATATCAATTCTATGCGGATTAATAATGATAACGATATCAGTATTAATATATATGCTATTAATAAAAGTAGATGTAGACATATCAACATTAGAAATGCCAATAGTTTATACAATAAGAAAATTTTTTTATAAATATAAAACAATATATGCTTTTATAATTTTAGCTTCAATATTTACTACTGCAATTTCTATAGGAATAGGATTATTAGAAAATATAAGTGAAAATAAAAAAAGTTATACACAATTTGTCCTTTTTATGTGTATAAGTAGTTTAGTAATTTCAAATTTTGGTTTTTCAAAATTAGTTAATTTTGTATATCCATTTTTTGGATATATAGGAATTATACAGCTAATATTATTAATTAATGCCCCGAAAATACCCGGTCCCAAAGGTGCAGTTAAAGATATGCAAAGATTAAAAATGCATAGAAAATAGCAGGTTTCAAGTGTTCAAAAATAAAAATTGCCCTTAAAATACCCGGTTCCAGAGGTGCAAAAAATTAAAAAAATTATTGCAAAAAAAAAGCAGTATGATATAATATAAAAAAATATCAAAAGATAAAAGGAGAAAACAATGAAAGATTTTTGGGCTGAAAAGCTACAGAATCAGAGAAGAAGAAAAATATTCAAAGCATTGATATTATTATTTATATTACTAATTATAATTGCAATAATTACATGTATTGGTATATATTATTTTAATTTGGATTTTAGACAATGGTGTGATGAAAACATTTGTAAAAAAGAGATTATGCAAAAAAATACTAAATGTATAGATTTAGATGGAGATGAAAATACAAAGGTATATGCATATGAAAAATATATATGTATATTTAGAAAAAAAGCACTTGAGTTTTATAATAAAGTTGGAACTAGAGTACATAAGATGGATCTAGATATAAATCAAGCCGTATTTGCAACTAATGGAAGATATATGGCTGTGTGTGAAGAAAATGGTCAAAAATTTTATTTAATATGTGGCAAAGAAAAAATGTTTGAGAGTGAAATTGAGGGTAATATTACTCAAATAAATGTAAGTAAAAGTGGATATGTTTCTGTAGTAATATCAAATACAAGCTATAAATCAATAGTTGATGTGTTTGATAAAACTGGAAAAGAGATTTTTAAAACAAATTTGGTATCATCAAGAGTTGCTGATGTATCTATATCGCAAGATAGTAAATATTTAGCGATTGCGGAAATAGATATTTCTGGAATCCTGATACAATCAAGTATACAAGTTGTTTCAATGGAATTAGCACAAACTAATCCTGCTGAAGCAATAATGTATAAGTATCAGGCTCCAACGGATAAGTTAATAGTTAATATAGAATACCAAGAACAAGATAAACTGATATGTATGTATAATGATGGTATAGACGTTTTACAAGAAAAGACAAGTACAGAGTTGATAAAATTTGAAAATAGACAACTTTCTTTTATGACAATAGAACTAAATAATAGAATTGCACTTGTAGAGGAAATATCAACAGGAGATTATACTGCAGATACTAATGTAAAGGTAGTAAATCCTGTATCCTTAAAAGAAAGGCAATATAGAACAAAAGATGTAGCAAAGTCTATAGAAACATCTGATAATAAAATTGCTATAAATTTTGGAACTGAATTACATATAATTGAAAAAAATGGAATTTTATTAAAAAAATATGTTTCAGAAACTGAAATAAATGACATTGTTATGACAGACGGATTAGTTGGTATTGTGTATAAAGATAGAATACAAATTATAAATTTATAATAATTAGTTGAGAGGATGGTAATTAAAATGGGAATAATTTTAGATGTAATAATTGTCGCAATATTTGCACTTAATATTTTTATTTGTTATAAAAAAGGATTAGTTAAATTGGCTGTTGGATTGATAGCAATGCTGGCTTCAATAATATTGGCAGTTGTTTTATATAGACCGATTTCAAATTTAATAATCAATAAAACTCAAATTGATGAAAAAATAGAGAGTACAATAATTGAAAATTTTTCTGCTGAAACAAAAGATGGAGAAGAAGTGAGATATGTAGGTGTTATAGATTACCTAGAAAAATATATTGATGACGCTGTAAATAAAACTCAAAATGAAATTGTGTACGAAACAGCAGGAACTTTAGCAGTTAAAATTGTAAATATAATAGTAGTGATTGTTATTTTCTTAATAGCAAGAGTTGTTTTAATATTATTAACATTTATATCAGATATGATAACATCATTACCTATAATAAAACAATTTAATGAGGTTGGAGGAGTATTATATGGTATTGTAAAAGCCTTATTAGTTATATATGTGATTTTAGCTATTGTATTTTTAATCGTTTTTGTAACAGGAAATATTAATATTTCAGAAGTTATAGAAAGTTCATTTATAACAAAATTCTTCTATAATCACAATTTATTATTAACAATATTATTTAAATAGTAAATAAAACCGATTCATTTTGCATTTATGTGCATTTTAAATCGGTTTTTGTTTTTGTTAATTGATAAAAATATATATCTTTTATTGTGAAAATTTTGTGAAAATTAAAAAAAAAACAAGGATAAGAGTTGAAAAATAAAAAAAACTTTGATATAGTAAAATAGATATAATAAAATTAGGAGGATACAATGACTCAAGAGCATAGAAACAAAAGAAAAAAAAAGAAAAAGTCAAAGAAGTTAAAAAAGATATTAATTTTACTAATACTAATATTAATTGTATTAGTATGTGGGATAACATATAAAGTACAAAAAAATGGTGGAGGATTACAAGGATTACTTTCAACATTGGTTGGACATGATGAAAAAACATTAAAAAACTTAGAGCCAATACAAGTTTTATTGATGGGAGTAAGCACAGATAATGGAGGAAGATTAACAGATACAATAATAGTTGGAACATATGATCCTAAAAATCAAAAAGCTTCATTATTATCAATTCCAAGAGATACATTTGTTGGAAAAAATGCAAAATCAGGTACAGGAAGTGATAAAATAAATGCTTTATATCAAAAAAGTCCTGAAAAAACACTAGAAAAAGTAAATGAAATAACAGGTCTAAACATAAAATATTACATGGTAATTGACAATCAAGCTTTAATAAAATTAGTAGATGTAATTGGAGGAGTGAATTTCTATGTACCAATAGATATGGTATATGATGATCCATCACAAGATTTACACATTAATTTAAAAGAGGGTCAGCAAACTTTAGATGGAGATAAAGCAGAACAACTACTAAGATATAGACATGGGAATTTAGATAAAAAGACAGGAAAATACTTAGGAACTTATCCAGAAGAATATGGTGGAAATGATTATGGAAGAATGAGAACACAAAGAGAATTTATGATAGAAACAGTAAAGCAAACAATCCAAGCAAAAAATATACTTAAAGTAAAAGAAATAATAGATATAGCATATGAATATGTTGAAACAAATTTATCTATTTCAGTAATCAAAGACTATGTACCATATGCAGTAAATGTGGATGTAAATAACATTCAAAGTGCTGTATTACCTGGAGGCTCTTACGGACCACCAACATATCCATTATGGTTCTTTATTGCAGATAAAGAAGAAACAAAAAAAATGGTTAAAGAATTATATGGTTCTGAAGATGGTGAAACAAGTGATGATACTACAAATAATGAATCAAATACAATAAATAATACTAATAGTACTACATCAACGAATAATAATACAACAAGAAATACATTATCAGAAAATACTTCTAGTAGTAAAGTAAGTAAAACAGAAGCCTCAAAAGTAAAAATAGAAATATTAAATGGTTCTGGTTCTGCGTCAACTTTAACAAAAGTAAAAAAAGCTTTAACATCTAAAGGTTATAAAGTTACAAAAACAACAAATACAACAAGTACATCCAAAACAACAATAATAAATAAATCAGATATTGATACAAAAATTACAGACAATATAAAAGACATACTTGGAACAGGAACAATTTCATCAAGTTCAGTAAGTTCAAGTAATGTAGATATAACAATTATAATAGGAAATGATTATAAATAAAAAAGGAAGCCCAATATTTTAGGGCTTCCAGATAAATATTAATTCATTAAATTATTTAATCTTATAAATTGAATCAGTATAATAATTATGTTTCTTAAAATTCTTCTTATTTTTAGATTTCTTTTTTGAAGAAAATAATTTTATTAATATAAAAAGTACAATAATTGCAAATATAATTTGAGCTATTATTAAATTTAAGTTAAATTTTTCTACACTATGACCTGCAATTAAATCAGAAGAATATGTAATTCCATCAATATTATAAGTAATTTTACCAAGTAATTCACCCTCTTGGATTGGGGCAACAATATTTTCATTTAGTGACACATTATAATTTAAATTATTTAAATCTATTGAATTTGGTGTAAGAGCAATTATATCATCTTTTAAAAGTACTGGTAGGTTTTTAGTATCTTTTGTTGCATTTTCTATAGAAATTTCTTTAACAGTAGTATTGGCAGATGAAATCTTTTGAATTTTATAATTAGAAAATCCATATTCAAATAAATTTAAAGTATCAACATATCTTCCACTTTTACCATCTTCCGTAGCTTCAGCTCCAAGAGCTACTGTAATTAATTCCATGTTATCTTTTAAACTTGCAGAAATCAAGCAATTTTTTGCCTGACTTGTAAATCCAGTTTTTATTCCGATTGCATATTTATAATAATATTTACTTGTTGGAATAATTAAATCATTTGTATTTTGAAAATATCTTTTCTCATATTTATCTGTTGCTTCAATAGTGCAAGATGTTTTAGAAACAATACTTCTAAATGTTTCATTTTTCATACAATATCTTGCTATAAGTGCCATATCATATGCTGTTGAATAATGTTCTTTATTATGTATTCCACTAGGGTTTGTAAAATGTGTATTTTTACATCCAAGTTCTTTTGCTTTTTGATTCATTAATGTAGAGAAATTTTCTATATTGCCAGATATATGTTCTGCAAATATATATCCAACTTCATTTGCTGAATGTATTAGAAATAATTCTAAAAGTTCTTGTACTGTTAATGCTTCTCCTGGTTGGATTGAGGCATTTGAATAACCAGATGGAATTGACATTATTGCTGAGTTACTTGCTACAATTTTATCTTTTAAATTACATTTTTCTATTGCTAGTATGGCAGTTAAAATTTTAGTAGTACTTGCAGGATATAATTTTTCATTTTCATTTTTACCATACAATATTTTTCCTGTTGATGATTCCATTAACACTGCGCCATCTGAATAAATTGGAAAAGAGGTTTGTGAAGCATTAATGTTTGCTAGTGTAGCAGAATAACTATCTTTTTGCTTAAATTCTACAGATTGTGTTAATACACTAATAAAAGTGATAAGTATTAATAATATTAGTATTATTTGTTTTTGTATTTTCATTTGTTTTTCTCCTTAATTTGATTGTGTATATTTATCATACAGTATTTAATAATAAATTTCAAGTAACATATAACAAAATTAGAAAGGAATGGTTTTATGAAAAAAATTTTAAAAAATAAAAATGTAGTAATAGCAATTATTATAGTGATTTTGAGTATTATATATTTTTCAATAGATAAAATTATAAAAAAATATAATTATTCAAATGACTATGATATTATAGCAGAAGAAACAAAAGAAGATGATAAAAATAATGAAAACATAAATAAAGAAACAAAAGAAAAAAATATAGAAAGTTTATCAGAAGAAGAAACAGATTTAATAACAGAAGAAATAGTTGAAGAAAATAAAAAACAAGAAGAAACAGAAATAAGAAAAATTTATGTATATGTAACAGGAGAGGTAAATAATCCAGGAGTAGTTATATTAAATCAAGGAAGTAGAATTGTTGACGCAATAAAATTAGCAGGAGGAACAACAGAAAAAGCAAATGTATCTAAAATCAATTTTGTATATGTATTAGAAGATGGAATGAAAATTAATATTCCAAATGATAATGATTTAAAAAACAATTTAAATTTTGAATATATTACAACAAACTCTGGAGATGGAGCTAATGAAGTTAGTAATACGAAAGAAAGTCAAAAGGAAAATAATTCCCCAAAAGAACGAAATACAGTTATAGTAAATATTAATACTGCAACACAAACAGAATTAGAGACTTTGCCAGGAATAGGTCCATCAATAGCATTAAAAATAATAAATTATAGAAAAGAAAATGGAAAATTCAATTCGATTGAAGAAATAAAAAATATTAATGGAATTGGAGATAATAAGTTTGAGTCAATAAAAAAATATATAAAAGTATAAAATGAGGTGTAAAAATGGATTTTATTGTGAATTTATACTATGCATTTTCTATTGACTATTTGGGAAAATTAATGTATTATATATAATATTAATTAAAAGGAAAGAGGAAAATAAATATATGTTATGTTCAGAATGCAATAAAAACAATGCAGAAATTTTTATAAAAAAAATAGAAAATGGTGTAACATCTAAAGAAGGATTATGCAGAGAATGTGCAAAAAAAAGAGGAATTGAAATTCCTAATATGCCAACAGAAAAAAATAAACAAAATGATGATAGCGATGAAAAAAAAGTTAATAAAAATAATGGTCAAAACAATATACCACCAATAAATAATATAGATATGTCAAATATGTCAAAACAATTAGAAAGCTTATTCAAGGATTTATCATCAAATCTAAAAATAGAAAACTTTGAGGGAATGGAAGATTTTGAACCAGAAGACTATGAGTCAGACGAATTTGATGTTGATGAAGAAAATGATGGAAATCCTTTAGGAATACCTATTGGTTCAATATTTGCAAGTATAGTACCAAAAAAACAAGGAAAAAATGAAGAAGAATCAAATGGAAGACAAAAAGTAAAAGTAGAAAAAAAGAAAACAAAAAAGAAGAAAAAATATCTTGACGTATATGGAGAAAACCTTACACAAAAAGCAAAAAACAATGAATTGGATATGGTAATTGGCCGTGACAAAGAAATACAAAGAGTAATACAAATTTTAAATAGACGTACAAAAAATAATCCTTGTTTAATTGGAGAACCAGGGGTTGGAAAAACAGCTATAGCACAAGGGTTAGCAATTAAAATCGCTAATAATAATGTACCAGCAAAACTATTAAATAAAGAAGTATATTTATTAGATATGACAGCTGTTATAGCAGGAACACAATTTAGAGGACAATTTGAAGCAAGAATGAAAGGAATTATTGACGAATGCAGAGAATATGGAAATATAATTCTTGTAATAGACGAAATTCATAATATAATAGGAGCAGGAGATGGAGAACACTCAATGAATGCGGCAAATATATTAAAACCATCACTATCTAATGGCGAAATCCAATTAATAGGAACAACAACACTAAAAGAATATAGAAAATATATAGAAAAAGATTCTGCATTAGAAAGAAGATTTCAACAAGTATTAGTAGAAGAACCTAATATTGATGAATCTATAAAAATTTTAGAGGGAATAAAAAAATATTATGAAGAATATCATAAAGTAAAAATTTCAAATGATATAATAAAACAAACAGTTATAATGTCAGAAAAATATATACATGACAGATTTTTACCAGACAAGGCAATAGATATTCTTGATGAAGCATGTTCAAGAATAAATCTAGAAAATAAAGAATTATTTAGACTTGAAATGTTAAAACAAGAACTAGCAGAAGTTCAAGCACAAAAGGAAGATGCGGCACAAGCAGACTCAACAGAAGATTATCAAAAAGCAGCAGACCTAAAAACACAAGAATGTAGACTAATTGAAGAAATAGACCAATTAAATAGTACAATTCAATTAAAAAATCTTACAACACAAGATATAGCACAAGTAATAGAAAGTTGGACTAAAATACCTGTTAAAAAAATAACAGAAGCAGAAACACAAAAGTTATTAAATCTTGAAACAAATCTTCATACAAGAGTAATTGGTCAAGACAAAGCAGTAAGTGCAGTATCACGTGCAATAAGAAGAAATCGTGCAGGATTACAAAGTACAAAACGTCCACCATCATTCATATTTGTAGGACCAACAGGAGTTGGTAAAACAGAATTAGCTAAAAGTTTAGCATATGAAATGTTTGGTTCAGAAGATTCAATAATTAGAGTTGATATGTCTGAATATATGGAAAGTCACTCAACAGCAAAATTAATAGGTGCACCTCCAGGATATGTAGGATATGAAGACGCAGGTCAACTTACAGAAAAAGTAAAAAGAAAACCATATTCAATAATATTATTAGACGAAATTGAAAAAGCACACCCAGATGTATTTAATATATTACTTCAAGTACTTGATGATGGAAAACTTACAGACTCACAAGGAAATACAGTAAGTTTTCAAAATACGATAATAATAATGACATCAAATGCTGGTTCAAATTTAAACAATAATTCAATAGGTTTTGCAAAACAGACAGTTGATACAAGCAAAATTGAAGAAAATCTAAAACAAGTATTTAGACCTGAATTTCTAAATAGAATAGATGAAATAATTGTATTTGACTCATTAACAAAACCAGAATTAATACAAATAGTTGACTTAATGCTTAAAGACACAAAAAAGGCATTAGCAGAAAAAAATATGGACTTAACTGTTTCAGAAGAAGCAAAAGAATTTATATTAGAAAAAGGAACAAACTTAAAATTTGGAGCTCGTCCACTAAGAAGAGCTATCCAGAGATATATAGAAGATGAAATTTCAGAAATGGTTTTAAGAGAAGAAGTACATGATGGTCAAAATATTACAGTAGAGCTTGAAAATGACAACTTAAAATTTAAAGTAAATTAGAAATTGATTTAAAATCTTTTAAACCTTGTAAATTTTTGAAAGGAAAATTTAAATGAAAAAAGAAAATATACCAAATATTCTAACAATTATACGTTTTATATTAATACCATTTATTTTTATATCTGTAGTGACAAAACATTTTTTAATTGCATTGTGTATATTTACAATTTCTGCAATAACAGATGTCTTAGATGGATTAATAGCACGTAGGTTTAATTATATAACAGATATTGGAAAATTAATTGACCCACTAGCTGATAAGCTAACACAAATATCATTATTATTATCACTAGCAATTTTAAAAATTTTACCATGGTGGATTTTTACTATTGTATTTATAAAGGAATGTGTAATGATAATTTCTGCATCATTCCTTTATAAAAAAGAAGAAGTTGTTGTTTATAGCAAATGGTATGGAAAACTTGCAACAGTTTTATTTTATTTAGCAATAGTATCATCTTTATTTATAAATCAATTTAATATATCAATGCCATTTAGAATTGATTTATACTTATATTATTTAGCAATACTAGCAACAATATTTTCTTTAATAATGTATTCAATAAAATTCAAATTTAAAAAAGAAAATTAGAAATGTGAAAATTCTGTGAATTTTAGCACTCTCGTATTGACAATGCTAAAAACAAGATTTATAATAAGTATGTAAATAGAAATTAGCCAAAAGGTTAATACTATATATGTGCAACCGAATAAGGTGTCAACACATAAAATTATAAGGAGGTAATGAATTATGATGATGATACCAAGAAGAAATGGAAATGGATTAGATTTTTGGGATGAGGTTTTACCTGATTCATTTTTCACAGAAAAAGAAAGTAAATTAATGAAAACCGATTTAAAAGAGAAAGATGGAAAATACTTTTTAGAAATTGACATACCAGGATATGACAAAGAAGACATAAAAATAGAATTACATGAGGGATATTTGACAGTATCAGCAGAAAAAAATGAAGAAAAAGAAGATAAACATGCTAAATATTTAAAAAGAGAAAGATTTTCTGGAATGTGCTCAAGAAGCTATTATGTTGGAGAAAATGTAAGTGAAGAAGACATTAAAGCAAATTTCAAAAACGGAATATTAACAATAGAATTTCCAAAAGAGCCAGAAAAGAGAATAGAAGAAAAGAAATATATTCCAATTGGAGAATAAAAGTATAAAAAAAAATAAAAAATATTGAAAATTAACAAAAAAAGTGATATCATATTAATATAATTAAGATAGATTAAAAAAAAACCGATTTTGCAGTTTTATTTTAATCTATCTTTTTTAATTTTAAAGCAAAACGGTAAATTAGGAGGAAAAATAAATGAACACAAAATATGTATTTGTAACAGGAGGAGTAGTATCAGGACTAGGAAAAGGAATAACAGCTGCATCATTAGGAAGACTATTAAAAAATAGAGGATATAAAGTAACAATTCAAAAATTTGACCCATATATAAATGTAGACCCAGGAACAATGAGCCCATATGAACATGGAGAAGTATTTGTAACAGATGACGGGGCAGAAACAGATTTAGATTTAGGACATTATGAAAGATTCATTGACGAAAATCTTACACAAAATTCAAGTGTAACAATGGGAAAAATATATTCAAGTGTTATAGAAAAAGAAAGAAGAGGAGACTATTTAGGAAAAACAGTACAAGTAATTCCACACATAACAAATGAAATAAAAGAGAAAATTTACAGTTTTGAAAATACAGATACAGATATAGTAATAACAGAAGTTGGTGGAACTGTAGGAGACATAGAGGGATTATCAATAATAGAAGCAATTCGTCAAGTTGGATTAGAAAAAAATCCTGAAGATGTAGTATATATACATGTAACACTATTACCATACATATTTGGTTCAAATGAAATAAAATCAAAACCAACACAACATTCTGTAAAAGAATTACAAAGTTTTGGAATAAAACCAGACATATTAGTATGTAGAACAGAACAAGATATTCCAGACAATATAAGAGAAAAACTTGCACTATTTTGTAATGTAAGAAAAAGTAGTGTAATTCAAAATAAAACAGCAGATAACTTATATGCTGTACCATTAATGCTAGAAGAAGAGGGACTTGCGAGAGAAGTATGTAATCATTTAAGACTTGATAAATATGTACCAGATAATAGAGAATGGCAAGAAATGATTGATAATGTAAGAAGTATAGGAGAGCAATCTGTAAACATTGCTATTGTAGGAAAATACATAAAATTAGAAGATTCTTATTTATCAGTAATAGAAAGTTTACATCATGCAGGATTTGCAAATAAAGTAAAAATAAATATAAAATTAATAGATTGTGAAACAATAAATTCAGAGACAGTAGCTGAAAAATTATCAGGATTTCAGGGAATAGTGGTACCTGGAGGATTTGGAAACAGAGGAATAGAGGGAAAAATTGAGACTATTAGATATGCAAGAGAAAATAAAATTCCATTATTAGGAATTTGTTTAGGAATGCAAATGGTAGTTGTTGAATTTGCAAGAAATGTATTAGGAATAAAAGACGCAAATTCAGCAGAATTTGCACCAGAAACACAAAATCCAGTAATACATATTATGGATGAACAGATAGGAGTAGATAAAAAAGGTGGAACAATGCGTCTTGGAGCATATCCATGTATATTAAAAGATGGAAGTTTAGCTAAAGAATTATATGGTAATGAAAAAATATCTGAAAGGCATAGACATAGATTTGAATATAATAATGATTATAAAGAAAGATTAGAGTCTGCAGGATTAATGTGTACAGGAACATCACCTGATGGAAAATTAGTTGAGATTGTTGAATATAGAGAACATCCATATTTTATAGCAGGACAATTTCATCCAGAGTTAAAGTCTAGACCTAATAGACCTGCTCCTTTATTTGTGGGGTTAGTAAAAGCTGCTAAAGAATATAAATAAAAATAGATTGCATATGTGAAGTGAACTCAAATTATTAGACAGAATAGTTTAATAATTTGGGTTTATTTTTGTTGAAAAATATTAAAATGAATTAAAAATGGTCCCCAATTATTAAATTTTGAAAAATAGATAAATGTAATAAAAATGTAACATAAATGTAATAAACGGACGAAAAAATAGCTTCCGTAAGGGAAAAAATGTAATAAAAGGAAACAGAGGAAAAGAGTAGGTTGAAAAATAAAGAAAAAGATGTTAATGTAAAATTAGAGGAATGGAAGGGTGAGAAAGATGAAAGAGATCAGAAAACAAGAAAAAATGAAATTAATATCAATACTAAGTTTATTAGTAGTAATAAGCATAATAATATTGATAATTACAATAGCTTTGCCACGACTAAAAAGAACGGAAAAAGAGGTGGCAAAACAACAAGTGGATAAAATGAAAGAGAATTATGCTACAAATTCAACTGATTTTGGAGATATATCAGAAAATGGTGATGGAAGTGTAACAGCAAGTCTTTCTTCTGATGGAGTATTGAGAATATCAGGTACGGGGAATATGAAAAATTATACAAGTTCATCTGATGTACCATGGTATAGTGTAAGAACTACAATAAAAGGTGTAGTAATAGAAAATGGAGTAACGAGTATAGGGAGTTATGCATTTTATAATTGTAGTAGTTTAACGCAAATAGAAATCCCAGGAGGAGTAACGAGCATAGGTGATTCTGCATTTAATAATTGTAGTAGTTTAACGCAAATAGAGATTCCAAGTGGAGTGACTAGTATAGGAAGTTCTGCATTTGAAAATTGTTATAGTTTAACGCAAATAGTAGTAGATAAAGAGAATGAAAAATATAAAGATGAAAAAGGAGTATTATATACAAAAGATGAAAAGGAGATAATAAAATATCCAGAAGGAAAAACAGAAACGAAGTATACAATTTTAAGTGGAGTAACGAGTATAGGTGATTCTGCATTTTGGAAATGTAGTAAATTGACAGAGATAGAAATCCCAAGTGGAGTAACGAGCATAGGTAATAATGCATTTTATAATTGTAGTAGTTTAACGCAAATAGAAATCCCAAGTGGAGTAACGAGCATAGGTATTAATGCATTTAATAATTGTAGTAGTTTGATGCAAATAGAAATCCCAAGTGGAGTAACGAGCATAGGTGGTTCTGCATTTAATGGATGTAGAAGTTTAACGCAAATAGTAGTAGATAAAGAGAATGGAAATTATAAGGATGAAAAAGGAGTATTATATACAAAAGATGGTAAGAAGATAATAAAATATCCAGAAGGAAAAACAGAAACGAAGTATACAATTTTAAGTGGAGTGACTAGTATAGGTGATGGTGCATTTTATAATTGTAGTAGTTTAACAGAAATAGAAATGCCAAGTGGAGTAACGAGCATAGGTAGTTCTGCATTTTCAGGATGTAGTAGTTTAACGCAAATAGAAATGCCAAGTGGAGTAACGAGCATAGGTGGTTTTACATTTTATAATTGTATAAGTTTAACGCAAATAGAAATCCCAAGAGGAGTAACGAGCATAGGTATTTATGCATTTTATAATTGTATAAGTTTAACGCAAATAGAAATCCCAAGTGGAGTGACTAGTATAGGTGATGATACATTTAATGGATGTAGTAAATTAACAATAATAACAAACCAAGATGCAGAATATGTAATAAAATATGCCAAAGAAAAAAATATAAAGTATGAGATATTATATACAAAATATGAAGATATATCAGAAAATGGTGATGGAAGTGTAACAGCAAGTCTTTCTTCTGATGGAGTATTGAGAATATCAGGTACGGGGAATATGAAAAATTATACAAGTTCATCTGATGTACCATGGTATAGTGTAAGAGGTACAATAAAAAGTGTAGTAATAGAAAGTGGAGTAACGAGCATAGGTGGTTCTGCATTTGAAGGATGTAGTAGTTTAACCCAAATAGAAATCCCAAGTGGAGTAACGAGCATAGGTACTAATGCATTTGATAATTGTAGTAGTTTAACGCAAATAGAGATTCCAAGTGAAGTAACGAGAATAGGTAATTCTGTATTTTATAAATGTAGTAGTTTAACGCAAATAGAAATCCCAAGTAGAGTGACGAGTATAGGTAGTTCTGCATTTGAAGGATGTAGTAGTTTAACCCAAATAGTAGTAGATAAAGCGAATGGAAATTATAAGGATGAAAAAGGAGTATTATATACAAAAGATGGAAAGAAGATAATAAAATATCCAGAAGGAAAAACAGAAACGAAGTATACAATTTTAAGTGGAGTGACTAGTATATGTGATGTTGCATTTTATAATTGTAGTAGTTTAACAGAAATAGAAATCCCAAGAGAAGTAACAAGTATAGGTTATTCTGCATTTGAAGGATGCAGTAGTTTAACACAAATAGAGATACCAAGTGAGGTAACATATATAGGTTTTTCGGTGTTTAAGGGATGTAAAAATTTAAAACAAATAGAAATATCAAGTGGAGTAAAATTTATAGAGGATAGTGCATTTTCAGGATGTAGTAAATTAACAATAATAACAAACCAAGATGCAGAATATGTAATAAAATATGCCAAAGAAAAAGATATAAAGTATATGACAATAGGATATTCTGAAACAAATGTAACAAACAAAGATGTAATAGTAACAATAGAATCAAATAAGCAAATACAAGAAGTAACTGGCTGGACATTATCAGAAGACAAATTAAAATTAACAAAAACATATACAAGTAATACAACAGCAAGTGGAGAAAAAGTAACAATAAAAGACTTAGCAGGAAATGAAACAGAAGTAACAGTAAAAATAACAAATATAGACAAAGAAGCGCCAAATGTAGCAGTGTCATATTCAACAACAACATTAACAAATGGAAGTGTAGTAGTAACGATAACGTCAAATGAAGAAATCCAAGAAGTAAGTGGCTGGACATTATCAACAGATAAATTAAAATTAACAAAAACATATACAAGTAACACAACAGCAAGTGGGGAAAATATAACAATAAAAGATTTGGCTGGAAATACATCTGTAGTAAATGTAAAAATAACAAATATAGACAAAGAAGCGCCAAATGTAGCAGTGT
>CABQAZ010000007.1 GCA_902462295.1 uncultured Clostridium sp. | reverse complement strand
ATTAGAAGCTTATGACGCTCCTGAAACAGAAGAATCAGCAGAATAATAAATTAAAAACCCCTATAAGGGGTTTTTTTCATGCTTTAAAATAAATAAAATGTCCCGAAAATACCCGGTCCCGGAGGGGCAAAATGAAAAAAAGGAACCGAAAATACCCGGTCCCGGAGGGGCAAAATGAAAAAAAGGAACCTAAAATACCCGGTTCCAGAAGTGCAATATGCATAAAATTAAGAGAAAAACCATATACATTAATAAACAAAAAATGTAGAGGAGGTTTTTTTCATGGAAATAAACATAACAAAAGAGGCTTTAAATGTAAATAAAGTTGTATGTGAAAAAAAGGAAATTATAAGTATACAAGGAGATATGATTGTACCAGACTCAAAGCCAGACATATTAAATACTATAAATACAAGTGGAAATGTATGTATTTATAAAAAAGAAGTAATTGATGGAAAAATAAAAATAGATGGAAATATCTTAACATATATAATGTACTTAGCAGACAGTAATATAGATAATAATTTAGATGATGATAATAGAAATGCAGGTTCTGAAGTAAGAATTAATAATATAAGAGGATTAAATACAAGCTTGGATTTTTCAGAAACTTTTAGTATACCAGAATTAGAGAATGGAATGAGTGTGGATATATCACCTGTAATAAAATTAATAGAATGTAAAGTGTTAAATGGAAGAAAAATAGGAATTAAAGTGACATTAGAAGTTGGAATGAAAGTATATTTAAAAGAAGAAATAGATATAATAACAGATTTAAATAATAAGGATATACAAGTTCTTAGTGAAAATATGCAAGTGAATTCTGTTTTAGGAAATGGAATGACAAAAACATCAGTAAAAGAGAATATATCAATTCCTAATACAGACAATCTTGCTGAAATTTTAAGTTCACAAATATGTTTAGTAGATAAAGATATAAAAATAAGTTATAACAAAATTTTAGCAAAATCAGAAATAGAAGTTAAATTAGTTTATTTAACAGAAGATGGACGTATATGTACTGTGCAAAGTAGATTGCCACTTGTTGGATTTATAGATATGCCAAATATAAAAGAAGAGAATATTTGTGAGACAATGTATATGATAAAAAATATCGTAATAAAGCCAAATTCTGTAGAAGAACATTCTGTATATATAGAAATAGAAGTTGAAATTTCATGTATAGCTTATGAGGAAAAAGAAATAAAAAGTATTCAAGATATGTATTGTCCAGGAGAGAAAATGGATTTTGATAAAATGATGGTAAATACAATTACAAATAAACAATGTAGAAAAAATCTATGTAATATAAGAGAAAAAGTAAATATACCAGAGTTAGAAAACGGAGATATAGTAGATGTGGCAATAAATCCAATAATAAATAAAGAAAATAAACTAAATGGTAAGATTATGTTTGAGGGCGAAGTAGAATTAAATTTTGTTTTTACAGATCGTTCAACTATTGGAATAAACACAAAAAAGGTAGTAATTCCATTTGAACAAATAGTTGATGAAATAGATACAACAGAAAATTGCAAATCAGATACTATTGTTGAAGTGAATTCTCAAGAATTTTTAAATCAAACTGGAACAGTAAATGCAAATATAGACTTGAATTTTGAAACAGATACGTATAAGAATTCAGCAATACCAGTTATAAAAAATATAACAATGGAAGACGAAGAAAATCTTGAAGATTATAGTGTAATAATTTATGTGGTAAAAAAGGGAGATACACTATGGAAAATTGCTAAAAAATTTGGCAGTACAGTAGATGACATAGCAAGAGTAAATGGAATGGAAAGACCAGATAAACTAAATGTAGGAGAAAAAATATATATTCCTAAATATGTATTAAAAAAAGCAAAAGAACCAATTTATCTTTCTCAAAGTGTTTAAATTGTAGCGTAGGAGAAATCGAAGTTGTCTGAAAAGAATATAGGTAAAGTATATTCAAGAAAGAGATTTGTAATAAAGCCACAATTTTCTGATAAAGTAAATTTAAAAAATCGGAACTAATGAACAATATGGTTTAGAAAACCAATTTAAAAATCGGAAGTACGATGAATTTTAATATGATGAACAATTTGGAGAAAAAATCAAATAAAAAGAATCTAAAGAAAATTCTAAAATTATTTATATTGATATTAATAATTACATTAATATATAGATTTATTTTTTATTATTTTGAACCAATATTTCAAGAAATGTGTGAAGAAAAAGTAAAATCAATAGCAACGATAATAACAAATCAACAATCAACAATAGTAATGAACAAGTATCAATATGATGAATTGTATACTATAGAAAAAGATTCAAAAGGAAATATAGTAATAATAAAATCAAATGTTGTACCAATAAACAATATGATTTCTGATTTAACAGAGGGAATTCAAAACGAATTCGACCAAATAGGCAATCCAGAAATAAATATATCATTTGGAAGTTTGTCAGGTATATATTTTCTTTCTGGAATTGGCCCAAGGATACCAATAAAAGTATCAATAACAGGAACAGTTGACACAGAAATAAAAAGTGAATTTATAGCTCAAGGTATAAATCAAACATTGCATAGAGTATATGTTAACTTTCAGTGTAAAATGAAAATTATAACACCACTTAAAAGTTATGAACAAAAAGTTACAAATCAAGTTATTGTGGCAGAGCATGTTATTGTTGGAAATATTCCAGATACTTATTATAATTTAGAGGGGATTGAAAGTAAAATGAATACATTAGATGTTATAGATTAATAGCAAATTTTGCACTTCTGGGACCGGGTATTTTCGGTTCCTTTTTTACCATGTTGCCCCTCTGGGACCGGGTATTTTCGGGGAAATTTTTTCACTTCTGCACTTTAGGAACCGAGTATTTTGTGTGCAATTTGTAAATTTTAAGAAAAGTATAGAAATTACAATAAAATTATGTTAAAATATGCACATATAATAAAAATATATATTTTTATTGGAAATTATTAGTTGGCTAGGGGAGAAGGAGGTGAAAATTGTCAAGAGTTAAAAGAAAACTAAGTAATTCCAAAATCTACCATATAATTTTAAAAGGAGTAGATAGTCAAAATATTTTTTATGATAATCAAGATAGAAATTTTTTTCTGAAACAAATCTCAAAAACACAAAAAGAATTTAACTATATAGTATATGCTTATTGCTTAATGATAAATCATGTGCATATGGTTATTAGTGTAAAAGATGATTTTTTGTCAAAGTCAATGCAAAGTCTTATTATAAGATATGTACGCTATTTTAATAGTAAATATATGAGAACAGGAACATTAATTCAAGGAAGATTTAAGAGTAAGTGTGTTGAAAATCGAGAATATTTTTTAGAGGTCTGCAGATATGTTCATAGAAATCCAGAAAAAGCAGGTATTGCTAATACACAAAATTATAAGTGGAGTAGCTATAATGAATATTTAGGAATAGAAAAAATTGTGAATAAAAGTGTTTTATTACATTATTTTGATGATAATGTTAATGAATTTATAAAGTATACAACTAAGCTGGAAGATGTGGATAATTGGAATGATTATGCAGAATATGAAATTATAAGCAAATTGTCTGATGAACAGTTGAGTAGAATAATAATGGAAAAATTTAATATATGTGATATTAAGAAGATGGCTACTTTTTTTAGAAAAAGAAAAAAGGAGAATTTAAGTAGAGATATAAAAATCATAAAAAACATAAAGGGTGCATATATGACGCAAGTTTCTAGAGTTATAAGAATTAATAGAAAACTTGTGAGAAAATTTTGGGAAAATTGCCCCTGAAATACCCGGTCCAGAAGTGCAAAATTAAAGTAAGACAAAAATGTTATTTAAAATCTTGTTTTAAAAATAATACTTTGATATAATTCAAATATAATATCATAGGAGGAATTGATATGGAAAAAAACAAAATTGAAAATCAATATAAGAAACAAAAAGATGACAAAACAAAAAAAGAGCAAATAAATGAAAATAGTGACAATATAAAAAAACTGTGCAAGTGCGAATGTGAATGTGATAAAAAAGATGAATTTTTAGAAAGTTTATGCAATGAATATCAACCAATAAAAGATAATTTAATTCAAATGTTAAATGAAGTGCAAGAGCACTATGGGTATGTACCAATGCATGCTCAAAAAGTATTGGCAGAATTTTTAAATGTATCAATGGCAGAGGTTTATGGAGTGGTAACATTTTATTCAAGATTTACATTAAAACCAAAAGGAAAATATAATATTGCTGTGTGTTTAGGTACAGCATGTTTTGTTAAGGGGTCACAAAAAATAATGGATAGATTGAAAGAAAGGCTAAAGATAGAAGCGGGAGAGACAACAAAAGATGGAAGATTTTCGATAGAAGAAACAAGATGTGTAGGAGCTTGTGGATTGGCACCAGTGTTTACAGTTAATGGAGAAGTTTTTGGCAAAGCTACTGTACAAAAGTTAGATGAAGTTTTAGATGAACTAAGTAGTAGAGAATAATAGAATTGTCAGAATACTATGTAAGGAGGAATTGAATGAAAACTTTAGAAGAAATACATAAAATAAGAGAAGAAAAAAGAAAAGAACTTGATTTAAGAGTAAATACAAAAGCTGATACAAGAGAAAAACACATATTAGTATGTCATGGTACAGGATGTACATCATCAAAATCACCAGAAATATTGACAAATTTAAGAAAAATAATAGATGAGAAAAATATAGAAAATGTAAGAGTTATAATGACAGGCTGTTTTGGATTGTGTGCAAAAGGTCCAATAGTAATAATTAGACCAGAAGATACATTTTATTCAAATGTAAAGCCAGAAGATTGTGAGGAAATAATCCAAACTCATATAATAGAGGAAAAAACAGTTGATAGATTATTATGCAAAGATATCGATGGAAGAATAGTTAATAGATTGGATGACTTGAATTTTTATAAGAAGCAAAAAAGGATAGCATTAAAAAATTGTGGAGTAATAAATCCTGAATGTATTGATGAATATATTGCTTTTGATGGATATAGAGCATTGGAAAGAGTATTAAGGGAAATGACACCAGATGAGGTAATAAGAATTATTAAAGAATCAGGATTACGTGGTCGTGGAGGAGCAGGATTTCCAACAGGGCAAAAGTGGGAACTTACAAAATCTTATGAATCAGACCAGAAATATGTTGTTTGTAATGCAGATGAGGGTGACCCAGGAGCATTTATGGATAGAAGTATTCTTGAGGGAGATCCGCACTCTGTTCTTGAATCAATGATGATTGCTGGGTTTGCAATAGGAGCTAATAAAGGATATATTTATGTTAGAGCAGAA
Organism: uncultured Clostridium sp.; assembly: GCA_902462295.1. Taxonomy (GTDB): domain Bacteria; phylum Bacillota; class Clostridia; order TANB77; family CAG-508; genus CAG-269. The sequence goes on along the minus strand of CABQAZ010000007.1, from coordinate 63,771 downwards.
TATCCCATAGCAGTAAAAAGATTTCAAAAGGCAATAGACCAGGCAAAAGAATATGGTATTCTTGGTAAAAGTATATTTGGAACAGATTTTGAATTTGATATAGAAATTCGTTTGGGTGCAGGAGCGTTTGTATGTGGTGAAGAAACAGCACTTTTAGAATCAATAGAGGGAAAACGTGGGCAACCAAGAGTAAAACCTCCATATCCTGCAGAAAAAGGATTATGGGGAAAACCGACACTTATTAATAATGTTGAAACTTTTGCAAATATTACAAGAATAATTTTAAATGGAGCAGAATGGTATTCTTCAATAGGAACTGAAACTTCAAAAGGAACAAAAGTGTTTGCTTTAGGTGGAAATGTAAATAACATTGGTTTGGTAGAAGTACCAATGGGAACTACTTTAAGAGAGATTGTGTTTGACATAGGTGGTGGTATTCCAAATGGAAGAAAGTTTAAAGCTGCTCAGACAGGTGGTCCGTCAGGTGGATGTATTCCGGTTGAACATTTAGATACACCAATAGATTATGAGTCATTAAAGACAATAGGCTCTATGATGGGGTCTGGTGGATTGATTGTAATGGATGATACAAAATGTATGGTGTGTTTAGCAAAATTTTACTTGGAATTTACAGTTAGTGAAAGCTGTGGGAAATGTACACCTTGCAGAATTGGAACTAAAAGAATGTTGGAAATTTTAGAAAAATTGTGTTCAGGGGATGGTTCAGAATATGATATTTATAGATTAGAAAAATTAGCTGTTAATATTCAAAAAGCCAGTATCTGTGGATTAGGTCAAAGTGCACCAAATCCAGTTATTAGCACTTTGAAATATTTTAGAGAAGAGTTTAGACAACATGCTATTGAAAAAGAGTGCAAGACATTGGAATGTAAAGCATTGTCAAAAATAACAATAGATGCTGAAAAATGTAAATGTTGTGGCTTATGTCAAAAACATTGTCCTGTTAGTGCAATAGAGGGAGTGGCAAGAGAAAAGAGAGTTATTAATCAGGATAAGTGTATAAAGTGCGGAACTTGTTTAACAAATTGTCCGTTCCATGCGATAGGAAATTAAAAATTGAACTTGGTGTACCCGGTCCCAGAGGGGAAAATATAAAAAAGTGCACCTGGTGTACCCGGTCCCGGAGGGGAAAATATAAAAAAATGCACCTGGTGTACCCGGTCCCGGAGGGGAAAATATAAAAAAAAGAACCGAAAATACCCGGTTCCAGAAGTGCAAAAATGTACCACCAATGTTACCAATAAACAAAAGAAGGAGGATTTTAACATGAAAATAACAGAAATATTGATTATAATAGTAAATATATCAATATTTATATTGCCAGTAATAATGTTAATAGAAAATTTTATAAAAAGAAGATATAGGATATTAAATATATGTATGCTTATAAATATGTTTGCGTGGGTATATTTATCATATTTATGGAATATAAGAAATCCAGGTTTTTGGATAAAATGTAACGTTAGAGCTCTAACGTTAGTGGCAAGTATAATATTCATAGCTTCGATAATAACATTTATTCTACAATTAAAAAATAAAAAGGGAAATAAGCTATTAATTATGATTGCCTTAATATTTGTGTATTATATTATAATGACAAACGATACAACATATAAGAAGAGAACAAGAGTTGATACTGTAGAAGATAAAACAATAAGAGAATATGTACTTCAAGAACATGTGCCATATTTAGCGTTTTTAAGTGTAGAAATAGAACTTTTTATTAATTTATTAAATAGTAATAAATCAATTAAAGAGGTAGAAAAAGAATTACAAAATAACAAAGATAGAGATTCTTAAAAATTGCCCCGAAAATACCCGGTCCCAAAGGGGAAAAATGTGAAAAATTCCCCGAAAATACCCGGTCCCAGAGGGGAAATCATGAAAAAGGAGGATTATATGGAAGAAAGTTTGGTGACTCTAACAATAGATGGAGTAGAAGTAAAAGCTAAAAAAGGAACAACGATATTAGAAGCTGCGAAACAAGCAGGAATTGATATTCCAACATTATGCTTTTTGAAAGATATAAATGAGATGGGAGATTGCAGGATGTGTATTGTTGAGGTTGAGGGAAGAAGAGGTTTTGCTACTTCTTGTATTCAGACTGTTGAGGATGGTATGGTTGTTCATACACATACTCCAAATGTATTAGAAGCAAGACATGTGATTCTTGATTTGATTATTTCGAATCATGCAAAGGATTGTTTGACTTGTACACGTTCTGGTAATTGTGAATTACAGACTTTGGCTGTAAAATTTAATGTGCTGAAAGTTGAGTTTCCAGGAGAAATGACAAAACATAAGGTTGATGATTTATCACCATCAATAGTAAGGGATTTTAATAAGTGCATATTGTGTAGAAGATGTGTAGCTATGTGCAAAAATATTCAAGGGGTTGGTGCGATAGATTGTATAAATCGTGGGTTTGATTCGTGTATTTCTACTGTTGGTGACCATAGTTTGAATGATGTGAATTGTACTAATTGCGGACAGTGTATACAGGCTTGCCCTACAGGTGCATTGCATGAGAAAGAGTCTATTGAGGATGTTTGGGTAAAGTTGAAAGACCCAGATACATATGTTGTTGTTCAAACTGCACCGGCTGTAAGAGTTGCTCTTGGTGAGGAGTTTGGTATGCCTATCGGTACAAATGTGACTGGAAAAATGGTTACTGCATTGAAAAGGTTGGGCTTTAATAAAGTGTTTGATACCAATACAGGTGCTGATTTAACTGTAGTGGAAGAGGCATATGAGTTTATAGAAAGATTTAAAGAAAATGATAATTTACCAATGATTACATCCTGCTCTCCTGGTTGGATTAAATATATTGAAATGAATTATCCAGAATTGTTACCACATTTATCAACATGTAAATCACCACATCAAATGTTTGGTGCTATTATAAAAACATATTTTGCGAAAAAAGAGGGAATTGACCCTAAAAAAATATATACTGTGTCTGTTATGCCTTGTATTGCAAAAAAGTTTGAAAGACAAAGAGCTGAAATGAAAAACAATGATATGTATGATGTGGATAATGTTATTACAACACGTGAGCTTTCAAGAATGATAAAACAGGCAAATATAGAGTTTTTAAATCTTGAAGATAGTTTGTTTGATGAGCCAATGGGTGAAGCGACAGGTGCTTCAGCAATATTTGGAACATCAGGTGGTGTGATGGAAGCAGCATTAAGAACAGCACAAGATATTTTAACAGGTAAAGATTTACCTAAGATGGATTTTGAACAAGTTAGAGGTGGAGATGGAATAAAAAAATCGACTATAAATATTGCAGGAAAAGATATAAAAGTTGTGGCAGTTAGTGGATTAGCTAATGCTCAAAAAATTATGGAAGAAATAAAATCAGGAAAAGCAGATTATCAATTTGTAGAAATAATGGCATGCCCAGGAGGATGTATAATGGGTGGAGGTCAACCAATTAAAAGCTCAAAAATCAGAAGAGAAGTTAATGTAAGAAAACTTAGAGCAGATGCATTATATTCAATAGATGAAAAAAGTAAAATAAGAAAATCACATGAAAATCCTACCTTGAAAAAAATATATGAAGAATATTTAGAAGAACCAGGAAGTTATAGAGCACATAAACTACTTCATACCCATTATATGGAAAGACCTAAATATAATATAGAAGTGTAAAAAATGTAATGAAAATGTAACAAAAATGTAATATAATTATAAAAGAAAAAGCGTTGACAAAAAAATGAATAGATAGTAAAATGAAATTGAATAAAAAATCGAATTATAAATAAACTTGAGAGAGGGAGAGATAAATGAAGGGAAAAAGTAAAAAAAACAAAAGAAAATCTGAAATGAATGCGATGTTTTTTATAATATTGCTTGCATTAGTATTGTTTATAATATCAACATATGCATGGTTTTCAACACAAAGAAATGTATCTATTACAAACTTACAAGGTACAGTAGAAGTAGCAGAAGGTCTAGAAATTTCGCTTGACGCAGAAAACTGGTCAAATGGAATTGTGTTAGGAACAGAAGAGGGACAATTAAGTATAATGAATAATGCATATACAGGACATCATAACATTTCACCATCAGAGATGTTACCAGTATCAACATTAGGATTAGTTAGTGGAAGCATGACTGATTTAAAAATGCTTAGAGGAAAAGTTACAAATTCAACAGTAACATCTCTAGAAAACATTGAAGTAATGAATGAAGGCCAAACTGATGCTGGAAAATCAGATTATCCAGGATATTTTGCTTTTGATATATTTTTAAAAAATGAATCTAAAGATACTTCACATGATGATGTATTGCAATTAAATTATGATTCTTCATTAGAACTTTTAGATTCTTCAAAAGCTTCTACAGGTTTACAAAATACAGCAAGAGTTGCGTTTGCTAAATATTCAGGTACATCTGATACAGTTGCAGACCAAGCAACAATTCTTAAAGAGACTGCAGGAGTCGGTGTAGGAGCACCTGTTGCAAATGTATCAGATGTTGCAATATGGGAACCAAACTCAAATGCTCATGCAGATTACATAGTAGAAAATAATAATAAAATAAAATGGTCATCAGGTGATGCAGCAGCATATGCAACAAAGATGCTAAAAGATGGAAAAACAAAGGGGTTTGATACAAATACACAATTACCTACATATGCTTTGAAAGATAGTTCTGTAGGAACTACGATTAATGATATATACAAGTGGGATGGAAGTGAAAGTTCTATTGCAAAACAAAATGTATTACAAACAAAAGTAACATCAAAAGCATCAACAGAGAGTGATTATGCACTAGAAGATGGTGTACAAGATTTAGTAAGTGCAAGTGATGGAACAACAAAATTTGGAATATCACCAAGCAAGATTTGTAGAATTAGGATTTATGTATGGCTAGAGGGACAAGATGTGGATTGTGTTAACTGGGCATCTCATGGTGGAGGAATAAAAGTTAATATTGGTCTAGTTAAAGGATCTGTAGTAGGTTCAAAAGGAGAAGCAACTGAATAAAAAATAATGTAAAACGGTACATTTTTATATAATGTGCTGTTTTTGCTTTGAATATACAAAAAATGCCAATAATTGTAAATGCAATATTACAAGAATATTACAAAAATCAACTATATGTAATCAAAATGTAACATAAAAAATATTGAGATTAGGTGGAAAATGATGTATAATATAGTAAATAGTTATCGATTATAAAAAATACTAAAGACTGGAGGTTAAAATGGCTGGAAAAATATTAAAAGAAACTAAAGATGTAAGTAAAAAAAATAAAAAGAATAACGAAATGGAAGAAGAAAATATATATAAAATAGATTTAGACAATGAGAAAAAAATCAGAACAATAGAAGATGATGAAGACGAAATAGATGAGATTTTTGGAAATGTAAATAGATGGCTTACAGAGGACAATTTAGAAGAAAACCTAATAAAAGAAAAGGAAAAAAGTGTAAAGAAAAAGAGATTAAAAAAGATAGAAGAAGGCATAAAAAGCAGTAAAGTAACTAAAAAAGCCTCAACGAAAACGGAAAAAATAAAAGTAGAAAATGAAGAAGAAAAAGAGCCAGAAGTAAAGAAAGCTAAAACGACAACAAAAAGAACTAGAAAAACATCCAAAACATCTACAACCTCAAAAAAAGTAAAAGATGATGTATATAATATAGGCGATTTAGAAGAATTAAATAAAGAAGCAGAAGAGACAATAAAACAAAGCGAAATAAAAATGCATACAGAAAATGACATAACAGAAATATTGCTAAAAAATAATAAATATAAAGTAGAATTGCAAAAAACGGAATACAATGTATATACAGAAGCAAATGAAACATCTTATATAATAGTAAGAGACCCAGGATTAAGAATAGTTTCAGGAGGAGTATATATATTACTAGAAAAACAAGGAGAAGATTATGAAATAACAACAAATCAAGATTTTAAGATTAATTATGTTATTGATAATTTAGAAAGAAAAGAAAATATTGTAAACTTTAAACTTACAAATTTAACAGAAATTGTAGCTAATGAAGATGGATTAATGTTTGAAATAGATGAGGAAAAAGTTATTGAAAACAATTTGGAAGATAATAACACATTAGTAATTTCTGAAGAAGATGGAAAAGTTTATTTACCATATACAAAAGAAGATATAAAAAATGAGGTTGTGCAAAACAAAGGAACGAAAATATCAGAAGTTATTGAGGGAAAATATATATTGCCATTAGATAAATACAAAAACTCTATGAGAGCAAGATTTAGAGAGGGATATAACTTAATGTATAGAAAAGAGGGAAAATCTAAGAAAAGTGCAATATTATTAGGAATAGAATTGATGTTTGAAACAAATCTTCACCCAGCCATAATTTCAGCATGTAAAAACTTAGAAGAATTAGATATTTATTTAGATTGTTTGGAAGATAATGAATTGGAAAAATTTTCCTGCTTCAAAATTATTTACAAAAGTCTCCCAACGCTTAGAAAAAAGGCTAAATTTCAAGAGCTTTAATATCATGAAAAAAGTACCATTTTTGGTACTTTTTTTTCGAAAAAAAATCACGAAAAATGTTGAAAAAAATGGTGTGTTGTGATATAAATATAAGGAGAAAAAGTATGAAAATTTTGAACCAAAAGATGGAGGAAAATCATGTTAAAAAATAAAATAATTGTCAAAAAAATAAGAAATATATTTATACTATTAATGGCTATAATAATTATGTTTGGAGTATATACAAACATAAGAAACTCTAGGGCAGAAAATGTAATACAAATAGAAATGGAGATAGCAGATAAAAGTAATGTTTTAGAAAATCAAACAGTGACAGTAGACGCAACTGAAACAAAGGATGGAAACTATCTGCTTGATTTACCAACATCTGTAAATGGAAATATAGTAACTAAATATTATACGACTGATGGTGCTGAAGTTGAAATGGGAGTTGAGAACACTGATTCGAAACTTGAATTAACAGAAATAGAAATTGCTAATAAAAAAGTACAACTACATACAGACTATGATACAAAAGAAGTTGTAATAGATAATGAAACAAAAACTTTTTACAATAAAGAACTAAAAAATAATGAAGATGGAGATGTAGTTGTAACAGGATATATGCCATTAAATGCTGAATTAGAAGTTAATGACATAGATTTAGCAACATTAACAAATGTAAAAGTACCAAGTGAAAAACAGACAATACAAAAAGCTTATGAAATTTCTGTGTTTGAAATGGTAGAAAAACAAGTAACAACAGATGAAGAAGAAACAACAGTAGAGGAATCAACAACTGAAACACAAACTGAAACAAATAATGAAAACATAGAAACTGAAAAACAAGAATATGACCCAAGTGCATATGGAGAAGTATTAACTGTTAAAAATAAAAATACACAAAGTGATGTAATGTTAGCAATGTATAGTTTGACAGATAATAATCAAATTACAGCTATAGAGAGCATGGAAGATGGTGAGTATGTAAATTTTGAAACTGATAAAAATTTAAAATACATAATTGCAACTGAACCTAAAGAAATTATGAGTGATGATATATCAAGTGATGACGCAACAGCTGATGGTAGTTCAAATGTTGCAACACAAGCTACTTCTGGAAGCAATGTGTTGAAAAGTACAAAGTCAGAGTCATCAGAGACAAGTAGTTTTTTAGGAACAACTATGCTTAGAAATCAAATAAATAGAGTTGTTTTTCGTAGCTATATTGGTAGAGGATATAATGAATGGGATGTATCAGAATCAGGGGATGGCTCAATTATAGCTTGGACTATTAATTCAAGTGCACCTTATGATGTGTTTATAGGAAGTAGTAATACCATATATGCTAACCCAGATTCAAGTTACTTATTTGCATATATAGGAACTGGTAGTAGTTGTACAAATCCCTATACAATAACTGGCTTGGAAAATTTAAATACAAGCAAAGTAACGAATATGGATAGTATGTTTAAAAATTGTGGAAATAATGCGATGACAGATTTAGACTTAGGAGATAATTTTGACACAAGTAATGTAACAAGTATGAGAGAGATGTTTCATAGTTGTGGCTCTAATGCCATGGTGAATTTAAATTTGGGAAAAAATTTCAATACAAAAAATGTAACAGATATGACATATATGTTTAATGATTGTGGATATAATGCAATGACAAGTTTAGCACTAGGAAACCTATTTGATACAAGTAACGTAACGAGTATGTATGCTATGTTTGATAACTGTGGAGGTCAATCAATGACTTCATTAGACTTAGGCCCTAAATTTAAAAAAATCGTGACAGGTAGTATGATATATTTTTCTACATGTGGTAAACAAGGACAAAATGTAATATATGTATCAGAAGATATTTATAGTGATACAACACACTTAAAAATGGATGCAAATTCTACGTCAACAATAAGTTATACTAGAGGAACAGTAAATTTGAAATACAGAAATAAGAGTTATTTGAAATCCACAAGTTCAGAAACCTCAGGAACAAGTGGATTTTTAGGAAATACAAATATACAGAGACAAAATATAGGAGAAGTAACTATTACAAACTTTTTAGATGACTCAAGTAAAATGCGTGCAGATGGTTCTTGGGATGTATCAGAAGCACATGATGGTTCAATAATGGCTTATTATTTTAATAATTCATATATAAATGTATATATTGTTGGAGACAATATTTATGCAAATCCAGATTCAAGCTACTTATTTGCTTATATAGGATATAAAGGAAGCTCTAATGATGGTAATAATATAATACAAGGGTTAGACAATTTGAACACAAGTGAAGTTACAAATATGAGTTCAATGTTTTATAATTATGGATATAATGGAGCTACAATTTTAGATTTAGGAGAGAATTTTGATACAAGAAATGTAATTGATATGAATGCTATGTTTGCAAAATGTGGATATGAAAAAATGCAATATTTAAATTTAGGGGACAAGTTTGATACAAGCAATGTAACAGATATGGAGAGTATGTTTAATGGTACAGGATTTATGGCAATGACAGAATTAGACTTAGGAGAAAATTTTGATACAAAAAATGTAAGTAAAATGACAACGATGTTTTCTTATTGTGGATATAATGCAATGACAAGTTTAAATTTAGGAAAAAATTTTGATACAAAAAATGTAAGTATGATGGGACAGATGTTTTCTTATTGTGGATATACGTCAATGACAAGTTTAGATTTGGGACCAGCATTTATTAAGATCGCAGATATTAGTCGTGAATTTATATATAATTGTGGAAAATCAGGACAAACTGTAATAAATGTACCAGAATCAATTTATAGTGATGAAAATAATTTAAAACTAGGAACAAGTTCAACAACAACAATATCATATACAAGAGGAACAATAAACTTAAAATACAAACCAGAATGGAAAAAAATAAATACAAAAGATGTGACAGACGGAACAAAAAGCATAACAATAGGGGGAGCAGGACAAGCGTCAGTATATACAAATACAACAACAAGTACATTAACAGCAAGTCAAATAAAAGTATTAGTAGATGGAAATGAATCAACATCAATAGGCAAACAATTAAGTACACAAACATCATGGAAAACAACATCAGGAACAAATACAGCAACAGGAGTTCAATATACAGTAACTCTTTCAAATCTTCCAACAGAAGTAGAAGAAGTTAAAATTCAAATTCCTGAAGGAACATTAACTGACCAATATGGAAATAAGAATAAAACAACAGAAATTAAGGTATATGGTTATACTAAATTAAAGGCAACAAATACAGAGACATCACAAACAAGTGGGTTTTTAGGAAATACAAGTATACAAAGACAGAACATTGAAAATATAACATTTATGTCAAGCATACCAAGTACAGTATATGATATAGCTACAAATGAAATAAAAAATGCAAATGCTTGGGATGTATCAGAAGCTGGAGACAATTCAATAATTGCATGGTATGAAACACAATCTAGTGGAGCATTAAAAGTATATATTGGAAGTAATTATTTAATAAGAGCAAATGAAAACTCAAGTTATTTATTTTCATATATAGGATATGCAAGTGTGTGTACTGCAACTGAAACAATAACTAATTTAGATTTATTATATACAAATAAGGTAACTAATATGAGTTATATGTTTCGAGCATGTGGTTATCAAAAGATGGAAAGTTTAGTATTGGGAGTTAATTTCGATACAAGTAATGTAACAAATATGTATTATATGTTCGAACGTTGTGGAAGAGCTTCAATGAAGAATTTGAACTTAGGAATCAACTTTAATACAAAGAATGTAACAAGTATGAATAGTATGTTTGAGTATTGTGGACAGCAAAAAATGACAGATTTGAATTTGGGAGATAATTTTGATACAAGTAATGTAGAAGACATGGGTTATATGTTTTATTACTGTGGATATACAGAGATGAAAAGTTTGAGTTTAGGTGAAAAGTTTAATACAAATAAAACAAAAACTATGAATCGTATGTTTTATTACTGTGGCTCCACAGCAATGACAAATTTAGATTTAGGACCTGCATTTACTAAAATAGCGAATACAAATACTTATTTTTTATCAAATTGTGGAAAATCAGGACAAACTGTAATAAATGTACCAGAATCAATTTATAAGAGTGCAACAAGTTTAAGACTAGGTTCAAGTTCAACAACAACAATATCATACACAAGAGGAACAATAAATCCAAAATACAAACCAGAATGGACAAAAATATCAAGCACAGTAGATGAAACGAGCGGAACAGTAACAATAAAAGTAGGAGGAATAGGACGAGCATCAGTATATACAAATACAACAACAAGTACATTAACAGCAAGCAAAGTAAAAGTATTAATAGATGGAGAAGAAGCAACAGGAGTAACAAAAAATTTAAGTTCACAATCAGAATGGAAAACAACATCAGGAACAAATACAGCAACAGGAGTTCAATATACAATAACATTATCTAATTTTGAAGAATCAGTAATACAATCAGGAAAAAGCTTTAAAGAATGGAGTGGAAATATTTCATTAGAATTTGATGCAGGAACTTTAACAGACAATTATGGAAATAAAAACGTAAAAGATACAATTCGAGATTCATCAATGTTTGTAGACTTTATTGCACCAGATATCGTATATAGATATTCATCAGCAGATATAGACAAGGACGGAAAAACTGTGCAAGTTGCATTTGATGTAACAGATAAATATTATGCAAGTGGAGAATTAAAGATTGATGATTTAACAGTAAAAATTGATGGAGAAGTACCAGATTGGACAAAAGTTACAAAAGCATTAAGAAACACAGATATTACTGAAAATGGTAAAACATATGGAAAACATTATGTATTAACATTATCAGGATTAGAACAATCACAAATTGCAGATGGAGAAAAATATTTGAATTATAGTGGTGTTGTAACTGTAGCAGTAGCAGGAGGAAAAATAACAGATACATCAGGAAATAAAAATCTTCCAAAAACAATAACAATGGGAATTAGTTTGCCAGAAGAAACAGGTAGTGCTGTTGTTGCGGACGTTGTAAATCCAATATGGGAAAAAGTAAGTTCAACAGTTGATTTGAAAGCAAAAACAGCAACAATAGTTATTAACGGAACTGATAAATATTTTGCAAGTAGCACATTGACAACAAATAATGTAAAAATTCTTGTAAATGGGGTTGAACAAACAAGTGGAATAACAAAAACATTAAGTTCTCCTACAAGTTTGAAAGAAACAAGAGTTGTAAATGGAACGAGTAAAGAAGTGCAATATGGTGTTCAGTATACAATTACTGTTTCAAATTACCCTATTGATAAAGAACAAGTTAAAGTTCAAATTCCTGAAGGAATGTTAACAGATGAATCAGGAAATAAAAATAAAGTAACTGATTTTGTTATATATAGCAGTTTAAGAGAAACAAATACAGAAACATCAGAAAGAAGCTCATTTTTAGGAAATTCAAATATCCAGAGACAACAAATAGATAAATTAATATTTCAAGATAATGCTGATGGAGCAAATGATACAAAATGGGATGTTTCTGCACAAAATGATGGTTCGATAATAGCATGGTATGAAAGAACATTACATAATACATATGTTGTATATATTGGAAGTCCTGATGGAGGAAAAATATGTGCAAATTCAGATTCAAGCTACTTGTTTGCATATTTAGGATATAGTAGTAACTGTACAATAACTGAAACAATATCAGGATTAAGTAATTTTAATACAATTACTGCAAACAATATGAGTGATATGTTTTATTATACAGGGTATATGACGATGACAAGTTTAGATTTAGGAGAAAATTTTGACACAAGTAATGTAACTAATATGAGTGGAATGTTTGTTACCTGTGGAACTGAAAAACTGCAATATTTAGATTTAGGAGATAGATTTGATACAAGCAATGTAACTGATATGGCTCATATGTTTAAGTTTACTGGAACTAAAGCTTTAGAAAAATTAAATTTAGGAGACAAATTTAATACAAGTAATGTAACTGATATGACGGAAATGTTTATGGAGTGTGGAAGAATAATGACAAGCTTGGATTTGGGTGATAAATTTGATACAAGCAATGTAAATTATATGTATCGTATGTTTTCGTCTTGTGGATTAGAAATGATGACAGAATTAGATTTAGGTCCGGCATTTACAAAAATAGCTGAAAAAAATGCAAATATGTTTACAAATACAGGTAAAGATGGAGAAATAACAATATATGCACCTGAATCAATATATTCAGACAGAACAGACTTTAAACTTAATACAAATTCAACGACAACTGATGAATTTTCAAGAGGAACAATAAATCCAAAATACAGAACAGAATGGCAAAAAGAAGAAACAAAAGTAACAGTAGACAAAACAGACATATCAAAATCAAAAATAGAAATAACACTAAGAGGAACAACAAACACAGAAGTATCAGCAGACGAATATATAAGTAATGTAGTAAGCACATTAACATCAAGTGACATAAAAGTATATATAGATGGAACAGACATAACAAACCAAGTGACAATACAAGCAGGAACAGGAACAGAAACAAACAACACAAGAACAGGAGCAAAAGATGTATTACAAAAAATAACACTAACAAACTTTGAAGAAAGCACACGTAAAAATGGAAAGAACTTCACAGAATGGAGTGGAAATATATCAATACAACCAGCAAAAGGAAAATTAAAAGATAGCACATATGGAAACGGAAACTTAGCACAAATAGACACAACAGGAGAATGGGAAGATATAGTAGTAAAAGATACAGATGGAACAGACCATAATGAAACAAATGCAATGTTTGCAGATTTTATAAAACCAGAAATAACATATGAATATGCAAATACAACAATAGACCATGGAAACAAAACAGTAAAAGTAGTATTTGACGTAACAGATAAATACTATAACAACACAACATTAACCCAAAGTGATATAAAGGTAAGTGCAGGAGGAGTAGTAGCAACAAATGCAACAAAAGAATTAGCTAAAAAACAAATACAAGCAGACCAAAAAGTAGGAAACATAACATACAAAGCAAATGGAGATATATACTACACAATAAATGGAACATCAACAAAAGTAGGAGAAAGATATGAATTAGTAATAACTAATTTAGACCAAGGAGATGCAGATAAATACAGTGGAGTAATGACATTAGAAATTCCAAAGGACAAAATAACAGATAAATCAGGAAATACCAATATATCAAAAACAATAACAATAGGTATAGATGACCCATCAACAGGAGATGGACATGATTCAGAAGTAATAGTAGACGTTGTAGACCCAATATGGAAAACACAAAATGTAAAAATAGACAAGGCAAATAAAAAAGCTACAGTAGAATTAGTTGCAGTAGATAAATATTTAAGCGGAACAGCAAATAGTACACTAACAGAAGACCAAATAACAGTATCAGTAGATGGAGATGAAAATGCAAATACAAAAATAAAAAAACAACTAAGTAAGCCAGAATATTCAACAAATCAAACAACAGGATTGAAAGAAATAAAATATACATTAACACTAACAAATTGGGAAGAAAGTTCAAAACAAACAGGAAAAGATTACTTTGAATATAGTGGTACAACAAAAATAAAAATAGCAGAAGGAACAATAACAGATGATAATACAAACAAGAGCAAAGAAAAAGAATTTACATTAGGAAATATAGATGTAATAAAACCAAAGATAGAAAAAGTATCATCTAGTCCAAATAGAGCAAACAAAACAGAAACAATAATATTTAATGTAATAGATAAATATTTAGATACATCAAAACAAATGACAGCAGATGACATAACAGTATATGTAGATGGAGAAGAAGCAAATACAGTAACAAAAACATTAACAAGAGTAACAGCAAATGATGTATCAGAAACAATAAATGGAAAATCACAAGTAGTATCACAACAATATCAATTAGTAATATCAAACTTTGAAGAAGAAAGAACAGAAATTGTTAGAAATAGAGAATACTTAGATTGGAGTGGAACAGTTTCTATTGATATAGCAGAAAGTTCTATAAAAGATACATCAGGTAATACAATAGATGAAAATACAACAACAGTAGATGGAAACTTTGTGGACTTTATAAATCCAAATGTAACATATGAATATGTTGAGGGAGATATAGATTATACAGGAAAGACATTTACAATGGCATTTGATATTACAGATAAATATTTTGCAAGTAGTTTATTGGCGACTGAATATGCAAATGCAAAAACAGAAGCAGAAAAATTGGCAGTAATACAATCCTATTTAACAATAAAGGTAGATGGAGAAGACATAACAAATAAATCTAGTGTAAAAAAAGAGATAATTGCAATAGAAGACATAAAAGCAGGAACAACATCTACACCATTATATAAAACTATTAATGGAAATGTAGAAATGCTAGACGGAACTGATTCAAGTTTAGAACAATATAGAACAATAGGAAAACGTTATACATTAAAAATCTCAAATCTAGAGCAAAATGCAATAACATCACATGAATATTTAGATTATAGTGGTGTAATCACAGTAGCAGTAAAAACTGGAACAGCAAGGGACTATGGAGAAGGAGGAGCATATGCTACAGTTATTCAAAATAAACCAGTAAATGCAAATATTGCAACAACAATAACATCAGGTGTTAATATACCTGGAGGAGTATCACCAGATGATGAAAAAATAGTAGACGTTGTAGACCCAATATGGCAAAAAGTTGCAACATCATCAGCTGACCCAGTTAAAAGAACAGCAAATATAGTAATAAGAGGAACAGATAAATATTTAGAATCTTGTAGTTTAACATCAGACAAAATAAGAATATTTGTAGATGATGTTGAACAAAAAGATGGAATTACTGTGGAATTAACCAAAGATACATCAGTAGTATTAGCTTATGGAGTACAATATAATGTAAAAATAACAGGATTTGTAAGTAATGCATATCAAGTAAAAATGGTAATTCCAGCAGGAACACTTACAGATGAATCTGGAAATACAAATAAAGAAACAGAATTTGTATTATATAGCTGTTTAAGAAAAACAGACACAGAAACAGAAGCAACAAGTCCATTTTTAGGAAATGCAGATGTTCAAAGACAAAAAGTAGAAAAAATAATATTACAAGATAATCTTGATGGTGTAAATGACACAAGATGGGATGTTTCTGCACAAGAAGATGGTTCAATAATTGCATGGTATGAAACAACTTCAAGAGGTACATATATAGTACATATTGGAAGTTACTTGGGAATAAATGCTAATAAAAATTCAACAAACTTATTTAGAAATATAGGAAGAAGCTCTGCATGTGCTGAAACAGATGAGACATCTAATCCTATAATAGAAAATATAGAATTATTGAATGTTCAAACTGTAGAAAATATGTCATATATGTTTTCTGAGTTTGGATATAGTAGTATGAAAACTTTTGATTTAGGAACAAATTTTGACACAAGTAATGTAACAGATATGAGAGGTATGTTTAATTATACAGGAGCCATGGCAATGACAAATTTAAACTTAGGAAATAACTTTGATACAAGTAATGTAACAAATATGGAAGGCATGTTTAATTATACAGGAGTTATGGCAATGACAAGTTTGAATTTAGAAAATAAATTTGACACAAGTAATGTAACGAGTATGAGTTTCATGTTTGAACAGACTGGAGCTAATGCAATGACAAGTTTAAATTTAGGAAATAAATTTAACACAAGTAATGTAACAAATATGGATGGTATGTTTATTAATTGTGGATTTAATGCTATGACAGAATTAGATTTGGGAGATAAATTTTATACCACACAAGTAACAAATATGTATGATATGTTTGGACATTGTGGATTTGAAGCCATGACAGAATTAGATTTAGGGCCAGCATTTACACAAATAGCGGATATAAATGGTGACATGTTCTATAGTACAGGTAAAGATGGAGAAATAACAATAAATGCACCAGAATCAATATATTCAGACAAAACACATTTTAAACTTGACACAAATTCAACATCAACAATAGAATACACAAGAGGAACAATAAATCCAAAATATAGAACAGAATGGCAAAAAGAAGAAACAAAAGTAACAGTAGACAAAACAGACATATCAAAATCAAAAATAGAAGTAATACTAAGAGGAACAACAAACACAGAAGTATCAACAAATAGATATATAAGCAATGTAGCAAGCACATTAACATCAAGTGACATAAAAGTATTTATAGATGGAACAGACATAACAAATCAAGTAACAATACAAGCAGGAACAGGAACAGAAACAGACAACACAAGAACAGGAGCAAAAGACGTATTACAAAAAATAACACTAACAAACTTTGAAGAAGACACACGTAAAAATGGAAAGAACTTCACAGAATGGAGTGGAAATATATCAATACAACTAGCAAAAGGAAAATTAAAAGATAGCACATATGGAAATGGAAACTTAGAAAGAATAGACACAACAGGAGAATGGGAAGATGTAGTAGTAAAAGACACAGAGGGAACAGACCATAATCAGACAAATGCAATGTTTACAGACTTTATAAAACCAGAAATAACGTATGAATATGCAAATACAACAATAGACCATGGAAATAAAACAGTAAAAGTAGTATTTGACGTAACAGATAAATACTATAACAGCACAACATTAACCCAAAGTGATATAAAAGTAAGTGCAGGAGGAGTAGTAACAACAAATGCAACAAAAGAATTAGCTAAAAAGCAAATACAAGCAGACCAAAAAGTAGGAAACATAACATACAAAGCAAATGGAGATATATACTACACAATAAATGGAACATCAACAAAAGTAGGAGAAAGATATGAATTAGTAATAACTAATTTAGACCAAGGAGATGCAGATAAATACAGTGGAGTAATGACATTAGAAATTCCAAAGGACAAAATAACAGATAAATCAGGAAATACCAATATATCAAAAACAATAACAATAGGTATAGATGACCCATCAACAGGAGATGGACATGATTCAGAAGTAATAGTAGACGTTGTAGACCCAATATGGAAAACACAAAATGTAAAAATAGACAAGGCAAATAAAAAAGCTACAGTAGAATTAGTTGCAGTAGATAAATATTTAAGCGGAACAGCAAATAGTACACTAACAGAAGACCAAATAACAGTATCAGTAGATGGAGATGAAAATGCAAATACAAAAATAAAAAAACAACTAAGTAAGCCAGAATATTCAACAAATCAAACAACAGGATTGAAAGAAATAAAATATACATTAACACTAACAAATTGGGAAGAAAGTTCAAAACAAACAGGAAAAGATTACTTTGAATATAGTGGTACAACAAAAATAAAAATAGCAGAAGGAACAATAACAGATGATAATACAAACAAGAGCAAAGAAAAAGAATTTACATTAGGACATGTAGATTTTATAAAACCAAAAATAGAAAAAGTATCATCTAGCAAAAATGACACTGACAAAACAGAAACAATAACATTTAATGTAATAGATAAATATTTAGATACATCAAAACAAATGACAGCAGATGAAATAACAGTATATGTAGATGGAGAAGAAGCAAGTACAATAACAAAAACATTAACAAGAGTAACAGCAAATGATGTGTCAAAAACAATAAATGGAAAATCACAAGTAGTATCACAACAATATCAATTAGTATTATCTAATTTTGAAAAGACAAGAAACAGCAAGGAATATAAAGATTGGAGTGGAACAGTTTCTATTGATATAGCAGAAAATGCTATAAAAGATACATCAAGTAATACAATAGACGAAAACACAACAACAATACAAGGCGATTTTGTAGACTTTATCAATCCAGACTTAAAATATGTACATCAATCAACAGACATAAATAAAACTGGAAAAACTTATTCAATGACATTTACTGTAACAGATAAATACTATACATCTGGAAAACTATCAATTAATGATTTAACAATAAAGATGGAAAATGGACAATTAGACCAAAATGGAAATCCAATAGTATATAACTTAAAAAATGAACCTGTAACAATATCATTACAAGATACAGAATTAAAAGCTAAAAATGTAGCAATTACAAATACATCAGGAAATATTGAAACAGTATCAGATTTATTAATTGGACATACATATGTATTGAAAATTGAAAATCTTGAACAATTAGAAGTTAAAGAGGGATTTAAAACAGCAGATTATAGTGGTGTAGTAACAGTGGCAGTTTCAGGAAATAAGATACTTGATAGAACTAATAATGGAAACATAGCAACAACATTAACATCAGGAATCAATATTCCAGGAGGAACAACACCAGGAGACGCAGAAGTAGTTGACGTTGTTGACCCAATATGGGAAAAAGTAAGTTCATCAGCATATGCATTTAATCCAACAGATAAAACAAAATCAACAGCAGAAATTACTTTTAAAGGAACAGACTCATATTTTGCAAATAGTACATTAACATCAGATAAAATAAAAGTATTTGTTGATGGAACAGAAGTAACATCAGGAATTACAAAGAAATTATCTACAGCAAAATCATTAGAAGAACAAAGAAAAGAATTTGGAAAAACATCAACAATAACTAAACAATATGGTGTTGAATATACTCTTACACTTGAGGGATGGTCTCAAAATGCTCAACAAGTTAAAATTCAACTACCAGAGGGAACTATTATAGATGAATCTGGAAACAAGAATAAACAAACAGATTTAATAGTATTTAATCAATTAAGAAAAACAGACACAGAAACTACAGAAACAAGTGCATTTTTAGGAAATACTAAGGTGCAAAGACAGAATGTTGATAATGTAACATTTGTTGATAATATACCTTCAGCAGTTTATGATAAAACAACAAATCAAATAACAGATTCTACAGCTTGGGATGTATCAGCAAGACAAGATAAATCAATAATTGCATGGTATGAAACAGAAACAAGTGGAGCATTAAAAGTATATATTGGAAGTAATGATGAAATATTTGCAAATCAAAATTCTACTAATTTATTTGCATATATAGGTAAAAATAGTAAATGTACTTCAACAGAAACAATTACAAACATAAGCTTATTAAATGTAGATAGTGTAACTAATATGCAAGGAATGTTTAAAAGCACAGGTTATAAGGCAATGACTAAATTAGACTTTGGAAATAAGTTTAATACAAGTAATGTAACAAATATGAAAGAAATGTTTAAAGAAACAGGATATACAGCAATGACTACATTAAAATTGGAAAGTGGATTTAATACAATTAATGTTACAGATATGAGTAATATGTTTGAAGAGTGTGGAAGAAACGTAATGACAGATTTAGACTTAGGTGATAATTTCAATACAATTAATGTAATATATATGAATGGTATGTTTAAGACATGTGGACTTCAGTCAATGACTGGTTTAGATTTAGGAGAAAACTTTAATACAATTAATGTAAAATATATGAAAGAAATGTTTTATTCAACAGGTTCTACAGCAATGACTACTTTAAATTTAGGAGAAAACTTTAATACAAGTAATGTATTAGATATGAGTAAAATGTTTTTTGGAACAGGATATGATTCTTTAACAAGTCTAGATTTAGGAGATGTATTCTATTTAACAAGTGTAACAGATATGGAAGATATGTTTAATAGATGTGGAAATGGCTCAATGACAGAATTAGATTTAGGACCAGCATTTACAAGTATAAAATCACCAAATTCAGTTCAGTATTTTGTAAATATGTGTGGAAAGAAAGATGAAATAGTAATATATGCACCAGAATCAATATATTCAGACAAAACACATTTTAAACTTGATACAAATTCAACATCAACAATAGAATTTACACAAGGAACAATAAATCCAAAATACAGAACAGAATGGCAAAAAGAAGAAACAAAAGTAACAGTAGACAAAACAGATATATCAAAATCAAAAATAGAAGTAACACTAAGAGGAACAACAAATACAGAAGTACAAGCAAAAGAATATATAAGTAATGTAACAAGTACATTAACATCAAATGACATAAAAGTAGTTATAGATGGAACAGACATAACAAACCAAGTAACAATAGAAGCAGGAACAGGAACAGAAACAGACAATACAAGAACAGGAGCAAAAGATGTATTACAAAAAGTAACAATATCAAACTTTGAAGAAACAGCAAGAAGAGATGGAAAAAGCTATAAAGAGTGGAGTGGAAATATTACAATAGAAGTAGCACAAGGAACATTAAAAGATGTAACATATGAAAATAGAAATATGTCATTAACAACAGAGAGAGCAAGAACTGATAGTGTAGTAAAAGACACAACAAGTGTAGACAAAAATACAACAAACTCAATATTTACCGACTTTATAAGACCAGAATTCACATATATATATTCAAATGGAAATATAGACCATACAAATAAAACATTAGCAGTAGAATTTTCTGTAACAGATAAATACTTTAATAGTTCAACAGTATTAAATAGTGCAGATAATATAGGAATAACATTATTAGACACAAATACGGAAATACCAACTGCAAAAGTAAAAAAGACAATAACAAAAACAGAAGATATAGAAGAAGAAAGAGATGGAAAAACTGTAAAAATAGGTGAAAAATATAAATTAGTAATAGAAGGATTAGAACAAGTAGATGAGAATGGAATAGGAAATGGAGAAACATATAGTGGACCAATGAGTATAACATTCCCAGGTGGAATAGTAGCAGATAAATCTAATAATTCTAATATTACAAAAGTAATTACAATAGGAGTAAATGAACCAGACAATACAGGAAACCAAGAAATCGTCGATGTTGTAGACCCAGTATGGTCAGTAGAAAGTGCAAATGTAAATACAGGTGTAATAAAATTAAGAGTAAAAGATAAATATCTAGCAAAAGATTCAAGCAAATTTGAATTAACAAAAGAGAGTATAAGAATTGTTGTAAATGATGTAGAATCAACAGCAATAGTAAAAACACTAAACGGACCAACAGAAATAACAGCAAATGAAGAATATGAATATACTTTAACATTATCAAACATAATACCATCTGACGGAGGATATACAGAATTTACCCCAATAGGCGACCCTATAGTGGGAGGAACTGCTAAATATAGAAATGAAAATGGTGGTAACATTAAATTAAGAATATTAGCAGGAACAGTAACAGACCAGTATGGAAACTCAACTAAACAACAAGATTTACCTGTTGGAGATATCGACTTTTCAGGACCAGAAGTTTACTATATACAAAAAACAAGAAGTATAGAAGATAATAAAGAAACAATAATATTTAATGTAACAGATAAAAACTATAAATCAACAGATTTGGTAACAACAGATGAGATGACTGTATGGATAGATGGTGTACAAGTTGATGACCAAATAACTAAAAATATAACAAAAACAGTAGCAATAAAAACAACTGTAGATGGAACAGTAAGAACAGTAGGACATCAATATACATTAGAATTAGGTGGGATAGTAGAAACAGAAACAGAATTTTTGAATACAGATAGAAAATATAGAGAATTAAGTGGAACATTAGAAATAAAAATAGATAAAAATGCTTCAAAAGATATGAGAGGAAATCCATTAAATGAAGATACAACAACAATAATAGACACAACAGACCTAATAAAACCAGAAGTAATATATAAATATGCAACATCAGATATAGACAAAACAGATAAAACATATACAATGGTATTTGATATGGTAGATAAGTATTATGACGCAAAAAATTCAACACAATTAAAATTAGAAGACTTAACAATTAAAGTTGATGGAAAAGTACCAGATTGGAATGAAGTAACAAAAAAATTACAGGTGGAAGATGTTACTGCAAGTGTAAATGGAGAAAATAAAGTAATTGGTAAAGAGTACACTTTAAAATTATCAAACTTAGAACAATTACAAATAAAAGAGGGAGAAAACTATTTAGACTATAGTGGTGTAATTACAGTAGCAATACCAGCAGATAAGATGGTAGATACAACTGGAAATACAAATATAGATAAAACAATAACATCAGGAGTTAATATTCCTGGAGGAACAGGAACTGGAACAATAGTAGACGTAGTAGACCCATTAATTGAAAGAAAGGAATCTTCAGCAAATGCTGTAGAAAAAACTGCAACAATTAAGTTTAATGTAACAGATAAATACTTTAAAGCTAGCACAATAGCTAAAAACAATATCAAAGTATATGTAAATGGAGAAGAATCAGCAACGTCAAGTATTGATACACTTACAAGTACAGAATTGAAAGAACAAGTAAGTTCAGGAAATACAACAACAACAGTACAATATGGTATTCAATATACAGTAACAATTAAGGGATTTGACACAAATGCTAACCAAGTAAAACTAAAAATTCCAGCAGGACTTGTAACTGATAACAATGGAAACAGTAATAAAGATACTGATTTGATAGTATATAATGTATTGAAAAATACAAGTACAGAAAAAGAAGCAACAAATGCTCTTTTAGGAAATACTAAGATACAAAGACAAAATGTTGATAAATTAACATTTGTAGATAATATACCATTATCAGTTTTGGATAAGAAAACAAAAGAATATAAAGATTCAACAGCATGGGATGTATCAGCAGAACAAGATAAATCAATTCTAGCATGGTATACTACAAATGGTAATGGAACACTAAATGTTTATATTGGTAGTGACAATGAGATTTTTGCTAACAGAAATTCAAGTTATTTATTTGCATATATAGGTAGAAGTGACAACAGTACTTCTACAGAAACAATAGTAGATATTGATAAATTAAATGTAAATTATGTAACTAATATGCAAGCAATGTTCTTAGAAACAGGATATACAGCAATGACTACTTTGAATTTAGGAAATAACTTTAATACAAGTAATGTAACTAATATGGATAGTATGTTTAAATCTACTGGATATATGGTAATGACTGGATTAGATTTAGGAAGTAACTTTAATACAAGTGCTGTAACAATTATGAATAATATGTTTAATAGAACAGGAAGACAGAGTTTAAGTGTTTTAAATCTAGAAAATAAATTTTATACAAATGAAGTTACTGAAATGTATGGAATGTTCTTAGAAACAGGATATACAGCAATGACTGAGTTAAGTTTAGGAAACAATTTTAATACATTAAAAGTAACAGATATGAGTTGGATGTTTTCTGGATGCGGATATACAAGTATGACAAAATTAAATATAGGTAATGAATTTGATACAAGAAATGTAGAAAAAATGCATGGAATGTTTAATTGTACTGGAAAAATGAAAATGACATCATTAGATTTAGGCGATAAATTCTACACAACAAAAGCAACAGATATGATAGAAATGTTTAATAAAACAGGTAATGATTTAATGACAAGCCTAGATTTGGGACCAGCATTTACAAAAATAGTTGAAACAAATACAGATATGTTTACAAACACAGGTAAAGACGGAGAAATAACAATAAATGCAACAGAATCAATTTATCAAAATAAGAATAACTTTAAGTTGAATACAGAAGCAACAAGCTCTGCAATAGAATATACAAGAGGAACAATAAATCCAAAATACAGAACAGAATGGCAAAAAGAAGGAACAAAAGTAACAATAGACAAAACAGATATATCAAAATCAAAAATAGAAGTAACATTAAGAGGAACAACAAATACAGAAGTACCAGCAAAAGAATATATAAGTAATGTAACAAGTACATTAACAGTAAGTGGAATAAAAGTATATATAGATGGAAATGACATAACAAACCAAGTAACAAAACAAATAGAAACAGCAACAGAAACAGACAACACAAGAACAGGAGCAAAAGATGTACTACAAAAAATAACAATATCAAACTTTGAGGAAACAGCAAGAAGAGAAGGAAAGAGTTATAAAGAGTGGAGTGGAAATATTACAATAGAAGTAGCACAAGGAACATTAAAAGATGTAACATATGAAAATAGAAATATGTCATTAACAACAGAGAGAGCAAGAACTGATAGTGTAGTAAAAGACACAACAAGTGTAGACAAAAATACAACAAACTCAATATTTACCGACTTTATAAGACCAGAATTCACATATATATATTCAAATGGAAATATAGACCATACAAATAAAACATTAGCAGTAGAATTTTCTGTAACAGATAAATACTTTAATAGTTCAACAGTATTAAATAGTGCAGATAATATAGGAATAACATTATTAGACACAAATACGGAAATACCAACTGCAAAAGTAAAAAAGACAATAACAAAAACAGAAGATATAGAAGAAGAAAGAGATGGAAAAACTGTAAAAATAGGTGAAAAATATAAATTAGTAATAGAAGGATTAGAACAAGTAGATGAGAATGGAATAGGAAATGGAGAAACATATAGTGGACCAATGAGTATAACATTCCCAGGTGGAATAGTAGCAGATAAATCTAATAATTCTAATATTACAAAAGTAATTACAATAGGAGTAAATGAACCAGACAATACAGGAAACCAAGAAATCGTCGATGTTGTAGACCCAGTATGGTCAGTAATAGATACAAATGTAGATACAGGTGTAATAAAATTACGAGTAAAAGATAAATATTTGATAAAAGATTCAAGTAAATTTGAGTTAACAAAAGACAAAATAAAAATAGTAGTAAATGATGTAGAATCAACAGCAATAGTAAAAACACTAAATGGTCCAGAGGAAATAGTACCAAATGAAGAGTATGAATATACTTTAACATTAACTAATATAACACCACCAGGAGAGGGATATACAGAATTTACACCAATAGGCGACCCTATAGTGGGAGGAACTGCAAAATATAAAAACGAAAATGGTGGAAACATAAAATTAAGAATATTAGCAGGAACAGTAACAGATAAGTATGGAAACTCAACTAAACAACAAGATTTACCTGTTGGTGATATTGACTATACAAGTCCAGAAGTTTACTATATACAAAAAACAAGAAGTATAGAAGATAATAAAGAAACAATAATATTTAATGTAACAGATAAAAACTATAAATCAACAGATTTGGTAACAACAGATGAGATGACTGTATGGATAGATGGTGTACAAGTTGATGACCAAATAACTAAAGATATAACAAAAACAGTAGCAATAAAAACATTAATAGACGGTATTGAAAGAACAGTAGGACATCAGTATACATTAGAATTAAGTGATATTGTAGAAACAGATACAGAATTCTTAAATACAGATAGAAGATATAGAGAGTTAAGTGGAACATTAGAAATAAAAATTGATGAAAATGCTTCAACAGATATGAGAGGAAATAAACTAAATACAGATACAACAACAATAACAGATACAACAGACCTAATAAAACCAGAAGTAATATATAAATATGCAACAGCAGATATAGACAAAACAGATAAAACATATACAATGGTATTTGATATGGTAGATAAGTATTATGACGCAAAAAATTCAACACAATTAAAATTAGAAGACTTAACAATTAAAGTTGATGGAAAAGTACCAGATTGGAATGAAGTAACAAAAAAATTACAGGTAGAAGATATTACAGCAAGTGTAAATGGAGAAAATAAAGTAATTGGTAAAGAATACACTTTAAAATTATCAAACTTGGAACAATTACAAATAAAAGATGGAGAAAATTACTTAGACTATAGTGGTGTAATTACAGTAGCAATACCAGCAGATAAGATGGCAGATACAACTGGAAATACGAATACAGATAAAACAATAACATCAGGGGTTAATATTCCTGGAGGAACAGGAACTGGAACAGTAGTTGACGTTGTAGACCCATTTATAGAAAGAAAAGAAGCATCAGCAAATGCTGTAGAAAAAACTGCAATGATTAAGTTTAATGTAACAGATAAATACTTTAAAGCAAGTACAATAACCAAAAACAATATTAAAGTATATGTAAATGGAGAAGAATCATCAACAGCAAGTATTGATACATTTACAAGTACAGAATTAAAAGAACAAGTAAGTTCAGGAAATACAACAACAACAGTTAAATATGGTGTTCAATATACAGTAACAATTAAAGGATTTGACACAAATGTTAATCAAGTAAAACTAAAAATTCCAGCAGGACTTGTAAGTGATAATTCTGGAAATGTAAATAAAGAAACAGACTTAATAGCATATACAGTATTAAAACAAACAGATACAGAAACTAAAGCAACAAGTGCATTTTTAGGAAATACCAAAATACAAAGACAAAATATTGATAGTATAACATTTGAAAATAGTATTCCAGCAGATGTAGGATATGATGAAACAACACAAGCTTATAAAAATAGTACAACATGGGATGTATCAGCAGAACAAGATAAATCAATTTTGGCATGGTATACTACAAATGGAAATGGAACATTAAAAGTGTATATTGGTAGTGATGATGAAATTTTTGCTAATAGAAATTCAAGTTATTTATTTGCATATATAGGTAGAGGAGATAAATCTACATCACAAGAAACAATAACAAATATAAATAGATTAAATGTAAATTATGTAACCAATATGCAAGCAATGTTCTTTGCAACAGGATATAAAGCAATGACAAGCTTAGATTTAGGAAATGCATTTAAAACAGATAATGTAACTAACATGGATAGCATGTTTATGTTTACAGGATATGAAGCAATGACATCATTAAAATTAGAAAGTAACTTTAATACAAGTAAAGTAACAAATATGAAGTCAATGTTTAACTCTACAGGATATACAAAAATGACAGCTTTAGATTTAGAAGATAAATTTAATACAAGTATTGTAACAGACATGAGTAGTATGTTTAATGATTGTGGCCAAAAAGCTATGGAAAGTTTAAACATTAGAGAGAAATTTGATACAAGTAGTGTAACAGATATGAGTAATATGTTTAATGGTTGTGGAAAAGCAGAAATAAAACAATTTGACTTAGGAAGCAAATTTAATACTATAAATGTAAGAAATATGAGTAATATGTTCCAAGGATTTGGACAATCAAAATTAACAAGTTTAGATTTAGGCGATAAATTTAATACAAGTAATGTAACAGATATGGTTAAAATGTTTAATGACTGTGGAAGTACATTAATGACAGTATTAGATTTAGGAGCAGAATTTACAACAATACCAGAGGGAGCAATCGCTCAAAAAACTAATACAACAGTAGATTCATTAGGAAATTCTACAACAAGTATAATATCAGCACACAATACATATGATGACATGTTTAAGAACTGTGGAATTACAAATATCATAGTATATGCACCAGAATCAATATATTCATCAAGAACAGCATTTAAAACAAAATAATAGTCAAAAATCTTTACAAAAAACAACAAAAAATACTAATAAAATAAAGAGAAAAAAAGACTAGAAAAAAGCACCAAAATTGGTGCTTTTTTTTTTGAAAAAAATGCCGAAAAACGTTGAAAAAAATAGCATGTTATGATATAAAATATATAGAGAAATAAGATAGGATTTCTGAGTCAAAAAACGGAGGAAAAACATGTTAAAAAAGAGAAAAAAAGTAATAAAAATAATAACAAAGATAATAGCCATAATTATGATATTAGGGTTTTTTATAAAATTTAATAAAGTAACAAAAGAAACATATGCACCAACATTAAAATATACAAAAGCTGGAGAAATAAAAATATCTGCAACAACAGGACTGGAGCATGGAACAATTAAGCCAATATATAAACCTAAATGGGAAAAAGTATCAAGTTCATTTGATAAAGAAAAAGGAACATTAACAGTTACTGTAAAAGGAATAGCAAATGAAACAAAAAATATAAATGAAAATACAAATGTAAACTATGCAAGTGATGTAACAAGTTCGTTAAAAGCAGATGATATAACAGTATTTATAAATGGAAAAGAAGTAACAAATAAAACAAATCCCAAAATAACAGTAAGTGAGGGAATATTATCAACAAATGCAAGCACAGGAAAACAAGAAGTTACACACACAATAGTATTATCAGATTTTGAAGAAACAGCAAGACAACCAGAAAAAGATTATAAAGAATGGTCTGGAAATGTTACATTAAAAATATCAGGAAGAGGAAAAGAAGAAAGCACATATATGACAAATATACTAACAGACGAAAACGGAAATCAAAATATGATGGAAACAGATGAAGATGGGAGTTGGATAGATGTAACAATCAATGATGAAGACACAGACCGTAATACAGCAAACAAGATGTTTGCAGATTTTATAAAACCAGAATTCACATACATATATTCAAATGGAAATATAGACCACACAAATAAAACATTAACAATAGAATTCTCTGTAACAGATAAATATTTTAACACATCAACAGTTTTAAATAGTGCTGATAAAATAATAGTAAAATTATTAGACACAGACACAGAAATACCAAATGCAAATATAACAAAAAATATAACAAAAATAGAAGATATAACAGAAGAAAGAGATGGAGAAGAAACACCAGTAAAAATAGGAGAAAAATATAAATTAGTAATAGGAGGATTAGAACAAGTAGATGAAAAAGGAATAGGAAATGGAGAAACATACAGTGGACCAATGAGTATAACATTTCCATCAGGATTAGCAACAGATACATCTAGTAACTCTAATATTACAAAAACAATAACAATAGGAGTAAATGAACCAGACAACACAGGAAATCAAGAAATTGTCGACGTAGTAGACCCAGTATGGACAGTAGCAAGTTCAGACCCAAATACAGGAATTATAAAGATAAGAGTAAAAGATAAATATTTGATAAAAGATTCAAGTAAATTTGAACTAGCAAAAGAAGACATAAAAATAATAGTAAATGATGTAGAATCAACAGCAATAGTAAAAACACTAGATGGACCAACAGAAATAACAGCAGACCAAGAATATGAATATACATTAACAATATCAAACATAGTACCAGTAGAGGGAGGATATACAGAATTCACTCCAATAAATCCTATAGTTGGAGGAACAGCTAAATACAAAAACGAAAATGGTGGAAACATCAAATTAAAAATGGAAGCTGGAACAATAACAGATAAATATGGAAATTCAACAAAAGAACAAATATTAGCCATAGGAAATGTTGATTATACTGGACCAGAACTTTTTTATATACAAAAAACAAGAGATGTAGAAAACAACAAAGAAACAATAGTATTTAACGTAACAGATAAAAACTATAAATCAACAAAATTAATAACACCAGACGAAATTTCAGTTTGGATAGATGGAACACAAGTAGATAATCAAATAACTAAAAAAATAGCAAAAGCTGTAGAAATAAAAACAACTATAGATGGAATAGAAAGAATTGTAGGACATCAATACACATTAGAAATTGGAAGTATAGCAGAAACAGATGAAGAATTCTTGAATTCAAATAGAGCATATAGAGAATTAAGTGGTGCATTGAAAATAGAAATAGATGAAAATGCAGTAACAGATGTAAGAGGAAACACATTAAATCCAGATACAGCAACAATAACAGATAGAACAGATGTAGTAAAACCAGAAATAATATATAAACATTCAACATCAGATATAAATAAAACAGATAAAACATATACAATGGTATTTGATATGATAGACAAATACTATGATGCAAAAAATTCAACAGAATTAAAAAAAGAAGACTTAACAATTAAAGTTGATGGAAAAGTACCAGATTGGAATGAAGTAACAAGAAGTCTACAAAAAGCAGATATAACAGAAACAGTAAATGGCACAAATAAAGTAATAGGAAAACGTTATACACTGCAATTATCAAACTTAGAACAATTACAAGTAAAAGAGAAAGAAAATTACTTAAACTACAGTGGTGTAATTACAGTAGTAATACCTGCAAATAAAATGGCAGACGAAACAGGAAATAAAAATATATCAAAAACGATAACATCAGGAATAAACATACCAGGAGGAACTGGAACAGGAGAAATAGTAGACGTAGTAGACCCATTAATAGAAAAAGAAAGTACATCAGCAAATGCAATAGACAAAACTGCAACATTAAAATTTAAAGTAACAGATAAATACTTTAAAGCAAGTACAATAGCAAAAGATAATATCAAAATATATGTAAATAGAGAAGAGTCATCAACAGCCCAAATTGAAACATTTGAAAGTAGTGAATTGAAAGAAGAAAGAACAGTAGATGGTTCAACTACAACAGTACAATATGGTGTAGAATATACATTAACAGTAAAAGGGTTTGATACAACTGTAAACCAAGTAAAAATAAAAATACCAGCAGGACTTGTAACAGATAATTCTGGAAATGGAAATAAAGAAACTGATTTAGTATTATATAATACATTAAAACCAACATATACAGGAACATATGATGAAGAAACAAATTCAGAATCTAAAGAAACATCACCATTTTTAGGAAACACAAAAATACAAAGACAGAACATTGACAATATAACATTTATGAATAATATACCAGCAAATGTTGGATATGATGAAACAACACAATCTTATAAAGACAGTACAACATGGGACGTATCAGCAGAACAAGATAAATCAATTTTAGCGTGGTATACAACAAATGCAAATGGAAGTTTAAAAGTTTATATAGGTAGTGATAGTGAAATATTTGCAAATCAAGATTCTACAGATTTATTTGCATATATAGGAAAAGGCGATAAATGTACATCAACAGAAACAATTACTAATATAGATTTATTAAATGTAAATAGTGTAACTAATATGTACAGAATGTTTAGATATACCGGATATAAATCAATGAAAAAGCTAGAGTTAGGAAGTAAATTTGATACAAGTAATGTAACAAATATGAAAGAAATGTTTGAATCAACAGGATATACAGCAATGACAGATATAAATTTAGGAGCTAACTTTAATACAAGTAAAGTAACAGACATGTCTAATATGTTTAAAAACAGTGGTTATACAAAATTAACAGGATTAAATTTAGGAACTAAATTTGATACAACAAAAGTAATTTATATGAATGGAATGTTTAATGCTACAGGATACACAGAAATGACAACTTTTGAACTAAATGATGGATTTAATACAAGTAATGTAACAGATATGAGTCAAATGTTCTATCAAACAGGAAGTAAAAAATTAAAAACTTTAAATTTGAAAGATGGCTTTAATACTGCAAAAGTAACTAATATGAGCGAAATGTTCAAAGAGATGGAAGCATTAACTAAATTGGATTTAAAAGGTAAGTTTGATACAAGTAAAGTAACAAATATGTCAGGAATGTTCTGGGGAACAGGAAGTTCATCAATAACAGAAATAAAACTAGGAGATAAATTTAACACAAGCAATGTTACAAATATGAACAGCATGTTCTATGAAACAGGAAAAACAACTTTAACAAATTTAGATTTAGGAGACAAGTTCTATACAACAAATGTAACAGATATGACAAATATGTTCTATCAATGTGGACAAACAGCCATGACAACTATAGATTTAGGACCAGCATTTACAAAAATAGCAGGTACACATGATAACATGTTCTATAATACAGGAAAAAGTGGAGTAATAATAAAAGTTGCAGAATCAATTTATTTAAACAAAAACAATTTTAAATTAAATGCAGATACAACAGACTCAGCAATAGAATATACAAGAGGAACAATAAATCCAAAATATAGAACAGAATGGGTAAAACAATCATCAACAATAAATACAACAAATAAAAACATAACAATAACATTAAAAGGTAGAACAAATGCAGAAGTTCCAGCAAATGAATATAAAAGTGATGTAACAAGTACATTAACAACAGATGATATACATGTATATTTTGATGGAGAAGAAGCAGACACAATAACAAAATCAATTACAGAAGCAACAACAACTTCAAATGGTACTACAGGTGCAAATGATGTAGTTCATGTATTAACATTATCAAATTTAGAAGAAGAATTAAGACAACAAGGAAAAAGCTATAAAGAATGGAGTGGTAACATTTCATTAAAAATAAACAAAAAAACATTATCAGATAAGTATGGAAACCAAAACTTACAAGCAATAGACACAACTGGAGAAATGGTAGATATTGAAATAAAAGAAACAAACAAAGTTGAACAAAATACAAATGGAACAATGTTTACTGATTACATAAAACCAGAAATTACATATGTATATTCAGACAAAAATATTAATTATACAAATAAAACACTTACAGTAGAATTTTCAGTAGTAGACAAATATTTTAGTAGCACAACATTAGGTACAGAAAATATAGCAGATGAATTAACAGTAAAATTAATAGACACAGATTCAACAATATCAAATAAAAAAATAACAAAAGAATTAACAAAAGTAGAAGATGTAAATGAAACACGTGACGGAAAAAGTGTAAAAATTGGAGAAAAATACAGATTAGTAATAAGTGGATTAGAGCAACAAACAGTGGATGGAAAATATAAAGACTACAGTGGACCAATGAGCATATCCATCCCAGCTGGAGTTGCAACAGATAAATCAGGAAATACAAATAATGCAACAACAATAACAATAGGAGTAAATGAACCGGATAATACAGGAAATCAACAAATAGTAGATGTTGTAGACCCAACATGGAAAACAGAAAATATCAATATAGACCATACAAACAAGAAAGTAACAGTTGATTTAATAGGAACAGATAAATATTATGCAAGTTGTAGTTTAACAACAGCTAATATAAAAGTATATGTAGATGGAGAAGAAGTAACAACAACAGCTAATGTAAAAAAATCACTAGTTGAAGATGTAGAAAATCCATTAACAGAAATAAGAAAAGTAGATGGAGTAGATACTCAAGTACAATATGGAGTTAGATATACATTAACATTAACAGATTGGGAAGAAGTTTCAAAACAAACAGGAAAGAACTTCTTTGAATGGAGTGGTACAACAAAGATTGAAATAGGAGCAGGAACAATAAAAGACCAATCTAATAATACAAGCAAGAAACAAGAATTTGAATTAGGATATGTAGATTTTATAAAACCAAAAATAGAAAAAGTATCATCTAACAAAAATGACACTGACAAAACAGAAACAATAACATTTAATGTAATAGATAAATATTTAGATACATCAAAACAAATGACAGCAGATGAAATAACAGTATATGTAGATGGAGAAGAAGCAAGTACAATAACAAAAACATTAACAAGAGTAACAGCAAATGATGTGTCAAAAACAATAAATGGAAAATCACAAGTAGTATCACAACAATATCAATTAGTATTATCAGACTTTGAACAAGCAAGAACATCAATAAACTATGATAGAGAATATTCAGATTGGAGTGGTAATGTATCAATAAAAATTGCAGAGGGAGCAGTAAAAGATAAAAATACACCAAATCCAAATGTAAATGAAGAAACAACAATAGCAGGAGATTTTGTAGACTTTATAAAACCAAATGTAACATACAGATATACAGAATCAGATATTGATTATGATGGAAAAACATTCACAATGGTATTTGATATTACAGATAAACATTTTAGTGCTAGTACATTATTAATTAATGATTTAAATATCAAAATTGATAATGAAGAACCAAATTGGGATAATACAGGAGTACATGGAGTAGCAAAAGAATTAACTTCTGAGGATATTACAAATACAGTAAATGGAGAAGATAAAGTAATAGGAAAACGTTATACATTGAAATTATCTCATTTAGAACAATTAGAAAAATTGGATGGAAAAGAAACTCTAGATTACAGTGGTGTAATTACAGTTGCAATTCCTGAAAATAAAGTTACAGATACTACAGGAAATAAAAATAATGCAATAACAATAACTTCTGGAATAGAAATTAAAGGTGAAGAAGTTACTGGAGATGGAACAATAGTAGACGTTGTAGACCCAATATGGGAAAAAGTAAATGCTACTGTAAATGTTAATGAAAAAACTGCAACAATAACAGTAAAAGGAACAGATAAATATTTTGCAAGCAGTAATTTAATAGCTGATAAGATTAAAGTATTAATAAATGGAAATGAAGTAACTTCAAATATTAATATTAGAGTTGGAACAGCTACAGCGGTAAATAGTGAAATTGATAAGAAGCAAATAGGAAATCAATATGTAATCAATATAAGTGGAGATGGATTAGACTTAGATAAAAACCAAGTAAAGATTAGAATTGAAGCAGGTACAATTACTGATAAATCTGGAAACAAAAATAAAGATACAGAATTAACATTAGTTACAACATTGGCAGAAACAAATACAGAAACAGAACCAACAAGCGGTTTATTAGGAAGTAAAAATAGTGATAATGAAAAAGTAAATAAAATTGAAAGACAAAATATAGACAATATAACATTTGTAGATAACATACCAGCAAGTGTTTATGATAGAGCTTCAAAAGAAATAAAAGATGATACAGCTTGGGATGTTTCAGTAAATCAAGATAAATCAATTTTAGCATGGTATACAACAAATGATAATGGTACATTAAAAGTTTATATAGGTAGTGATGATGAAATATTTGGAAATATTGATTCAAGTTACTTATTTGCTAATATTGGATATTCAGATAAATGTACATCAACAGAAACAATTTCTAATATTGGATTATTGAATGTTGAAAGTGTAACAAATATGACTGCAATGTTTAAAAATACAGGATATAATTCAATGACAGAATTCATCCTAGGAGACAAATTTGATACAAGAAAAGTAACAAATATGAGTCATATGTTTGAGGGAATAGGACATAATTCAATGACAAGCTTTGAATTAACTGGAAAATTTGATACAAGCAAAGTAACAGATATGAGTGATATGTTCAGTGGAACAGGTTACACAAAAATGGCAAGCTTTAAGTTAGGAAGCAAATTCTATACAGAAAATGTAACAGAAATGAGTAAAATGTTCTATCAAACAGGAAAAACTAAATTAACAACTTTAGGATTAGGAGATAACTTTAATACAGGTAAAGTAACTAATATGAGTGAAATGTTCAAAGAAATGGAAGCTTTAACTGAATTAGATTTAAAAGATAAATTTGATACAAGTAAAGTAACAAATATGTCAGGAATGTTCTGGGGAACAGGAAGTTCTTCAATAACAGAAATAAAACTAGGAGATAAATTTGACACAAGTAATGTTACAAATATGAATAGTATGTTTTATGAAACTGGAAAAAATACTTTAACAGCTTTAGACTTAGGTGATAAATTCTATACAACAAATGTAACAGATATGACAAGTATGTTCTATCAAACAGGTTTAACAGCCATGACAACTATAGATTTAGGACCAGCATTTACAAAAATAGCTGGAACAAATACAGATATGTTTACAAATACAGGTAAAGACGGAGAAATAACAATATATACATCAGAGCCAATATATCTAAATAAAAATAACTTTAAGTTAAACACAGATACAACAGACTCAGCAATAGAATATACAAGAGGAACAATAAATCCAAAATATAGAACAGAATGGGTAAAACAATCATCAACAATAAGCACAACAAATAAAAACATAACAATAACATTAAAAGGTAGAACAAATGCAGAAGTACCAGCAAATGAATATACAAGTGATGTAACAAGTTCATTAACAACAGACAATATACATGTATATTTTGATGGAGAAGAAGCAAACACAATAACAAAAACACTTACAGAAGCAACAACAACTTCAAATAGTATAACAGGTGCAAATGATGTAGTTCATGTTCTAACATTATCAGACTTAGAAGAAGAATTAAGACAACAAGGAAAGAGCTATAAAGAATGGAGTGGTAACATTTCATTAAAAATAGATAAAAAGACATTATCTGATAAATATGGAAACCAAAACTTACAAGCAATAGACACAACAGGAGAAATGGTAGATATTGAATTCAAAGATAGTACAACAGATAAAAATACAAATGGAACAATGTTTACTGATTATATTAATCCTGAATTAACATATGTATATTCAAATGGAAATATAGATTATGATAATAAAACACTAACTGTAGAATTTTCAGTAACAGATAAATATTTTGATTTAACAACATTAAGTGATGAAAATGCGGTAAACAATTTGGCTATAAAATTAATTGATACAGATTCAACAATACCAGATGAAAAAATAACAAAAGAATTAACAAAAGTTGAAGATATTAATGAAACAAGAAATGGCGAACAAGTAAAAATTGGAGAAAAATACAGATTAGTAATAAGTGGATTAGAGCAACAAACAGCGGATGGAAAATATAAAGACTACAGTGGTCCAATGAGCATATCCATCCCAGCTGGGGTTGCCACAGATAAATCTGGAAATACAAATATTGCAACAACAATAACAATAGGAGTAAATGAGCCAGACAATACAGGAAATCAACAAATAGTAGATGTTGTAGACCCAATGTGGAAAACAGATAATATCAATATAGACCATATAAACAAGAAAGTAACAGTTGACTTAATGGGAACAGATAAGTATTATGCAAGTGATAGTTTGACAACGGCTAAGATAAAAGTATATGTTGATGGAGAAGAAGTAACAACAACAGAAAATGTTAAGAAAGAATTGAGTGAGGCAGTTCAATTAAAAGAAACAAGAAAAGTAGATGGAGTAGATACTCAAGTACAATATGGAGTTAAATATACATTAACATTAACAGATTGGGAAGAAGTTTCAAAACGAACTGGAAAAGACTTCTTTGAATGGAGTGGTACAACAAAGATTGAAATAGAAGCAGGAACAATAACAGATGAATCTAATAATACAAGTAATAAACAAGAATTTGAATTAGGACATGTAGATTTTATTAGACCAAAAATAGAAAAAGTATCATCAAATAAAGATAGTGAATTAAAGACAGAAACAATAATATTTAATGTAATAGATAAATATTTAGATACATCAAAAGAATTATCAACAGATGAGATTTCAGTATATGTAGATGGTGAATTAGTACCAACTTCACAAATAACAAGAACATTGACAAGAATAACAGCAAATGATGTGTCAAAAACAATAAATGGAAAATCACAAGTAGTATCACAACAATATCAATTAGTATTATCAGACTTTGAACAAGCAAGAACATCAATAAACTATGATAGAGAATATTCAGATTGGAGTGGTAATGTATCAATAAAAATTGCAGAGGGAGCAGTAAAAGATAAAAATACACCAAATCCAAATGTAAATGAAGAAACAACAATAGATGGAGATTTTGTAGACTTTATAAAACCAAATACAACATATAGATATACAGAATCAGACATTGATTATAATGGAAAAACATTTACAATGGTATTTGATATCACAGATAAATACTATAAGTCTGGAACATTAGCTATAGGAGATTTGAATATAAAGATTGACGGAGAAACACCAAATTGGGATAACACAGGAGTACATGGAGTTACAAAAGAATTAACTTCTGAGGATATTACAAATACAGTAAAAGGAGAAGATAAAGTAATTGGAAAACGTTATACATTAAAATTAACACACTTAGAACAACTAGAAAAATTAGCAGGAAAAGAAACTATGGATTACAGTGGTGTAATTACAGTTGCAGTTCCAGCTGAAAAACTAGTAGATACAACAGATAATAAGAATAATGCAATAACAATTACATCTGGAATAGAAATAAAAGGTGAAGAAATTACTGGAGATGGAACAATAGTAGACGTTGTAGACCCAATATGGGAAAAAGTAAGTTCAACATCAAGTGCAAATGGACAAACTGCTACAATAATAGTAAAAGGAACAGATAAATATTTTGCAAGCAGTAATTTAACAGCTGATAAAATAGAGGTATATGTAAATGGAGAAAAAGTATCAACAAATGTTAATGTAGATGTTGGAACACAAGCAACACCAGTATATGCGTCTGATGGAACAACAAGAATAGGTGACCAATATACAGTAACAGTAAGTGGTACAGGATTAGCAAAAAGTGCAGACCAGATTAAGATAAGAATTAAACCAAATACAATAGAAGACAACTCTGGAAATACAAATAAAGAAACAGATTTACTATTATTTAATGCATTAAGAAAAACAGATACAGAAACAGAAGCGACAAATGGATTATTAGGAAGTGCAAGCAGTACAAATGAAAATGTTAAGACAATTCAAAGACAGAATATTGATAATATAACATTTGTAGAAAAAATACCTTCTACAGTTTATGATAAATCTGCACAAGCATATGTTGATAATACAGCTTGGGATGTTTCATCAATGCAAGATAAATCAATATTAGCTTGGTATACAACAAATGCTAATGGAACATTAAAAGTTTACATTGGTAGTGATAATGAGATATTTGCAAATTATGATTCAAGTAATTTATTTGGATTTATAGGTAGTTCAGATAATTGTACATCTATAGAAACAATTACAAATATTAATTTATTAAATGTTGAAAGTGTTACAAGTATGAAATACATGTTCAGACAAACAGGTACTAATGCAATGACTAAATTAGAATTAGGCAATAAATTTAATACAAGTAATGTAACTAATATGGCTGGAATGTTTGAGGGAACAGGTTACAAGAATATGACAACAATAAATCTAGGTAATAACTTTATTACAAATAGTGTAACAGATATGAACAATATGTTTAATAGCACAGGATATACAGCGATGACAAACTTAGATTTAGGAAGTAAATTTAATACAAGTGCTGTAACAGATATGAACAATATGTTTAATAGTACAGGATATACAGCAATGACAAGCTTAGACTTAGGAAGTAACTTCAATACAAGTGCTGTAACAGATATGAATAACATGTTTAATAGTACAGGATATACAGCAATGACAAACTTGAACTTAAGAAGTCAATTTAACACAAGTAAAGTAACAAAAATGAATAGTATGTTTGAGGGAACAGGATATACAGCAATGACAAGCTTGAACTTAGGAACTTTATTTGATACAAGTTTAGTAATAGACATGAACAAAATGTTCTATCAAACAGGACATGAAAAGATGACAACATTAACATTAGGAGATAAATTCAACACAAGTAAGGTAACAAACATGTCATATATGTTTAGTGAAACAGGTTTAAAAGTTATGACAGCATTAGATTTGGGAGATATGTTCTATACAACAGTTGCAACAGATATGAGTCATATGTTTGAAAATGTAGGGCAAACATTGATGACAAGCTTAGATTTAGGACCAGCATTTACAAAAATAGCTGAAACAAATACAGATATGTTTACAAACACAGGTAAAGACACAGGTATAACAATTTATGCTTCAGAACAAATTTACTTAGACAAAAACAACTTCAAACTAAACACAAATGCAACAGATTCAGCAATAGAATACACAAGAGGAACAATAAATCCAAAATATAGAACTGAATGGATAAAAGAAAGTTCAACAATAAGCACATCAAACAAAAATATAGCAATAACATTAAAAGGTAGAACAAATGCAGAAGCAGGAATTGATTTTACAAGTGATGTAACAAGCTCATTAACAGCAGATAATATACATGTATTCTATGATGGAGAAGAAGTAACAACTATAACAAAAACAGTAGGAGAAGCAACAACAACAACAAATGAGATTACAGGAGCTAATGATGTATTACAAGTAATAACATTATCTAACTTAGAAGAAGAATTAAGACAACAAGGAAAGAATTATAAAGAGTGGAGTGGTAACATTTCATTAAAAATAGACAAAAAGACATTAACAGATAAAACTTATAAAAACCAAAACTTACAAGCAATAGATACAACAGGAGAAATGATAGATATTGTATTTGAAGATGAAAAAACAAATAAAAATACAGATGGAACCATGTTTACAGATTACATTAATCCAGAATTTACATATGAATACTCAAAAACAACAATTAATTATGAACAAAAAAATGTAACAGTAGTATTTGATGTAACAGATAAATATTTCAAACAATCAACAATATCACTTAATAATACAACAATAAAAGTTGATGGAGTAGAACCAGACTGGACTAAAGTAACAAGAACATTTACAAAGAAAGCATTAGGAGAAGATAAAACAGAGGGAAATATTGTATATAAAGCAAATGGAGATATCTATACAACAATAAATGGAACAGAACAAAAAATTGGTGAAAGATATGAACTTATATTAGATGGACTAGAAACTCAAAATGGTGAGGGCTATAGTGGTAATGTAACTTTAGCCTTCCCAGATGGGGTAATAACAGACCAATCTGGAAATAAAAATATAGCAAAAACAATAACGATTGGTGTAGATGAACCAAAAGATGATGAACACAAAGACCCAGTTGTAGTCGATGTAGTAAATCCATTGTGGAGTTATGGAACAAGCAGTATAAACAGAGTAAGAGATGGAGCAGAAGCTGATACAGTTGATGTTACAATAATCGGTAGTGATAAATACTATGATACAAATACATTAACAACAGATAAGATTAAAGTATATGTAGATGATGTATTAGAAAGTTCAATAACAAAGAACTTAACACCAATAACAGATACAGCTATATTAAAACAATTAGCAACAAAACAAGGTTTAGCTGATACAGATAATCTAAAATTTGTAGGATATAAATTAACATTAGGAAACTTTGGAACAATTAATGGAGTTACAAAAGTTGTTATAGATGAGGGAACAATTTTAGATAAGAGTGGAAATAAAAACTTAGAAACAACAATTCCAGTAGGAAATCCAGAATGGGTAGAAAATGGAGATAGTTCAGCAAATCCAATCTATACAGCATTTAGAGAAAACATAGTAGACTTTATTAAACCAGTAATAAAATACACATATTCAGCAGTAGAGGGAGCAACAAATCCTACAATCGATTATGAAGCAAAAACATTAACAGTTAAATTTACTGTAACAGATAAATATATAAGACAAGACTCAATAATTAATGCAGATGGTACATTAAATGCAAACAATATAAAAATAAAAGTTGCAGGGACAGATTTAACAGAACAATTACACACAACAGTTACAGCAAAAGAATTAGATGATAGAACTGGAACAGAATATACATTTGTAATTTCAAACTTTGAATTAGTATATAATGAATCAGAAAAATATCAAGATTACAGTGGTGAAGTAGATTTTGTATTCTCTGCAAATAAAGTAGATGATACATCTGGAAACAAAAATAATGCAACAACAATTACACTAGATTATGATGATGGAGACGATACAGATAATCCAATAATAGTCGATGTAATAGACCCAGTAATAGAAAGAACTGATAACAATTTAAGTAAACTAAATTCAAGTAATGGAATCAATAGAGATTTAACAAATGAAACTGGTACAGTATCAGTAAGAATTCAAGCAACAGACAAATATTTAGATAAAGGAATGTTACAAAATGCAGAAAATGTTGAGAAAATGAAAGTTAAAGTTGTAAAACCTGATGGAGAAACAGTATATCCAGACACAATAACAAAACAAGTTTCTCAAGTAAGTAAACAAGCAACATCAATTACATATCAAGTAACATTAGGTAACTTTGGCGAAAATGAGGGTGTAACAAGTATTATTATTCCAGAGGGAGTAATAGTAGACAAATATGGAAATACAAATAAAGAAACTGAAGTATTAGTAGGAAATGCAACTTGGACAGAAACAGGTGATTCTAAAGGAGAATATACAGCATTTAGAAACAGTA
This sequence comes from uncultured Clostridium sp., assembly GCA_902462295.1. Taxonomy (GTDB): domain Bacteria; phylum Bacillota; class Clostridia; order TANB77; family CAG-508; genus CAG-269. The sequence continues at coordinate 21,685 of CABQAZ010000007.1, read as the reverse complement.
TAGTAGATTTTACAAGACCTATTTGGGAATATTCAACAAGTAGTATTACAAGAAATAGAGATGAAGAAACAGGTACAGTAACAATCAAGATACTAGGACGTGATAAATATTATCTAAAAGATACATTAACAGAAAGCAATATATTTGTTTATGTAGATAATACAGAAAATCCAGATAGTCCAGTTACATCTATTACTAAGAAATTAACTAAGATAAAAGATACTGCAGAATTAGATGGTGCTAATACAGGTTATATATTAACATTAGGAAATTTCGGCACACATGATGGAGCAGTAAAAATCTCAATCGCAGATAATACAATTAAAGATAGTTCTGGAAATGGAAATAAAATAACAGATATTCCAGTAGGAAATCCAGATTGGGTTGAAACTGACATTAGTGACAATGCAGATAATCCAAAATATACAGCATTTAGAAATAACATAGTAGACTTTATAAAACCAAAAATTACTTATAAATATGCAGATGGAACTAATCCAGTAATAGACAGAGAAAATAAACAAGTAAGTATAACATTTGATGTAACAGATACAAACTTCTTAGAAAGTGATATATTATCTGTTGATGATATACAACAAATACTTGTTGATGATTATGATGTAACAGATACTATAACTAAACAATTAATAAAATCTGATATCACAGATGGTTCTGGAAATGGAATTAGATATACATTAACATTATCTAACTTTGAAGTTGATAGTAACCTAGAAAATGAAATATTCAGAAGACATAGTGGTAAAATAGAATTTGTAATTGGAGAGGGAAAAGTTAGAGATACATCAGGAAATATGAACATTGAAACAAAAATAATAGTTGATAATGACAATGGTGATAATGAAAATAATTATATAAGAGTAGACTTTATTAAACCAAAATTATTCTATAAAGAGAAATTTATAAGTTATGCACAAAGATATGCAACAGTAACAATTTCTGGTACAGATAGATTCTATGACTTTGATACTAAATTAACAGCAGATGATATTTCTATTTATGAGTTAAATAGAGATGGACAATATATACAAAGAACAGATTTACCAATAAAAGTAACACCTGTAAAAACACAATATGGATATGACTTTGTTGTTAGGTTAGATGATTTTGAAGAAGAGTTTAGACAATTAAAAATTAGTATACCAGCTGGTAAGATTAGTGATTTAGACGAAAATACAAATGACGCAACAGATATATTAGTAGACTTAGATAATAGAAAACCAGTATGGAAATATACTAGTACAGATACTTCTCAATTCGAATCTGATGGTAAAATTAGCTTTAATGTTAAAGGTCAAGATACATTCTTAGACATAGAAAAAAGTGGATTAGAAGCATCAAATATAAAAATTCAAAAAGATGGTACAGATGTCACCGAGATAGATAACATAACTGTTAACTATCTTGGGGCAGATGCCACCGAAATATCTAAATCATATAAGATAGATGTTTCTGGATTAACAGAAGTTGGAAGTTATTCTTTAATAATAGAAAAAGAAACTTTAGTTGACCAGTTTAACAATAAGAGTGCTACAACTACAATAACATTCTCTAAATCTGCAATTAGTAGTAATACAGATAATTATACAATGGTTACATATCATGCAACACCTGATTTTGAACAAATGCACCAAGCTTATGTTCATGAGTTGATGAATGTAAATGAATCTGGTACAAATGCAGAAAGCACAACATATAGAGCAAGTTCGATTGGAGAAATTTATGATAATGGTAATAATACATTATTTGCAGAACCATTTAAATATGAAAATGGAACACAATCAGCATATAGTTTCAAAGGATGGGCAGTAGCTAATGAGAAAGGATTCTCAGCAGATAATGCTAAAATATATGGATTATATGAAGATATTCCAAATACAGTAACTAATTTAAATGCTACATGGCAAAATGCAACTGTAATTTTCGTATCTAAAAATGGAAATAACTCAAATGATGGTAAATCTCCTACAACACCAGTTAAAGATTTAAAAACAGCATATAGTAAATTAAATGCTGATGGAACAGATACAACAAATATAATTGTTGTTATGGATAAAATTGAATGGAATAGTGGAGATACATTAACAGGAAATGCAACAATTACAAGCTTATATGCAGGAGTAGATTATAGAAAAGATGGAGCAGAATTACAAATTTCTTCTAATATGAATATTAGTGGAGATATAGTATTTGATAATATTAAATTATATTCATCTTCTACAACAGTTAGTGATGGAAGCGATTACTTAGCTACAGGAGAATATTCAAATGTATTAGTAACAAATTATGGTGATGTAATACTTGGTAGAGGTATTTCTACACCAGATGATAAATATACTTTTGGAGCTGTAGTTGGTGGAAACTATAAAGAGGAAACAACAAAAGATACAATAGGAATTCATACTGTTATAGTAGAAGCAGGAAAATATAACAATATTATTGTTGGAAGTAGTTTAAATACACCATCTACTACAAGAAAATATGTTTCACATCAAGTAATGATTGGTACAATAAAAGAATCAGCAATTTCTAGAAATGACAAAGTAACAATTACAGGTTACCTATCAATGGGTGAACTTGAAGACAGATGTTATCCATATAATCGTGATGGTTCACAAGATACTGCTTTAGGATATACTAGATATTATGCAATTTCTAAGATTTATAGTGCTACATTTACTGGTGAAAATAAATTTAACAAAGCAGAAGAAAATGCAAGTATTTACCTAAGGTCAATAAATGGATTTAATGATGGTAAGGTTCAATTTGATATGTATGGTGGAAATGTTACAGGAAATATCTATGGAGGTGCTAGAATGGCAACTTCTAAAGATAGTAATGAAACAGAACAACCAGATGTTAATATAATGAACTTCTATGGTGGCCAAATTACAGGAAATGTATTTGGACATGGAGGTAATGATACATCAACAGGAAATTCAATAATAACTCTTTCTGGATGTATTGGAATTACAGGAAATGTTTTCGGTGGTTCAAATGCAACAACAGAAGCAGATGGAAAGATAACAGGAAATACTAATATTATAGTTAATAGCTCAATAATAGTAAATGGAAACATATATGGTGGAAGCAATGGAGTAATAAATGGAACAACAATTAATAGAAATACAGGTTTAATTACTGGTAATACAAATGTAACATTAAATGTCGGAACAGTTAGAGGAGAAATATATGGTGGAGGTTATAATTGTGGTGTTACAGGTACAGCAAATATCAATATGAATAATGGACAAGTAACAGGAAGCATATATGGTGGAGCTTATCAAAACCAAGTTCAAACTGAAACAAATGTAAATATATTTGGAGGAACTGTAGAAGATGTTTATGGTGGAAATGCATTAACATCAGTAGCTCAATTAAACTCTGATAATTCAAGTCAAAATGCTAACATAATAATTGGAAATAAAGATTTAGATACAACACCAAGAGTTAATGGTACTGTATATGGTAGTGGTAAATATGACAGATTAGGAACAGTAGAAATTCAATTAATTAAATGTAATACAACACCAGCAGTTTTTGGAGGTTCAGACACTAATGGAATAACAAGTGAAGCAAATATTTATTTGAATGACATGACTGCAAGTACAGTATATGGAGGTTCAAGAAATGATGGAACAGTTACAAAAGCAAATATATATTTGAATTCTGGAACAGTTACAGATATTTATGGTGGTGGTTATGGTGGTTCAACTACAACTGCTAATGTAAACTTAGATGGAACTGCAACAGTTACAAGTATATATGGAGGACCAAATACCAGCGGAAAAGTTGAAACATCTAATGTAGATTTAAAATCTGGAAATATAACTAATGTATATGGTGGTGGTAATTCAGCAGATGTAGTAACAGCCAATGTTACATTAAATGGAATTACAATAGATTCAATACATGGAGGTTCTAAAAAATCTGGTGTAACTACAAATACAAATGTTATATTAAATTCAGGTACTGTAATTAATGTTTATGGAGCTGGTTTGGATGCAGGAGCAGTAAATGCTAATGTAACACAAATTGGAGCAACAGTTACAAATATTTATGGTGGTAGTGAGGGTGACAGCAATGATACAACAGAAACTATAAATACTAAAATAAATGTAAATAGTGCAGTAGCTAAAAATATTTATGGAGGAAGCTTAAATAAAGGTTCAGTAAGAAATGCAACAATAAATATAACAGGTACATCTACAATAACAGGTAAGTTATATGGTGGAGGATATCAATCTAATGTAGGTAAATCTGGAAATACAGGTTCTACAACAATAAATGTTACAGGAGGAACAATTAACAATGATATTGTTGGAGGTTCTGAAAGAGGAGTTGTATATGGAAATACAAATATTAATATAGGTAAAGATAGTGTAGCAGATACAACATTAACAGCAGGAAATATTTCTATACATGGAAATATATATGGTGCAGGAAATTCAACAAATACAAATTACAGTGATACTAGTGTATATGGAGATACACATGTTACATTAGATAATGGAACAGATTCTCCAATAACATTTACAAAGAGTATTTTCGGAGCTGGAAATGGAGCAAATTATTCTTCAACAGGTTCATCAGATGGTTCTACAGTTAAGATAAAAGATTTTGGAAGTACAACAAATGCTTACAATATGATATCAATTCAAAGAACTGGAAAAGTATCTATTCAAAATTCTTATTTAGAGTTAACAGGAGCTCAAGATAAATATAATTACTATCAAGGAACAAGTTATACTTTAAATAAAATTACAAATGGTTTAGTTTTACTTGATAATTCAACATTATATACAAGAAGAGGATTTAATATGGTTGGAGGATTCGAGAGTTTAGTGACAACAGATGGAAGTTCAACAACAAAAGCTACTGTAGCAATCGAAAATAATCAAGTAACTAAAAATGTTGATAATAGATTATATACTTATGAGGGTGTAAACTTAATCTTTGCTAAACAAGAGGGAGATTTGTCAAATATGTCTAACCAAGATATTTGGGGAGATGTAAATGGTATGGCATTCTTTGGAATGTACAGAACAAATCGTACAACTGGAGCTAAAGAATATGATATATATGCACCAGATTATTCTGGAACAGCTACAACCAATATGTTTGCAAATGGTACATATATAGAGGGAAGACATAAAGCAAATCATGATACTACAGTTGATGGATTCTATACTAATATTGTTGGAGAGGATTCTAATATTGCAGTACCACAAGTTATAGATGTTACTGATAATGGAACATATTATGATTGGATTATAGGAGCAAATATTGTAAATTACAATGCATCATTAATTGCTTCAACATATTCAACATATTCAATAGCAGATTTAAACCTTAACTTTAAACAATTTGTTGATAATGCAAATTATAATGGAACAATATTTACAATAGATAGAGTTAGTACGAATGCATTTGACGAAGAATCTAATTTAATTAATAAATTATCTATACCAACATATAGTGAAAATGCTAATAATACTTTTGGATTAACAATGCAAACATCAAATTCTGGATGGTTACAAGGTGGAACAACAAATCTTTATACAGATTCTGATGGTTCATTTGATGGAACTACTGTTTATAAAACTGACAATTCGACTGAACCAGGAAATATAATCTTTAAGTTATTTAATTCAGTTAATGTTTCTGAAACTAAAGATTTAGGATATGTAAATATTACATTAACCGGAAAAGCAAGACAGGGTGAAGATGCAAGTATTGGAAAAGTATTTAAAGTAGTAATTGCAATTAATGTTCAATCTTTATATGAAGATATGAATGCAAATGATAGTGCAAGTTATATTACAAGATTTACAGATAGTACAAAGACAGAATTGAATTACACTACAGACAGTGCTATAGATATGAGCTATGTATTATATAAATCTGGTATTGAATCACAATCTAATATATATGCAACAGGTGATTATAGAGTTTTATCAACTTCAACACCATTACCTAAAGATACTAAAATTACATTAAGAGATTATGGTCAAGGAGATGATGTAAACAAAGTTTACTATTATCAAGTTGCTAGTGATACAGATTATGATGCAACAGATAATTCATCTGGAAGTACAAGATATTTATATAAATTATCTAAATTTGTAGATATGGGTGGTACAAGTGATAAGTATTCAGATAATAATAACAAATATTATCATACAAGTGCAGATACAAAAGGATATGCATTAGAAAAATATGATATTTCAATAGACTTTATGAATTCTAATTTGGATACAAATAAATTAGCACAAGAAACTTACTTAGAATTAAGAACTTCATCAGGTGCAGTAAAATATGATAATGGAGATAAAGAAATAAAATACAATCTATATAATCAAAAAGCAGTAATGTCAGAAAATGTTACAACAGGAGATGGAAAGACATCTTACACAGTTTTTGAAAATTTAGCAATTCCATTTACATTTGATTCTTCATTATTAGAACAAAAAACAGATGATGGATTAACAATAAAAGATACAAAATATTATGAAAAACGCACAGGTATTGCAATAGAAATAGTAGATGAACATGGAGAAAGAATTCATGCACCAGAAGTACAAAATCTACAACTTACAGATGTAACAGAATCTACTGTATATAAACCAGGTGCAGATGGAGTAATTAGAATACCTCTTTCTGATGGATTAGCAAAAATAGAAAATTCATATGTATTATCATTGAGTCAAAATAGTGTACCAGCAGGTCAATATATAGCAAAAATATATTTCTTCTCATCAGATGATGGTAAATATTATATAGATAGTACAACAGAAGTACAGGATATATATATAACATTTATTAATAAATTGTTAGGATTAGCTGGACTAGAATCAGCAGATGGTAGCAGAATTATAAATAAAAATACACGTTTAAATCTAGATGGAGGAAATGGATTAGACTTAACAGTAAAAGTAGGTTCACCTACAAATGATACAAATATAAGAGTAGAATTATATAAACGTAATTCAACATATACAACAGACGAAGAAGATGGAACAAATACTTATAATGAAATAAGTTATACAAAAGTAGATTTAAAAGATTACTTACAAAGTTTAGATGGAAGTGAATTAAAAACTCCAGAAGATTATAGTGGTCAAGGATTAGTAACTGCAGATGGATGTAAAGAATATATGGTAATGGAGAAAAAATCACATCCAGAATCAACAGGAAATGAAAATATAGAAACAGTAAAATTTGAAAAAGCAATTAAAGATGGCATAAGTACAGGAGAATACAAATTAGTATTTAAGGCTTATTACAATAATACTTTGATACAAACAATAAGAAAATCATTTATAGTAACACAATAATTTGTACCAAATAGAAGCGGTCCTAAATGCTCAGAAAGGATTAATTAATGAATAAAGCAAGAAAAAATAAAAAATTGAATAAAGTAAAAATAGGAATAATTATAGCTATTATTATTTTAACAATAACATTAGCAGTTTTCGGAAGATATATATATAATGGCATAAGAGAGGCATATTTTACATCAAAAGCATTTTACTTTACAAGTGATTTATTAACACTAGATAATGCAACTTATCAATATGAAAATTGGGGTGGAGTTGATGAATATGATATAAACTTTGATTTATACAGTTATGCAAATACTTTACTTAGATTGGATTATGATTTAGATTATACAGTTTCTTGCGAAACTCCAGACAGTGATAAAGTAACATTACGGTATTAATTCTTCTGATGGACCGACTTCTACTGCTGGTGTTATATATGCAAAAAATGGAGATGCTCAAAATAATGTAAGTAGATTAAAGATTGTTGTAGTTCCTAAAAGTGCAATACAAAAAGATGAAATTATTACAGTAAAAATAAAAGCAAATACACAAGAACCATATAAAAAAGAAATATCATGTGAAATATCTTTAAGAGTTCAACAAGATACAGTTAATAGTTATACAATAGAAGATGTAGCTAATAGAAATTATATGATTCTTAAGTTAGTAAATGCTAAAGACACGGGAACACCAGTAACATTAGAATTTAATCCTGATATTGTAAGAATAGATTTAAGTAGTGAATCTTATTTGGACAAGGTTCAAGGAAGTGAAGCTACAAACTCAAATGGTTATATAAAAAAGTTCACATTTAATATGAGTAGAGAATCTACAAAATATATCAAATTTTATAAAGTAGATATGTCCAAAGATTACACATATCCATCAGGAAATACAGAATCAATTATTACAGTAAAAAATAATTAAAAATTGTTATTTAGAGGAACCCGATAAAAATATAAAAAGCATATAAATACTATATTTGGAGGGTTCCAAAAAATAGCAAATATGTAAGAAATTTATTTATAAAAAAGTATAGACTTTTAAAAAAAGTTATGGTATAAAATATATTAGGGAGAAAAGGAGGAAAAAGATGAAAAAGGTTAGAAAAGGTAAAAAGATGTTAGTAACTTTGTTAATTGCAGTTATAGTAGTAATTATAGCAGTAGTAATTATAGTAAAAATTGTCAATAACAAGAAAAATAACACAGACAATAATGTTCAAGAAGAACAACAAGTAATTACATTACCAGAAACAACAACAGACAGTGGATTAGACGCCCAAAAAATATCAATGGAATATAGAAAAGACAACAATGAAACAGTAGTAACAATGAGAATCAAGAATAATACAACATCTAAAAAAGCAGACGAAGAATTTAATGCAATACTAATTGGACCAGATGAAAATGTATTAGGACAATTAAGAACAGGAACAAATACTGAATTAGGTGTTGGAGAAGAATGTGAAATAAGTGTAATATATAAAGGTGATATGACAGCAACACAAAGAATAAAATTAGGACCAATACAATAATTGATAAATTAAAATATTCGATTGGAAAAAGACAAAAGAAAGGAAGAAATAAATATGAAAAAAGTATTAGGAGGCATACTACTAGTAGTATATTCTATAATAGCAATTACAGTTACAGTATTATTATTATCATATAATGATTATAATTGTAGCGAGATTGGAGGATATACCGTTTATATAGTTAATGATGATTCATTAGAACCAAAATATAAACAAGGGTCTATACTATTAATAAAAGGAACAAATGACAAAAACATACAAATCGGTGACGAAATGATTTTATATAAAGTATTAAACAGCCAAGAATATGAAGTAGTAACAAGAACACTAGCAGACAAGCAACAACAAGGAAGACATATAGTATATAGTGTAGAAGACAGTGAAAGTTATTCTAGTGATTACTTTATAGGAAAAACAAGTGATACAGTAATTATTGAGGGCTGGGGTTATATACTAGGATTACTAGAATCTAAATGGGGATACCTATTCTGTGTAGTAATAGTATCATTATTACTATTCTTACAAGAAGTATTTGAATTAGTAATGGAAATCAAATATGGTGGAGGAAAATCAAATAAAAACAAAGCCAAAGAAGCAGTAGAAGTTGAAGCAGAAGTAGAAGAGGAAGAAAATGAAGAACCAGAACAAGTAAAAACAACTAGAAAAGCACCAACTAAATCTACAAATAGTACAAGCACAGCAAAAAAGACAGGAACAACAGCACATAAAACAAGTACATCTAAAGTAGCAAGTACAACAGCACGTAAAACAAGTACAGCAAAAGTAGCAACAACAAAAAAAGCAGGAACAACAAAAAAAGCTAGTACAACACCAAAAACAACAACAGGTACAAAAAGAGCTACAAAATCATCAAAAGAGGAAGAATAAATGAAGAAATTATTAACAATTTTAGTTTTAATAATGTTAATTATATCTTTGTTCCAAATAGCTAATATGTATGCATTATATAAAGAACAAATACAAGGAGATTATACAAATTTATTAGGTGTATGGGCAATAAAAGTAAATGGAGTAGATATATCTTCAGGTGGTCAAAATTTAACATTTACAATGACAGAAGACAATCTTACATATTTAAATTCTGCAAATGTTAAAGATGGAAAAATAGCGCCAGGAACGCAGGCATGTTTTGAAATAATAATAGACCCAACCAATACAGATGTATCTATTCTATATACTATTGATATAAAATTTAATGAAATAACAGTAGCAAACATGAATTTGGTTAGAGTAGAAAATTATTTTCAAAAAGAGGGAAAAACAGAACAAGTAACAAATGAAGAAATATATACAAGTGGAGAATTGCACAAAGCAGTAATACCAATAAATACAATAAATGATAAATATATGAATCATATTAAATTATATTTTGAATGGACAAATGTAGAAGAAAACAATGAAACAGACTCAATACTTGGTTCAACAGAATCTGCTAAAATATCTGTACCATTAGAGATAAACTTAAAACAATACACAGGAGAAGTGATAAACGATGGAACATAATAAAATATTAAGAATTATAAAAAAAATTATAATAGACCTAATAATATTTATATTAAGTATCATTGCGATTATTGCAATATGGGGATTTATACAGATAAATGTACAAAATAAGGAATATATTAATATATTTGGATATTCAATATTTAGCACAGAAACTGGAAGTATGTCACCAACAATGAAAAAAGGTGATATTATAATAATCAAAATAGGTGATGAAATAAAGGAAAAAGATATTATAACATACAAAAAAGAAAATGTGCTAATAACACATAGAATAGTAAGAATAGATGGAGATATCATAATAGCAAAAGGAGACAATAACAATATAGAAGACGAGCCTATAAAAAAAGATGAGGTTATAGGAAAAGGAATATTTATTATTAATAATGTAGAAATTTGGAAAAAAGTATTTACAGATATTAATGTAATAATACCAATTTGCATAACAGTTATCTTATTTATATTACTAGTTTCATATAAAGAGAAAACAGGTGAGGAAAATGTTTGATAAAAAAAAGATACGTAAAAGTATAATAATACTATTATTAATAGCAATAATAATAGTTGCAATTATTTTAATAAGAAGAACATTGGCAAGATATGAAACAACAGCAACATCAGATAAAGATGTAGATGTTGCATTTTGGATAATAAATAGTAGTTTTAAATCAGGTACAATTCTAATACAAGATATTTATCCATCAGATAATTCTTTTGATTATACATTTACTGTATCTAATTTTGAAGATACAAAAAAAGCAGAAACAGATTTAAGTTATGGATTAGTATTAACAACAACAACAAATTTACCACTAGAATATGAAATACAAAAAAATGGAGTAACTTGTCAAACAACAGAAAATATATATGCAGATGAAGATGGTACATATTATAGAGAATTAAAAATAGATACAGAATCTAATAATTTGATAATGTATCAAGGAACAGACTCAACAGATACATATAAGTTAAAAGTAACATTTCCAAAAGCGAATAATACAAATGCAGAATTTTCAGATTTAATAGAATATATAAAATTAGATTTAACAGCAAAACAATTAATAGAATAAGAGAGGTAAATCATGAAAAATATAATGGATACATACCTAAATTTCACAGAAAAAAAGATAAAAAAATATATGAAAATTATATTTAGTACATATTATGATGAGGAAATAGTTAGTGAATATTTAAGAACATATATAAATGCTAGATATTATAATATAAAAAATACAGAAAATCCAGCAAGAGCGTTTTATTTAAGAATATTAGACGAGCTAAATTATAAAGAAGACATTTTAATGAAAAGATGTGAAGAAGAAGCAGAAACATTAGACGAAAAGGAATCTGAATTAAATAAAATAAGCAAAACAAAGGAAGTATTTGGATATATTTTATTTTTTGATAATGTAAGAAATGTAGAAAATTTTAAAACAATAGATAGTATAAGAGAAATTATTCAAAAAATGATGGAAATAGTTAATGTAGCATTTGGAATAAAAAAATCAAAAGAAATTGAAGATAAACTATATAAAGAAATAACAAGTGATATGTTAGATAAAGAAGTATATTTAGACAAATTTGAAACAGATGAATTTGTATTAAGATTTGAAAATAGTGAATTTAAAGAAGAATTGTATTATACAGTCTTAGAACATAATGTAAAAATGCCAATGCAATATAGTGAATCAGCTATAGAAAAAGTATATAATGAGGGAATTATAGCAGAAGATAAACTACAAATTGAATATATATTATTAAGTATAGTAGCAATAAGAGATATAATAAATGCAAATTTTAAAGATTCTTATATAGCTGAATTTGAATGTACATTATTTAAGAAAAAACAAAAATTAGAAAGTATCTTATCAATTATTGGAAATCAAGCATTACAAGAAAAAATAAGTTTAAATATTACATATTCTGATTATATAACAAACCAAAAAAGTGTATTAGAATACACAAAAAAAGGTTATGATTTTGTAATTACATTAGATAATTCAATAAAAAGTATTGAAGATGTAGAAAAACTAAAAATGTTTAAAACAGTTATAGCACCAAAAAATTTAGTATTATATAAAGATATAAAAAGTGATAGTTCATTAAAAAATGTTATGTATAAATAATTTAAAGGCAGGTATAACGTAAAAACACAATTTTGAAAGGATGAAAAATATGGAAACATACGGAAGATTTTTATTTGAATTTTTACACCAATTCTTTTCAGGATTTGGAGAAATATTTGGAGGATTATGGAAAGGAATAGTAAATATATTTAATATCCCTGAATATTACTATATAATTCAACAATATGCAAATGATTTTAAGATGTCAGAATGGCTTTTAACTGGAATAGCCATTATTTGCATGCTTATAGTAATTGGTGCTATTATTGGAATATTAACATTTTTCTTAAAAAAACACATGAAGTGGAGAAAAAAAATAATAAATCAAGAAGAACTATTAAAACAAATTGATACACTAAATGATGAAGTAGAGGGATTAGTAGACGAAAAAATGAAATTACTATCAATGAAAGCACCTGAATTAGGACTTAATCCAGGACTTAATACTACAACTTCTACAAGAAACATTACAACAACAGGAGGAGGAGCTGTAGGAGTTGGAATAGCAACAGGAGCTACAGGTTCAGCTGTTGGTGGTTCAGCAAGAGTTGTTGGTGGAGGTGTAGGATTCGGTGGCCGGAGGCGGTGCTGGAGGAGCTTCTGGAGGAGACAGCAATGAGGAACAAGTTGACCCAAATACACAAAGCAGATTCTCAAAACTAACACTAATAGACCAAGAATATGCAAAATACAAACAAAAAGATTATCACAACTCATTTACATTACCAGAATTTTGTTATATGTTTAGAAATTTTGCTGCAAGTAAACTAAAACTATATTATAGTGAAAAAATGATAAGACTATTCGTATCAGCAATAGCATCAACAAAACTAGTAATTTTACAAGGTATATCTGGTACAGGTAAAACATCTATATCATTAGCATGGGGAAATTTCGTAAAACACCCATCATGTGTTGCTTCTGTACAACCGTCATGGAGGGACAGAACAGATATATTTGGATACTTAAACGAATTCACGAAAAAATTCAATGAAACAGACTTCTTAGCATACTTATATGAAGCTGGATATATGGATGAAATATTTACAGTAATATTGGACGAGATGAACTTAGCGCGTGTTGAGTACTATTTTGCAGAAATGTTATCAATCCTAGAAATGCACAGTACAAAAGATTGGAAAATTGAAGTTGTACAAAGTTCATGGCCATCAGACCCAAAGAAATTAATAAGAGGAAAATTACAAATTCCACCAAATGCTTGGTACATAGGAACAATCAACAACGACGACTCTACATTCATGGTAACAGATAAAGTATATGATAGAGCGATGCCTATAGATATCAACGAAAAAGGTGTAGCATTTGAACCAGATGAAGTTGATGCAATAGATGTAAATTATTCATACTTAAATGGACAATTTGAAAAAGCAATGGTAGATTATGCTATTTCACCAGCTACATTAAAGAAAATAGATGACATGGATAACTATACAATCAAACACTTCAGGGTTGCATTTGGTAACCGTATTGTAAAACATATGAGAAAATTCGTACCAGTATATGTTGCATGCGGAGGAGACGAAACAGAAGCAGTAGATTATTTCATGGCTAAAAAGGTTTTAAGAAAATTTGAGGGATTAAACTTAGCATTAATTAGAGATGAAATTGATGGATATATAGACTTTTTGGACAAGAACTTTGGTAAAGGTAAAATGGCTGAATGTATAGAATTTCTATTAAGACTTAAGAAGATGTCTTAGAAAACATAAAAAAGGGAGACCTTTTTAAATGGAAGGAAAGAGGAAAAATGGACTTAAATATTACAAAATTAGCAACTTTAGATGCTGGAAAATCAAATGAATTTCTTAGTAAAGTTGATTCAAAATTAATGATGGATGTAAGTAAAAGTCAAATTGTTGAAAATGATGAATGGATAGACATGCTTGAATTTTCAATTCCATATATTGAAAAAGCTTTAATAAAAGGAATCAAAAATATTGTTACAGAAGAAGAAATTATAAAAATAGAATTAATAAAAAAAGTAACAGTAGAGAGTGTAAAGCATTTATCTAAAAATGTTAACTTTGTTGATAGATATAATCAAAAAACAGGTGAAGTTATTCCTAAAAAGATATTGAATGCATACAAAGAGGAAACTTTTATTAATTATGAAAACAGATTTTTATATAGTTTAATAAAGTTAATAGAAGACTATATGTATTTGCGTGAAAAAGACCAAGAAAGTGAATACAAAGGAAAAAATGCACAAAAGGCTGATTATCAAGCAGAAATTAAGCTTAAAAAGGAAAAAGTAAAAGTAAATTTAAGTTATGCTACAGAAGCAACAACAAGTTTAAAAAAATCAGATAAAACAGCAGAAAGAATACAAAATATAAGAAAATCTTTAAAAATGTTAAAATCAACAGAACTATATCAAATACTAGATTCTAAAAGAATTATACTAGTAAAAGCACCTTTAAAAATGACAAATGTATTATTAAAAAATGTAAACTTTCAATATGCAGTTAAGTTATGGAATTATTTAAGTGAGCAGATGGAAATAAAAGATAAATCTACAAAACTTAATAAAGAATATGAAGAAAAAGGTATAACTAAAACTCTTGTAGACGAAGATGTTTATTTAATGCATTTAATTTTTAAAAGTAATAATGTACAAGAACAATTAAAAGGTCAAAAGAAAAGTGCCATAGAAGATAAAAATACTCGAAAAGAATTAACAGACGCAATGATTGAAAAAATCATAGAACTTAATCCAGATTTATCTGATAAAGAAATAAAACAGATGATTATGGATAAATTGGTAGTTATGAAGACTAGAAAATTAATTTCTTTAAAACCTATAGAAGATAGATTTAAAGATAGAATAGATAAGTATATGTCACAAGCAAAAGAAGTGAGGTTAAAATAAATGAAAAAACAAGAAGAAGAAGTAAAAGAAAACACAAAAGGCAGTAAAAGAGAAAGAAAAATATCAGGTCTTAAATGTATAAAGACAATATGGAATATATTAGTTAAAATACTAACAGTAATAATAATATTGTTATCTATAATAATAATAGTCCAAAAAGTTACAAACAATAAAGAATCTTTTTTGGGATATAGATTGTTTAGAGTACAAACAGGAAGTATGATACCTAAATATCAAATAGGAGATGTAATCTTAGTAAAAGAAAAAAATCCAGATAAGATAAAAGTTGGTGATGATGTAACATATCAAGGATTAGAGGGTTCTGTAAGAGGAATGTTAATAACTCACAGAGTAATAGACATAGAAGAAGTAGATGGAAAAAGAGTATTCCATACACAAGGTATTGCAAATAATTTAGAAGACCCTGTATTATATGGAGAACAAATAAATGGAGTTGTTCAATCTAAAATGTGGATATTGTCATTAATATGCAAATTATTAAATAACAAATATATATTTTACTTCTGTGGAATATTACCATTAACTATATATATATTCTTTAGAGTTTTTAAAGGAAAGTATGATGAAAATGTTGAAAGGGAAAACAGATGAGTAAAAAAACAAAATTAAGATTATTACAAATATTGTGTATAATATCATTAATAATTACAGTGTTCTCTATACAGAAAACATATGCAAAATATTTTGAAAAAGTTGATACTACATATCAAACAAATATCAAAAGATGGTTAATTAATGTCAATTCACATAATATTCATGAAAGTGAAACATTAAGTGAAGTTATGCAACCAATAATTATTGAAGATGAACACATGAATAGTAATAATACCTTAGTTCCAGGTAGAAAAGGATATTTTGAAATGTTAATTGATTATACTTATGTAGATTTAGCATTTGAATATGAATTTACGATAGAACAATTAAATGAAACACCATTAGATGATTTTGAAATATATGGTTATGAAGTTGTTGATGGTGATGAATCAACAGTGACAGAAACTACAGAAATAAAAGGAGTAATAGACCCAACAACAGAGCTTAATAGTAATAGAGAAAGAAAAAAGGAAATAAGAATTTTGTTTAGATGGAATGATGGAAATGGAAGTACAATGGATAATTTAGCTGATACGCAGTTCAGAGGAGAGTCAATAACAAATGGAGATGAAGAAGATTTACACACAGCATTAAAATATAAAGCAAATCTAAAATTTACACAATATATTGCTCCAACAGAAGAAACGACTTAAAATATATTAATAACAAATTATAAAAATTATATAAGAGGTGAGTTTTGTGGAAATAAAAAATATAAAAGCATCAAAATTAGAAAATAAAGAATTATTAGATGTACAAAAACAAGTAGAAAGTTTTTTGAAGTTTTTAAATAGTGAATATGAAACAGTTAAAAAATTAGAGGAGGAAAATTCATGAAAGAATTAGTAGAAAATGTAGAAAAACAAATCACTACAGACAAAGATGTTATCTCAGTATTACCAAGAAATGGAATAAAAGCAATAAAAACTTTACTAGAAACAATAAAGGAAATGATAGATAAATATGAATCTGCAAATGAGATAATATTAAAAGAAATTGAAAAAAGATATGACGAACTCACTGCTGTTGATGAAAATGAAGAAATTCCCAAAATAGAAGATGAGATAATAAAATATGATATTGCAGTAAAAAATACAGATAATCGCTCATCTTTTGAAAAATTAGGATTAGATAAAACACTTTATAATGTAAATGGATATTACAAAAGTAATTTAGAAAGATTAAATAAAGAGTTAATTGATTGTGTAAAACAATTCGAAAGTATTGGAATAAATTTAACCATAAATGATTTTTGTATAAGTGAATATACAAAAGAATATATGGAAGTTTTATTACAAGAAGCGAATTATGGGAATATAAATTCAGAAAAAGTAAAAGACGCATTTGAAAAAGTATATTGGAAATGTTCTGAGGTTGTTTCACATTTATATGCAAATATAATGTATATATATGATAAATATGAAAGTGAAATAGATAAATTTTATTCAAATAAATCTGAAGAAGTTTTAAAAGAATTTAATATGTCTGCTGAACAAATAGAGAATAAAAAGACAGAATTAATAAAACACAAAAAAGAAATAGAAGATACAGATAATAAAATTATTCTTGATAAATTTTATACAGGAACATTAAATATAAATGATTACAAAGAAGATAATTATAAAAAATTATATTTAGAATTAATTTCTAAAGAGGTTTCAGAATTAACAGAAAAAGAAAAATCAGAAATGGATGAAAATGTTGATAAACTAGATAGTAATTTAGGTGAATACTCAAAATATTCTGAATACAAATTTTTAGTTGATGGAGTATTACAAATTAGAGAAGAAGAACTAAAAAAAGTCGAAGAAGAAAAAAACAAAAAAGTCAAAAAAACAGAGTATGATTTAATGAAAGAAAACATAAAAAAATTAACTACAGATATATTTAAAATAAATGCAAAAATAGATAAACCACAAAAAGGATTTTTTGGAAGAAAAAATTCAAATGACAAGAAAGATAGTACAATAATTTTACAAAGAAATAACTTAATTTTGGAACTAAAAAAAGCTTATATGCAACTAGATGAGGAAACTATGAAAAGAAAAATAGTTCAGAATATTGATGAAACATCATCATTACTAGATGTATTAAAACTAGCAAGTAATTATTATGGATTTATGGCAAAAGCTATGATAAAGAAAAATGAAGAAATAACTGATGCTGAAATTGGTGAAACAGCTAAAAAAATTAGAGACTTTATTAATTTCTCAAACTTTACAGTTATTAACTACATAAAAATAAGTGATACAAAAGATTTAGCAGTTATAATAAAAGACAAATATAAATTATTTGGAATGCAAGTTTCAAAAGAGAATTTTCAAGAAGACAATATAGAGGATTTAATAAAGAAAGTTAAAATAATTAACAATTATAATAATATACAAAAAAGTAAATTTTCTATTGAAGATTTAGAATATATTACAACTGTTAAAGAAATGTTAAAAAAATAAAGATTTATGCAAAAGAAAATAATGTAGGTGAGGACATTGAAATATGATGTAGAAAAAATTTCTAATAAAATTAAAAATAAAAAGATGACAAAAAAAATAATTAGATGTATAATACTTATTATTTTAATAATACTTTTTATAATTAATTTGATATTATCATTTGAAGAAAATACTCATATTTTAGGAATTTATATGTTTAATATAGTTTCAGAGAGTATGGAACCGACTTTTTATAAAAATGATTTGGTTGTTGTAAGAAAATGTAAACTAGAAGAACTAAGAAAAGGTGATATTATAACATTTAAACAAGAAGATAGAACAATTTCACACAGAATACTAGAAATAACAAAAGATAAAGGAGAAGTAAAATATATTACTAAAGGAGATAATAATGATGTACAAGATAAAGACTTAGTTGAAGGACAAAATGTATATGGAAAAGTCTTGTTTAGTATAGGAAAAATAGGAATAATAGTTCATTATATACAAAATGTAAGAGGATTTATTAATATAATAATTTTCATAATTATTGTATATGTTTTGACTAGTCTGAGGGATAATCAAAAAAATAGTAGAAAAATAAAAAGAAAGAAGTACGAAATAAAGAAAATAAGAGATAATTACAATGTATAAAGAGGTATAAAAATATGGGAAAGGATATTAAGTTAAAAAACAGTATGACTAAAAAAATAATAAAAGTAGTTTTTAGGATAATATATCAAATGATTGTCATATTATGCTTAATATTAGCAGCAGTAATTATATTACAAAAAGTTACTGATAGTAATAGGTCAATTGGTGGATATAGAATATTCAGAGTAATTACTGGAAGTATGGAGCCAGAATATGATATTGGAGAAGTTGTTGTAAGTAAAGAAATTGACCCTAAAGATATAAAAGTTGGAGATGACATCGTTTATTTAGGAACATATGGTGATTATAGTGGAAAAATAATCATGCACTCTGTTATTGCAATAGATAAAGATGAAAATGGTAATTTGAATTTTCATGCTAGAGGTTTGCATAGTAGTAGTGTAGAAGACCCTCAAATTAAATCCAACCAAATATATGGTATTGTTAAATTTAAATCAGGATTATTAACCATATTATATAAATTGGCAACTAATATATATACACTATTTGTTATTATTACTGTATTAGTATTAAATGTCTTTATATCTTTTAAAGTTTCTGGAAAAGAAGAAGTACAAAAGTTAGGTGAAGCTATAGATTATGAAGAAGATGAAAAAAATATTGAAAATATAGATGATATCGAATCAGAAAATGAAGAAGAAAATGAAGAAGAATATAATGATGAAGAAAATGATGAGGATTTTGGAGATGAAACAGATGATATAGAAGATAAGCAAGATGATGATGAATAAAAGCTTATTTTAAAGATTCAAAAGATAGAATGGAGGATTTATGAATATATTACGTGAATTCAGACGCACAAAGAAGATAAGTATAATGGCTAGAATTAGACTAGTTTTGACATTTTCTGTAATATTAATAGTAAATACCTATGCATGGTTCAATATAAATGAAGGAGTTAAAATCGGAGGGCTACAAGGAGAAGTAACATCATGGGATGTTTCGTATTATGTCAATGAAGATGAAAACGAAATTCTGGATGAAACAGCAATATTTACTATAGATGAATTATATCCAGGAATGCCTAATCGTGAAGATATTGTTCGTATATATAATAGAGGAAAGAGCAGTACAAGTATAAAATATGAATTGATATCTATAAAAGTTTTTGGGCAAGAAATTTTAGAACAGCTTAAAGCAGAAAATGGAATAACAACAGATGGAAATACAACACATATATTTTCAGATGATACAAAATATCCTTTTAATATTAGTTATACATATGATAAAACAAGATTAGATGGGCAATATGTTGATGACGAAACGACTCCAGATGCCCATGCAACTGTAAAATTTAATGTAAATTGGGCATATGAAGCTGGCAGTGATGATAATGAAAAAGAAGCTAGAGATATATTAGATACAAAGTTTGGAAAAGATGCATATAATTTTTATCAAAATGAAGAAAATGATTCTCAAAAAGCGGTGGAAATATATGTGAAAATAACAAGTAGTATGATACGTGGCAATAAGTAAAATAAGGCTAAACACAGTAAAATAGCCGTTTAATAAATGTCACAAGAAAATAATAAAAATGTAATAATTTTGTAACAAAAATGTAACACAAAATTTATTGACAATTAATTAATAACTAAGTATAATGTTAATAGAAATTGTTGAAAAAAAATATTTTTTGAAGAACCAGGTGAGATTATGGCAAATGAAGAGAAAAAAAACGAAGAAACAATGGAACAACAAATTGAAGAAATGACAGCAGGTCAAAAGCTAGAGAAAAAAGCAAAAAAAGAAAAAAGAAAAAAGACTAGAAGAACAATACTAAAAATATTACTAGCAATAATAGTACTTTTTATGATAAATGTATATATTATTTTGTCCTTATTTTATAGAGGAGAAAACTTTACAGTAACACTTGATAGTGAATACGGAAGAGAAAGTGGATTAGTAATATATGAAGAACAAGCTAATAAATATACAAGAACATTTTTAAGGTCAAAGGACATAGAGTTTTTTACAGATATATCAGTTAACTGGTTACCAGAAAATATAGATAATGAAGGCGAAGGCTCTCATAATGGTAAAAACTATATAGCATATACATTTTATGCGGAGAATATGGGACAAGATACAATAAACTATTGGACAACCATAAAAATTGATGATGTGGTAAAAAATGTAGATGAAGCAATTAGAGTAATGGTCTTCAAAAATGGCAACAAGGTAACTTATGCAAAAAACAACAGAACTACAGGGCAACCTGAACCAGATACAGTGCCTTTCAAGGATGATGATACAGTTATGCTAGAACTATCAGAGAACTTCAAAGTTGGAGACATTGATAAATGGACTGTTGTTATATGGGTAGAGGGGGATGATCCAGAATGCAAAGATGATTTAATTGGTGGAGAAATAAAAATGCATATGACTCTTACCGAGGAACACATATTGCAGGAAGATGAAGTTCCACAAAACAAAAGATAAGATTCCAAAGTGAATCAAGAAGAGACCGTCGCGACGGTGTAAAATATCGCAAAATGAAACTTTTGTGCAACTAGAAATAGAAACAAAAGAATAAATATGTTTAT
>CABQAZ010000006.1 GCA_902462295.1 uncultured Clostridium sp. | reverse complement strand
TTGTTTCTTTTATCTCTTTTATATTTTCTATTTCTTTAAATTGATTTGTTTCAAAATTTTCATTGTTGTTTTGTGTAATTGATAAAGATGTATTTGATAACTTATACAAATTATTTTCTAAGTTGTTTGTTGATTTCATTATGTTTAAACATGAGTATAAACATGAAAGAATTGTTGTTAAAATAATAAATATAATGACTGTTCTATTCCTTTTTCTCAAGATATATGCTATAGCATTTTTTAACATTTTTATCAATCTCCTTTATATATATTTAATAGATTCCGTTCTTTTTACTACTTTCCCTCCAAAATAGTACTTATCTTTTTCTAAAGCCTTTCTTAAATTACTATCAGTATTAAAATCTAATACTGTTGCAATAAGTATATATGCTTAGAATAATCTCTTGAACCCTCAAACTATAAGCCTGTTAAATATTCTCCATTACTATTCATAATCATATTTGAAAAGTTTTCTGGAGTTTGATACATATATTTATAAATTTTTTTCTGTTAGCTCTTTGTTTTCGTTGTACAAATCTCTTAATTCCATATTTTATCTCGTATAAACAATTTATATGATGTTTAACCCTTTCTTTTAATTTAGAGTATATTATCTTTACAATGTATATACCTATTTTTATAACATAAAAATAACTACTATATTTTAAAGTGATGTGTGCTAATTGCTTCCTTTTTAAACGTAAGAAAATATTAAGATTTATTTAAGTATTTCTTAAACCTTTTGATTTTTCTTTGAAGTTTCTTCAATTTAATCAAGTATTTTCATAAAATTTGCCTATTATTCTTTAAAAGCTATCATATATTCATTAATTTCAACTTTTCTATTTGCATTTTGATATTTAAATTCTGCATTTGTAAAATATACTTTATATCCTTTATTTTCAAAATAGTCTCTACTTATTTTCAATACTTCATCAATTTCTTTTTCTGATAAATTGGCTTTAACTTTTAATTCATAATATGAATATCTTATATAATTTTCATTTTCTTTTTCTTTACTTTCAATTAGTTTAATAGTAAATTTTTTTAATTCTGTTTCATTCATTTGTTTCACTTCCTAAAAAATATTTCTTATTGATTTTATCATACTTTTTCTAAAATTGCATTATTTTTTATAAATTTTTATAATTATTGTTTTCTTAACTCTTTTCTATTAAAAATTTATTAACAGCACTTATATATATAATTAAATATGATATTGATATAAGAAATCCACCTAAAACATCACTTGTATAATGAACTCCTAAAAAAATTCTACTTACTCCTATAGAACATATCAAAATACTTAATAATATAATAGAAATCCATTTAACATATTTATTTTTTACATATTTATAAATTAAATATATTAAAAAACCATAAAAAGCCATACTTATCATAGAATGCCCTGATGGAAAACTATATCCGGTTTCTTCAATTATTCTAAATTCTGTTGGACGAGGTCTTTGTAATATTCTTTTTAATAATTGATTCAATATTGTAATTATAGCTAAATTTGTAAAAATTGATAATCCAATTTTTCTATTTTTTATTAAAATAACTAAAACAATAGTCAAAACTATCAAAACTATTGTTCCTCCAAAATTTGTAATAAATTTTGCTATTGGTGTAGTAAAATCAGATATCAAAAATGTTGATACTATCTTATAGCCTATTATATCTCCATTCATTATTTCTTTATTATATACATCTTCTGCTAGTGCTAAAAATCCAATTAAACAAATAAATAATATAATCCATTTTAAATTTTTTACTATAAACTCTTTGATTGTTTCTTTCATTTTTTACTCCTTTTTCTACATAGAATTCGCTTCTTCAAATATTAATATAAAATTAGACCCTTTTCCTGGCTCACTTTCTAATTTAATCTCTGCAGATTTCTTTATTTATCAACTCTGTAAAACCTGTCAAATATATTTTCTTGTTCTTTTTTTGATATACCTATTCCTTTATCTTTTATATTTATATGTATTTTGCCATTTTCAAAACCTCCTTATGTATTATACTTCATTTTTAATTATTTTTCTACTCTTTATTTTCTAATTTTCTTTTTGCAATTTCCATTCCGAAAATTTTTAAAAGATTCTCTAATTTTTAACTATCCTTCTATATCGTTATTCTAATTCTTATTGTTTAATTTTTGATTAAAGAACGGTTAAAATTGGGTTAAAAAAAGCACTACATGTGTAGTGCTTTTTTTGAGATAATATTATTTGTTATAAATTTTTAGTTTCTTTGCTTTAATTTGTTGGAATATTATCGGTAACAATTCTTTCCAACTCAACTTTTGAAACAATTCCTTTTTCCATCAGTTCCTTAACCAAAATTTCCAGCTCAGTTTGATGTTCTATTAAAACATAATCCGCATATCTTTTGGCTTCACTAAGAATCTTGTCAATTTCGCTACTAATTCTTTCAATGATCTTTTCTGTATACATCGGATTTTCACTGTCTCTGAGATATACTCTATCCTCAGTAAAATCTTCATCCAATCCATATCTAGTAATCATATCTTTTGCGATTTTTGTAGCTTTTTCCAAATCTGAATTTGCTCCAGATGAAAGTTCTTTAGTGTAAATCTTCTCTGCTCTCCTGCCTGCCAAGAGTCCCGCAATCCTCTGAATGTAAAAGTCTTTGTTACATGATGGTGTTACATATTCATCCTCTTCCAAAACATTTACTCCAAGATAATCTTCTGCTGGAAGAATTGATACTGCCAAAGTATGATAATACTGAAGTTCTGGTGCAAAATATTGTACAATATAATGACCTGCTTCATGGTAAGCTGTTGACATTTTCCTTTTTTCGGACATTTTTTCAAACTGTTTTCTTCTAATAGTAAAGTTTTCCAAAATATCCTCTTTACTTACTTCTGTCTTTCCTTTTAATTCTGTTCCTGCCATGGTTCTGTCCAGTAAATCAAGTGTTCTGTCTGGATTTTTTGTTTCATAATTAAAACAAGATGCATTCAGAATTGCAAAATCAACCAGTTCTTTTGAAATCTTTGTATTATGGAACTTTTCCAAACTTAGTATTTGATTTTTAATCATATCATACAATTCATCTGTTTTAGGCTCGCGGACAATAATTTTCTCAAACCGTCTCTTCAAAGCACTATCTTTAGAAAAATATCTTTCATATTCATCAAAAGTTGTTGCACCAATCACTCGTGTGTTTCCACTTGCCAGAATAGGTTTTAATGCATTTGCTAAGTCCAATTCTCCATCTTTACAAGCTCCTGCTCCAAGAATAGTATGAACTTCATCAATAAATAAAATGTATTCAGGATTTTGTTCTAAAAATTGAATTAATTCCTTAAAACGTAATTCTGCAGTTCCACGATACTTAGTATCTGCAATAATAGCTGTAACATCAAGTGACAAAACTTTGATTTTCTTAAATCTATCTGGACAATTTCCTTTAACAATATTCCAAACAAATTTTTCCACAATCGCTGATTTTCCAACACCTGGATATCCTACTAAAATTGCATTTCTTTTAGTTGCCTTTGATAAAACTTTTATTAACATCTCTGTTTCTTCTGCTCTTCCAAGAATTTTGCAACTTTCTTCATCAGATGAATACTTATCATTAAGTACAGTTAAAAAAGAATCTAAATTTTTTGGAATAACAAAATCATTTTTAGATGTCTTTTCACCTAACTTTACATCTGTATCTTCATCCTCAACTTCTTCTTCCACAGATTCGATAAGTTCATCACAAATATCTGGAATATATTCATTAAAAGCAACTAACATGAAAAACATATTTACCACATCTCTATTATGCTCTTTTGTAATAATCATCGCTCTCTCAATGATTTCACCCAGAATCTTTGTTACTATATATGAAATTTCGGCTCCATCCTCATCACCCGTAAGGGTCATCCGCTTAAAAATTAAGCCATCATTTGGACTTTCCTTTGTTTCATAAATTCTCCGATATTCCATATTGTATTCATCTTCACGTTCTTCGTGATTCATATACAATTCTGTTATCTTTTTTTCGATTTTTTCTTTGTTAATTCCTTTTTGAATAAATCTTTGATATAATGGACTTTTCTCATTCAATGCAAATGAACAAAACGTAATCAATTCAGAAACATATCCGATTCTTTCCGAAACTTCTTTTAATGATATAAGCAATTGTGTTACATCAGCACCATACAGCATAACTATTACCTCCTATAATATATTAACTTGTCAATAAGTAACATAATTATTCTACATCATTACTGTTAATTTGTCAATATTTAATTAAGAACTTAAATGCATTTGGGGCACAAGATGATTGTTTTAATTGATTTTTTACAAGAAAGACCCGAATATAAGCTTTGAATGAAATTACAAATGCGCATGGAAAAATTTTAGAAATTCTACGATGGTTTATGGAAAGAGTTCATGAGAGTGGAAATGTGCCATAAAACAAGTTAGAATTTCTTAAATTTTGTAATAAACTGATGAAATTTATATTACTATAACTTGAATCACTATCATCTAATGAAGTAATATAAGAATCACCAGTTAAAGTTATACTAGAATTACTATCCAATAATTTTTGGGTTATACATACTTGTGCTACTGTTAATATTACTGTTACAATTATTACTAAAAGTATAAATATAATTGTTGTATTTACTTCATTCAATGTTTCTTTTAATGTATATTTATTAAATCTAGACATTGCCAAATAAATAATCATTAACGAAATGACAAGTCCCTCTATCCCAAACATAACATAGTGTATAGTTTTAATTCCACCATTACTATTTTGTTGATTCATATTAGGCATTTCCTTTAGTCCTTGCATATTAGTGCTACTACTGCTGTTTTCTCCATCTAGCTTTGCTGGTGGTTCTCCCATATCTCCATTACTATTTAAGTTTTCTGAACTATTTGAATCTTGTGATGGCATCTGCGGTATCGTTTGACTGTTTTGTTGATTTGCACCACCATTATTATTTGTTGTTTGCGTATTTTTCATTGTAAAATAACTGCATACGCCTACAGCTATTATTATTAAAATCATTACAATATTTTTTAAATTTCTTTTCATAACTTTTCCCTCCCTAATTTATTGTTTATATTTTACCTCATAAACATTTAAAAATTATTGAATAAGGAAAATTTTACTTGAAATTTTTATATATTATTAATTCCATAATTATTTGTAATTGGATCTCTAAATAAGCCTATATGTGGAGTATAATAAGTAAATAGAACAAATGTACATAATAATAAAATTAAAATAATAATTGATAAATTTTTATTACATTTGATTTTTAAATTATCATAAGTCATTATTTTATAAGCAATATATTCTCCTATAATAACTGCTACAAAGAAACTTCCTATATCTAAAACAGAAAAATTTCTACCTATTACACCAGTATAAGTATAAAAAAATACTATTACAAATATAATTGATGTTACAATTCCTATTGTTTTTGCACATAAAATATTAGGAACTTTTTTTCCAATTAAAAAGACACCTATAATTGTAATACATAACATAGGATAAAATAATAATTTTAGATGTTCCCATGTACTTTCATTAACAGCTGAAAAAATTCCTATTATTTTATTTTTATCTAACCATTCATATGTAAAATGCAATAAAGTTCCTACAATGGAAACAAATATAATACTAAATATTTGAAATCTTAAAATTTCCTTTTTATTACTCATATAAATTACCTCCTAGATAATATATATGAACTTAATTGTAAATTTATATATTTAACTTCTTCAAAAAAAATGCCCTATATTAGGACACCCTCTCTATTTTCTATTATCTCACAAATTAATTTAGCAGATTCTTCTACTCCAATCGAATCACTATTTATACAAATATCATAATTTGATGAATCTTTCCATTCTTTCTCTGTATAATATTTATAATGATTTGCTCTTAATTTATTTATTCTATTTATTTCTTTTTCTGCTTTAACCTTATCTAAATTATAAAATTCAGTTGCTCTTTTAATTTTATTTTCCATATTGCTATTAATAAATATTTTTACAACATTCTTTTTATCTTTTAATATAAAATCTGCACATCTTCCAACTATTACACAAGATTCTTTATCTGCAACTTTTTGTATTAGTTCTGATTCTTTTATAAATAATTCATCTGAATTATTTAAACCTGCATAATATCCATTATTAAGTATTGATAAAATATCTCTTTTTTGTTCATTATCTTCAATATATTCTTTTGATAATCCTGTCTCTTCTGCTACTTTTAATACAAATTCTTTATCATATAGTTTAATACCTAATTTATTAGCAACTAATTTTCCAATATATCTTCCTCCAGAACCATATTCTCTTGAAATAGTAATTATTATTTGCTTGTCTGATAGTTCTTTTATTGTCGTTTCTTCATTTTCAATATCTTCTATTTGATTGTTTGCTTTTAATCCTCTAACTTCTTTTATTAAGAAAAATGTTGCTAATATAAATGCTAGTCCATCAGCTACTGGTCCAGCAGTTAATACTCCCATAATTCCCATAATATGGCTTAAAATTATCATTGATGGTATTAATATAACAATTTGTCTTGAAAGTGAAAGTATCGCACTTTTGGTGCTTTTTCCAATAGCTTGAAAAAAGATACCTGATGGGATTTGTATACCATTTACTATTGTAAGCATTAAATATGTTCTAAATGCTAAACATGCAAATTCCATATAATTTTCGTCACCACTACCAAATATTAATATTAACTTATCAGGTATTGTTTGGAATAATATGAATGCTATTGTACTTATAATTACACTTGAACCCAAAACTATTTTTAATGCTTGTTTTACTCTGTCATATTTTCTTGCACCATAGTTATATCCGAAAATTGGTTGACTACCTGCTGCAATACCAATTATTATGCTATTTAATATTTGACTTATTTTCATAACAATTCCAAGAACTGTGATTGGTATTTCTGCACCAAATTTACTCTCTGCACCATATTTTCCAAGTAAATTATTTTCTGCTGTCATAACACATACAACACTCATTTGCGTTATAAAGCTACTTATTCCTAATGCTGATATCTTTTTACATACATTTGATTTTAGTTTTAAACTTTCTTTTGTTATTTTTATTGATTTAAATTTCTTTATATATGCAATATTTAAAATAAATGTAAGTATTTCACTTATAACTGTTGCAATGGCTGCACCCTCAACCCCTTTATGAAATATAAATATAAATATTGGATCTAATATTGTATTTAATATTGCTCCACTTACCATACTTATCATTGAATATTTTGGACTACCATCTGCTCTAATAATTGAATTTAATGTTGTACCTATCATGGAAAACGGGAAACCTATTGCTATAATTTTTCCATATGCCATTGCATACTCTTTTAAATTTTCTGTACATCCAAATAATTTTAAAAATTGTGGTAAAAAAATAAGAGTAACAACACAAAATATTATTGATACGATTGCAGATAATAATATTCCATTTCCTATTCCAGATTCAGCTTCTTTTTTCTTTTTTTCTCCAAGTTTTAAACTTAAATATGCTGAAGCGCCATCACCAAACATTAATGAAAATGCTAATCCTATCATTACTAATGGAAATACTACATTTGTTGCTCCATTTCCTAAATATCCAACACCTTGACCTATAAATATTTGATCTACTATATTATATAATGAATTTACTAACATTGATATTATACATGGTATTGAAAATTTTCTGATTAATTTTCCTATTTTTTCTTTTCCTAATATGTTTTCTTCTTGTTCCATTTTTTCCATCCTTTCTCTTATTTATATATATTTTTGCTTTTTAGCCAACTTTACTATTATATAATTTTAAGCCAAATTTGTCAAACACTTTAAGTCAAAAAAATTCAAAATGCTTAAAAAATTTGACACAAATTGTCTAAATAATTTTGCGCAAACTCTTTCTTTTTTCTTTTAAAAGTGATATCATACAAAATATAATAGCAAAATAATGGAGAGTGAAAACAAATGATACCAAGAGAAAGAAATCCAGAATACTTAAATTCTTTTTTAGACTATTCTGTAACAATATTAAATAAATCCCCAAATTCAGTAAAAGAATATAATTATGATTTATCAAATTTTTTGAAATTTATGATGATGCGCTTTAAATTAACAAACGAAACCGATTTAGAACAAATAGATATTTCATCATTTAGTGAAAAAGACTTAAAAAAAATTACCCTTGATGATATTCATGCATATGTATCACATCTAGCAATTAATAATCGTAGTAAAGCAACTACAAGAGCAAGAAAAATCTCAACAATCAGAATATTCTTTAAATATTTATCTCAAAAAGCAGGAATCTTAGAAGTAAATCCAGCTCAGAATTTAGAAACACCGAAACTTGAAAAAAGAATGCCTAAATATTTGTCTTTAGATGACAGTAAAAAATTATTAAGTGTTGCCGAAAATGAAGATAATCGAAATTATAAAAGAGATTATGCTATTACAACTCTATTTTTAAACTGTGGAATGAGACTTTCAGAATTAGTAGGCATAAATATAAATGACATAGATTTTGAAGAATGCAAAATGACAGTAATTGGTAAAGGTAATAAAGAACGTACTGTATATTTAAATAAATCATGTATGATTGCAATAAATGATTACTTATCCTCTAGACCATCTCCCAATATGATAAAACATGATTCCAAAAATTCTGAAAAAGCACTATTTTTAAGTGAACAAAAACAAAGAATCAGTAATAGAACAGTTCAAAACATAATAAATAAAGAATTAAAACAAGCAGGATTAGATTCTAAAAATTTGTCAGTTCATAAGCTAAGACACACTGCAGCAACACTTATGTACCAGTATGGCAATGTTGATATAAGAGCTTTACAGGAACTTTTAGGTCACCAAAGTATTTCTACAACCGAAATTTATACACATGTTAGTAATGAACAGGTTCGTAATGCTGTAGAATCAAATCCTCTTTCTGACCCCAAAAATTTATAAAAATTGAAAGGATATATAATATGAAAACAAAAAAACAAAAAATTTTATTTAAAAATATTACTAAATACACCACAAAAAATTACAACCAATTCATTGAATTTCATAACAAAAAATTTAGTTTTTCTAATAACCTATACACAATAATTATGATAGTATTGTTAATTTATTGTATAATATTAAATATACAACAAAAAGAACTATATCTTATATTAATGTTTACAGCATTACTAATAGGATTTTTATTTTTTAAAATATATTTTCCTATGAAAAGATATCAAAAAACACAAAATAAGCTTTCAAAATTCAAAGAAACAGGATTTGTATTTTCATTTTACGATTTATATTTTTTAATAGATAAAAAACCTATTTACTATTTTAAATTATACAAGATTTTTGAAACTAAAGACTATTTTTATTTATATTTAACACCTGATTATGCAATGCTTGTTAATAAAAAATGTTTTGAAATTGGTACTGCCGAAGAATTTAGTAAATTTATAAAGAAAAAATGTCTATTTAAATATAGAAAACAAAAATAAAATTAGAAAAGCAAGTGATACTTTTGGTCACTTGCTAAATTATCATATTCATAACAAAATTGGTTGAATCTGTTCTCCATCTAAAGCATATTCTATAGTTTTAATCAAATAAGATGTATCAAATACAATAGAACGAGGTTTAGTAATTGGATTATCTTGTTTAAATGGAACAAAATAATAATGTTTTCTATTAAGTAATCTTCCTATGTTTTCCCCTGCACCCGAAAGTCCATTATTAGTTGATATTGCAATAACTACAGGTTTTTCTCTTCTCAAATGAGATTTCACTGCCATAGTTGCAGGTCCATCTATTATATCATTTGCAAGTTTTGCTATGGTATTACCTGTTGCTGGTGCTACCACTAATATATCTAACATATCCTTTGGTCCTAATGGTTCTACTTCTTGAATTGTGTGTAAAACTTTAGTTCCAGTTATGTTTTCGATTTCATTTATAAAATCTTCTGATTTTCCAAATTTAGTATCCATTGTATAACTGTTCTCTGACATTATTGGAACAATTTCAGTATTCATCTTAACAATTTTTTTTAGCTCATCTATTGTCTTTCTAAAAGTACAAAATGAGCCTGTCATTACAAATCCTATTCTTTTCTTTTCTAAATTCACATTTCAAATCCTCCTTTCATAATATTTATATATAATATGATTTTTGAGAGAATTTTGTCGAAGTTTTTGCCTGATTTAAATTATTTTGCGTAACTTTTAATTACTTTATTTGCCATTTTTTACAATTTTTGTATTGGTAATTATTGACATTCGAAAATATTTTGTGCTATAATAAAAAAGCAGTAAAAATTTACAGTATTTAGGAGGTTGACGTATGATGAGTCGAAACAAAAGAATCAAAACAAATGACTGTTTTCTTGCATATGTAGATACAGTCGAGCGGATTATTGAAGAAATCGCAAATGGTCAAGATGTGTCCTATGAAAAAATGTTAAATTTCAAGGATGCAAGCAGAAACATTAAACGCTGTTTTGAGGAAACAGTTGAACAGGAGGAAGCACTTACAGTTGAAGAAGCTGTTGTTAAATGTCTGAAGGAACTTGGAGTCCCACAGCACTTGGGCGGATATAAATACCTTATTTCAGCAATTTGTTACAAGTACAAAAATCCAGAAGTAACAAGCGTAACAAAAGTATTATATCCGATGATTGCAAAACAATTTGGTTCAACACCAAGTCGGGTAGAACGGAGTATCAGACATGCGATCGAGTCTTCATGGACAAATGGAAGCACTGAAAAACAACACAAGTTATTTGGATACGCAATATCTGATTCAAAAGGAAAGCCTACAAATTTTCAGTTCATAGAAACAATTTCGAATGAGCTGAAATTATCAATTAATGTATTATAACAGCTGAATTTAGTGCAAAAGTCAACAAAAGGCATTACCATAATGGTAGTGCCTTATTTTTTATATAACATATATAAAAATACATAAAACATGCAATATATTTCCTAAAAATACACACAAATGAAAAACAGAATGCATATATTTATATTTTTTTCCAACGCCATAAAGAATTGCTCCTATTGTATATATAATACCTCCAAATAATAACATTAAAAATCCAGACATACCTAATAAATTGGGTAACAAATTTGCTTTTATTATAATACACCATCCCATTACCAAATAGCATATCATTGAAAATATTTTATATTTTTTTAAATCAATAGAATTTAATGTAATACCTAATATTGCAAATCCCCATATTATTCCAAATATAGTCCAACCTAATGCTGTATTATATTCTCTTAATGTACACAATGCAAATGGTGTATATGAACCCGCAATTAATACAAAAATAGCACAATGATCTAAAACTTGAAAAACCTTTTTTGATTTTAGTTTTGGACTTAACCCATGATATATGCTTGACATTGTATATAAAAATAACATTGATACACCAAAAATCACCCCACTTACAATCCCATATGGATTATGTCTGATTGCTCCCAAAACACTACACAATACTATTGTTACAATTCCTGCAACGCCCCCAACAATGTGTGATACCATATTAAAGATTTCTTCACCTTTTGTATATGTTGGTAAAATTCTATCTGCTAATTTTGTTCTTTTCATAAAATACCTCCTTAAACCCAAACAAAATGTATTAATATTTCAAAAATAACATCTAGTTTTTAATACTAGATGTTATTGTATCATATACTCTTTTTATTGTCTACATTTTTTTAATAATATATAAAATTTATTGTTACTGATTAATGTTTTTCATTCGTATTTTATTAAATTCTTCTACAATATTATTAATAGGAATTTGTACTTGAGTCTTTTCATTCATATTTTTTAATGCTATACTATTATTTGCAAGCTCATCTTCGCCAAGTATAAACACATATGGAATATGTTCTGTATTAGCATATTCTAAAGCTTTTTTCATTTTTCTATTTTTCATCTCAACTTCAACTTTGTATCCACCATTTCTTAATACTTGTGCTATTTTTAGACATTCTATTTCTGTCCCCATAGGAATAATATAAATATCTGTTAATGCTTTTTCTGCAAATTCCTCTCTATTTCTTAAAATTTCATAAATGACATTTAATCCAAAACTAACTCCTACTGCTGGATATGTTGTACCATTTTTTATGAAGTCTGTTATCATTTTATCATAACGTCCTCCTCCTCCAATGCTTGAGGTAATACTTCCATCTTTGACATATACTTCAAAAACAGTTCCTGTGTAGTATTCTTGACCTCTTGCAAGTGATGGTGAAAATTGAACATAATTTAACAAGTCAAGTTTTTCTATATATTTTTTTAATGTATTAAGTTCTTTTATTCCATCTGACAATACATCATTTTTATCCTCAATATTTATAAGTTGATTTGCATCCATATTTAAATATATAAATAGTTTTTCCATTTGCTTACTGTTTAATCCAATTTTCTGAAACTCTTTTTCTAGTTCTTGTTTTGATAGTTTTTCAAACTTATCTATTATAGTTATTGTTTCTGTTATTAGCTCTTCAGGAATACCTGCTTCAATAATTATTCCTGACAAGAATTTTCTGTTATTATATTTTATTATAATATCAATTCCTAATTCTTTATATGCTTCTACATATAAAGCAACAAATTCAGCTTCTACTAATTGTCCCTCTATTCCTACACTATCTACATCACATTGAATAAACTCTCTATCTCTTCCTAGTTTTACAGGTCCATTTCTAAATACTTCTCCTATTTCATATCTTTTAAATGGTAATTTTGTATTTTGATTTATAGCTATGTATTTTGCAAATGGTACTGTTAAGTCATATCTTAATGCTAAGTTTCTATTTCCTTGGTCTGTTACTTTATATACCTCTTTTAATATATCGTTTTCTTCATCGTATTTTAAAGCTAATAAATCATAATAACATAATATTGGTGTTTGTAATGGTTTGAATCCATATTTTTCAAATACTCTTTTTAGTGTGTCTGATATATAATTTCTAATATATTGTTCTCTTGGTGAATAATCTGCACATCCTTTTACATTTCTTAGTTCTATCTCTTTCATCTTATACCTCTTCTTTTAATAATTTGATAGCACTATTATATCATTTTAAAAACGATAAGTAAAGAAATATAGTCAAATATCTTGAAGAGTCGTTACTAGAATTTCTTAAATTTTGTAATAAGCTGAGGAATGTAATAAAAAGCTTATATTTTAAACCATTAATATGTAATAAGAGTCCTAAAATTAGGACTCACTTTTAGAAACTTTTTCTGCAAATGAATTATTTACAATTTTATCATATGGTGCTTTTGTAGTAAGTTCTCCCGCTTCTGACATAATTTCTTGTAATTTATTAAATGCTGACTCTTTTAAAATCGGATTATCATTCCATGCATCTATGTCTTTATATTTCTGAACAGAATTTTCCAATGACTCTATTGTTGTATCTGGAAAAAATTCTTGTATTTTCTCTGCAATTTCTTTAGCAGTATGTTCTTTAACCCATTGTTCACCCATATATGTTGCTTTAGTAAATTTTTCAATAATATCAGAATTATTTTTAATATAACTTTTCTTTGCACAATAAGCAGTATACGGTACTTCTCCTGCAGATTCGCCAACAGAAGCTACAATATAACCTTTTCCTGCATCTTGTGTCATTGAAGCTGTAGGCTCAAATAATGTTACATATTCTGCATTTCCTCCTGAAAAAGCACCTGCCATTAAGTCAAATTTTATACTATCATCTAAAATTAAGTCTGTTTGTGGATTTAACCCATTTTGTTTTAAAACATATTCCAATGTCATATATGGTACCCCACCTTTTCTTCCTGGTATCACAGTTTTTCCTTTTAAATCCTGCCATGAAAAATTATCATTTTGTGTTTTACTTACTAAAAAAGAACCATCCTTTTTGGTTAATTGTGCAAATACTTCAACATAATCTTCTTTTCCTTCATTATACACATATATTGCTGCTTCTGGTCCACATAGTCCTATATCACTTTGACCTGATAATATTGCAGTCATAACTTTGTCTGCCCCTTGCCCTGTTGTAATGTCCAATTTTAATCCTTCTTGCTCAAAGAAACCATTTGAAATTGCTACATATTGTGGTGCATAAAACACAGAACGAGTTACTTCATTTAATTGTATAGTTTTCAATCCAACATTTTCTTCTTTATTTTTATTTGTCAAACAATATATTCCCAATATTATAACAGCTATAAGTACAACTACTAAAATACTAATTACAATCTTTTTCATATTTTCCCTCCTTTTAGTCTATTTTATGAAAACATTTATTAAAAGGTTACTTTTATAAATAATACTTATAAAGAGACAACAATGTGTCTCTTTTACTTTACTATTTTCTTTTCTAATATAACTATAGTTTCATACATAAGAGCTGCAACAATAGCAAGAATAATAACACTAGTCATAACTAAATCTAATTGAAATACTTGCCCTCCATAAACTATTAGATAACCTAATCCTCCTTTAGATACTAAAAACTCTCCAGATATTACTCCTACTAATGAAAGTCCTATATTAACTTTTAATGTATTAAAAAAAGTTGATATATTTGATGGAATTACGATTTTGGTTAATACTTGAATTTTACTTGCATTAAATGTTCTTACCATTTTTATTTTTTCTTTATCTGTATGTAAAAATCCATTTAATATATCAAGTATTGTAACTATTAATGAGATTGCCAATGCCATCACAATTATTGCAGGCATTCCAGCACCAACCCAAATTATAATTACTGGACCAAGTGCAATTTTAGGTAAACTATTTAAAACAACTAAAAAAGGTTCAGATACTTTAGAAATAAACGGTGACCACCATAATATTATTGCAATTATAACTCCAGCAATGCTTCCTAATCCAAATCCTATTAATGTTTCTTCACATGTTATTTTTAAATGTTCCAATAAATTATTTGAAGATAAATTCATAAATGTCTTTACTATTCTAGATGGTTGACTAGCTATAAAACTATCTATTATTCCTTTTCTTGCAAGCATTTCCCACAATAATATAAATACTATAATTATAAAAACTTGTGTCATTAATATTTCAATTTTTCTTATTTTTATCTTTTTTAAATATTTTTTTCTTTCATTAGAAATTGTTTCTTTCTTATTCATAAATTATCACATCACTTTCAATTTTACATTTGTATTTCTTGTATATTTTATGTAAAATTCAATATTGATGTGATAATTAAATGTCTTAGAAAAAATCAAGAGGATACATTGTACCCTCTCTGTAAAAATCATCGTTCAATCTCTTTTTTAGTGTTTTTACACGATTTAGAATTAGTTATAGGAGATGGCGTAAACTTATATTTTTCCATAAAGGATTCTTTACTTCTATGGTCATCTAAAACAACTTGTCCTAAATCATAAATATTAAATCTTGTATAAGTCTCCGCTTCTTGTCCATTATTTTCATATAATTCAAAAATTTGCTCACCAATCTCATGGATAACAACTATAGGATATTTCAAGAAATCCATATTCAAATTAGGAGATTTTTTTAAAACTTTTGGAGCTTTACTTAAAAATTCATAATCAAGTATTAGGCTCGCTTCCCAATCTCTTGGTCTTTTTCCTTTATCGATTGAATCAACTAATTCTTTAGTAACTTCTTGTAATTCAATCTTTATTCCTGGTCTATCACCTTTATTATATACAGCTAAAGTTCCTACAAAAGGTGCGGAAAAATACTCTGGTGATACTCTATGAATTACAAACTCCATATTTTTATCTTTTTGTTTCTGTTCTTTCATAAATTTTTTCAATTCTTTTTTATCTGAAAAAGTACCTTGTGGCAAATTTAATTCCGAGCCTATTGTACGTCCACCTCGCACTCTCCATAATTTGCTTTTTTCCAATTGTTTTTCATCCAAATTTTCAACTTTATCTACAAATAAACAATCAACTGTTAAATTAGGAAAATTTTTTTGTAAAAATTTTAATCCATCTATTTTTCTCATATTACTCCCTTTCTACCACATCAAAAAAATCATTTTTATTTGTTTCTGATAATATATTCATACCGTCCCACCAAAATGTACCATCTACAAAATATCTTCCTATTGGAAAATTATCTTTTATATAATATTTATCATATTTATTTAACTCAGACTCTGCTTTTATTTCCTCTGTTCTATTTAAATTAAATTCGTCTATTTTCCCATTTGGCATAACTACTTTATATCTAATCTGCCCACTAACATCTTCATTTGAATTATTACAAATTTTCATATGAAATGTTGTAAACATGTCTTTACCTTTTACTACCTTTTTTGGAAATATACTCACTTCTATCATCCTCTCTATATTAATAAAAAGGTGACATAATCAAAATTGTCACCTTTTAAAATTATCTTATCCGCACATTCTACATGTAAGTATTTTCTTTTTATTATTTGTTTCATTTTTCACTTCATTTACTGGTTTGTTTTTTACCTCTGTTTTCATTACTTCTTTTTTCATTTTGAACTCCTTTCTAGGTAATTAACCTATTAAATTTATATGTATTGCAAAAATTGCAATGTTAATAACTATAACAAACATAAAGGGTCCTCTTCTAGCAATGATTTTTTTAGCGATAATGCTGTAGCTCTACATCCTCCACATATCATTTTATATGTACACTCTTTACATTTTCCTTTTAAGCTTTCTTTATACTCTTTTAGTGTGACAAATAATTTGTTATTTTTTAAAATTTCATCTAATGCTTTATCTTTGATATTATCTGCAAACATAGGAATATATGAACATGCGCCTACATTTCCTTTAAAATCAATATATATAATCTCATCTCCAGCTTCACATCCTGCATAATATTGACTTGCTTCTTTTAAATCAATTCCAAATACTTCTGGAAATATTGGAATTAGTAATGGATCTCCTGTTCTGAATTTTATGTTTAATTTTTTACATTCTTGTATCAAATCTTTGATTATTTTTTTATATTCGTCATTAGATATCATTAAATCTTCACTTGCATTACCTGTTAATATAACTCTTCTTGTATTAAATTCATCTGCTCCATTTTTACTTGCTAATCTCAATACTTCTTTTGCGTCTTTTATCGTTTCTTTTGTAAGTGTATACCTTATTGAAAATTTGACTCCATTTTCTTTTAATATAGGTAGTGTATCAACTACTTTTTGAAATGTTCCTTTTCTTCCTCTGAATTTATCATGAATTTCTTGCATTCCATCTATACTTATTGATAATCTTACATTTGGATATTGAGCTAATTTTTTTGCTGTTTTTTCATTTATCAATGTACAATTTGTTGTTATTACTATATCTTCAAATTTTGTGGCATAATCTAATATTTCAAATAAGTCTTTTCTTAAAAATGGTTCTCCTCCTGAAAGATTTAATTTGGTTGTACCACAGTAATATAACTGGGATAATAAACTTTTTGCTTGTTCTAATGTTAACTCTTTTTCTTTTGTATTTTTTTCTAAAACTCTGCAATGTTTACAATTAAGATTACAATCATCATTTATATCCCATTGAGCAACCATAGGCATATTTGTTCGCCCTCCTTTTATTCCAGTTTTTACCATTTTATACCTACAATTTATATTTGTCAATATTTTCCATTAATTTTTTTCATTAAAATTTTAAATGCCTCTATATGGCTTTCTTTAAACTCTCCATTTTTGCATAATTCATTTATTTTCTCTTCTGGCAACCAATAAACTTTATCTACTTCTTCTTTCTGTAACAGCATTTTTTCTTTTTTATAGTCTTTTTTTAAGTAATATAAATCATAAAAGCATTTATTTATATCATCTCTTTCTGAATACATTAATTTTAATTCATGTGGATATGCTTCAACACCTAATTCTTCTTTAATTTCAGTTATCATTCCACTTAAGCTAGTCTCTCCTGATTTTGGATGACCTGAAGTTAAACCATATTCTCCACCTTTTTCTTTGCTTCTTTTCTGGATTAATATTTCATCTTTAGAATTTTGTATAAGAACTGTTACAACCAATGTATAATAATTTTCTGGCGTTTCTTGTTCTTTTAATATTGTATATTGCGTATTTTCCTTATATTTATTATATAAATCTCTTTTTTCCATCGTGACACCTCGTTTTTTACTATATTACAATATACTAAAAATTTCAATATTTATTATAAATTGTTTTAAAAATTTACCAAATTTTTCTATTTTTGTTGACTTATATTTCCATTTTTCGTATAATACTGTCAAATGTTTTTATATTGTTACTATTAATTTATAGTAACTATCTCTATATACTTTTGATAGTTACACAACATGTTAAAAGGAGGCAAAAACAATGAAGCAGAATATTTTTATAGGAGGTGCTTGGCCATATGCTAATGGTCATCTACATGTAGGGCACATTGCTGCACTTCTTCCAGGAGATGTTATTGCAAGATACTATCGAAAAAATGGAGACAATGTATTATATGTTTCTGGTACAGATTCACATGGTACACCTATCACAATTAGAGCTCGTAAAGAACACTGCAAAGCTTTAGATATCGTTCATCGGTATCATGAAGAATTCTGTTACTGTTTTGACAAACTAAACTTTTCTTATGATAATTACACTTTAACATGTAATACATATCACAAAAGTTTTGTAAGAACTTGCATCAGAAAACTTCTTGACAATGGTTACCTTTACAGAAAAGACGGACATCTTTATTGGAAACTTAGTTCTTTTCAAAATGAAATTAAAACTTTTATTTCCGCACATGAAGATTCCTGGCGTTTTAATGCAATTAATGAATCGAAAAAATATTTAAAAGCCGGATTACGTGACCGTGCCATTACACGTCAACTTGAATGGGGAATTGATGTTCCATTTAAAGGATATGATGACAAAAAAATTTATGTCTGGATTGATGCAGTACTCGGATATATCTCAGCAGGGAAATATTATTGTAAACAACATGATTTAAATTGGAGAAATTTTTACAAAAACAATAACGTAAAATCTTATTTTATTCATGGTAAAGACAATATTCCATTCCATACAATTATCTATCCGGCATTATTACTTTCTTTGAAAGAAGATTATCATTTACCAGATTACATGATTTCTAGTGAATATCTTAATGTAAATGATGAAAAAATCTCCAAAAGCCAAGGAAATGGCGTAACAGCCAAAGAACTTATTGAAAAATACAGTTCAGATACTATCAGATATTATATGCTCTCTCAAGCCCCTGAACAAAAAGATTCTAATTTTAGTTATGAAATGTTGATTCAACTCCATAATAAAAAATTAGTCGGTGAATATGGAAATTTTGTTAACCGCAACTTAGCCTTTTTAGTCAAAAAGTTTAATGGTGTAATTCCAAATGGAACTATTGACGAAAATGTTAAATTATATGTTTCAAAAACTTATGATGTGGTTAGTGAATTAATTGAACAGGGCAGAATAAAACCTGCTATATCAAAAATCAGTGAATTGGTACAATATGCAAACAAATATTATGATACTCACAAACCTTGGGTTTCAGTCAAAGAAAATATTGATGATTTCAATAATGTTACACTTACATGTCTTGAGCTAATTATCAACATCGCAAATTTGTATGAGCCATTTATCCCTGATTCATCTCAGAAAGTATTTAACTTTTTCGGTAAAACAGGCTGTAATTGGGAATATATCCATATTGAACCATTTACTGCTTTAAAAAATGTTTCTATTCTTTTTGACAGAATTTAATGCTCTCTAATGCAAAAAGTCTCTGGTATTTCCAGAGGCTTTTTATATATTTTTTTCTCCAAGTTCTTTCCACATTAAATTAAAATATTTACTAAATTTAGGATTTTCTCTACAATTTAGTGGTGTTCTATTTTTCATCTCAAAATTTATATTGTGTATACATTTTACTGTTGCTGGTCTTTCTGTTAATACTATTACTCTGTCTGACATACTTATTGCTTCTGATATATCATGAGTCACCATTAATGCAGTAATATTTTCAGCCTTTAAAATTTTAAAAATATCCTCAGTAACCATTAATCTTGTTTGATAATCCAAAGCAGAAAAAGCCTCATCTAACAATAAAATCTTAGGACGAATAGCAAGAGTTCTAATTAAAGCAACTCTTTGTCTCATACCACCAGAAAGCTGAGTTGGATACTTATCTTTAAATTCATATAATCCATATTTTTTCAATAAACTCTCCACATATTTTCTATTTTCTAATGTGTTTTCTTTTTGGATTTCCAAACCAAGCAATACATTTTTATATATTGTCCTCCATTCCAGAAGATTATCTTTTTGTAACATATATCCAATCTTTCCATCTATGTAAATTTCTCCTGAACTTTTGCTTTCAAGACCTGAAATTATAGACAATAGTGTTGATTTCCCACATCCACTTGGTCCTATTATACTTATATATTCTCCTTCTTTTACATCAAAACTTATATTTTTTAATGCCTCTATTTCACCATTTTGTGCTTGATATGTTTTGCAAATATCTTTTACTTCCAATATACTCTTCATAATTAATACCTCCATTTGTATATTTTATGCAAAAAAAATATCTTTGTCATTTTTCTTAATCTGCAAAAAAGAATATGCCACATATGACATATTCTTTAAATTTATATATTCTTCCATTCTTCACTATCAAAAAAATAACATTTTTTAGCAAGTATTGGCTTTAGACCTCTTTCATATATTAAAAGTTCATCAATTTTCAATTCATCTTTAATAAAATCTGGATCTATACTTAATAATTCACTAAAATACATAATATCTGATTTTATATTTGTTCCTAATAGCATTTGTGTATCTATTGAATTCATTATATTATAATATCCTTTTCCATAGATATCTTTTATGTTTTCCATATTATTTGTAATAAAACTAATCGATAATTTTCTACATCTTGCTAATTCCATATTTCTTGCCAAATCATAAATCTTACCCAATCTTCCAACTTCATCTAACATAATATATATATATTCTTGCCCTACATCTCCAACTTTATATGTTGTTAAAAATTGACTTATAAAAATATTGTTAAATTTAATGTCTTCATTATGATTTTCATTTAACATTAAAAATACTGCTACTTTTCCATCTTTCAATTCTTCAAAATTAAAATTATCATTTTCTTTAGCTTCTTCTCTTATTCCATTTATTACAAAAGATAATTTTAATATTGCTGTTGAAACTATACTTTGATATGTTTTATCTGGAAATGTTTTTAAAATTGTATAATATTTATATGCCTTTGAATTTTCTTCAAATATGTCAAATTTAGCAAATAATGTTTGTTGTGGTAATCCTAATAATTTAAAACATGTTAATAAATCTTTTTTCTCTTCTTTTTCTATAACATAATAAATTACAGCTTTCATTAAACTTTTTGATGCTTCATTCCAAAATTCATCACCACCATCATCTTCTATTAAGATGTTTGCTAAATTTTCTATATCTGTATCAGATTTTATATAGTTTAGGGGATTATATTGATATTTATCTTCTTCATCAATTTTATTTTTTATATCCCTATTTTCATAATTCAATACTTTTATTTTATATCCATTATTTTTTAAATATTTATTAGTTTTATCATATATTTCTCCTAGAGGATCTACTATAATATACGAACCTAACATTTTTAATATATTTGTTATTGTATATGAGGCTGTTTTTCCAGAACCACTCCCTCCTACAATTAATGCATTTACATTTCCTCTTTTATTTTCTGGCAATATAATGTCTTTTCCTAAAGTTAGACCTTTACCATCTTTAGTTAAAATATTGTACATTCTTTCTTTGTTTTCAAACATTTCTTCCATTAAATTAATTCCTCCTATTTTTTCTAATACATAATAATATCCATTTTTCCATTCTAGAAATAGATATTTTTTTCCATTTATTTTTTTATATTCATAATAATTTGCAATATCATTTCCTATGATATTTAGAATATAATTTTTAGTATATTTAGTTATTATACTTTTTTTATTAATATATGCAATCACTTCATTCTCTACAGGATTTATAGTAATTCTTTCGAGTTCAAAATCATGTTTTATTTCTATGTTTCTATATTTAAACTTCTGATTCTTCTTTAATAAAGCTATTGTTTTCCAAAACCCTATTATTCTATAATCTTTTTTATAATAACCATTAAATTTAAACTTTTTCTTAGTCTTTTTAACCTCCTCTCCCTTTTTGTTTGTACTATCTATGTCTTTAAGAATATTAATATTAGAAGTATATTGAATAATTTTTTCTTGATATTCTTCAATTTTAGTTTTAACTAGTTTTTCATCATATTTTTTTATTTCGTCTAAAGAAAAACCTAATTTTTTTAAATATAATATTTCATTCATTTGCTTAATGTTTTCTTCGTTATAATATCTGTATCCAGAATATTTATCAATATAA
This sequence comes from uncultured Clostridium sp., assembly GCA_902462295.1. GTDB lineage: Bacteria > Bacillota > Clostridia > TANB77 > CAG-508 > CAG-269. Next base: position 52,912 of record CABQAZ010000006.1, on the reverse strand, counting down.
CATGGCTTCAATAACTTTTTCTCTTCATAAAATCTTATTGTTTTTATTGTTACATTAAATAATTTTGCAAATTCTCCTATTTTTAACATTCTTTTCCTCCTAAATTTAATATACACCTAACCTTAAGGGAAGAGTCAATATCTTATTTTAAATTTTATGAGAAAAAATAAAATCTGTCAATAGAAATCACTTATTTTGACAGATTTACTTATTTTTATTTTGATATTAAATTACAAATTAAGTTACTAATTTCTGTAGGGTTTTCAATAGGTAATCCCTCAATTAATCTTGCTTGAGAATATAAAACCTTTGTATAATCTTTTAGTCCATCTTTATTATTCTCATACAAATCTTTTAGTTTATTTACAATAGGATGATTTTCATTAATCTCTAAGATAGTTTGTGCTTTAATATTTTCATTATTATTAGGCATTGCATTTAATGTCTTTTCCATACCTATAGAAACTGCTCCCTCACTTGTTAAACAAACTGGATGATTCTTTAATTTGTGTGTAAATCTTATATTTTGAACTTCTGAATTTATAGCTTCTTTCATAACTTCAAACATAGATTTATTTTCTTCATTGACTTTTTCTAGTTCTTCTTTTTCTTCTTTAGATTCTAAATCTATATTATCTGCACATACATTAGCAAATTTCTTTCCCTCATATTCTTGTAATACTTGCATTACAAACTCATCAACATTTTCAGTTAAATACAATATTTCATATTCTTTATCTTTTATACCCTCTACCTGTGGTAGCATATCAATTTTATCTACTGATTCACCAGAAGCATAGTAAATAGTATCTTGTCCCTCTTTCATTCTTGAAACATATTCACCTAATGTTACAAGTTTCTTTTCTGTTGAAGAATAGAACATTAATAAATCTTTTAATTTATCTTTGTCCATACCATAATTGTTATATGTTCCATATTTTAATTGCATTCCAAATGTATTGAAGAATTTTTCGTATTCTTCTCTATCATTTTTTAACATATTCTGTAATTCTGACTTTATCTTATTTTCAAGATTTTTTGCTATAATTCTTAGTTGTCTGTCATGTTGTAACATTTCTCTTGAAATATTTAGAGATAAGTCTGGACTGTCAACTAATCCTTTTACAAATCCAAAATAATCTGGTAATAATTCACTACATTTATTCATTATAAGTACTCCATTTGAATATAATTGAAGTCCTTTTTCATATTCTTGTGAATAGTAATCATATGGTAAATGTGATGGTATATATAATAATGCATTATATGTGAATTGACCTTCTACTGATGAATGAATTACTTTTAATGGTGGCATAAAATCATTAAATTTTTCTGTATAAAAACTATTGTATTCTTCCTTTGTTACCTTGCTTTTTTCTTTTTTCCAAATAGGAATCATACTATTTACAGTTTCTATTTCTATATGTGTTTCATATTCATCTTCTGTTCCTTCTTTTTTATGTTTATGCTCAATGTCCATTTTTATTGGATGTCTTATATAGTCTGAATATCTTTTAATTAATTCTTGAATTTTATATTGATCTAAGAATTCGCTATATTTTTCATCTTCATTGTCTTCTTTTATGTGTAATGTTATTGTTGTCCCTACATCTTGTTTGTCACATGGCTCTATTGTATAGCCTTCTGCTCCTGTTGATTCCCATTTATGTGCTTGTTCTTCATCAACTGATTTGCTTTCAACTGTTACTTTGTCACTTACCATAAATGCAGAATAAAATCCTACTCCAAATTGCCCTATTATATCAATATCTTCTTTTTTCTCATTAGCTTCTTTAAATGCTAAAGATCCACTTTGAGCAATTGTTCCTAAATTGTTTTCAAGTTCTTGTTCTGTCATTCCACATCCATTGTCTTTTATTATTATTTGACGATTTTCCTTGTCAACTTTTATTTTGATTTCTAATTTTGATGTGTCTACATTTAAATTTTTGTCTGTTAGTGAACGATATGCTAGTTTGTCTATCGCATCACTTGCATTTGAAATAAGCTCTCTTAAAAAAATCTCCTTATTTGTATATATTGAATTTATCATTAAATCTAGTAGTCTTTTTGACTCTGCTTTAAACTGTTTTGTTTCCATAATAAATACACTCTCCTTTTCTATTGCTTATTATATATCTATATTTTAGCAATGTCAATAAGAGAGTGCTAGTTTTTCACAAATTTTTTATATTTACATTTCTGAATTTCACTTTTAATTATATATTTTTATTCCTAATATAATCCCCATCAAATTCACTTTCAAGTATATCCATATGTAGTTTATCATAATACTTACCATTTAAAAATATTTCTTCACGACTTGCTCCAGTATCCTTAAAACCACATTTTAGATAACATTTATGAGCTCTTTCATTAATTGATAATAAATCTAATCTTATACTATGTAAATTTAAATATCTAAAACCATATTCTAATAAAAGTCTTATAGACTCTGTTCCATATCCATTACTTCTAAAATCTTTGTCTCCTATAAAAATACCCAATACAGCACTTCTTTTAACCCAATTAATATTTTCTAATCCAACTGTACCTATTAATTTTTCATCTTCTAAATTAACTATATTAAATGTTCTATTATTTTTATTCTTTTCTGCATTTTCAAGATATTCTTTTTCACCAGTGTATGTTATTATTTGGCTAGTTCTTCCTGTATAATCTGTTACTTGAAAATCATTCATCCATTCTGTAAATTTTTCTATTTCTTCTTCAGATGAGCCTTTTGGAGATAAATATATTCTATCTCCTATTAATTTTTTGCAATATTTCATATATAATTCCTTCTTTCTATAAATCAAATTTTTCTTTTATTAATTTTGCAGTTTCTTCTGCTGATATATTAGTATTATCAATTCTATAATAATTTTCAAATTGTATTTCATTAGGATAAGAATTTAGTCTATGTTTTTCCATAGATTCTATAATATCATTTTCGCTCCACTCCAAATCTCTTTTTGATGGTTTATGGCTTAACCTATTATTTGTTTTATTCCTTCGTAATCTTTCTTCTAAAGTCGTTTCTAATTCAACAAAATAACATTCTCCACCTTTTTCTTTAAAAATATTTCTCCATTTTTCAATTATTTCCCATTCTTCTTTAACATCAAAATCAAAGCAACAAGTAAAAATTATTCCATATTCATTACTTTTTGAAAATTCTTCAAATATTTGTGTTCTAAAATCTAAATTAAGTTTTGTATAAGACTCTTTACTATAATCAAATATTTTAGTTAATAATTCTATTGTCATATGATTATGTAATAATTTAAAATTTGTTATTTCCGATAATTCTTGTCCAACAGTCATTTTTCCTACTGCTTGTGGTCCAACTATCATCATAAACTTTGGCATTGTTTTCACCTCATTTCATTTCATTTTATATAAAAAAGCCTCACAAAGAAATCTCTTATTAAGACTCCTTTGCAAGACTTTTAAAATCTATACATCGTGTAAATAACCGTCTATGCTTTTTGGTTATCCTATATCGCTCAAAATTTATTTATTTCTTAGATATACTCTTAAATATATTTTTTATTGTACTAAAATATCAAATTTTTGTCAATACATTTATGTTAATTTTTTCAAAACTTATAATATTTTGTAACTTTAAATCCCCATAATTGCTGTAGCAATATTAAAATATACCAATACAGAAAGAATATCAACAATAGTAGTAATCAAAGGTGCAGCCATAATTGCTGGGTCTAATTTTAGTTTTTTAGCAAGTAAAGGTAATAAACAACCAATCGATTTAGATAATATAACAGTAACAGTTATACTTAATCCAACTGTACATGCAAGTTGTAAATTTTTATACTGTGCAAAAATTCTAAGTCCATTAATAAGTGTTAATGATAATCCTACTAAGACGGCTATTCTTACTTCTTTCCATAAAATTTTAAACACATCTTTTACTTCAAGTTCATCAGTCGCGAGACCTCTTATTATTAATGTTGAACTCTGTGAGCCACAGTTACCACCAGTGTCCATTAACATTGGTATAAATGCTACTAACAATGGTACTGTTGCAAATGCATTTTCATAATTTGTTATAATTGTTCCCGTTATTGCTGATGATAGCATTAATACTAATAACCATACAATCCTATTTTTTGCATGTTTAAACACTGATGTTTCAAAATAACTTTCTTCTGTTGGTGCCATGGCTGCCATTTTCTCGAAATCCTCTTCTGCTTCATCTTGTAATACATTTATAGCATCATCAACTGTTACTATTCCAACTAATCTATTTTCTTTATCAACCACAGGCAAAGCATATAAATCATATTTATCAAATTTCTTTGCTACTTCTTCTTTATCTTCTAAAGTATTTACAGATATTATATTAGTTTCCATATTATCAGAAATCAAACTATCTTCCTTAGCTAATAATAGTTCTTTTATACTTATAATTCCTTGTAATTTTCTATTTTGATTTAAAACATAACATGTATATATTGTTTCTGAATCTGTTCCTATTTTACGTATTCTATCTAAAGCTTGTTCTATTGTCATATTTTCTTTTAAATCTATAAATTCTGTTGTCATTATACTTCCAGCACTATCATCTGGATATTTTAATAATTCATTTATTATTTTTCTATCATTTTTATCTACATTTCTTAAAATTCTAGTTACCACATTTGATGGCATTTCTTCTATTAAATCTACCGTATCATCCATAAATAATTCATCTAATACATTTTTTAATTCTGTATCTGTTAAATCTTTTATTAACTTTTCTCTCATGTCTGTTTCCATATATGAGAATGCCATTCCTGCTTTTTCTTTTGATAGTAATCTAAATACAATAACTGCCTGTTCTTTATCAAGCTCATCCAATATCATTGAGACATCTGCACTTTTCATTTCTTTAATTTCTTTTTTTAATTTTGTAAATTGTTTATTTTCTATTAATTCTCTTATTTCTTCTATATTCATTTTTTATCACCCTCCAATCATTTTAAAGTCCCATAATATGTGTTGCAACTTGAAAATACACTAATATTGAACACACATCAACAACTGTTGTAATTAATGGTGCTGCCATAATTGCAGGGTCTAATTTTAATCTTTTAGCAAGTAAAGGTAATGTACAGCCTATTACTTTAGAAACAACAACTGTAGCAATTAAAGTTATTCCAAGAACGATTGCAAGTTGTATATTGTGATATTGAATCATTATTCTTATTGTATTTACAATAGCTAAAGCAATTCCAACAACTATTGCAACTCTAATTTCTTTCCAAAGTACTCTGAATACATCTTTTAATTTTATTTCGTCTGTGGCAAGTCCACGAATTATAAGTGTTGAACTTTGTGAACCACAATTTCCTCCAGTTCCCATTATCATAGGGATAAATGAAACTAATATTGGCACTACAGCAAATGCATCCTCATATTTAGTTAATATATTACCCGTAAGTGCTGATGATAACATTAATATTAATAACCATAATATCCTACTTTTTGCATGTTTAAATACTGATGTTTGAAAATATCCCTCTTCTGTAGGTGTTATGGCTGCCATTTTTTCAAAATCTTCTGATACTTCATCTTGTATAACATTAATAGCGTCATCAACTGTTATAATTCCTACTAATCTATTTTCATAATCTACTACAGGCAATGCATAGAAATCATATTTATCAAATTTTTTTGCTACATCCTCTTGGTCTTCTAAAGTATTTACAGATATTATATTAGTTTCCATTAATGTTCCTATTTTTACTTCTCTTTCTCCTAACAATATATCTTTTATATTTATAATTCCTTTTAATATTCTTTTTTCGTCTAAAACATAACATGTATATATTGTTTCTGAATCTACTGCAATTTTTCTTATTCTTTTTAAAGCTTCTTCAACTGTCATATTTTCTTTTAAGTCTATAAATTCTGTTGTCATTATACTTCCAGCACTATCGTCTGGATATTTTAGTAATTCATTTATAATTTTTCTGTCATCATGTGAAATTGCTTTTAAGATTTTAGGAACAACATTTGATGGCATTTCTTCTATTAAGTCTACTGTATCATCCATAAATAATTCATCTAATACGTTTTTTAACTCTGTATCTGTTAAATCTTGTATTAGTTTTTCTCTCATATCTGATTCCATATGAGAAAATGTTTCACCTGCTTTTTCTTTTGCAAGTAATCTAAATACTATTATTACACTTTCTTTATCTTCTAGTTCATCTAATATTTCTGAAATATCAGCACTATTCATTTCTTTTAGCTTGTTTTTTAATTGTGTGAATTTCTTATTTTCTACTAATTCTTTTATTTCTTCTATTTCCATTTCTTTCCCCCTTATTTATTTTTAGAAATGGATTAAAAAATAACGTATCAAAAAATGAGCACAGAACCTTGCATTATTTTTTGATATATCAAGTTTTTATCCATTTTCAGCTTTGGATTTTCTTGCGGTTCCTCACTCATTTTCCTCACACTCCTTTTATTTATATATATTTTATTTTCTACCTACATAGTAATTTTTCTTACCTCTTTTTATAATTATATATGTATTATCTATAAACATATCGTCTATTATTGTTGTTACATCTGTAACTTTTTCTCCATTTATCGAAATAGCTCCACTTTGTATAAATTCTCTTGCTTCTCTTTTGCTAGAAGCAGTTCCAACTTTTACTAACATATCAACTAATCCCATATTGCTTTCTACTTCTTTGATATCTTGTTCATCAAATAAATCTGTAATGTCTTGTTTTGTTAGATTTTTAAATTCATTGTTAAATAAATTTTGTGCCAATTTTTCTGCTCTTTCATATTCTTCTTTTCCATGTAAAAATGTTATTATTTCTCTTGCCAAAGCTTTATGTGCTTCTCTTAATTCAGGATGTTCATTGTTCTTCTTTTCATATTCTTCAATTTCTTCTTTTGATAAAAATGTATATATTTTTAAATAATCTATTACCATACTATCTTCTACATTTACAAAAAATTGATATAGTTTATAACTTGAGGTTTTAGTTTTATCAAGCCATAAGGCATTTCCTTCACTTTTTCCAAATTTCTTTCCTTGTGAGTCTGTTACTAATGGCATTGTAAATCCATATACTTCATCACCTGTTGACCTTCTTATTAAGTCTATTCCTGCTGTAATGTTTCCCCATTGGTCTGAACCTGCACATTGTAAATCTACTCCTTTGAATTCATGTAAATGTTTAAAATCTAGTGCTTGTAATATCATATATGAAAATTCTGTATATGTAATTCCTGTATCTAGTCTTCTTCTTATAATGTCTTTATCTAACATATAATTAACATTAAAATATTTTCCGTAATCTCTTAAAAAATCTATTACATTTATATCTTGATACCAATCATTATTGTTTACTACTTCAAATCCAAATATTTTTTCTACTTGAGCTTTTAAGCTTTCAAAATTGTGTTTAACTTGTTCTTTGCTTATCATAGCTCTTTCTGTTGTAGGTCTTGGGTCTCCTATCATTCCTGTTCCTCCACCTACTAAAAGAATTGGATGATGACCTGCTTCTTTTAATCTTTTAGAAATTAAAAAACTTGATAAATGTCCTACATGTAAGCTGTCTGCTGTTGGGTCTGTTCCTATATAAAACTTTAAACCACCTTTGTTTAATTTTTCTTCCAATTCTGGACTTGATATATCTTTTATTAGTCCTCTCCATTTTAAATCTTCTACTAATGTCATTGGTACAACTCCTTTCAAATTCGCTTAAATACTATCATATTATACCATATTCTCTTTTTTTTGGCAATTATTTTTGATATTTTTAGTAATAAAGCAGAAAAAAGGACTTGCTTAGTCCCTTTTTCTTTAATTATTATAATAATATCTCTTTTGTATATTCTACTATTTCTTTTATTTCTTTTTCTTTTTCTTGGTCAAACCATTTTTTCTTTAAATACAAATCTCCTGATTTTATTATTTTATTAGCTAATCTTTCTATTTCTTTTTCTTTGTCTAGCTTTTCTATTTTCGATTTTTCTCCACCAAAATACAATTTATATAATTCTTCTCTTAGTTTTTCTAAATATTTAAACTCTTTTTTATAATATATAAATATCATATGAGTCATATATTCCATCCGAATATCGTAATACATTAATAATAAAATCATAATAGTAAATGTTGGAAATAAAAGTATAATACTCAGATTATCTACTGCCATAAATAATTCCTCCTAAAATTTTTTAATCTATGATAACACCTTTGGTGAAAACATGAAGGTTACTATATATAAAATAAGTTTTTACTTATACTTTTATAATTTTATCACACATTTTCCTCCTTAGTCAACACTTTATTTCAATTCTTTCAATGCTTTTTCCGCAATTTTTTCCTTATCAAAAAATTTAACTAAAGCAATAATTAAAAATGTTAAAATAAAAGTTATTAAATATACAATTATACTTACTTTCCAATTTCCTTTAGAGAAATATTGTCCAACTATAGTTGATGATACAATAGATGGAAATCTACATAGTGTAGCAATAATAATAAATCGTGATGGTTTTATTGGAAATAATGCACCTATATAAGTAAGTAAATCTTTTGGTGTTCCAACAACCGCAAAACAAATAGCAAATATAAATTCCAGATTTTGAGGATTTTGAAAAACTTTACTTTTTTCAATTTTATCTATTTTTTCTTTTCCAAATGAATCATATAATAGTTCTTTTCCAACTTTTCTAGTTATCCAGAAAATTATAGCCGTTGTTAGTGCAACAGAAAATAATATAAACAAAGCACCTCCTATTGCTCCATAACACATTCCAGCTAGTATTTCTAGGGGTTCACCAGGTAATACAACTAAAAATATTTGTGCAAATTGTAATCCAAGCAATGATAAAAATCCATATATTCCAGAGTTATTCACTTTTTCTTTAAATTCTATTTGTCCCTCATAAGTAGATAAATTTTTCATTAAAGGAAACAAATATATTGTCATTCCTATCATGAGAAGTATAGTTATTATAAATACAACGATTTTTACTATTTTTATTTTTTTATTTTTATTGTTCATTTCATAATCCTTTCTTTATCTATTATTTATAGTTTCTATAATACCATCTGCAATCGCTTTAGAATAATCTTCTATATTTTCATCGAACAATTCATTATCTTTCTCATCTGAAATAAACCCTAACTCTATTAAACAACTTGGCATCTTAGTATTATTTAAAACATAATAATCTGTATCTTCCCCTTTTATTGTTCCATATTTAATTCCTCTATTATTTTGAATTTTAGTTTTACATATGTAATTCATAATATTCGTTGCTAAATTTATATCATCTTGACTTTGTCTGCTATTAATCCATGATTCAACTCCACTTCCTGTATCAGCACTATTTCTATGTATAGAAACAAATGCATCAGCCTTTTTCTTATTTGCAATTTTACATCTCTCATGCAATGTAAGTGTTTTATCATTATCTCTAGTCATAACAACCTTTATGTTTTTTGACTCAAGATATTTACGTACAATATTTGCAACTTTCAAAGTATCATCTTTTTCATATCTATTATCATTAGACGCTCCAACATCTGTTCCACCATGTCCGAGCATCTATACACACAATAATTTTATTATTATTATTTATAAAAACTCCTATTATTATAACACCTATTATTATAAAAGTTACTATTATTATTAAAATTTTTAAATTTTTCCTCATATTTTGTTCCTCTTTACTAAATCTTCTCAAAAATCATTTTAACTTTAAATAAATCTCCATCAAGTTTTAACTCAAACTTTCCATTTTGCAATTCTGTTAAATTTTGTGCAATAGAAATTCCTAGTCCGCTTCCCTCAGTTGTTCTAGATTTATCTCCTCTAACAAACCTTTGCATTAGTTCTTCTGCAGAGATATTAAGTTTTTCCTTTGATATATTTTTAATTTCTATAATAATATTTTGCACCTCTGGGACCGGGTATTTTAGGGGCAATTTTTTTATATCAACATACACTCTTGAATTTTCTAATGCATATTTTGATATATTACTGTATAAATTATCTATAATTCTATACATATATCTACTATCTGCCATAATACAAATATCATTTTCTTCTGAATTTATTATTATTTCTAATCCTTTCTTTTGAAACTTATCTCCAAATTCACCTGTTGCTTGTTTTATAAGCTCCACCACATTAATTTTTTCCAATTTTAAAGATATATTTCCTGTAGATATTTTAGATGCTTCTACTAAATCTTCGGTTAATTTTTTCAACCTTTGTGATTTATTATCTAATATTTCTATATATTCTTCAGCTTGTTTATTTTGTATGTTTTCTTGTTTTAGTAAATTAACATAATTGATAATAGATGTCAATGGCGTTTTTATATCATGGGAAACATTTGTTATTAACTCTGCTTTCATCTTTTCACTTTTCATTCTTTCTTGAACAGCATTTTCAAATCCATTTGAAATATCATTTAAATATGTAACTGCTTTTTTAAATGGCATAGTAAATTCATTTATATTTAATTGATTTTTATTATTTCCATCATATATTTCCTTTAATTTATTTTCTATTTGTGAGCATTCTTTCAATATTTTTATAATTTTATATATTATAAAACCTATAAGTGCAACTATTAATAAAGGAAACATATTATTTTCACCAAATAATAATAAAATTACAATCCATATAAAAATTATTATACTAGCAGAAATTATAACTTTTGACGTTATACTGGCAGAATATGTAATAGTTCTCCATATATCTTTTACTTTATTTAGCAACTTTTTGCAAACTTTTAACCATAAAAGGATTATTTTTCCTGATATAGATGTCTTTAACACTTTTTTAGCTTTTATTCTTTTTATTATTGTAGTCATAGTTATTGTACTACAAACATATATTACAAAATATGCAGTTACTGCTATTGAAATTATTGCATTATAATCATTCTCTACAACTTCAAGCATTATAAATGGCACGCAACTAATAAGAATTGCAAAAAAGCTTATTACTTCTATAGGGATATAGTCAAAACTATTCATCTTTATTATATTTTCATTATCATCATATCCAATTACTATCACTAAATATATAACCAATAATATTGTTAATATTGAACTAACAGGAAATATTACATAAGCATTATTATAAATAGGTTTCATAATATCTACAAACTTTAATGCCATTTGTCTTGAAGAATTCATATACAATTCTTCAGTATATGAACTATATATTTCAAAATCATTTATATCTGTTGAAATATACTCTATATATCTACCATCAGTAAGTACTGTGTCTGTTTTGTTCGTATCTGTTGTATAATATGTAATCAAAAAATTACTTAAATATTTTTCTCCATATTTTCTTATACTTTCCGTATCTGTTTGAATTTTTCCATCTAAAATATTGACATTTTTATACCCTTTTTCTGAATCTTTCGAATCTCCCGAATTAATATGTTGTTTTATTTCATTAATTGTATTTAGTTCAACATTGGTTATGGCTTTATTTTTATAAATAATCAAAAAATTCATAATTTTCAAATTATTCCAATTTAAATCATAATTATATATATGATATATACTAATATCTCCATCTTTTGTACTATTATATAAACTATTATCATGTATTAACTTGTCCGCTATATCTCTTAATGACATTATATAATCAAATGCAAATCTCTCAGATTCTAAATACTTTTCTTCATTTAAATATTCTGAATTTTTTATTCCTATGCATATAATTGATAATATTAATGTTACTATTGATATTGATAATGCTACATAACTTATTGCTTTTAAAATTTTATTAGATTTCAATTTAGAGACCTCCTTTTTAATTTTGCACCTTTGGGACCGGGTATTTTAGGTACCTTTTTTTATTTTGCACCTTTGGGACCGGGTATTTTCGGTACCTTTTTTGTTTTGCACCTCTGGGACCGGGTATTTCAGGGGAACTTTATAGAGATTCTACTTTATACCCTATTCCCCATATTACTTTTAAATATTTGGGTTCCTTTGGATTTATCTCAATTTTTTCTCTTATATGCCTAATATGTACAGCAATTACATTTTCTGCAGAAAAGCATTCCTCGTCCCATACATTTGTATATATTTCTTCTATTGAAAAAACTTTTCCTTTGTTTTTTGTTAAAAACTTTAATATGTTATATTCTGTTGGCGTTAATTTAACTTCTTTTCCCTCACTAATTACTTTCTTTAATTCATCATTTATTATTAACTCTCCTGTTTTTATAATACTTTTATTAGAAGCGTTTTCTTTTACTTCACCTCCAAATTTAGTATATCTTCTTATTAATGCGTTAACTCTTGCTATTAATTCCACAGGATTGAATGGTTTAGTTACATAATCATCCGCACCTATATTTAAACCGTTTATTTTATCTATATCTTCAGATTTTGCAGATAACATTATTACTGGTATATTTTTATTTTTTCTAATCTCCTCAAGTGTCTCTATTCCATCTTTTTTGGGCATCATTATATCTAATATTATTAATTGTATATCATTGCTGTTAATTTTTTCTAAAGCTTGTTCTCCATCATATGCTTTTATTATTTTATAGTTTTCTTTTCCTAAATATATTTCGATTGCCTTTACAATTTCTTTATCATCATCTACCACTAATATATTGTACATTTTTATTTTTTCCTTTCTTTATTTTTTATATTATAGCAAATCTTTATTAAGAAAAAATAGAGAAAATATTAAATTTTTCTTAATAATGTTTATTCCCCCTTTTCTCAAAAAAGGGGGAACTTTTTATCTTTTATATATAACTTATCTTTTTCTCTTGCAACATTTCTTTTAATTTAGGATTTTCTCTTTTTTTATATTTTTTTAATAATCCTTGATATTCTAATTCTAATCTTTCAATTCTTTTAAAATCTTCTGGTTTGATTACACGCGGTAAATCTTTAACTAAAATTCCAGATGATTTCATTACATGTTGTACAAATTCTGCACAATAAAATGTGTTTTTTCTTTTTATTTGCTTTTTTAAACTAACACAAAATAGTCCAATTATATTAAATCTATATTTTTCTTTGTTCTCTTTAAAATAATTAATTACTTTTCTTATTCTGTTATATTGTTCATTCTCAATTAATAAAGAATATATTTCTGTTCTAGTATTTTTAAATCTTCTAAACGTCCCATATTTTATATTTTCATGTACAAAACCACCCCAAAAGGGATTGTACGGATTTAATCTACCAAAGCTATACATTTCTTTTAAATCTTCATCTAATGCTATTGAAATATGTGAAAATTCATCTTTAGTATAATATTTTATTATTGTTGATAATGCTGTTCCTGTATGTGTTAATACAATATAAATTTTCTTCATTTTATTTTTCCCTTTCTTTTTTGCTGAATTAATGTTTCTTTATTTATTATAATTTATTGTTTCTTTAAATATTCCACATACTCTTCTAAACACATGTTAAGTTCATTCATTTTTTTTGCATGTTCTACTCCTACATATCTCCAATGCCATGATTCATAAGATATTTTTGTTATATCTTCTTTATCTTTCGGATATCTTAAAATAAATCCATAGTTTTCTGCATTTTCTTTAAGCCATTTAAATCCATCAAGTTTTTCAAATTTATTATCTACATAATTAAAATCTACAGCTAATCCTAAATTATGGTCACTTGAACCTGGTTTGTTTATATAGTCATTTGTTAATTCTTCTGCTTCTTCTTTAGTTTTTCCTTGTTGTAAGTATTTTTGTACACTATTATCATATAATTCTTTTTGTCTTGCTACACTTCTATATGCTGATTGTACCCATATATTACTTATTCCATCATTTCTCATTGCATTCATCATGTCTTTCAATTCTCCTATTGCTCTTGCATCAAATTGTCGAGTTCCATCTATGCTTTCTACTTTTACTTCAAAATTTTCTGGTAAAAGATTTTCATAATTTGCAAGTGTTAATCTCCAATCATTTATTTCTTTTTCTTCTATTGGATTTTGTTCTTGATTTTCTTCATTTGTACTTGTTTCACTTGTTATTTCTGAATTCTGTTCTACTGATGTTTCTGTTATTTTGTTTTTCTTTTTGGTCTTTGTTATTAATATTCCTATCATTATTATTAAAATAATTAATATCGCAACTTTCTTTTTATTTAATTTTCTTTTTTTTATTTTTCTATTTTCTCTTTTTACAACAGTCCTATATGTATTTGAACTATGTCTTCCTTTCTGACCTCTTTGTTTTTTATCCATATCTTTCTCCTACTTTTTACAATTTTTAATTTATAAAAGTTTTTGAACCTATTATATTTATATCACATATTTTTTATTTTGTCATATAATATTGCAAGAAATTTATGGCATTTATTTAAAATATGCCGGAAAAAGAGGTTTTTATGGACGATTTTGTTTTTAGTTCTAATTTATTGTATGAAAATTTGAATATCTTAAAACAGTCTTATCCATTTATTCAAACAGGTTCTATTGGAAAGAGTATTATGGGTAAAGATATTCCTTATGTTAGAGTTGGACGTGGACAAAAAGAAGTTTTTTATTCTGCAAGTTACCATGCAAATGAGTGGATAACTTCTATTGTTCTTTTAGAATTTTTATATGAATACTGTAATGCAATACAGAATAATTTAACTATTTGGAATTTTTCTGCTAGACGTTTATTTGATTCTGTTTCTATTTATATTGTTCCTCTGGTTAATCCTGATGGGGTTGACTTAATTTTCACAGTTATTTTTACTCCTGATTTAGTAACTCTTTTAATTCAATTGTTTCATCTATCCAATCACTTATACAACTTAATTTACTAAATGCAAAATGAATATATATTTTTTTATTTTCATCTATTTCAATATAATCTATTAATCTATATATTGTTTTTTTGGATGGATTATTTAAAAATTCTTTAACTGTTTCATTTAATTCCTTTTCTGAATATTTACCTTGTTTTTCTTTTATACTATTTATAAGTTTGTTTATTTCATTTTTTTGATTTATCAAAGAATCTCTTTCATTTATAATTTTATTTGTATATCTAAAATAATCCTCCTGTGATATAACATGGTTGATTTTGTCAAAATATATGTTATCAATTTGGCTTGAAATGTTACTTATCTTACTTTCTATTAACTTTATTTCTTTTTTGTACTTTGCAATATTAATATCTTTATTATTTTTATATTCCTTATAAATTTCCTTTAATTCGTCTTTATCTGTATATAAAGTTAAAAATTTTTTTAAATATTCTAATGTTTCTTTTTCAAATTTATAGTAATTTAAATGTTGTGGTTGGCAAATTCCTTTTTTTGAATTTCTACAAGTTATGTATGGAATTGGATTTTTAATTTCTTTACCTTTTTTTGTTAGTTTTGCACCAACTTCAAGATTGCTGTGACATGTTTTGCACTTAATTAATCCTCTAAATAAGTATTCATGCCTATTTTTTTTATTTATGCTTTTTTTTGCTAATAAAAATTGTACTTTTTCAAAATCTTCTTTTTCTATTATAGGTTCATGAGTGTTTTCTGTTATGATATGTTCTTCTATTGGTACCTTAATTCTTTTTTTAGATTTGTAAGATAAATTAGTTCTTTTATTGGCTACTGTTGTTCCAATATAAGCCTTGTTTGATAATATGTTTAAAATTGTTACACTGTTCCACTTTTTTATTTCAATTTGTTTCTTTGCATATCCACTTGGAGATTGAATTTTTCTTTTATTTAGATTATCTCTTATTGAATAAACACTATTTCCATTTAAATACATGTTAAAAATATCTTTTACTATATAGCTTGTATTTTCATCAATTACTAAATGATTTTTTTGAACTTTATCTTTTTTATATCCATATGGTGCAACTGTACACATATATTCGCCTTTTATTTGTTTTTCTTTTATAACACTTCTGACTTTTTTTGAAATATCTTTTGCATACATATCATTTAAAATAGATTTAAATGGTGTTATATCATTACATGATGTATTGCTAAATGTATCAATCCCATCATTTATAGCAACATATCTTATATTGTGTTCTGGAAAATATTTTTCAATGTATTGACCTGTCTGTATATACTCTCTTCCAAGCCTTGATAAGTCTTTTGTTATAACCATGTTAATCCTTTGTTGCTCAATGTCAGATATCATTCTTTGAAAACCAGGTCTTTCGAATGTTGTCCCAGATATTCCATCATCTACATATTCGTCTATGAATTGCAAATGATTTTCTTTAATGTATCTCATTATGATGTCCCTTTGATTTCCAATACTTTCACTTTCTTGTTTGTCTCCATCTTCTCGTGAAAGTCGTATATATATTGCTACTTTAAATGTTTGATTATTGTAATTGCTAAAGATCATTTTCGCCTCCTATTCTTTAGCAATCATCTGCTAAAGAATATTATATCATTTCTTTCTTATTTTACAAAGTTCAAAAAAAATTTAACTATATTCTTGAAACTTTCTTGTATTTCAAGATTTAGAAGATTTCTTCTTATTTTCTTTTTCTTGGATAAATTCTATAAATACCTTTTCTAATAATGTTTGAAAATCGACTTTTTCTTCTTTGAATATGCAAAAAAATTGCAATTGTTCTTGTTTTGCCATTTGTTTTATTTCCTTTTTTATTTAATTTTATGATTATTTTTTTGAAAAATACTAAAATAAGTGAAAGAGTTTTAACTCCTTCACTTATTTGCTCATAAAAATCGATTTTGTCCTCCCCTGTGTATAAAAAAAATTTAATTTTTATCAAACTTCTCAAAAAATACTAATAAGTATTTTCCATATAGTTAAAATGTCCGCTTCCAATATTCATAAAAAGCCTTAAAACGGATATTTTTAGCCTATACTAATTTTTCCTTCTCCTTTCTAATACTTTTCCCAATCTCCTCTCTTACATTTGAATTATATTCTACATTTCTTGCTACTGATTTTTTTAATCTTTCTGTAATTCTTTCCTGTTTCGTTTTACCAAATATTCCATTTTTTCTTAATGTTGATATTTGATTTCTCCATTCTATTGGAATTTCATCAATAGTTTTATCGGCATAGGTATCTAAGGCTTTTTTTAATGGACTTATTCTCCACCTTTGAGAAAAACTAGATTCTTTCTTTTGTTCTTCTGTCATTTGAGTGGAGCTAATAACATGTCCATCTTTACAAAATCTAGCTAAAGGCAATTTTCCTTTATGACCTTCATTAAACCATATAAGCATTTCATCAAAAATATCTAGCCCAACTCCTAATTCTCTCATTTTTCCAACTTGTTCTCTCCATTCTTCAGGTACTTCTGATAAATCACGGCTAATATATTTCCAAGTTGTTTTTTTCAAATCACTATTAATCCATTCATTAAATAGTGTTCTTTCTGCTAACAATTCTTCATTTAATTCTGAAACCGGAATACCGTTATACCCAAAAGGAGTTCTTCCATTATGAATTTCAAGCCATTCAACCATTTTTTCAAACAAAGGTCTTATATCTTTATTACCTACGTTAAATATACGGAGTTCTTCAATTTTTTTTCTCCAATTTTCTGGGACCTCATCTAATGGCATTCCAGAATATTCATCTGAAATCTTTTTTTCTTCTGATTTATTCCATCTATAATATAAACTTTTTTCTTTTTTCTGCTCATCTGTTGTTTCATTTTTTCCAAGTGTTTTTCCATTTCTTCTTATTCCTTGGCGTGGTTCTCTTCCGTATCTTTTTAAAAAGTCAATATACTCTTCATGCAAAGAAATTCCTAGTCCATAAGATCTAAGTATCTTTATTATTTCTTTACATTCTTCGCTTTCTGGTATTTCTTCAAGAGAAACACCAATATATTTTTTTAGCATTTTGATTTCATCGCTTTTAGTCCAATCATTATATAAATTTTTTTCTTCTTTTTGCTCTGGCAAAAGATTTTCAGCTCTAATATAATCTCCGTTTTCATCTCTAAATGTAGCTGATGCTTTAGGCATTTTTCCATTATGCATATCTAACCATTCTATTAATCTCTCATATACCCCTTTTTTCTTTAGTCCTAACCCAAAACTTCTTAATTTTTGTATTTTTTCTTGCCATTCTTCTGGTATATCTTTAATGTCTATTCCTATATATTTATCAAGCATTTTCTTTTCAGGGCAGTTAAGCCATCTACCATATAATTTTCTTTCTTCAAGTTCATTTTCTTCAAGTTCCTCACCGTTAATATATCTGCCGTTTTTTCTAAGTCTAGCTTGTGGCATTTTACCATCATGAGTTTCTAACCATTCAATTATTTGTTCATATGTACCAAAGCAGTTATATCTTAGTTCTTCACCAATTTCTCTTAACAAATCTAGAAACTCAATTTCTTCAGCTGTTAATTTAAATAAATCATAGTTATTTTCTGGATTTTTTCCATTTCCAATACCAATAGCTTGAACTAGTTCATCAAAAGCATCTACCTGTCTAAGCCAGTTATTTACAGCATCTATTATTATTTTTTGTTCTCCTTTATCTTCTGGAACCATAATTCTCCCCATTTGCTGTTTATATACTTGAGATGAATAAGTTTCTCTAAAAAATACTTCTCCATCAAGCTTTTCACCATCAATGTGTTTTCCTAAGTTAAGCATATCTACACAAAATAGTAGTTGAAGGGTATCATTGTATTCACTTTCTTCAAATTCTCTTAATGATTTTAAGTTCTGTGGGGTTGTTTTTCCTGTTCCATTAGAATCAATAGATAACAAATAATCCATTTTTATATTATCATTTACTTTTCCAAATATTGCTTTTGCATCTTTCATTTTTTTGAACATATCTTCTCTATTTTTACAATAAACAATAAATTTTCCATTTTTCTTAGTAATTGCTTGGGCTAAGACATCTTCCATACCAGGAGCATTGCTTACAATATTAGCTAATCTTTGATATTTTTCCGATAGGATTGGTTTTCTATTAGGGTTATTATATTTAGCAATTTTTTCTTCATATATTGAAAGAAGTGGTTTTAATTGAGATATTACTCTGACATATTTGGGTGCTTTTAAAATGACTTCCCCCTCTTTAGAACCACTCAATGCCTCGGTTAAACTCATTTCATATACTACATGTTCTCCAAATTTTTCATATAACATATTTCTGTTATCCATTCTTTCTGGTGTTGCAGTCATTGCTATCAATTTTGCTTCTGAATACTGTTCTCTTAATTTTTCAAATGCGGGTTCATAAGTTTCTGCACCAAGCATTTGAGCTTCATCAAAAATTGCTATATCGACTTCATAATTTTTTGCATATTTCATCCATAAAGCAAGTTTTGAATATGTAATTACCATAATATTTTTATTTTTTAATCTTTTATTTCCATTATCCACATATTGTTTTATATAATCTTTAAATTGATCAGCAATAATATTATATGGAACAACAATTAATGTATTTCCTTTCTGCTGATGATTTAAATAATCTTCTATATACTTAAGTGGCGGAAATGATTTTCCACATCCTGTTGGATATGAAAATGCTGCCATTCCATATTTTTCTAATTCTTGCCACATAAGTTGATACGTTTTTTGCTGATGTTTATATTTTAAATTAACTGACATTTTTCCTCCCAATATTAATTATTATATAAATTTCACTTACACTTTTAGTTGTTTTATATCTTAATCTTTAGCCTTATATATTCAATTATTTTTTGATACCATGTTTTCTTATATTCAACTTTCACTATTTCTTTTTCTTCATTAAAATATTTTTTATTTGGAAATACATCGCATAAATTCTTTGTTTGAATTGTGTTCTCGTATTTTTTTTGCATAATAATCTTTTCTTTATTTAAAATTACCTTTTTTTCTTCTTCATTTGCTATATAATCTGTATATAAAACTGATAAAATTTTTTCAGTATCTTCTAACAATTCCTTTTCTTCCCATTCTTCATCATCTATGTAAAATTCATATGTTTCATCCATTTTTTCTTTAATCATTTCTTTTATCTCTTTTGGAATTTTATTTGACAATTCATTACTCATTTCATTTATGATAAAATTAACTTCTGTATATGCTTTAGAATTCATTTTATCCTCCTATAAAAATCTTTTTATAATAAAATTGTACCATATTATTCTTATTTTTTCTAGTTTTTAAGAAAATTTATATTTTATCCTATGTAGGTTTGTCAAACATATGTCACACTTTATTGATAAATCTAGTGTTTCATATACCAAATATGATATGTTGGCTCTACAATGCTTGAAATTCCTCATATTTCTCATTTGGACTTTTCCATCCTAATGGTTTCATTGGAAAGTTATTGTACTCTCTTGACCAATGCCTTAATTTTTCTTTAAAATCTTCAAAACTTACAAATATTCTCTTGTAATAAAATCTTTCTTGGTCTTTTCTATGACTTCTTTCAACTTTTCCATTGTGTCTTGGTGTTCTTGGCTTTATTAGTTTATGTTCTATTCCTAGCTCTTCCAGCTTCTTTTCAAACATCGTCTTCTCTTTGGCTTTTTTTGAATTCAATCTATTTGTAAATTCAAATCCATTATCTGTTTGTATACATTCTATTTTATATTTAAATTTCTTTATTATTATTTCTATAAATTGTGTTAATGCATATGTACTATGTTCTTTGCTCGCCCATAATACTCTTTGCCTTGTATACTCATCTATTGCTGTATATTGATAATATTTTTCTTATAGCTCTTTTAATTCTTTTGACATACACTTCTTTGGCACATATTTCACATCTTACTTGGTGTCTTTTTATATATTCCTAGCCTTTGCATCACCCTATACAAACTCGTTATTTGCCTTGTATATCCGTTTTTCATCAATTTTACCCACAATACCACTAACCCAACATCTGGATTTTGTGCCTTATATTTCTTTATCATTTTTATTTCTTCCTGGGTATGTTGATTTGGATGTGAATGGGGTCTTCTTGATTTATTTACTTATGATTTTCTGCTTCCGTCATACTTTTCTCTCCATCTGTATATTGTTTTTCTATGCTGTTTATATCTTTTTGCTGCTTCTGTCACTCCATGTTTTAATGAATATTCTACAACTGATTGCTTAAATATTATATCTTGTGTTATACTATTCATAGGAAATACCTTCTTTCGATATTAGTTTTGTGGTAAAAACATTATATCATATTGGTATTTCCTTTTTCTATTCTTTAGTGTGACATATCTATTGTAAACCTATATTAAGAAAATTTATATTTTATCCTAATTCTAATTTCGCCCTTTATTCTATCCTCCATCTACTTCTTTCCATCTTTTACAAGATACATCCTATTTTCCAACTTTAACCTTGCCCCTGTATCTTACCCTTTAAACACGACACACCCTATTTCTTAATTTTCATTGAAATATAAGGATTTTTTATATAGTCAAAATGTCCGCTTGAAACACTTCACAAAAGCTTTCAAACGGACACTTTGAGCCTATCCGAAGTGGACACTTTTTATATCCGCTTCATCAAAACACTTATAACTTATCTAAACAAAATACACTATACAAAGGAATACATTTTATATCATTTTCAAATCCAAAATTTTTAGTTGATATCCTAATAGAATAAGGAATTTTATATAAACTTTTAAAAACATTTAGACTTTTTGACCTTGTATGTATACTTGATTTAACTTCAATCGGAATAATATTTCCCTCTTTATCTTGCACTACAAAATCCACTTCTGCTTTTCCATTAGATTCCCAGTAATATGGTTTTAATCCACATTGAACTAAACTATTGCATACATAATTTTCAGCCAAAGCTCCTTTAAAATCATTCATGTTATCATTTTCCACAATTACAATATTAGTAGGTATTCCAAATTTATTACACAATAATCCCACATCACTCATATAGATTTTAAAACTTTCTGGCTCTATAAATGCTGAAAGTGGCAATTTTCCTTCTTTGATTTTTGTACATTGATTTATGATTCCTGAAGCATTTAACCAATTAATTGCTGTTTCATATTCATAAGCTCTTGCACTTGATTTTATTAATTTATATTGAAATTTTTTATTTTCTTTAGCTAATTGTGCTGAAATAATATTATATACTGCCATAATTTTTGTTGTTTCTGTGGAACTTGCATATTTAGCCATATCTGCTATATATGAATTATTAATATCTTTCAAAATTGCTGTTACAAAATCCATATCTTGTTTTTCTTTGTATTCTAAAATTGCTCTAGGCATTCCACCAATTGCCAAATATAATCTATAATACTGATTTGCTAAACTATGTAATGAAAATTCTTTATCCTCAGAAAAAGCTTGTCTTATCATATCTGCCAAATCTTTTTTGTCTAATGCCCACAAAAATTCTTCAAAATCTAATGGATATAATGTAAGCATTTTTACTTTTCCAACTGGAAAAGAATATTTTTGTCTATTAATTGCAATCCCTAGTAATGAACCTGCTGCTACAACATGATATTTTGTCTTACTTTCTGCAAAATATTTTAATGATGTTAAAGCTCTTTCACAAGCTTGTATCTCATCAAAAAATATTAATGTATCTTCTTCTAATATGGTTATTCCTAACTTTACACTTAATTCTTTTATAATTCTTTCTACTTCTAAATCTTGTTCAAAAATTTTTGATATCTCACTATTATCCTCAAAATTTATATATGCTACATTCTTATAGTTCTCTTTTCCAAATGATAATATAGTATAGGTCTTTCCTACTTGTCTAGCTCCATATAAAATTAATGGTGTCTTTTCTGTATCATTTTTCCATTCTAGCAATTTTTTCGACATTTTTCGTTCCATTTTATGTACCTCCTATACATTTATTGTAACATAATTATTTGATTTAGTCAATTACTTACTTATCTTTTCAGAAATTTATTAAATATCATTGTATTCAAATGTGTTTTTATATTTAGATTTTTTATTCACAGATGATTGCTAGCTTTTACTCCTATGAAAATTAATCCAACCGGGGTAGATTTAGTCACAGGTGCACTCCCAAAATCATCTCCATCTTATAAACAGGCAGAAAAAATAGCTTATGGATTTGCAACAATTCCTTTTCCAGATGGTTGGAAAGCCAATATTCGTGGTGTAGACTTAAATCTTCAATTTCCTGCAGAATGGGAAAAAGCACGTGAAATAAAATATGAGCAAGGCTTCACAACACCCGCACCACGTGACTTTGTTGGATATGGTCCACTTACTGAACCTGAAGCTTTAGCTGTTTATAATTTTACACTTCAACACAATTTTAGACTAATTTTAGCATATCATTCACAAGGCGAAGTGATTTATTTGCAGTCTCAAAACTACAATCCGCCAAATTCTTTATTTATTGGAAGACAATTTGCTAATGTAAGTGGATATTCTCTTGAACCTACACCTTATAATTCAAGCTTTGCCGGATATAAAGACTGGTTTATTCAAAATTATAACAGACCTGGATATACTATTGAAGTTGGCTTAGGCACTAATCCACTACCTATGACACAATTCAAAAAAATTTATGAAGATAATTTAGGTATATTGGTTTTAGGTGCTGTTCTATAAATAGACAAAAACACTCAATAGTCATTTTACACTATTGAGTGTTTTTATTCATATTATATTTTCTGATAGCATCTATTTTTATATAAAAACTTATCTCCCTTTTTAGCCACTTCATATAAATCTTTAGGAAACTCTATCTCTTCAAACCCTTCAATTCCTCCATCTATAATATTATTAGAATCATATAACCATATCCTACCATTACTTTTTTCTTCAACCTCATAAATATGTCCATCAATTCTTTTACTATCAAGAAATTTATTCTGTTCTTTTATCTGTTTCTCTATCATATCGTTTATTTTTTCTCCTACAATTCGTGTTGCTTTTTCATCCAAAACAAATTTATCTCCTTGCTCTCGTAAAACACTACCTAATCGAACTCCTTGGGGTAAACTATCTATTGCTATTGTAATAACTTTATGACTCTTATCTGTTTTACTAATATTATAAGAATTGTTATCATTTTGACTCACATTATAAACATAATACATTTCTCCATCTTCTTTTGTATTTTCAGCATAATTTTGTAATATACTAGCTCTTTCTTTTAGCATTTTATCTTTGTATTTTGCAATTATTTTATTATCATTAATAATTAAATCATCTTCCAATAAATTATTCCATTCAATATTTGTTTTATTATTCTCAAGATAATCTGATAGTTCATTAATAAAATCTTTTGTTGTTTTGTTTTCTTTTAAATTATTAAATAAATTGTTAACAAAATCTAAGTTCAATAAGTTTTTCTCTCCTTTATATTTTATTTTTGTGCCTGACTTTCTCCAGTTGAATAATCAATTATTATTCCTGGTTGTACATTATAACAATAAACATTAAAGCAAATTCCTTTTCCATTATCTTCTACTGACCAAGCTTCCATTTCCACTCCACTTGCAAGAAGATTTTCATCTTCATAAATAGGTGTCACTCTATATAAAACATGATTTTTTTCATTACCATCAATATATTCGGCTACCTCGTTTTCAAATGGTAACATTCCCTCTGTATTTAAATATCGTGTTCCAGTTATTAAATTTTGTTTATTTGCATTTTCTGCTGAAAGTTGCCAACCTATCAAATGACAACGATTATACAAATACTTGTCTTTAATTAAATTATCATATCTTTTTTGTACCCATCCAGAAAGATTTTTTATACTTCCTATTTCACCACGTTCTTCTCCATCTTTAGGCATAGTTTCTTTGCACACATTTGCAAAAGCTACACCACTTCTGCCTAAATCATCCCATTCACTGTATTTTTCAAAACTTTTCGTAGTATAGTCTTTATCAGTAAAATATGGAATATTATTATTTATTTCCACATAAGGACTTGTTGTATATTCTGGAATTGTAGATAATTCAAATGTCCCCGTTTGTGTTATACTTTCTGTATTATCATTTTGATTTGTTGTCCCCTCATTCTGGGTCATATACCCCGTTATAATAATACATGTTAACATTATTATTGATGCAATTATTTGCCATATATTTTGCTTTTTATTATTTTTTCTTTTGCTCATAGTTTCCTCCATTTTAGTTAAGTTTAATTATAATGTTATTTTTGTATATATAATTCATCATCATTGAAATCAACCACAACTGTACTATTAGGTAAAATTTCTTGTGTCAAAATCTTTTTAGCAATTAAAGTCTCAAGTTTTTTCTGTACAAATCTCTTTAATGGTCTTGCACCGTAAACCTCATCATATCCATTATTAATCAAATAATCTTTAGCAGATTGAGTTAATTCTAACTTGATATGCTTATCTTCAAGTCTTTTTTCCAAGTCTTTAATAAGAAGTTCCAATATCTTTGAAATTTCATTTTTCATAAGAGGTTTGTAAAATACTATTTCATCTAAACGATTTAAAAATTCAGGTCTAAAACTTCTTTTTAATAATTCTGATACTTTTTGTTTTGCTTCTTCTGAAATTTCACCATTTTCTTGAATTCCCTCTAATATATAATCAGAACCCAAATTTGAAGTTAATATTATTATTGTATTTTTAAAATCAACTGTTCTTCCTTGTGAATCTGTTATACGTCCATCATCTAGTACTTGTAATAAAATGTTAAATACATCTGGATGTGCCTTTTCAATTTCATCAAATAAAACTACTGAATATGGTTTTCTTCTAACTGCTTCTGTTAATTGTCCACCCTCTTCATATCCTACATATCCTGGAGGTGCACCAATTAATCTTGAAACAGAATATTTTTCCATATATTCAGACATATCAATTCTTACCATATTGTGCTCATCATCAAATAATGCATCAGCTAGTGATTTTGCAAGTTCAGTTTTTCCAACACCTGTTGGACCTAAGAACATGAATGAACCGATTGGTCTACGTGGGTCTCCTATCCCAGCTCTTGAACGCATTATTGCTTCTGAAACTTTTTCAACTGCTTCGTCTTGGCCAATTACTCTTTTATGAAGTATTTTATCAAGATTTAATATTTTTTCTCTTTCACCCTCCATTAATTTTGTAACAGGTATTCCTGTCCATCTTGAAATGATTTTTGTAATTTCTTCTTCTGTTACTTTATTTCTTAATAGTCCATCTTCTTTGCTTTTTTCTGATATTTCTTCTTCATGTTGTAATTCTTTTTGTAATTCTGGTAATTTTCCATATCTTAATTCTGCAACTTTATTTAAATCGTAATTTCTTTCTGCTTGTTCTATCTGTGCATTTGTTTGTTCAATTTCTTCTCGTAATTTTTGTACTTTTCCTATTGCTGTTTTTTCATTTTCCCATTTAGCTTTCATTCCATCGAATTTAGTCTTTAATTCAGATTTTTCTTTTTGAATATCTGCCAAACGCTGTTTAGAAATTTCATCTTTTTCTTTGCTTAATGCAGTTTCTTCTATTTCTAATTGCATTATTTTTCTTGAAACTTCATCTAATTCTGTTGGCATTGACTCCATTTCTGTTTTTATCATAGCACAAGCTTCATCAATTAAATCTATTGCTTTATCTGGCAAAAATCTATCTGATATATATCTATGTGATAATGTTGCAGCCGAAATTAAAGCATTATCTGCAATCTTAACACCATGATATACTTCATACCTTTCTTTTAAACCTCTTAAAATTGATATTGTATCTTCTACTGATGGTTCATCTACCATTACTGGTTGAAAACGTCTTTCAAGTGCTTGGTCTTTTTCTATATATTGTCTATATTCATTTAATGTTGTTGCACCAATACAATGTAATTCTCCTCTAGCTAACATTGGTTTTAATAAATTACCTGCATCCATTGCTCCATCTGTTTTTCCTGCACCAACTATTGTATGAATCTCATCTATAAATAAAATGATTCTACCCTCACTTTTCTTTACTTCTTGTAAAACAGCTTTAAGTCTTTCCTCAAACTCTCCTCTATATTTTGCACCTGCTACAAGTAACCCCATATCAAGTGAAAATATTGTACATTCTTTTAAACCCTCTGGTACATCTCCTCTAACTATTCTTAATGCAAGTCCCTCTGCTATTGCTGTTTTACCTACACCAGGTTCACCGATTAGACATGGATTATTCTTAGTCTTTCTTGATAATATACGAATAACATTTCTTATTTCTGTATCTCTTCCTATTACTGGGTCTAATTTTTGTTCTCTAGCCATTTGAGTCAAATCTTGCCCATATTTTTTTAATACATCATAAGTGTCTTCTGGATTATCAGATGTTACTCTTGTATTTCCTCTAACAGCTGATAAAGCCTTTAAAAATTCATTTTTTGAAATACTATATCTTCTAAAAATTTCTTTTATATTGCTATTTGCATTATTAAAAATTGCAAGCATTATATGCTCAACAGAAACATATTCATCTTTCATTTTTTTCGCAATCGATTCTGAATCAGCCAAAACTTTGTCAACATCTTGTGCAACATAAATTCCATCACTTGGTCTTGCTCCTCCTGTCATTTTGGGCTTATTCTCTATCTTATTTCTAATTTCATTTTCAATACTTTCTTCGTCCCCTATTTTTTTGATTAGTTCTTTTATTAAACTATTTTCTTGTTCTAATAATGCTAATAATAAATGTTCTTGTTCTACTTGTGCATTTTGATTTTCTATTGCTAATGTTTGTGCATTCTGTATTGCTTCTAATGATTTTTGAGTAAATTTTTGAATATTCATAATATCTACCTCCTTTTTCATAGCTTAAGAGCACAATCTTTTAGTATAGAATGTGCCCCTTTTTCTTATTACATTTAATATTATATCACGTCATTTTAGCACTGTCAATAGTAGAGTGCTAATTTTGTTTATTTTCTCCTAATATTCTTTTAATTTCTTCATGTCTTTTAACTTTCTTTGTTGTAGTTTTTATAAGCTCTTTATCAGTTAAAATCATATTTTTTATATATTTATAAGGAGGAAAAGTCTTATTTATTTCTTTTATTTTCTCCCAAATAATTTTTTTCAATTCATCTTCTGTAGCATTTGGATATTTTTCCTTTACAACATCTTTATTATATACTATTTTAACAGACAATTTCAAATCATTTTTATCTTTTTCATCAGGCATTCCATAAACTATACATTCTTCAACCAAATCAAGTCTATTGATTAATGTTTCAAGTTCCTCTGGAAAAACTTTTTTACCATTTTTTAAAACAATCATATCTTTTTGTCTCCCTGTTAAAAAGATAAATCCATCTTTATCAATATATCCTAAATCTCCTGTATAAAACCATCCATCTCTTATTACTCTATTTGTTTCCTCTTCATTTTCATAGTATCCAAGCATTACATTTGGACCTTTTACGCGAAGTTCTCCTATTCCGTTTTCATCTTTATCTACTATTTCTAGTTCTACATTGTCCATTGGAAATCCAATCGAACCACTTCTCTTTTTATATGCATTTTCTGCAGATATTACAGGTGCTGTTTCTGTTAATCCATATCCTTGAACAAGTTCAATTCCTAAATCGTTAAATCCTTGTGCAACTTTTTTATCTAATGGAGCTCCACCTGATACTATAAATCTCATGTTTCCTCCAAGTGCATCTAATACAGGTTTGAACATTTTCTTTCTTACATCTATATGACATTTTAATAATGCATTACTTACTTTTTTGGCGAAATTTATTGTCTTTGTTTTCCCTTGTTTTTCAACTTCTTTTTCTATATTTCTATATATTGCTTCTACAAGTAGTGGAACTCCAACAAATAGTGATACTTTGTATTCTCTTAAGTTTTGAGCTACATATCTTAGCCCATCAGGAAATGCTGTTGCAAGACCTGATGCTAACATTACTATCATTTCTGTTGAACCAAATATATGATGAAATGGTAAAAACGCTAAGTTAACATCTGTTGGTAAAAAGTTTTCTACTAATAACATTGCATATACATTTGAGGCAACATTGTGTTGTGATAACATTACTGCTTTTGATTTTGATGTTGTTCCTGATGTGAATAATAATATTGCCATTTTATCTTCATCTATTTTTACTTTTGTGTACTCTTTTTCTCCTTGTTTTAATAGTTCTTCTCCCTGTTCTTTTAAGTTCCAAAAGTTTTCATATCCCTCTTTTTCAGACATACAAATGTATTGTTGTAAATTAGTATTTCCTCTTCTTTTTATTTCTTCTATATTTTCTATATATTTTTCATCAAATACTACAACATCTGCTTTGCTTCTTTCTAAACAACTTTCTAATTCATCTACTTGCAATTCCTTGTCTAGTGGAACTGATACTATTCCACCTAACACATTAGCTAAATGTGTTATTACCCATTCATATCTGTTTCTTCCTACTATTGCTATTCTTTTGTTTTGAAATCCCATTTTAAATAATTTTGTTCCAAATGCATTAATGTCTTGTAATAATTTTTTATATGTTATATTCTCGTATGTTACTTCTTTGTCTTTTTTATGTTTTAATATAAATGCTGTATTTTTTGCATATTGTTTTGCAGAATTATAAATTATTCCTTTGATATCTTTAAATTCTATTGCTTCAAAATATCTTTCTCTTTTCATTTTGTTTTCCTTTCTTTGAGCCTTAATATTCATGTTTGAAAATCATTTTGGCTCTATCTGGTTTTCGATACTAGATTATCATATAAAAAATATCTTGTCAATATACCGACTATGTTTTCTAATTTAAAAAAAGCCCTATTTATAGTTGATAAATAGGAGTTAAAATAAATAAAATTTTTTATTCTTTAATTTCTTTTGCTAATTTTCCTATAGCTTTTGTTTCAATTCTAGAAACATAAGAACGGGAAATCCCCATTTCTTTTGCTATTTCAATTTGAGTTTTAGGTTTATGTCCATCAAGTCCGAAACGCAATTCTAAAATAGTACGTTCTCTATCTTTTAATACACTTTTCATCTTTTCATATAATAGTTTCACTTTCATTTTTAAATCAACAGATTCCTCAACACTACGTTCTTCATTTTCAAGTACCTCTTGTAATGTAACCACATTATCATCTTTGTCTTTTCCTATTGGCTCATTTAAATAAACCTCGTTGTTCAATTTCTTTGTAGATCTAAAATGCATTAAAATCTCATTGTCTATACATACATTGTGGAAACACAATTTCTAAAAAAAATCTATTTGAACATATTCTCCATTCCATACAGCTTTTGATATGAACATTCTTAAAATTTTTCTTTGCTCTAAAATATCCAATCCATAAAATGCTTTAAATGATTTTTCTATTACTTGAATAGCTAATTCTGAAATTTTATCTTCAGGTATTTCCAAATTATAATTATTATAATTTTTCATTAATTCATTTATACTTTCATTTATTTGCTTATTTTCCTCTTTTAAACTTTTAATTTCTTTATTTATATCATCTATTAAACTAATATCTATATATTTTATTCTATCTATCAAATTTATTAAATTTTTTTCATTTTTTTTATATAATTTGCTCAATCTATCAATTTCTATTTCATTTTCAGTTTGCTCACATTTATTGTTTACTATTCCTTTTAACTCTTTTACTATTTTAAAATTTGGTGCATACCATTGTTTCATTTGCATTAGCAATTCTCTATCTAATTCATTTCCATCAATATTTTTTATATCACATTTATGTAATCTGCTTAACTCTTTTATTTCACACATATAAAAAAATCTATCATTTCCATATTGGTCAGTCCTACCAGAACTAATTTTTGGTCTCATATACCCATTACATTCACATTTTAATATACCTGATAGTAATGCTTTATTTTTTCTAGGTCTTCTATATCTTTTATTTTGATTTCTATCTAATATGTTTTGAATATTAATCCATCTCTTTCCATCAATGTATCCCTCATGTTTACCTACAGATATTATCCATTCATCCATTTCATTCTTAATTACAGACTTATGTTTTTGCTGTTTTGTTTTATTATAGGCAATCATTCCCTGTTTGCCATTAAAATCTTGTTCTACAGCATAAACTTCAATGTTTTTCTCTTTTAAGTATTGGTACATTTCTATATCATTTTTTGCATACACTATATTTCTATAAATATTAGAAAGCGTAAATCTAGTATATCTTTTTCCGTTTTTAGTAAGTATATTATTATTAATCAGATATGTCTCTACCGCTGTTAATGACTTTAAATCTTCAATTTTTCTAAATAACAATTCAATTAAATCAACTTCTTCTTTTTGTTTCTCAAGTTTATATGCTTTTTTTCTCTTTTTTTCAATTTCATTATTTTCATTTATTTCTTTTATTTGTATTGTCTCAAATCCTATAGATTTATATCCTGTTGGTGTAGTTCCTCCAAGCCATCTTCCAGATTTAGCAAGTTCAGTAAGATTATCTTTTATTCTTTCTGCTCCTATTTCTCTTTCTAATTGTGCAAATACACTTGCAATATACATCATTGCACGACCCATAGGCGTTGTTGTATCAAATTGTTCTTTTACTGAAATAAAACTAATGTTATATGATGTTAATTCATCTATTAAATCTGAAAAATCTGAAACATTTCTTGCAACTCTGTCCAATCTATAACATATTAAAACATTATACTTTTTCTCTTTAGCATCTCTCATTAATTTATTAAATTTTATTCTTTGAGAGTCTGCTCCAGATTTCCCCTCTCCCTCATTATAATATATAATTTTAATTTCTTCGTCAAAATAGTTTTTCTTTATATACTCTTCACAAAGTTTCATTTGTGTTATAATAGATTCTCCTCTATCTGTTGACTTTGATTTTCTTGAATAAATTGCTATCACTTTCATCTGCATAAACTCCTTTTGTTTAATATAATATTAATAATATATATTTCAAGTCATTTGCAGTTTTTTTATTACTTCTTTTTTTATTTCATTTTTTGTTTTTGCATTTACTTCTAATTGATTTATATATTCTTGAATTAGTATTGCTTTTAAATGTGCTACTTTATTTTCAAATTCTTCTTTATTTTCGGTTTCTTTAATTTTTAATAACATATTTTCACCTCTGTACAATGTATGCTTAACTAATTGTACTTTTTACTATTACATTAATAAAAAAATTTTTACCAAAAATTGCAAGATAGAAATAAATAAAATAGTACATTTTACTTATTATACTTACAAGAAGCCTTAAAATATAAGTTTTTCATTCCATTCCTCAGTTTATTATGAAATTTAAGAAATTCTAATGC
Source organism: uncultured Clostridium sp. (assembly GCA_902462295.1). Classification (GTDB taxonomy): domain Bacteria; phylum Bacillota; class Clostridia; order TANB77; family CAG-508; genus CAG-269. Next base: position 20,733 of record CABQAZ010000006.1, on the reverse strand, counting down.
ATTTTATGGGTCCTTTCCACTATCGTGAACTCTTACCATAAAATTACATAGAATTTCTAAAATTTCTCCATGCACATTCGTTATTTCATTCAAAACTTATATTTTAAGGCTTCTTGATACTAATAATAATCTAATATTAACACTTTTCAAAGAAATAATCTTCAATTTTTGCTAATACTTTTGACTTTTGTGGCTCTTCAAAATTTATATCTTTTCTTCTATAAATCGACAACATTAATGACAAACAAATAATATTCATAAGATTTTCTGTCATTCCTCCTCTAATAAATGGTAAGCTAAATTCTGCAATAACACCAAACCCAAAATTCATAGCTATGTTTCCTAATGTTTGAGTTAAATATAATATTGATATTCCCAACATAATAGTTTTCCCATAATTATCTTTTATGTTTATTGCATCTATTAATATTTTAATTTCAAATCCAATTATTATTATTGCAAAACTTATGCTAGTAACCCATCCATATTTTGATAATACACTTAAAAATATGCATTTTGAAAAAGCATAAATATTTTCAGGATTGAATTCTATTTCTGCACTACCAAATAATTTTGAATTTTGAATAACCTCTTGTCTTGTTATCTCTATTTTTTCTTTTTGCATTGTATCTATTCCTAACCAATATGATGATTCTAATTTTTCCTGTTTATTTATTATTTTGGTAGGAATAACACATATAATTGTTGTTAATAAAAATACACCAATTATAGAACAACTATACACACTAATAATTCTTTTGTATTTAGATTTTTTTGCTAATAATACTATACTTATCATCATATATACTATTGCTAGTACAAAACCTGAAACAAAATTTATTATTAGAGATAGTATCACTGACAAAATACTTAATAAAATCAATTTAAAATAATTATCCTTTTTGTCTTGTATATAATCTTGTACTAATCCTGAAAAAGCAATAACATAAAGTGGCACTGAAAAAACTGTTGCTGATACATTGGTAAAAGGCTCTAATCCCCATATTATATTTCCATTATACCTCTCACCTCTAATACAGCTGACTATATTAAGTATAGTTGCTAACATATATATTATTTTTGAATACTTATAAATTTTTCTATAATCAAAAAAATATAAACATATTGCCAATATCATTGTAGAAATAGATATTATATATATCATTTTAGCAGTCATAAAATTATTGATTCCTAAATATAGTTTATTCCATAACATATCAATTCCCAAAAATATACTTGGCCATCCATCTAATATGCTAAAAACAATAGCAGTAATTAAAATCCCTAAATCCAACTTTGGTCTATGAATCTTATTTAATTTTTTCCCTATTTCTTTTGCATTTCCCATCTTTTTAACTGCAATCTCTTCTGCTTCTTCTTCAGAATATCCTTTACCGATAATTTCCACCTGTGCTTCTTCTATATGTGTTCTTAGTTCTTCTGAAATTTGTTTGCTTGCAGGTTTATATTTTATATTACTACATACATTTTCTAAAAAATCTTTAGCTTTCAAATAAAACACCTCCAATTATTTTATTCATGCTCGAACTAAATATTTGCCATTCTTCCTTTTTATCTTTCAATTTCTTTTTTCCATCTTTAGTTATTGAATAATATTTTCTCTTTTTTCCTCCTATTTCATCCCAATAAGATATAATCCATCCTTTTTCTTCCAATTTATGTAATATTGGGTATAATGTTCCTTCTTGAAATTCAAATATATCTTCAGATTTTTCTTTTAATTTTTTTATCATCTGATATCCATACATGTTTTCATTTTCTAACACACTTAATACTATTAATTCAGTACTACCTTTTAGTAATTCTTTGTTAATTTTCATAACTTACCTCCCTTTTATACCTTGTAATACTATGCTGTTGTTTACATTGTATTACAAGGTATATTTTTTGTCAATAGTTTTTATTATAATTTTAAGATATTGTGAAACAGAAAAAATGAATGGAGCCTATTTTAGACTCCATTCATTGGATTACTTTTCTTTTAATTCAAATACGTAATGTAAACTATTTAAGTCACTCCTTACTGTAACTTTAGACAAGCTTAAGAAATTGATTGGTACTCCATATTTCTTAAATCTTCTATTGTTTTCAATGCTTTTAAAAACCATTTTAGTGATTCCTTGTAAATTTCTCTTGATAAATTCTATCTTATCAGAGTCCCACTGTGTTACAATATTAACATCAACATGAATATAATCAAATGTTGTTTCTTTAGAATTTTCTGGAAGACGTACAAAATCTGGACTTTCAATTCGTGTAACAAATCTTTCTACAGAAATAAGAAACTTTGACTTTTCTTTAAGTGCTTCATTATAGTACTCATCTACTTTTTCTAGTTTATCACCAATTTTCAATTTGTCAAAAGCTTTTCTCAATAAATCTAGTTCATACTCTTTTCCTGAAAATTTTCCAAACACATTAAGACTTAAAGCCCTACACTTATAATCATAATGTTGTGTATATACTTTTACTCTTATTCCAGATTTTAACACATTCTTTTCATCCAAACAAGAATATATACCATTACTATTAAAAAAATAATATTTTTGGTCTTTTATCAGATAAATGGTATTAAATATTCCTATAGGATTCTCCTTATAAAAAAGTTTTATCATTTCAATATATTCTATAAACTTTTTTACATCATCTCCAACTTCTAAAGCAAGTATAGCCCCCTGCACATATTGAGGATATATTCTTATGTTAATACCATAATAATGTTCTCCAAAAAAACTTAATCCTTCCAATCTCATGTCTTTTACTTCATATACTGTTGCACAAGTATAAATACCTCTTAAATCAAAAAAATATAGTTTATAATCTGATTCCCGTATTATTCTGTTTTTCCAATATTCATCTCTTGTATAGTAATCCATCTTTCTACCTCCTGTCATTCTTAATACTTTTGGTTTCAAAAAATTTTCTATGTTATATATTGTATCACTTTTTTATGTAAAATGCAAATTTTGTATAAAAATGGTACATGATTAAGATTTTAATATATTAACATCAAGAAGTCTTTAAATATAAGTTTTGAATGAAATAATGAATGTGCATGGAGAAATTTTAGAAATTCTATGTAATTTTATGGTAAGAGTTCACGATAGTGGAAAGGACCCATAAAATGCATTAGAATTTCTTGAATTTCATATTTTAGTTTTGTTCCTCCCTAACTAGTTTATCAAATATCTCTAAAAATTCATTTATCTCTTCTTCTGTCACCAAATGACTCAAGCTTATTCTCCATGATGCTAATGACCTTTTTCTATCATGTGTCATTGATAATACAATTCTTGATGGTGTTATTGTTACTGTACATGCAGATTTTATAGATACACATATTCCATATTCTTCTAGCTTATTTTTAAATTCTGTTGCCTTTGTCCCTAATACACTTTACCAACAGCCTGAGTACAATCTAAATGTTGTTTCATTAAATGTGTCTAAAACCTCTTTATCTACTGGTGTATTTGAAGCATAGTCTAAATAAATATATTTTTCATTCATTTTTTATTCCACCTTTTAACTCTCGAAATTCTCAGCATGACTTTCTATAAAATCTTTTTTTATTGTTATTGTATTTTCTTCATCAATTCTTTCATCTGTTGTAATAGGAATTGGATTACATCCTCCTCTCTCTTTTCCTATACTATCTGTTGCAAAAGAATTTTTACAGTTTTGGCATATAAAATTTTTCCCACTTTGTTTAAAATATGCCATTGGAGATGGATTGCATACTTGACATGTATTAAATGCCATCCTTATTGTTCCGTCAGATGCTTTTACCGCAAATAATTTTATTGTTGTTCCATTATAATCATAATTATAAAATGTAGCCGTATTTCCTATATTAGTTGTATCTACTACTACATCACCATTATCATCAGCAGTTAATTTTACCGTTTCACTTGTTTTTTTAACCTGTTCAGTTGTACTTTTATTAGTATTAGAATTTGTTTGGTTAGTAGAAGTTGCTTTTTTGTTTTTTCCACTAACTATAATCGCTATAATAGCAATTATTATTAATATACTTGCAATTATCATTATTATATTTTTATTTTTCATCAATTAATTTCCTCCTATCGTTTCAATCTAAGAGCATTAAGAATAACAGTTAAACTACTAATTGTCATAGCAAAAGCAGCAATCATTGGATTCATAACAACACCTAGTGGCTCTAAAACACCACAAGCGATTGGTATCATGCAAATATTGTAGAAAAATGCCCAAAATAAATTTTGTTTAATATTTCTAATTGTCTTTTGACTTATAGATAGTAAATCTTCTATTTTTTCTAAATTATCATTCATCAATACAACATTACTACTATCCATTGCAATATCTGTACCACTAGAAACTGATACTCCAATATCAGCAGTAACAAGACTTACACTATCATTTATTCCATCTCCACACATCATAACAAGGCCTTTTTCTTTTAATTTTTTTATTTCTTCTGCCTTTTGTTTTGGTAATACATTTGCAATTACTTTATTTACTCCAATTTGCTCTGCAATCGCATTTGCAGTTTTTTCATTATCACCTGTTAACATTACAACTTCAATATTTCTTTCTTGTAACTTTTTAACTATATCTTTACTTTCTTTTTTTAATACATCTTTTACTCCTATTAATGCAATTAAATTCTGATTTTCTGCAATAAACAAGATACTATTTCCATCAGAAACTAATTCTAATTCATTTTGCTCTTGTAACATTGTAATATTGTTTTCTAACATTAGCTTTTTGTTACCTATTAAATATTTTTTTTCGTTTATAGTTGCACTCACTCCATATCCTGGAATTGCCTTAAATTCTAATATTTCTTCTAATTCTATTTTTCTATTCTTTGCTTCATTTATAATTGCTCTTGCTATTGGATGTTCTGACTTATTTTCTATACTTGCAACTAATTTTATAATTTCATTTTCATTTAAACTACTATAATTATATATTTTAGAAATTGTTAGTTCACCTTTTGTTAAAGTCCCTGTTTTATCAAAACAAATTGTTTTTACTTTATGTACATTTTCTAATGCTTCACTAGTTTTTACTAATATTCCTTTCTTACTTGCATTTCCTGAAGCTATTACTATTGCAAGTGGTGTAGCTAATCCTAAACTGCAAGGACATGCTACTACTAGTATTGTTACAAATATATTTATTGCTATTGCTATATTTTTAGTTATTAAAAACCATACTAAAAATGCTATTATTGCTATTACTATAATTGTTGGTACAAAATATCCACTTATTGTATCTGCAACCTTTGCTATAGGTGCTTTTGTATTTGTTGCTTCTACAACAAGTCTAACAATTTCTGATACTGTTGATTCTTTACCTATTTTTTCTGCTTTGTATTTTATAGTTCCCTCATAATTTATACTTCCTGCAATTACTTTTGAGCCTTTCTCTCTTTTTACTGGAACACTTTCTCCTGTTATAAATGATTCATTAATATGAGTTGTCCCCTCTACAACTTCTCCATCTACTGCAATTTTTTCTCCTGGTTTACAAATAACAGTATCTCCTTTTTGAATTTCATCAAGTGTTACTGTTTCTTCTTTTCCATCTCTTATTATAATTGCATGATTTGGCGTTATACTCATTAGCTGTTGTAAAGCTTCTTTTGTTTTGTCTTTATTTTTGCTTTCTACATATTTACCTATTTTTATAAAAAATATTACTATTGCTGATGATTCATAATACAAATTTTCTACATACATTGCATTTCCATTACAAATTCTTATTGTTCCATATACACTATATATATAACTTGCCATAACACCTATCATTACTAATGTGTCCATATTTGGCGTTTTATGAATAAGATTTTTATATCCATTTTTTAAAATGTCTCTTCCCATCCACAATACTATCATTGTTAATATTAATAATGAAACTGCATATTTTATAGGATGTGTCATCATATTTAAAAATGGAATCACTGGTAATCCAACCATATGTGACATTGATATATATAATATCAATATTGAGATAACTGAAATTCCTATTAATCTGTATTTTTCATTTGATTTTTTCTTTTCTTCTTTTTCTAAATTATCTATTCCTAAACTTGTAAATCCTGCTTTATCTATAAATTTTTCTACTTGTTCTAAAGTTAATTTTGAATCATCATATTCGATACTTGCATTATTCATAATTAAATTGACTGATGCATTTTCTATTCCATCTTGCTTATTTAAAAACTTTTCTAGCCCTGATGAACATGCACTACATGTCATTCCATCAATTTTCAATAATACTTTTTTCATACTTATTCTCCTTTAAAACCCGCATCACTTATAGTTTCTTTTATTTTAGCAATATCTATTTGACTTTCATCATATTCTATTACTGCTTGTTTTTCTTCAAAACTAACTGTAGCTTTTTCTATACCATCAGTATTATTTAGTACCTTTTCTAATCTATTTGAACATCCTGTACAATGCATTCCCTCTATTTTTAATTTAATTTCTTTCATAACTATTCTCCTTTTTTAATTTATTACTTTAATATTATTAGAAATCATATTCATCCAACAACTATATAAAAATTCACCATCTTTTGTTGGAAGAAATTCTATTTCATTTTTACCAACTTGAAGTTTTTGGTCAATTCCAAATTCTTTTATAACGATTTCGTTATTACATCCTGTTAAATATTTTTTATCAACATTTACTATCATTTTAACAGGAATTCCTTTTTTTACTATTATATCTTGAAAACTATCATAATTTAAATCAAACTCAACATATTGATAATCATCTATTATTTCTGCTTTTATATATTTTGTTTCTGATTTATCTGCTAACATACTTCCCACATTTATTCCAAATCCAATCAGAGCTCTGTTTAACATTGCTATAGAAAGAATAAGTATTAAAATTGATGCAATTTTGTTTATAACAACTCTTGTTTTTCCTTTTGTAAAATTAACAAAGCTTCCAAAAAACAACATTAGTGGAATTGTGCCAAGACAAAACAAAAACATTGATACTGCACCATAAAAAATTGAAGCAGTACTTAATGCATATATTTGCATTGCTTGTAATGGTCCACATGGCATAAGTCCATTTAATATTCCTATAATAAATGAATTTTTAATTTTTACTCTTCTAAACATCTTGCAACTTTTTATCTTGCTATTAATTGTAATAATTCCTAACATAGATAAACTCATACATATCATTAAGATTGCTGAAATTAATATTATTACACTTTGAATATAATAGTTAACACTAAATATTTTTCCAATTCCACCTATTATTCCTCCTAAAATTGTATATGATACTAATCTTCCTAAATTATATAATACTGGTCTTTGAAATCTTTTTTTATTATTTGTGTTACTGTTTCATAGCAATGATTACAGACCATTCCCTCAATTTTAATATAAATTTTATTCATTATCGTAATCTCCTAATTAACTCCATTACTTCTTGTATTATTTCCGTATTTCCGTCTTTTATTTCTCGAACAACACAACTTGAAATGTGACTTTCTAAAATAGAATTTTCTACACTTTCTAGTGCTTTATTTATTGCAGACATTTGTGTTAATACATCACTACAATATCTGTCATCTTCTATCATTTGCTTTATTCCTCTTACTTGTCCCTCTATAATGTTTAATCTTTTTATTATTTTTTTCTTCTCTTCTTCTGAACGATGTGTTGTTTTCTTACATCCTTTGCACTTTTCACATTCCATTCTTTCACCTCCACATTTATTATTCTACACCCCCAGGGGGTATTTGTCAAGTTTATTTTTTATATTTCCGTAACGTTAATATTAAATTATCAATACATCTGGAAACATATGTAGAAAGTCTTGCACCCTTTTCTGGTCTAAAACTATTAATGCCTTTAATAAGTCCAATCGTACCAATAGATATTAAATCATCTTGGTCTACATTTGAATTACTGTATTTTTTACAAACATGAGCAACTAATCTTAAATTTTTTTCTATAAGTATATTTCGAGCTTCTTCATCACCTGTGCTTAATTTTTCAAGATATATACGTTCTTCTTCAGCACTCAATGGTTCTGGAAAAAGCTGTACTCCTGAAATATATCCAACTGTAAATACTGCTGTTTGTAAAAAATTTATGAATCCACTAATACAAAGTGCAGAAAACATAAAAGCACCTCCATTTTTCTCATACTAAAATTATATGTATAAGAAAAATAAAAGTGCCTGTTCATTTTATATATTTATTTTGTTCATACTATAATAATTTTTTAACATATTTCTATAATATAATTTCTGTTCTTTTATCTTAAATCAATTATATTTTCTGTTAAAACATCTATATCAATAACATATTTTTCTATATTATCTCTATTAATATATACAGGGAATTGTTTTATATTTCTTTCTTCTATAATACTTTTCGGATTTATCCAAATATTATTACTTTTAAATATATATTTCTTACTATCTAATGGATTATTCCATTCGCAAATAATATTATAAGGATTTTTTCCGTTTACTGCATATAAAGTATTTAAAACAGTTTCAACATAATCAGCATATATCAATTCTCCATTTTCTTTTAAGTTCTTTTCATCTTTACTCTTTTTGGCTTTTACTAATATTCCTCTTACTCCTACTATCAAAAAAATCATTCCCAAAATCGGAAACATTAATACCAATAAATTTAACGATTTGTTTCCAATTTTACTTGGGTCATTTTTATCATAATATATGTTAATTTCTTTTCCCTCATAAAAAGTAAAAGAATAACTATTTAACTTTGATTCATACTTTTTCCCATCAACAGTATAGGAAACATATACTTCGTGACTTCTATTATTATCTTCATTATAATCATCCCTATATGATGTTATCTCTGTAATAATTCCTGTTGTTTCTACTTTATTTTTATAATTAAAAACATTTCCAGATACAACTAATCCAATTACAGTAAACACCGCTCCTATAATTGCAAATATAACCCATATTAAATTTTCTCCTTTATTTTCTTTCATAAAATTTAACTCCCCCGTTTCTTACTTTATATATAGTTTTTCTCTCCATTGTATGTTACATCATCAACATCACAAATATTTTGTATCATAAAAATAGATAATTATCAATCTTACAGACAAAATTATTTTTAAGAGACTTTTCACCTATATAAGAAATAGCTCAATTATTTTTCAATAATTAAGCTATTTCGATACTTTATACCTTATACAACTCGATATTTCCATTTCTATATTCTTCTAGAACCTTTAGATATATATCATCTTGTACATTTCTAGCCTTTTTAGGATGTACAATATATCTTAAATAAAGTTCAACATGTGAATCAACAATTTTTGTATATATTATTGGATCTAAATGATTATAATAAATTCTATATTCCAAAATCACATCAGCAACAGCGTCCTCCATCTTTCTAGGAATATTTTTCAAAATTTCATTATTCTCAATAATATCATATAAAATCGTCTTTGTTTTTTCAATATCAGCATCTAATGGAACTTTTACAATCACTTCATCCCATATATATTTAAACGCTTTTGTATAATTCTTCAAAGGTTTTGTAAATATAAGGTAATTTGGTATATGAATTATTCTTCCTGTACTCTGTTCAGCATTTACTCTATCTCCCACTTCTAGCATTTCAAATCCAAGAGACCTTATACTAACAATGTCACCCTTAATTCCATCTATTTCAATTCTATCTTCTAATTCAAATGGTTTCTTTATATTTATATATAAACCAGCAAAAAAGTCAAATATTATTTCCTTTACAGAAATAGTTATTCCTGCAGATAAAAAGCTTATTATCGTGACAAATCCAGATATTTTACGTCCCCATAGTAAGAACACAATAATAAATGAAATAGAAGTTAATGTTACTTTCATTACTCTGTTCCTAACATATTTTTTCTTGTCACTTACATCTGCCCTTGAATATATAAATTTTACAATGATTTTTAATATTTTAAAAAATACAAATATTAATATCGTTAATATAATAAGTTTTATATATTCACTATTAAATCCTGTTTTCTCTCCTAAGTATTGTGATATGTTCTGTATTATTTTCATACTCATCACCTCTTAAATATAATTATACTATAAAACAGTGATTTATTCAACTTCATCAATACAATCTTGGAATTGACTATTATATAATTTATAATAAAATCCATCTTCTCCTTTTTCAAGAAGTTGCTCATGTGTTCCTTGTTCAACAATATCACCATGGTCCATAACTAATATTAAATCAGCATTTTTAATTGTTGATAATCTATGTGCAATAATAAAAGATGTTCTACCTTTCATTAAATTATCCATAGCTTTTTGAATTTCTATTTCAGTTCTTGTATCAATACTTGATGTTGCTTCATCTAAAATTAATATCTTAGGGTCTGCTAAAATTACTCTTGCTATTGTAAGCAATTGCTTTTGACCGGCTGAAACTCCACTTGTTTCATCTCCTAATACCGAATTATATCCATTAGGTAATGTTTTTATAAAATGATGTACTCTAGCAGCTTTTGCAGATTGAATAACTTCATCATCTGTTGCATCTTCTCTTCCATATTTAATATTATCTTTTACAGTTCCGTCAAATAGCCATGTATCTTGCAATACCATTCCAAACATTTGACGTAATTCGCCTCTTTTGAAATCTTTGATGTTATGTCCATCAAGTAATATTTCACCATCTGTTACATCATAAAATCTCATAAGAAGTTTTACCATTGTTGATTTTCCTGCTCCTGTTGGTCCTACAATTGCAATTTTTTGTCCTTCATGTACATCTGCATTAAAATCTTTTATTACAGTATTTTCTGGATTATAACCAAATTTTACATGTTCGAATTTTACATTTCCTTTTAAACCTTCTGTTGTTGTTCCTTCTACATATGTTTCAACTTCTTCATCTTCTTCTAAGAATTCGAATATTCTTTCAGTTGCAGCAACCATTGCTTGTAACATACTTGATACTTGTGCAATTTGGTTTATTGGTTGTGTAAACTGTTTATTATATTGTATAAAACTTTGTATATCTCCTACTGTAATATTTCCATTTATAGCTAGATACCCTCCTGCTATTGCTACACCTACATATCCAATATTTGATATAAAATTCATTATTGGATGCATTAATCCTGACAAAAATTGTGATTTCCAAGCTGAACTATATAATTCTGAATTTGCTTTTTCAAATTCTTTTTGTGCATCTTCTTCTCCATTAAATGCTTTTACTATTGTTAATCCAGAAAATACTTCTTCTACTTGACCATTTACATGTCCTAAGTAATCTTGTTGCTTTTTAAAGTATTTTTGTGATTTTCCTACTATTATTTTTACAAGAAATGCTCCTATTGGCATAACTATTAATGAAATTAATGTCATTTGCCAACTAATTGAAAGCATCATTATTAATATTCCAATTAATGTACATACTGATGTTATTATTTGTGTAACACTTTGATTTAAATTCATTCCTAATGTATCTATATCATTTGTTATTATTGACAATACTTCTCCATTTGTCTTTTTATCAAAATAGTTCATTGGAAGTGAATTTATTTTATGTGCTAAATCTTTTCTTAGCTTATATGTTAAATTTTGTGCAATTTGTGTCATCGCAAAACTTTGGATGAAAGAAAACAATGCACTTATTACATATAATCCTAATAAAGTTAGTAGAATTGTTCCAACTTTTCCAAAGTCTATTCCACCATTTCCTGATATTTTATTTACTAATCCATTAAATATTTCTGTTGTTGCATTTCCTAATATTTTTGGTCCTATTATAGAAAATATAGTACTTCCAACAGCAAATATAAATACTATTATTAATCCAATTTTATATTTTGACAAATAATTTTTTATTAATTTTTTTGTTGTTCCTTTAAAATCTTTGGCCTTTTCTGTTGTATGGCCTGGTCTTGGTCCCATTGGTCCTGGCATATTATTTTCCTCCTTCCTTTTTATTTAATTCTTCTTCAGATAATTGTGATAATGCAATTTCTCTGTATGTTTCATTATTTTCAAGTAATTCTTCGTGTGTTCCTTGACCTACTATTTTTCCGTCATCTAAAACAATTATTTTATCTGCATTTAAAATAGTACTAATTCTTTGTGCTACAATTATATTTGTTTTATTATTTGTTCTTTTTGCTAGTGCTTCTCTCAATGTTGCATCTGTTTTAAAGTCTAATGCAGAAAAACTATCATCAAACACAAATATTTCTGGGTCTTTGGCTACTGCTCTTGCTATTGATAATCTTTGTTTTTGTCCTCCTGAAACATTGCTTCCACCTTGTGCAATTTCTGATTTATATTTATTATCTTTTCCATCAATAAATTCTGTTGCTTGTGCAATTTCTGCTGCTTCTATCATTCTTTCATCTGACATATTTTCATCTGAGTATTTTATATTACTTTCGATTGTTCCTGAGAATAATACTCCTTTTTGTGGTACAAATCCAATAACATCTCTTAATTCTTTTTGAGATAAGTCTTTTACATTTACACCATCTACTAGGACTTCTCCTCCTTTTACATCATAAAACCTAGGAATCAAATTAATTACTGTTGATTTTCCACTTCCTGTACTTCCTATTATTGCAGTTGTTTTTCCAGGTTCTGCTGTAAAATTAATGTCTTCTAGTATTTCTGTGTCTGCGTCAGGATATCTGAAAGACACATTTTTAAATTCTACTAATCCTTTTTTGCTTGAATCTAATTTCTTGGTTGTTTCTTTGTCTTTAATACTTGGTTCTGTTTCTAATATTTCTGTAATTCTATTAGCTGATACAGAAGCTCTTGGAAGCATTATAGAAATCATAGAAATCATTAAGAAACTCATTACTATTTGCATTGCATATTGAATAAATGCTAACATATCTCCAACTTGCATTATACCTTGGTCTATGTTGTGTCCTCCAACCCATATAATTAAGATTGAAACTCCATTCATTATAAGCATTAACATAGGCATCATTATTGACATTGTTCTATTTACAAATATATTTGCTTTTGTTAAATCTGTATTTGCATTATCAAACCTTTTTTCTTCTTTTTCTTCTGTGTTAAATGCTCTTATTACAGATTTTCCTGTTAATATTTCTCTTGCTACACCATTTAATTTATCTATTAAATCCTGTAATTTTTTGAATTTTGGCATCGCTACTGCGAATAGTATAGCTACAATAATTAATATTGTAATTACAGCAACTCCTATTATCCATGCCATCGATGTATTACTTTGATGTATTACTTTTATTACTCCACCTATTCCTATTATTGGAGCATATACTACTGTTCTAAATAACATTGCAAGTAATTGTTGAATTTGTTGCACATCATTTGTACTACGAGTAATTAAAGAAGCTGTTGAAAATTCTCTTAATTCTTTAGTTGAAAATTTTAATACTTTATTAAATATTTTCTCTCTTAATGTTTTTGCCATTCTAGCTCCAACTCTTGATGATAACATCATTATTGTAATACCTGATGCCATACTTATTGCTGCTAATACTAACATTTTAAATCCTGCAGTCATTATATAATTCATTTGCAATTTATCAGTATCTACACCTGCATCTTTATAAATTTCTTTTACATATGCAACTCCTGCTTGGCTTTTGATTGAATCTTGCATTTCATCAATTTGTTTTGTAGATTCGCTAAGCATTTGATTTAATTGTTCTTCTGGCATTGTTTTTAATATATCAATAATAGACATATTTTTAATCACTTCTTTTTGCTCATCTGGTACATTTGCTAATATTTGCTCTTTTATTTGATTTGCCATTTCATCTTTTTGTACTGTTCTTGATATAATAATTGGCTTTGTCATTATTTGTTCAAGTTCTTCTTTTTCATTTTCCTTTAAATCTTTAATAACATAATTTCCATCTGAATTATCAGTTGTATAATTTTCTAATATTTTGTCATCATCATTTGAAAATAATAATATTGCGTCCATATCTTTTTGACTTATTGTTTCTGGTACGGCATATTCAATTCCACCTGCTTGTATACCTGTGTTTACTATTTTTGAAGTATAATTAGGTAATTCCAAGTCTACAGCTGCCTGCACACATAGTAAGGCTACAATTATAAGTACTGACATCCATGATTGTTTTAAGTTTTTTAATATTTTAAGCATTTTTTTCCTCCTTTTTTTCTATTCCATGTTTTAAATATTCTATTTCTTTTAAAAACATTTTTCTACATTCTTCTTTTGATTTATTTTTAAAATTTTTTATTACTGCTCTTCTTGTAATTACATTTAACATGTCACAAATTATAACTAAATCTTCATGACTTTCTATTTTTAAATTTGTTTTATCAATCTGCTCATAATAATCTATAATCTTTTGTGGTTTAGTGGTCTTTACTAAATCAAAAATATTTTCATCTGAAGATTTTAGATTAATAAATATTTGTTTAAATAATTCCTGGTCTGAATTATCCATAAATTCTTCTAACATTGAGTCATATAAAAATATATATAATTTAAATATGTCTCCTTTTGTTTTGCTAACTTCATTTTTTAATTTTGTATTCAATTTTTCAGAGTTCTCTTTTAATATATATATAAGTAAATCTTCTTTACTTTCAAAGTATTGATAAAAACTTCCTCTTGCAATATCTGCTTCTTCTACAATATTTTTTATTGAAACATTTTCTATTGGTACTCTTGCAAATTCTTTTTTTGCAGAGTTTATTACCTTTTGCTGTTTTTCTTTTGAAAGTTTTAAAAATGTTTCTTTTGGCATTTAATCACTCCCTTTCGACATAAAATAACACTATGTCATAATTATAATGACACAGTGTCACTTTTGTCAATGGATTTATTGTGAATTTTATGTGAATTTTACAATATAATGATTAGTCACCTAAACAAAGTCCAATATCTCTAGCTGTTTTTACTAAATCATCATCCATTGTAACTTTTCTTAAATTACTTTCTGCTGTATTTCCAGAAACAGCACCAATTTTTGTGTTTCTTCCAACAACATCTTCTAATGAAACACTATCAAGTTTTCCATTTTTTAATACTGCCAATACACCAAATTGACCATTTAATGCAAGTTCCATAGCTTTAGCTCCATATTTTGTTGATAATACTCTATCAAATGCAGTTGGAGTTCCACCTCTTTGCATATATCCAAGTGTTGTATTTCTTGCTTCTAAACCTGTTAATTTTTCAAGTTGTTTTGCTACTACTTGACCAACTCCTCCAAGTTTATTATTATCAACTCCTGCACCATTATTTCTTGTTCCCTCAACTGTTATTTCTCCGCCTTTTGGTGCAGCACCTTCTGCTACTACAACTATACTGAATTCTTTTCCTTTTGCTCTTCTTTCATTTATTTTATCAACTGCTTTATTTATATCATATGGTATTTCTGGAATTAATGCAACATCTGCTCCTCCTGCTATTGCAGATTCTAGTGCTATCCATCCTGCATATCTTCCCATAACTTCTAATACCATTATTCTGTGATGTGTCTCCCCTGTTGTGTGTAATCTATCTAATGCTTCTGCTGCAACTGATACTGCTGTATTATATCCAAATGTTATATCTGTACATGCAACATCGTTATCTATTGTTTTTGGAACACCTATTACATTTACACCTTTTGTTGAAAAATCTCTTGCTGATTTTTGCGTTCCATCTCCTCCTAATGTAAATATACAATCAAATCCGTCTTTTTTTATATTTTCTACACATACATCTGATAAATCTTTATATTCAATTTCTCCATTTTCTCCTACTACTTTATAGTTGAATACATTTGCATTTGTTGATGAACCTATTATTGAACCACCTTTTGGTAATATTCCTGATGCACTTTGGTCATTTGCTGTACTTAGTCTTACATAATTATTTTTTAGTAATCCATTGTATCCGTCTATAAATCCATAACATTCTATATTATTATGTTCTGCAGTTTTTATTATAGCTCTTATAACTGCATTAAATCCTGATACGTCTCCTCCATTTGCTAGTATTGCCACTTTTTTTAACATATAAATTCCTCCTATTGGGTCTTCCCTTAAATTATTAAAATTTTACCAAAACTGGTAAAATTTTCTTTAACTATATATTATTATATCAACTTTTTTATTTTTTACAATACTTTTACATGATTTTTTTATTTTTATTCTTACTAAATAATGTTTTTAATTATTTTTTTATAAAAAACAAAGATGGTTCCATTTTACTGAACACCATCCCTGTTCTTTTTGGGAGTTTATTACTTACTCCTCATTATTTTCATTCAAATATTTTTCAAAAACTCCTTTTTCCACAGAAAACTCTCCCTCTTCAAGTGAAAAATCTTTTTCAGTTCCATATTTATAAAGTGGCTCAATTCTTATGATTTTGTATCTTGGATCCAGTATTTCCATGTATGCCAAATCATAATATTGGCCGTCTTTCTTTAATAGAATTGTATCTTGTGTTTCTATCAAATCTGATAAGATTTCTTTTTTAACTTCTTCTTCTATATCTCTCACAGCCATTTCTGAAACTTCTCCGCCCAGCTCTTCAATGGTTAATTCCACAGCTATTCTCAACAGCTCACTTGCTGTACTGCATTCTGGAAATTCTTCCACCGTAAATGGATACTTTTCTGCTTCTTCCCATGTCAATTCTTTTTGAATTGTTGCACAGAATAAATCCTTCAGCTTTGCACTCCGAATTTCATTTGTTGTTATCATATAGTTTCCTCCTATTATTTGAATGCGCTTTTACTTTTATTATAAAGCAAAACTGTTAATTGTTACGTGAATAGTATATCATATATTATGTTAATATTCAAGACTTTTATTATAGATTTTCATATATAAGTTTCAAATATTGTTATATAATCTAAATTTATTAAATAAAAAAAAGAACTAACAAAATTATATCTTGTTATTGTTCAATTAATTCTGTTATTTTATTATAAATTCCAAAAAGAAAGCATTTGTATTTTACAATATAAAATTTGTCATTGCGCAAATTGTAAATATTGTGCAAAATAATAAGATTTTTATTAATGAATTTAAAGTTTTATTACTCATATAAAATCTCCCCTTTCTCTTCTGTAATGCGTTAATTGAATTATAGTAAGAATTTGTTAAATTTTTCTTACACCTCTTATTATACCACAAGTATGCAAAATTGTCAATTTTATGTATATTTTTTATGGTTTCACCTTAATTACTTTCAGATAACTCTAAATTATTTTATACAAATAAACTTATTATTTACAATTATAAACATCTTTAAAATGATAATTTACTCAAACCATTACAGTTGTAGTAATAATAAATAATGAAATTGATGTACTATAATAAGATATTTATATTATTAGTAGAAGAAATTTTTTTATTTTAAAACAAAAAAGCCTTTTGATTTTGACAGAAAATTTACAATTTGCGCAATGACAAATGTAAGCCATGCAGCAACAGATGGATTTACAGAATTGGCAAATTCACCATCAATAACAATAGCGAAACCATCAAATAAAAAGCTAGAAGCAATAAAAATAACAATAAAGGCACCAGCAACGTCTCAATTAAATGCTGTAAGGATTTATAATAAAGAAAAAAGTACGATGGATAATAATGATATCTTAAGTACAAAGTTTATAGCAAATAGTTCAAAAATGAGTGGAAATTATTATACACAGATGGTGTATGAGATTCCAAAGAGAGCGTTACCAAAAAAGAATAAAACACAAGTAATAACAATAATAGCTAGAGCAAATAATATGGAAAAAACAAGAAAAGTAGTAAGTGTAACAAATAAAGATGGAAAATATTATGTTTTAAATAATGCGCCAAATATAACAGGTATACAATATTCAGGTAATAATGTAGAAATATCAATGAAATCAACAGGACAAGAAATAAAATCAATAGAAGTAATAGATACAAATAATAGTAAAAGTGTGTATTCAAGTAATAAACTAGCAGATGTAAAAATAAGTAAAGGAAAGTTGAGCTTGAAGAATGATGAATATTATAGAATAAGAATAAAAGTAAAAGATAAAAATGGAGCATATACAGCCAAAAATGTAGCCTTTAAGTTACCAGCAGATGTAGAAGTAAAAGATGATACAAATGTAACAGAAATCCCATGTACACACGAGAATGTAAAATATAAAACAACAGCAACACAACATACAAAAATATGTAAAGATTGTGGAAAAACATTAGGAAAAGAATATCACATATTTGGAGGATATGATAATGATAATGACAATTATCAATATACAGTAACCGGAAAATGTAAAGTATGTGGATATGAGTGTAAACATAAGGATACTTCATATCATTATGGAAATGCTTGGCATGAAAAATACTGCAACACATGTGGAAAAGTATGGGAAGAAAAACATAATGTTCAAAATGGCCAATGTACAATATGTAAAGTAAGTGATAGTACACTTGGAACTGAATATTATCCAGATGATGAGAATACTCACGAATATATGTTATGTACCTCACCTTATATTAGAACTAAAAAATCAAATTCAAAATTGGATGATGTGAAAATACAAATAGGAAGAACAATTAAAGCAGAAACAATAAAGATATATGAAACAGATGCACAAGGAAAAAACAAAAAAGAACTAAGTTTAACAAAAAGTAAAGAGTCAACATCAAATTATGATATATATGTATTATCACATAAAGATTTATTAAAAGGTGGCACACATTATTTCTATATTACAGCAAAAAATAAATATGGAACATCAACAAGATATTATCAAATAAAGAAAGCAAGTAAAACAGCAAATTATACAACTATAATAAATTATTATGCTATTAATAGTTCTCCAAGAATTAGTACTATTGAAGGAACTGATTTATATTCTGAGTCAGTTAATCTTTCAGGATTTCACATAAACGTTAAAGATAATAATGGAGTAAAAGAAGTAAAAGTGAAAGATATGAATAATAATAATAAACAAGTATATTCTTATATAGCAAAAACTACAACAAATACACGTAAGGTTATAGTACTTGATTTAAATAAGAATTGTAAGGCTAAAGATGGAATATATAAAATAAAAGTAGAAATGAAAGACAAATCAAATCCAAACAAGGTATCTACACAAATAATAACAATTAATACAAAAACAAGTGGATGGAAAAAAGTAAAAGACACTGATATAGAAGTATTTTATTAATTTGTACTTAATATTAGTTTGAATTATCATTGAATTTAGTAAAGGAGATTTATTTAAGAAACTGTTGAGATGGTAGTCTCTTATATGGTCTCCTTTACTTATTGTTATTAAAATTATGTTAGTAAAAAATCTATAATATTAATAACCTTAATACCATCTATTTCTTTGCCTTTTACTTTATCCATAGTTAATATTACCTTAGGATAATTATCTTTAATTGCAAGTAGAGATTTTTTTTCTCTCTCTTCGACATTTTCATCAAGTATACTTCTAGAAACCTGATAGTAAATCTTTTCATTAGATTTTATAGCTATAAAATCTATTTCTATATCATTATATTTTCCAACATAAACTTCATATCCTCTACGAAGAAGTTCAATATATATTAAATTTTCATAGCTACTACCTGTATCATATGAAGAAAAACCACTAATAATATTTTTTAATCCATTATCTATAAAATAATATTTGCCTTGTGTTTTTAATAATTGCTTGCCTTTTAATTCATATCTAGGAACTCTATAAATAAAATATGCATTTTCAATCATTTTTAAATATGAATCTACAGTTTCATTTGTAATGTTACTACCATTTTTTTTCATAAAATCTGCTATTGAGTTTGGAGTTGTTAAATTTCCTATACATGTAGACATATATTTTATTAAATTATCTAAAAATATAATATCTTTAATATTGTTTCTGTTAATAACATCTTTTTTTAATACCACTTCTTTTATATCACTTAGATAGTTAGTCATTAAGCTTTCATTATCATTCATATTTACTAACATTGGCATACCGCCAAATTTCAAATATTTATCAAATTTATCGTATTTATCTTCATCATTTTTGAATGGATATTCTGCTAGAAATTCTTTAAATGAAAATGGATATATTTTAATAGTTAAAACTCTCCCTGCAAGTAATGTGGTCAATTCACTAGATAATAGATAGGCATTTGAACCAGTTATATAAATATCACTGTCAGTGTCTACTAATAATGAGTTAACTGCTTTTTCCCATTTTTCTACATTTTGAACTTCATCTAATAAAATATAGTTTTTTCCTTTTGAGATGTGCTCTTTTATATAATTATATAGGTCTTCATAATTTTTTATATTATACCATTCTGCACTTTCAAAATTCATATATATAATATTAGTATCATTTATATTCTGAGTTTTTAAATAATCTTTATATTGAAGTAATAATGTACTTTTTCCACTTCTTCTAACACCTGTTATTACTTTTATTAAGTTTAAATCTTTACTTTCTATTAATTGATTTAAATATTGTTCCCTTTTTAACATGCTATCACCTCTAATAATATTTTACATTACCTATTTAACTTTGTCAAGTTTTACGGCTACAAACGTAAAACTTGACAAAAAACTATTTTCTACGTTTATATATTATATGTAAAATTATATTATTTATTCATTTTTAACAATTAAACATTTAATAAAAAGCCAAAGCAAAACTACATAACAAGTTTTAAATAATAGAAAAGATTGACAGAAAATTTACAATTTGCGCA
>CABQAZ010000005.1 GCA_902462295.1 uncultured Clostridium sp. | reverse complement strand
AAAAACATTAGGAAAAGAATATCACATATTTGGAGGATATGATAATGATAATGATTACTCTAATCGTTTTTATACAGCAACTGGAAAATGTAAAATATGTGGATATGAATGTAAACATAAAGATACTTCATATAGTCATGATGGGACTTATCATACAAAATACTGTAATACATGTGGAAAAATGTGGGCAGAAGAAAAACATAATGTAAAAAATGGTCAATGTACAATATGTAAAATAAGTGATAGTACACTTGGAACTGAATATTCTCCAGATGATTTGAATAATTTTGTGAAAATGACAAAACCTTCGCCATATATTGAAACATCAAAATCAACTTTAAAACTAGATGATATTAAAATAAAAGTAAGAATAAAAGATGGCTCAGCAACAGTAAAAATATATGAAACAGATTCACAAGGAAAAAACAAAAAAGAGTTAAATATAACCAAAAGTAAAGAGTCATCATCAGATTATGATATATATGTATTATCACATAAAGATTTATTAAAAGGTGGCACACATTATTTCTATATTACAGCAAAAAATAAATATGGAACATCAACAAGATATTATCAAATAAAGAAAGCAAGTAAAATAGAAAATAATAAAACTATAAATTATTATGCTATTAATGCTTCTCCTAAATGTCGAAGTATAGACAATTATCCTACAAATTTATTCTATTATGAATTTACCGTAGTGGATAACAGTGGATTAGAATGTATAAAAATAACAGATATGAACAATAATGGTAAACAAGTATATTCATATATAGCAAAGACAACAAAAAGTACACGAAAAATAATTACATTAGATTTAGAGAACAAATTTAAAGCCAAAAATGGTGTTTATAAATTTAAAGTAGAAATGAAAGATAAATCAAGTGGAGATAAAATATCTACAAGAGTAATCACAATAAATACTAAAACAAGTGGATGGCATAAGGTAACAAGTATATCATAGATAGTAACTAGTTAGATTAGAAAGATAATTGAAGGAGACTTATATGGTCTCCTTTAATATTATAAATATTTTCCAAACTTCTTTTGGTTTAATATATTTTCTCAAATATTTTAATTATTACATAAAAATAGATGTGTAAAATTATCAATAAAATTTACACATCTTATTTATTTATTTACAAAAAAACTTATTATTTTCTCTACAATTCCCGTCTTCTCATCTTTTATAAGCTTATTTTCTGTTTCAACATTATCAGACTTATCCAATTCTATTGGAGTACCCGCCTTTTTTTGCATACCTAATTGTTCAGTTGCCTTTTGTTGTATACTATTCCAATCAAGAGTACTTTCAACCTCTGTTATGCTTTTTTCAACTTGACCATTTTCTTTCTTAATTACAGCCAACTGATTTTCCAACTCTTTTTTGTGATTAAACATTTCCATTATTGAAATCTCTCTATAACTTAAAGTAAACAACATACCAAATACAGCACAAACTAAAACAATTTGTCCAAATTTAATTTTTCCATCTTGAACTTTTTTGTTTTTCTTTTTTTCACTATCTCTTTTTGTTTCTGCCTTTGGTATTGATTTTTTTACATTAGTTTTCTTTGTTTTATTTGCTGTTGTTTTGCTTTTTCTTTTTGGTGTATACTCTGGTTCATATTTTCTTGGACTTGTTCCATACTGATACTGTGCTCTTGGCATGTTCTTCACCTCCTTTTTCTTTTGTTCGTACTTATTATTTACATTTTTTCAAAAATTCTTAGCTTTGCACTTTTTGACCTAGAATTTTCTGTTTGTTCTTCTTTCGTTGCAATTATTGGTTTTTTATTTATAATTTTTCCCTCAGATTTTGCACCACATACACAATATGGTAAATCTTTTGGACATGTACATTTTCCTTGTGCATCTACATATGCATTTTTTACAGCTCTATCTTCTAATGAGTGGAATGTTATTATACATAGTCTTCCACCTTTTTTCAGATGTTTTATACATTTTCTAACTGTTTCATATAATGGTCTTATTTCATCATTTACTTCTATTCTTATTGCTTGAAATGTTCTTTTTGCTGGATGACCTTCTTTTTTTGCAAATGCAGGCATTGATTTTTCAATTATCTGCACTAATTCCTCTGTTGTTTCAATTTCTTTTGTTTTTCGATACATACAAACATTTTTCGCAATCTGCCTAGAAAATCGCTCTTCACCATATTTATAAATAATATCTGCTAGTTTTTCTTCTGAATAATTGTTTACTACTTCTTTGGCCGTTAGTTTTTGTGTTTTGTCCATTCTCATATCTAGCTCATTATTTCCTAAATAGCTGAATCCTCGTTCTCTTTCATCTAATTGATATGACGAAACTCCTAAGTCTAATAGTATTCCATCAACCTCTTCTATTCCTAGATTTTCTAATATATCTTCAATTTCATCATGGTTTCCATGTATATATTTTACATTTTGGAATTCTTTTAGATTTTCTTTTGCAGCTTCTAATGCTTCTTCATCTCTATCTATCCCAACAAGTAAACCTTTAGGTGATAATTGTTTTAAAATATTTCTACTATGTCCTGCTCCACCTAAAGTTCCATCTACATATATTCCATTTGT
Source organism: uncultured Clostridium sp. (assembly GCA_902462295.1). Classification (GTDB taxonomy): domain Bacteria; phylum Bacillota; class Clostridia; order TANB77; family CAG-508; genus CAG-269. The sequence goes on along the minus strand of CABQAZ010000005.1, from coordinate 88,150 downwards.
TTTTATATTTAACCCCTCTATTGTTTCTTCTAACAATACTGGCTTATGCTTAAATTCCAATCTTCCACCTCTTTTATATCTTGCAATTATTACAGATTACAGCTGAAGTTTTGATATTTTCCTCCAGCTGTTTGTGTTCTTTAGTTTTTTGGAATTTATCTTTTGCAAATTTTTTCTTTTGTATTTTTATCATCTGTACTTTTATCTTTTGTTTTTTCTTTCGTGTGATTTCTTTTGTACTTTTGTCTTTTGTTTCTTTATATAAACTTTTGCAAGCTATATACCTAACATTGTCATATTTTCTGCAATTTCATCTGCAGAAATATTTTCATCGCATTTTTGCCATATTTCTTTATCCCATATTTCTAATCTCGTTCCAACTCCTACTATTACAGCATCTTTTTCTAATTTTGCTGTTCCTCTTAAGTTTGCTGGTATTAAAAATCTCCCCTGCTTGTCTATCTCACATTCTGTTGCTCCTGATAAAAAAAATCTAACAAAATTTCTTGCATTTTTATCTGATAGTGGAAGTGCTTTTAGTTTTGTTTCAAAATTCAACCATTCATTTTGTGAAAATACAAATAAGCATCCATCCAATCCTTTTGTTATGATGAATCTTTCTCCAATGTCTTGTCTTAATTTTGCAGGCATTATTAATCTACCTTTTGTGTCTAGAGAATGTTCGTATTCACCTATTAACAATTGAACTTCACCTCATTTCTTTTTCTACCACTTCTCTCCACTTTTCTCCACTTCGATACCATCATAATACATTTCATATTATTTTGCAAGTATTTTTAGTAAATTTTTATAAAAATTTTTTTGGATATAAAAATTGCCCCTTTGGGACCGGGTATTTTCGGGGAAATAACCCTGTAAATACCTGTTTTTTTAGCTTTGCAAAAAAAATTCCCCGAAAATACCCGGTCCCAAAGGGGCAACTCTGCTTCTAGCAAATTAACTTTAAACATTTAACTAAATAATCAACCTGTTCAAAAGTATTATTATCTCCAAATGTAGTTCTAATTGCAGAATTCAAATATTTTTCTGGTACATTTATAGCTTTTAAAACATGTGATGGAACCGTATCCCCTGCTGAACATGCAGAACCACTAGAAACACAAATTCCTTTCTCATCTAATTTAAAAATCAATTCTGATGAATCAATTCCCTCAAAAGAAATATTTGCATTTCCAGGTAATCTATTATCCATACTTCCATTAATTCTTATTTTTTCTGGCATTTCTTTTTGTAAACTCGTTATATAATAATCTCTCAATTTTTTTAAATATTTAATGTGTGTTAGCATATTATCATTTGCTAGTTCACAAGCTTTTCCAAGACCAACTATTCCTGCTACATTCTCAGTGCCAGCTCTTTTATCTCTTTCTTGATGTCCACCATTAATATACTTTTCAACTTCTACTCCGTTTCTTATATATAATGCTCCTATTCCTTTTGGTGCATTTATTTTATGTCCAGATAATGAAAGCATATCAATTCCCATTTTTTCTACATCTACAGGCATATTTCCTATTGCTTGAACACTATCTGTATGAAATACTATATTTTGTGCATGTGCTATTTCTGCAATTTCTTCTATAGGCTGTATTGTTCCAATTTCATTATTCGCTGTCATTATACTTATTAATATTGTTGATGGAGTTATCGCTTTTTTTAGTTCATCTATTTTTATTCTACCACTTTCATCTACATCTATATATGATACTTCGAATCCTTGTCTTTCTAAAGTTTCACAAGTTTCTAATATAGCATGATGTTCTATTTTTGATGTTATTATATGATTTCCTTTTTCTTTATTTGCATATGCAAATCCTTTCAATGCTGTATTATCACTTTCCGAACCACTTCCTGTGAAATATATTTCATGTGGATTACAGTTTATTAATTTTGCTACCTGCTGTCTTGCTTTTTCTATTGCTCTTTTGGCTTTTCTACCAATAAAATATAATGATGACGCATTACCATATTCTGTAGTTAAATATGGTAACATTTCGTTTAATACTTCTGTTTTTATTTTGGTTGTGGCACTATTATCTAAATATATAATATCCATAATAATTCTTTCCTTCCATTTATTATTTAGATATTATATGTTCAATATTTTTATTTGTGATTTTTAATTACAGATTTCTTTTATTTTTTTTATATTTTTCATTACTGTATCATATCCAAATTTATAACATTTATCTAGTTTTCCTATATCAAATAAACCTGCACTATCTGTTGGTACTGTAAGAATCAAATCACTTTGTTTAAAACTATTTTCAGCTATTTTGTTTCCCATAATATCAAGTGTTTTCATTATAATATCCATAACATCACTATTTTCATCAACAGAATCCGCTTCAAAATTTACTGATATAACCTTTTTGTTATATATCTTCTTTAATGGTAATACTGGTGTGTTGTCTAATACTCCTCCATCCATAAAAATATGTTTTTTGTATTCACACGGGCAAAAAAAGGCAGGAAAACTACTACTTGCTCTTACTGCTTTTCCTACCCCTATTTCTGTAATATAATCATCATTTGGATTATTTCTTTGTGCACAATTTGTAAATATATATTCTTTTGCTTCTGCTATATCTACAGCAGAAATAACAAGTGGCATTCTTTTTATATCTCCAACTACTCTTACGCCTTTTCTTAATGCTAATTCATTAAACATTTTCTCTAATAATGTACCATCATTTAGTCCTGATATTCCTATTTTCTTGCTTTTAACAAAATTTCCTATTCCATTTATAATAGGTGCATTTCCAATATTAATGATTTCTTGAGCATATTTTTTGAATAACACATATATATAATATGGTTTGTATCCCATAGCATATAATGTTGCAACTATACTTCCTGCACTAGTTCCTCCTATCGCTTCAATTTTTATTCCTTTTTCCTCTAAAGCTTTTAAAACTCCAACATGTGCAATTCCTCTAATTCCACCACCTGATAGTGCTATTCCAATTCCCATAGAAACCTCCCTTTTAATTATTTACTATTTTTTATGTTTTTAGTCTTTATTTTGTGATAATTTTTCCATTATCATCTAGGAAGATTTCTTGCTCATTATTATAGATTTTTATTCCATCATCTAATATTTCAATATTAGCATTACTCATTTCTAATGCTAAATCAAATTTGTTATCATATATGTCTGTTTTATTATTTGTAAAATCCATTGCTTGAAATATTGATTTTCCTTTGATTAATTGTATTAAATCATAATTAAAATCAACTACAATATTTTCTTCTAAATCAATTACTCCTACTTTATTTTGTTCATTAGTAGCAATAAAATAATTTTCATATGCATATTCTAAAAAATTATAGTTTTGCTTGGTTAATTCTTCAAAATTAGAATTTAATATTGAATATTTTCCATTCTCATTTTTTAAAAAGTATTTTGTGCTTGATGTACTTATAATATATGTATCAAATGGAACGTCTACTGTGTTTCCATTTATATCAAAAACTTTTTGCTCTTCTCCTTTTATTCCATACATATAAATTCCATTTATTGTTAATTCTGAATATTCTGTTGGTAATACTTCTACCCCTTTTAGGTTTATTGCTCCAAATTGTCCTGTTTTTTCTACTATAAACATTTGTAAATCTTGATTATAGTTTATTGATTGATATTGTGTATTTATTATTTTACTATTATTTATAAATACTCCATATTGTCCATTTTTTGCTACTATTAAATATATGTCATTTTTTATTTGTGTTAATCTTGTAATTTGATTATATTCCTCATCTAATACTTGTACTCCCTCACTATCATAATAGCCATATCTATATCCATCACTTGTAGTTGTACAAACTATATATCCAGACTTTTTATAACCATTTTCTTCTGTATAATATCCGTCAGATTCTATTGAGTCATATTTATTTTTTATTTTAGTGTTTCCTTTTTCATTTACTATTCCATATTCGCCATTCTCTTTAGTTAAAACTTCTCCTTGTTTATTTGCAAAATTTGCGATTTCTTCATATTTAGCATCTGTAATTGTACTTCCTGTAATGCTTAATAATCCATATTTTCCGTTTTTTTCATATTTTAAAATATTTTCTTCAAATTTTGAGTCATCATATTCAATTAATTCTACATTATCATAGTTTTCAAAAAGTACTTCATTTTTTGAATCTACAAATTTGGATTCATTTCCATTTTGGCACATAAATACTGCTCTATGTTGATTTGGAATAATTATCTTTTCATACTGAGGTTCTATTATTACATTTTCACCATCTTTAACTCCAATCTTACCATCCATTTCTATTGTTGAATAACTTATTGATGTATCTTCTTTTTCATCTACTAATTTTTCTCTATTTGGTATATATATTGATATTGCTAAACTTATTATTATTATTATCGTTACTATTGTTATACTTATTTTTTTTGACATGTTTTTACCTCTTTCATTTTTGATATTTTTATTTTACTATTTTAATACTACTTTTTCAATATTTTTTAGCATTTTCCTTGTTTTTTTTGACTTAGTATTGTATAATCTTTACATAATAATTACAATAATTATAGTTTGGAAATTTATACTTCCAAACTAAATTTTATAGAAAGGAATATTAATTTTATGACTACAATAAAAAATTTATTTAGAAATACTTCTGAATATGAAAACAAAGAAATTACATTAGAAGGCTGGGTAAAAACTGTTAGAGATTCAAAAACATTTGGATTTATAGAATTAAATGATGGTTCTTTTTTTAAAAATGTTCAAATAGTTTTTAATGATAAATTATCAAATTTTAATGAAATAGCAAAACTAACAATAAGCTCTTCAATTAAAGTTACTGGAACAGTTGTTATTACCGAAAATGCAAAACAACCTTTTGAAATTCAAGCAAATGAAATAATTATAGAAAATTTATGTGATTCAGACTATCCTCTTCAAAAGAAAAGACATTCTTTTGAATATTTACGTACAATAGCACATCTTCGTCCAAGAACAAATACTTTTAATGCTGTTTTTAGAATTAGAAGTGTTGCTTCTTTTGCAATACATGAATATTTTCAAGACCGTGGATATGTTTATGTTCAAACTCCAATAGTTACATGTGCTGATTGTGAGGGTTCTGCAGAAATGTTTAAATTAACAACATTAAATCTTGATGAAGATTTACCAAAAAAAGATGGTAAAGTAGATTTTTCTCAAGATATCTTTGGAAAAAAAGCTTATATCACTGGTTCAGGTCAATTACATGGAGAAACTTTTGCATCCGCATTTGGAAAAATCTACACATTTGGACCAACTTTAAGAAGTGAAAATTCAAATACTAAAACACATGCAAATGAATTTTGGATGATTGAACCTGAAATATCTTTTTGTGACCTAGATGGTCTAATGGATATTGAAGAAGATTGCTTAAAATACATTGTAAAAACTGTTATGGAAAAATGCCCAGAAGAAATTGATTTTTGTGATAAATTTATTGAAAATGGACTAAAAGAAAAACTAACAAAACTATTAAATTCTAATTTTGTTAGAATCGATCACAAAGAAGCTATTGATATTCTAAAAAAGGCTGATAGAACATGGGAATTCCAACCTGATTATAATGAAGATTTAGCAAAAGAACATGAAAAATATATTACAGAATATTTTAAAGGACCTGTTTTTGTAAAAAACTGGCCAAAAGATATTAAATCATATTATATGAAACTTAACCCTGATGGAAAAACTGTTGCTGCAGTTGACCTAGAAGTTCCAGGTGCTGGTGAAATCATGGGTGGTTCTCAAAGAGAAGAAGATTATGATAAATTAGTTAAACGTATGAAAGAATTGGGTATTGAAACAGAACCTTTATATTGGTATTTAGATTTACGTAGATATGGTTCTAATATTCATTCTGGATTTGGCTTAGGTTTCGAAAGATTACTTATGTATATTACTGGTATGGAAAATATTAGAGATGTTATTCCTTATCCAAGAACACCTAATAATTGTGACTTTTAATTTAAAAAAAAGCCCCTTTGGGACCGGGTATTTTCGGGGAAATAACCCTGCAAATACCTGGTCTTTTTAGCTTTGCAAAAAAATTGCCCCGAAAATACCCGGTCCCAGAGGGGCAAAACGTGCTATAGATTAAATTCTTTCTTAATAAAAGAAGTATCATAATTATTATCTACAAAATTTTTATTTTCTAAAATTTGATATAAAAAATCTCTATTTGTATCAATTCCATCAATTACTAATTCTGCTATTGCGCTTTTCATTTTCAAAATTGATTCTTTTCTTGTTTTTCCATGAACTATAATTTTTGCAAGCATTGAATCATAATTTTGTGGCACACAATACCCATCATATATAGCAGTATCCACTCTAATTCCATTTCCTCCAGGTAAGTGTAAACCTGTAATAGTTCCTGGACAAGGCATAAAGTTTTTAGCAGGATTTTCTGCATTCACACGTACCTCAAGGCTATGGCCATTTATCTTTATATCTTTTTGAGTATATTTCATTTTTTCACCACTTGCAATCTTTATTTGTTCTTTTATAATATCAACACCAGTTACCATTTCTGTTACAGGATGTTCAACCTGTACTCTTGTATTCATTTCCATAAAATAAAAGTCCTTATTTTTATCAACCAAAAACTCTATTGTTCCAACATTACTATATCCTATTTCTTTAACTGCTTTTACAGATATTTCTCCCATCTTTTTTCTTATTTTATCAGATATAAAACTACTTGGTGTCTCTTCTAAAACCTTTTGATTACGCCTTTGTACTGAACAATCTCTATCTCCTAAATATATACAATTTCCATGTTCATCAGCAAGAATCTGAATTTCAACATGACGAGGATTTTCAATAAATTTTTCCATATACAAACTATCATCATTAAATGATACTTTTGCTTCTTGTTTTACAATATCATATTCTTTTTTTAGTTCATTTTCTGTATATGCAATTCTAATTCCTCTTCCTCCCCCTCCTGCAGACGCTTTTAATATTACAGGATATTTAATTTTTTCAGCTAATTTTATTGCTTGTTCTTTGTTCTCTATTAATCCATCTGAACCTGGAACAACTGGAACGCCTGCTTTTTTCATTGTTTCTTTTGCTTTTGACTTGTTTCCCAATAATTCAATCAATTTATAGTTAGGTCCAATAAATTTTATTCCTATTTCTTCACACATTTTAGCAAAAACTGCATTTTCTGATAAAAATCCAAATCCTGGATGAATACTGTCTGCACCAGTTAAACAGGCTACTTCTAATATTGCTTTTATATTTAAATAACTTTTATTTGATGGTGCTGGACCAATACATACTGCTTCATCTGCAAGTGTTTTATGCAATGCATTTTTATCGGCTTCTGAATATATTGCTACTGTTCGTATTCCCATTTCTCTACATGCTCTAATTATTCTAACTGCTATTTCACCTCTATTTGCTATTAATACTTTTTTTAACATTTTTCCTCCTTAATGTTCCAATTTTATACTATAGCAAAAGTTAATTCACCTTTAGCTACTATTTTTTCTTTAACTGTTGCAATAGCTTCACCAACTCCTATTGGACCTTTTCTTTTTATGATTTTTACTTCTAATTTTAAAACATCTCCTGGAACAACCATTTTTTTAAATTTCATCTTATCGATTCCTCCAAACAACGCATTTTTCCCTTTATTTTCTTCCATACTTAAAATAGCAACAGCACCTGTTTGAGCTAAAGCTTCTGTTATAAGTACTCCTGGCATTATAGGATTTCCAGGGAAATGCCCTTGAAAATACCATTCATTTATATTTACATTTTTATAAGCCACTGCACTTTCTCCGGGAACATATTCTTCTACCTTATCTATCATCAAAAAAGGCGCTCTCTGTGGTATTATTTCTTCTATTCCTTTTATATCTAGCATTTTCTCCTCCTTAACACTTGAATATTCTATTTTATTTTAAACATATTTTCTCCATATTCAACCATGTCTTCATCTTTTTTACAAATTTCTATAATCTCTCCATCGAACTCTGATTCTATTTCATTCATTAATTTCATTGCCTCTACAATACATAGTACTTGCCCTTTTTTAACTATATCCCCAACCTTTACAAATGGTTCTGATTCTGGTGAAGATTTTGAATAAAATGTTCCTACCATTGGTGATTTTACAATCTTATATTCTTCATTTTGTTTGTTTTCAATCTCATTATATTGTATATTTTCTATATTTTTATTAGAATCAACTGCAATACTTTCATTTTTTCCTTTGTCCATTTTTATTTTCAAACCATCTGGGAATTCAATTTCTAATGTATCTAGTTTAGACTCTCCCATATCTTGTATTATTTTTTTTATTTCATTATAATCCATTTTTATATACCTTTCATCTATTTACATTTTACAATTTTTATGATATAATTTTTGCATAAAATCTAAGGAGGTGTTCTTATGAACTTTTATCACCAGTGCATAGAACTGCGGAAGTTATATGCTTCAAAACCTATCAGAAATGATGGAACAACTGAAGTAAAAATTCTTTCCAAATTAATGTCAATCGCATTTTGTAACAATGATAAATTACCACCAGATACTACAATTAATCTTGACTGCAGTGATATCCATTGTGGTTGTGATGAAATCCAAAAGTGTTTAAAACAAATACTCAAGGATATGCAGTACCATCACGTCAAAGTATGGCAAAACCATTATTCGATGTGCTACCAGGTAAATTTTAAAATATCTGATTGATTAACTTTATTATTTGAGCACTGGGCAGATAGCTGTTTTTCAGCTATCTGTTTTTTTTATATAATAGGAATACTTTACTATTATATTAAAAGCTACAATCACAGCCCTTTGAGATTTACTCCTTGTATTTCTTTAATATTATAGAACTATTATGTCCTCCAAATCCCAATGAATTTGACATTGCATAATTTACTTCTATATTTTTTCCTTTATTTGGAACTATATCTAAATCACATTCTTCATCAGGAACTTTATAATTTATAGTAGGTGGCACAAAGCTATCTTGAATTGCTTTAGCACAAACAACAGCTTCAACACCTCCTGCAGCACCTAATAAATGACCTGTATTTCCCTTTGTAGAACTAATCATTACTGTTTTTGATGATTCACCAAACGCCATTTTAACCGCTTTTGTTTCCCCCGAATCATTTAAGTGAGTTGATGTCCCATGAGCATTTATATATGTAATTTTTTCTGGTTTTATTCCAGCTTCATCCATAGCAATTCTCATTGCCCTAGCGCCACCTTCTCCTCCTGGAGCTGGTGAAGTAATATGATATGCATCTGAAGTTGCACCATAACCCACAATCTCTGCATAGATTTTTGCACCTCTTGCTTTTGCATGTTCTAATTCCTCTAAAATAACAATTCCTGCACCCTCTCCCATTACAAATCCGCTTCTTTCTTTATCAAACGGAATACTTGCTCTATTCTTATCAGTTGTTTGAGTCAATGCTTTTATATTAGAAAAACCAGCTATCCCTGAGGGTGTAACAGAAGCCTCAGTTCCCCCCGCAACAATAATATCTTGATATCCATGTTTTATCATTCTAAAACTTTCACCAATACAATGTGTTCCACTTGCACAAGCTGTAACCATTGAAATTGACTCTCCTTTTGCACCAAGAGCAATAGTTATATTTCCTGTAGCCATATTTCCGATTGACATTGGAATATACATTGGAGACACTCTATCAGGCCCCTTTTCAACCAAGCTTCTATTATCTTTTTCTATTGTACCAAGACCACCTATTCCAGACCCTACAATAACACCAACTCTGGTCATATCTTCTTTCTCTCTATCTAATCCACTATCTTTCCAAGCCTCTTTAGCTGTAACAACCGCAAAATGAGAAAATCTATCCATTCTCTTAGCATCCCTTTTCTCAAAATAATCTTCTGGATTAAATCCCTTTACTTCACCAGCTAATTTAACTTTCAAACCAGTAGTATCAAATCCTTTTATTTCATCTATTCCACATCTTCCATCTTTTATGCCTTTCCAAAAATCCTCTACATTATTTCCTATTGGAGTTATTGCTCCAAGTCCTGTTATTACTACTCTTCTTTCCATTATAATTTCCTTTCTTTTTGCATTTTTGCACTTCTGGGACCGGGTATTTTAGGTTCCTTTTTTTATTTTGCACCTCTGGGACCGGGTATTTTAGGTTCCTTTTTTTATTTTGCACCTCTGAAACCGGGTATTTTAAGTGCAATTACATTACCATTCCACCATCTATATTAATAACTTGCCCAGTAATATATGAACTTTCCTCACTTCCTAAAAAATAAACTACATTTGCTATCTCTCTAGCTGTTCCCATTCTTTTCATAGGAATCTGAGTGTTTATATTTGCTTTCACATCATCTGATAAAACACTCGTCATATCTGTATCAATAAAACCAGGCGCTACTGTATTTGCCCTAATATTTCTTGAAGCAAGTTCTTTTGCAATGCTTTTGGTAAATCCTATTATTCCTGCCTTTGAAGCTGAATAATTACATTGTCCAGCATTTCCTGTAACTCCTACAACTGATGACAGATTTATTATTCTTCCATTTCTTTTCTTCATCATATATGGAGTAACTGCTTTAGTTACTAAAAAAGTTCCCTTTAAATTTATTTCTATTACTTTATCAAAGTCATCCTCTTTCATTCTCATTAACAATGTGTCTCTTGTTATTCCTGCATTATTGACTAATACATCAATTCTTCCAAATTTTTCAATGGTCTTTTTTACTAATATATCTACTTCATCTGATTTTGATACATCTGCCTTAAAAATTAAACTTTCTACTTTTTTTTCCTTGAATTCTTTTTCTAATTCTGCAATATCTGTTTTATCAGATACATAATTAATCACAACATTATACCCATTTTCGGCATATTTTAACGCTATTGCTTTACCAATTCCTCTTGAGCCTCCTGTTACTAAAACTACTTGTCTTTCTTCCATTATTAATCTCCTTCATTTATAATTAATTTTAAGCTATCTAAGTTATTTACATTGAATAATTCTGCTTCTGGATAATCTTTCTTTATAAAGCCTGTTAATGTTTTACCTGGACCTATTTCTATAAATCTATCTATATTTTGTTCTTTCATAACTTGTATTGCTTTATCAAATCTTACTGGATTTACTATGTGTTTAGATAAAACTTCTTTAAAATTATCACTTTTGGTATAAAATTTTCCATCAATATTTTTTATAACTTTAATTCCATTTTCAGTTTTAAATTGCACATTTTCTAGTTCATTACTAAATAATTCACTTGCTTTTTTTAACTTTTCTGTATGAAATGGACCTCCCGTTTTTAATTTTATTGCTCTTTTAGCTCCTGCTTCTTTTAACTTTTCTATTGCTATATTTATAGCTGTATCAGTTCCTGATATTACAGTTTGACTACTACAATTATAATTTACAGGTACTACAAAGTGTCCTTCTTTTTTTATTTGATTGCAGATTTCCTCTATCTTGTTAGATTCTAATCCAATTATTGCTGACATCGAATATTCTTCTTCTTTAGGCAAAAAATTTGCCATATAATACCCTCTTTTTTTTACTAACTTTATTCCATCTTCAAATGACATATATCCACCATATATTAATGCTACATATTCTCCCAAACTTAATCCTACTGCTATATCTGCTTTTATTCCATTACTCTCTAACACTTTTAATATTGCTAGACTTGTTGTTAATATCGCTATTTGTGTATTTTCTGTTTTCATTAATTCTTCTTCTGGTCCATAAAAACATATTTTTCTTATATCTATACCTGATATTTCTTCTGCTTTTATGTATATTTCTTTTGCTTCTTGATATTGTTCATAAATATCTTTTCCCATTCCTAATACTTGTGCTCCTTGACCAGGAAATAAAAATGCTGTTTTCATACAATTCTCCTTTTGTTTTATCTTAAATTTTCTTTATTTTTATACACCTTTACAAAATAATTTTCTATTAGTATGACTGGTCGAAACAAATAAATTAACATTCATTTTTATGCAATATTTAGCCTATTTGAAGCAATATACTTCCTGTATTAAGACCTCCACCATATCCCAGCAAAATTATTTTGTCACCTTTTTCTAGCATTTTATTTCGTAACATTTCATCTAAGGCTATCGGTATACTAGCACAAAAAGTATTTCCAACTTTATCTATATTAGTAAACATCTTATTCATAGTAATTCCTAGTCTATTTGCTATTGCAGAAATTATTTTCAAATTTGACTGATGTGGAACTATATATCTTATATTCTCCATTTTTTCTCCTGATTGATTTAATAATTTAGTGATATTTTTTGTTGTTTCTTTAACAGCATATTTATATATAGCTAACCCCTCCATTTTAATCTTTTCTTGAGATTTATATGTTAAAATATCATTTTCATCTGCAATAGCTTCTATGTTAGAATAGTATATATTATCAACTGAACTTTCAAATAATGTTGCTCCAGCTCCGTCTGATAATATTATCGCTGTTCCTAAATCATCTGGATTTGTACATCTGGATAATATATCAACACCTACTACTATAGCCTTTTTTACTTTTCCACTATTTATATACATATGTGCTATATCAACCGCATTTATATATCCACTACACCCTGCTAGAATATCTAAACATATACAACTTTTTATATTCATTTCTTCTTGAATATAATTCGATATTCCTGGCATTAATTTATTTGTACTTACTGTTGATACTACTATTAAATCTATTTCTTGTATATTTATTTTGTTTTTTTCTATTAATTTTTTAACTGCTTTAACTGCTATTTCTTCTATCTTTTCATTTTCAACAAAATATCTTTGCTTTATCCCTGTTCTTCTTTCAACAAACTCTTCATTAATTCCAAATCTATTTACAATGTCTTTATTTAATATTATTTTGGGTGGTAAATAACTACTACTTGCTACTAATCTCATATTATTATCCTCACTTAAAATTTAGTTTTTATTCTATCTACAAACTTGTTGTATTATAACATTGCTTTTTTCTTTTTTGCAATATATTATAATAGTCAGTCAGTAACAAATTGCCCCGAAAATACCCGGTCCCAGAGGTGCAATTTTATTTTTTGCACCTCTGGGACCGGGTATTTTCGGGGCAGTTTTCGATACAAAATGTACCTCTTTACAAATTTATGATTTTGGGTTAAAATATGTGTGGAGGAAATATTATGAAAACTTATACTTTTACTTCACATAGCAGTAATGAAACAATGGATTTTGCTTTTAATTTAGCAAGTAAATTACATGTTGGTGATGTTGTTGTTTTGTCTGGTGAGTTAGGCTCTGGCAAAACTAAATTTACTGAGGGATTTTTAAAATATTTTGGTCTTGAAAATGAAATTTCAAGCCCTACTTTTAATATTGTTAATGAATATGTAAAAAATGATATAAAAATTTATCATTTTGATGTTTATCGTTTAGAAGATGTTAATGAATTCTATGAAATTGGCGGTGATGAATATTTTTCTTCTGGAATTTGTATTATTGAATGGGGAGAACTTATTGAAGAGGCTTTGCCTGAAAATTACATAAAAATTTCTTTTGAAAAAGATCCACTTGATGATAATGTTAGATTTTTAAAATTTGAACAAAATTTATGATTATTAAAATATTTTATAGTATTTTTAGCTAATTTATTAAACAACAAAAACAGGAGTAGGAAACTTACAAAGTTTTCTACTCCCGCTTTTTTTACTAACTTTATTTTGGATTTCAAAAATCTTATCCTTGTTAAAGACTTAAAGACTCATTATATCAAGCATAAAAATACAAACACATAAAATGGATCTTGTACACCTTTCCTTATTGGCAATTTCTAATACCATTTTAAAAACATAAGCAAACGCTCCTATTTCTGCTATCAATACTCTTGTCCAAAATAAGTAATGACTTGTGCATATAATTGGTACAATACAGTAGCTACCTAATGCAATAATTCCAATAATATTACTTATATTACAATATTTCCGATTTCTTTCATCCATTTTGATTCCTCCGTCTTAATCTGTTGTTTTATTGTTTGTCGCTACATAAGTGAGAGGATTATCCTCTATTTCACTATCACTAATTAGTGATAATAACTACATGACATAGAATTTTTTCTATATCTTTTATATTATACTCCTAATATCAACTAATGTCAATCTAACTGAAGCAGAAAAAAAACATTCTAAAAATGAATGTTTTCTATCAATTTCTATTTATATTAAAATAATACTAGATTTGGTGGCTCGAAGTGGAATCGAACCACTGACACGAGGATTTTCAGTCCTCTGCTCTACCAACTGAGCTATCGAGCCTTATACTCTTATATAAAAATGGCGACCTGGAACGGGCTCGAACCGTCGACCTCTAGCGTGACAGGCTAGCGTTCTAACCAACTGAACTACCAGGCCGTAAAACATGGTGGTCGCTATAGGGCTCGAACCTATGACCCTCTGCTTGTAAGGCAGATGCTCTCCCAGCTGAGCTAAGCGACCATGTCTTTCGACATTGACTAGTATACTATTTTTTTTACATATTGTCAATACTTTTTTGAAAAATTTTTTAATTTTTTTTATTTCTAGTTAATTGTGGTACTTGTTGCTCCTGTTCCAACTACATTTTCTTGTAAAGATCTCCATGTATTACATCCTATTATTCCATCTACAGATAAACCTCTTGAAGACTGATATCTTCTTACAGCATTGTATGTTTGTTCTCCAAATACTCCATCTAATCCTCCAGTTTTATATCCTAATGTATTTAAATCGTCTTGTGCTATACATACATAATTTCCTCTTGAACCTCTACGTATTAATGGAAATCCTCCTGATGAACATGCTGGTGTCCCAAATCTTCTGTCGAAATGTACCCATGTTGGTGATAGTGATGCAGGTTCCACATATGTCCATACTCCAGAATTTATTGCACTATTTCTTAAAACTGTTCTTTGTGCATTTGTTAATCCTTGCCCTACATCAAATGCAGTCCCCGCATAATGTTGACTTTGATTACCATGACCACCCTCATATGCTCTTTTAAATGCAAAACCAACTCTTATAGGAGCTCCATATATATATCTTTGGCTATTCCATGCCTGCATTGTTCTCTTATCAGTCCATAAAATATTGCTTTTGCTTGAACCTCTAAACTCTCTAACTCTTAAAGTGCCATTTGTATTATATGGCATTGATTCATTTTCTCCTCTAAAAAAAGCTTCCATTCTATTTGTATCTTGGTTATATATTAAAATTTTAGCCATAAAAAAGTCCCCCTCCATAATATTTTATATATATTATGAACTAAGAGGACTTTTTGTTATTTTTTTTCAGTACATTTTACTATAACTCTTTGTTTAGCATCATCTGTACATGTTATTAAAGTAACTTCTCTTTTTCCATTGGTATATTGTGTTGTATCGGATCTATCACTTGGATCCACTGTATGTAAATCATAAACTTCATATTGAACCACTCTTTGACTTAAATCCTGTATCTCTACTATATCTCCAACACTTAAAGATGGTACTTCACTAAAAAATACATTTTTTCTTCTATAATTATGACCTATTATACACAAATTTCCAACCTCATTTGGATTTGCTCCCCAAAATTTATATGGTGCTATTTTCATAAGCTCAACATTTGTAGTTTGAGCTAATATCGGATAATTTACATTAATTTTGGGAATTCTTACTATTCCTATAGTCTCATATTTATTTCCATTTGAAGCTACATATGTGGAAGTTGCAGTTGAAGTTTGTAATTTTGGAGTTTCTTTTACTATATCAGATTCATTTTCCATAGTTTCCATTTGTTCTGCAACTTCTTGTGTAATTTTTACTACTAATGCATTTTGATATGAACTTACTGTTGTTGTATCTTCTGTATTTGACATAAAAGATAAAATGTCATCAGATATTCCTTCTTGTTTATTTCTATCATATTCAGCATATACATATGCTGAAAATAGTACTACTATAAAAAATATTGACATCATAAACAAAATTATATATATCTTCTTTTTTCTTTTTAACTCTGGTGTTACATATACTTTTTCTGTTATTAAAATCTGATTCATATATCCTCCTTCTTTTTAGAAATTTTATTATTTAACTCCCTCGATTTCAATATAATCTATTAATTTATTTTCGCCTTTATATGTTATTGAAACCTTATATTTCTCTGTATCATATATTTTTTCTAGTATTTTATCTAGCCCCTCTTTATTTACTTTATCTTTTTCTATTTGTACTTTAATATTATATTTTTTATCTTCTGGTCTGACCAATTCATTACTTTCTTGATCTTCAAGAGTTGTAATCGAATATCCATTCATATTATTTCCAACTACTTCTAATAATTGTTTTACAGTTTCAGCTGAAACTTCATCTCCCGTATAAAATTCAAATTTTGAATTAAATTGATTGATTTCTATTTGTGTCATTTTATCTTCTGTTTTAGGAATTTCTGTATCATCTTCATTTAAACCTAAATTACTTTTTAATGTTTCCATTTCCTTCTCAATTATAATTGGCATATTTTCTTTTATCGTATTTATTATTTTATTTATTCTATCTTCTTTAAGATCGTTTAGTGTAATATTATTATTCTCTAAAGTTTGCTTCTTTTCAAAATCATTTTTTAGATTAATTTCGTTTTCTATTATCCCCTCAACCGTTAATATGTCTTTCTTGTAATTAATTGATGTATTAAGTTTTATACTATCTTCTTCTGAATTCATTTCATTTACCAAACTTATTGTGTATAAATCTTCATCAATTGTTATATTTACAACTAAATTTAAATCTTCTTGATTATCAGCTGTTTTTTTGGTTAATTCAATATCATATTCATTTGTTTTATCAGAAACTATTTGAGAAATTTGTATTTTACTTGTTAATTCTTCATTTGTTTCCACATTTTCTATTACTATCTTGTTTAATCCTATTTCTAAAACTGTTCTTATTGCTCTTGATTTATGTTCATAGACGGTGATTTTTACTTCTGGAACTTCTGTTTCATCTGATATTTCTGTTATTAAATCATCTATACTTTCACTTATTTGCTCTTTATATGATTTAATTTTATCATTATCCATTATAATATCTTCTGTTTTTAGTTCATTTAATATTTGTTTTATTAATTCTTCTACCTGTTGACTAGTTAAAGATACTGTATATGCTTTTGTTTCTGTTTTTTCATTATTATAAGTTATTATCGCTTTTTTATTGCTTCCAAATGTTCCATTAGCAATAGCATCTGTGATAATTTTTAAATATTTTTCTTTTAATTGTTTTGCATCATCTTCTGTCATTATCTCTTCAGTGATTTCAGTTTTTCCATCAATTACATCCATTATTTCTTTTATAGTTGTACTTTCTACACCTATTTCACTTGCAACTTTTTCTAAATTGTCATCATCTTTAATTGAAAGAAATTGCTTAACTTCAGGTAGTCTTATTCCATATAGTTCCTGATCTTTTACTATTTCTGTTTGCAAATATTTTTGATTATTAAATAATATTTGTCCATTTGCATAATAATATTGTTCTGCATCATCTCTTTGAAAATTTAATTGAGCAGATAAATTATTTATTGGATTTGATACTTCTCCACCTTCAGAATATTTCATTTTTAAATTTGTACTTATATCATATTTTTCTTCATTTTTTATATTTTTATACATTTGTGTGATTTGCGAATCTTTCATTTTTTGAAATGTTTCTATATTTTGGGATATGTACTTTGAAAATAATTCTTTATCACTCTTAAATGTGTCTGTTGCCATATATAGATAACCAAATACTGTACCAGCTACAGCTAATACTAAAATTATAATTATTGTAATTATTAATATTTTTTTACTTTTCATTCATTACTCCTTACCATATCAAATTTGTAATTATCTTTTTATTTTTAAAGTTCTTTGCTTTAATGTTTCATATACTATTATTCCTGTTGAAACTGAAGCATTTAATGATGTGACTTTTCCTTTCATTGGAATTTTTACATTAAAATCACAATTTTTCTTAACTTTTTCGCTTATTCCTTTTCCTTCATTTCCAATTACTATTCCAAGTGGTCCTGTTAAGTCTTGATTGTAATAATACTTTTCTGCATTTATATCTGTTCCACATATCCATAATCCTGCTTGTTTTAGTTCTTGTATTACATCTGAAATGTTTGTAACTCTTGCTATTTTCATATGTTCTACAGCTCCTGCTGATGTTTTATTTACTGTACTGTTTACTGATACTGCTCTTCTTTTAGGTATTATCACTCCATGTACACCTGCTGTCTCTGCAGTTCTGATAATTGAACCTAAATTGTGTGGATCTTCTATTCCATCTAGTATTAATACAAATGGATCTTCATTTTTTTCTTTTGCTACATCTAATATATCACTTACTTCTGAATATTCAAATGGTGGGACTATTGCTATTACTCCTTGATAATTTTCTTCTTGTGCCATTTCTTCCATTTGTCTTTTATCTTTTTCTATTACTATTATCTTTCTTTCTTTTGCTATTCCTAAAATTTTATTTATTGATCCATGTTTTTCGCCTCTTGTTACATATATTTTATTAATATCTTTTCCACTTTCTAATAATTCTAGTACTGAGTTTCTTCCTTCTATTTGATCATCAAATTTTCTTTCTTCTTGCTTATTTTCTTCTCTTTTTTCTTTTGGCTTTCTGTCAAATGTCTTTTTATCAAATCTTCTTTTTTCTTCTCCATTTCTTTGTTGATTATTTTTTCTATCTTTCATTTTTGCTCCCTTCAATTTTACTCTTCGTCTAATTTAAGAACAGATAAAAATGCTTCTTGTGGCATCTCTACACTTCCAATTTGTCTCATTCTTTTCTTTCCTCTTTTTTGTTTTTCAAGTAGTTTCTTTTTTCTTGTTATATCTCCTCCATAACATTTAGCTAATACGTCTTTTCTCATTGCTGATATTGTCTCTCTTGCGATTATTGTTCCTCCTACAACAGCTTGTAATGGTATTGCAAATAAATGTCTTGGTATAACTTCTTTTAATTTTTCTACCATCTTTTTTCCTCTTGTGTAAGCATTGTCTTTAAATACTATAAATGATAATGCATCTACTGGTTCCCCATTTACATGTATGTCTAATTTTACTAGTTTTGATTCTCTATATTCTTTAAATTCATAGTCAAATGACGCATATCCTTTTGTTCTTGATTTTAGATTATCAAAAAAATCATATATTATTTCGTTTAATGGCATTTCATAAACTAATGTTACTCTGTTTTCATCAAGATATTTCATGTCTATAAATATTCCCCTACGATTTTGACATATATCCATAATGTTTCCAACATATTCTTTTGGTGTCATTATATTGGCTGTAACTATTGGCTCTTCCATATATGAAATTTCTGCTTGTGGTGGTAAATCTGCTGGATTATAAATTTCTAAAACTTCTCCTGATGTTTTATGTACTTTGTATATTACTGATGGTGCTGTTGTTATTAATCCTAAATCAAATTCTCTATCTAATCTTTCTTCTATAATTTCTAAATGTAATAGTCCTAAAAATCCACATCTAAATCCAAATCCTAATGCTACTGATGTTTCTGGTTCATATTCTAATGCTGAATCATTTAATTTTAGTTTTTCCAATGCTACTTTTAGGTTTTCATATTCACTTCCATCTACTGGATATAATCCACAGTATACCATTGGCGTTACTTTTTTGTATCCTGGAAGTGGTTCGTCTGCCGGATTATTTTTTTGTGTAATTGTATCTCCTACATGTATGTCTGTTAAACTTTTTATACTTGCAGAAATGTATCCTACTTCTCCTGCTTTTATTTCTTGTACTGGCATGTATTGCCCTGGTGCAAAATATCCAACTTCTACAACAGTAAATGTTTTTCCTGTTGCCATTAGTTTTATTTCATCACCTACTTTTATTTTTCCGTCCATAACTCTTACATAGGCTACTGCTCCTTTGTAATTGTCATAATATGAGTCAAATATTAAACATTTTGTTTTCGCATTTTCATCACCTTTTGGTCCAGGCAAATCTGTTACAATTCTTTCTAATACTTCTTCTACATTTAATCCTGATTTTGCTGATATACATGGTGCATCCATTGCTGGTATTCCTATTATTTCTTCTATTTCATGTTTTACTTCTTCTGGTCTTGCATTTGGCAAATCTATTTTATTTATTACAGGTAATATTTCTAAATCATTTTCTATTGCTAAATATACGTTTGCTAATGTTTGTGCTTCAACTCCTTGACTTGCATCTACCACTAGTATTGCTCCATCACATGCTGCTAGACTTCTTGATACTTCATAGTTAAAGTCTACATGCCCTGGCGTATCTATTAAATTAAATGTGTATTCTTGTCCATCTTTAGCTTTATATTTCATTCGAACTGCTTGTGATTTTATTGTTATTCCTCTTTCTCGTTCTATATCCATATTATCTAATACTTGTGCTTCCATTTCTCTTTGTGATAATACACCTGTTTTTTCTATTAGTCTATCTGCTAATGTTGATTTCCCATGATCTATGTGTGCTATTATACTAAAATTTCTTATTTTTTCTTGACTCATTTCTCCTCCTGTTTATTTATATATTTCTTGGCTATTATATTATATCATATTACTTCTTTTTTTTCATCATTTTTTATAAAATTTTACAATAAAGTGTTACAAGTTAATAAATTCCATATTTACATACCTAAAATAAAGCCCAGAATATTATTTTTATTCTAGACTTTATTCAAATTTACTTGTTAATAATTTATTCTCTATTAGTAATTTCCTCTAAATCAAGAAGTTCCTGCCATCTTGCATCAACTTCTTTTTGGAATTCTTCAATCATCCATTCATTACCTGGTTTAAACATATGTTTAAAACGCTTTTGTGGGCGTAAAAATTCTTCTATTGGAAGTTTCTTAGCTGGTTTATACGTAATTTTATATTTTCCATCTATAACTTCATATAATGGCCAATAACATGTATCAGCTGCTAATTTATTAATTTTCATTAAATCTTCTGTTGGATATCCCCACCCTCTTGGGCATGGTGCCATTACATTTAAAAATGCTGGTCCCTCTGTATAAATTGCTTTTTCAGCTTTTTCATATAAATCTTTGAAATTTGTCATTGCAAGTGTTTGAGCAACATATGGTATATGATGTCCTACCATAATTTTTGCTAAATCTTTTCTAACTTGCATTTTTCCTGGAATAACTTTTCCTGCTGGTGATGTTGTTGTATCTGCAAATTTTGGAGTTGCTGATGAACGTTGAATCCCTGTATTCATATATGCTCCATTGTCATAACATACATATACCATGTCATGACCTCTTTCCATTGCACCTGATAAACTTTGTAAACCTATATCATAAGTTCCTCCATCTCCACCAAATGCTATGAATTTTGTATCTTTATCTTGTGGTAATTTCCCTTGTTTTTTCATTGATTTATAAGCTGCTTCTGCTCCTGCACATGTAGCTCCTGCACATTCAAATGCAGTATGTATAAATGAATCTGTCCATGCTGTATATGGATATATAAATGTTGATACTTCCATACACCCTGTTGCATTTGCTACTACAGCATGATCTTCTGGTTTTAATGCTCTCATTATCATTCTTCCTACCACTGGGGCTCCACATCCTGCACACATTCTGTGTCCTTCTGTGAATCTTGATGGCTTATTTGCCATTACTTCTTTTAGATTATATGCCATTTTACTTCTCCCCCTTTCTTAGTCCTAAATATCTATATGGTTCTCCTAAATTTCCGCTTTGTACAATTTCTGCTAAGTCTGAATATACTGATTCTAATTGTTTTTCTGTTGTATCTCTTCCACCAATTCCATATACATAGTTTACCATTGGAACCTGTTTTTTATTTACATACATTGCTGATGTTACATCTTCAAATAATGCCCCACCTGCTGTATTTAATGAGTCTGCTTTATCCAATACTGCAACAGCTTTTAAATGTGATAATGCTTCTGCTATTTCTTCTGCTGGAAATGGTCTAAACATTCTTACTTTTAGAAGTCCTGCTTTTACTCCTTGTTCTCTTAATTTATTAACAACTGCTTTTGTTGTTCCTGCTGTTGAATTCATACATACAATAGCAATTTCTGCATCATCTAATTTATATTTTTCAAAAAATTCATATTTTCTTCCAGTCCATTTTTCAAATTCTTCTGCAACTTCTTTTATAACTTTTTTAGCATTTTTCATTGCTTCACCTTGTTGTGCTTTATGTTCAAATAAATATGCTTGTAAATCTAATGGACCTATTGCCATTGGCTCTTTATCATTTAATAAATAATGTTCTGGTTTATATTGACCTACAAATTTTCTTACATCTTCATCATTTTCTAATTGAATATTTTCTATTGAATGTGATGTTATAAATCCATCTTGACAAACCATTACTGGTAATAATACATCTTTGTGTTCAGCAATTCTATGTGCCATTAACATGTTATCATATGCTTCTTGATTATTTTCTGAAAATAACATTATCCATCCTGCATCTCTAACTCCCATTGCATCTGAATGATCATTATGGATATTTAATGGCCCTGAAACAGCTCTATTTACTAGTGCCATAACTATTGGTAATCTTAAACTTGAAGCTATATATATCATTTCCCACATTAATGATAATCCATTTGCAGATGTTGCTGTCATTGCTCTTGCTCCTGCAGCTTCTGCTCCTATTGTTGCAGACATTGCACTATGTTCACTTTCAACTGCAACAAATTCTGTATCAACTTCTCCATTTGCTACAAATGTTGAAAAGTACTGTGGAATCTCTGTTGATGGTGTTATTGGAAATGCTGCAACTACATCTGGATTAATTTGCTTCATTGCTATTGCTGTTGCTTCGTTTCCACTTAATCTTTCTCTTATACTCATTATTCAACTCCCTCCTCTTTCATTTCGATCGCACTAAAAGGACATGTTTTAGCACAAACTCCACATCCTTTACAATAATCATAATTAAAATCTCCTCTATTCAAATCCTTTCCAACAGGAATTGAATTATCAGGACATACTGGAAAACATAATCCACATTGTTTACATTTTTCTTCAATCCAAATAGGTTTCATACTTCTCCAGTCACCTGTTTTGAATTCTCTTGCATTTCCTGCATTATATATATTTCCACCTATTGTTAATTCTTCCATAGGTGTTTTTGCATTTATTTCTGTCATTGTTAATCTTCCTTTCTATTTGATGATTTGCACCTTATATTTTCTTTATTTCTTTAAGTGCTAATTCTAAGGCTTTCATATTTCCATCTATAACTTCAGGTTTTTTTGCAAATTTATGTTTAAAAGAATTTTGCATATCTGCTAATAGTTCTTCATCTGTCATTATTCCTGTTACTTTTACTATTGCTGCAAGCATTGGCGTGTTAGGAAAATATTTTCCTAATGCTTCTTCTGATACTTTTCTTGCATCTATTGTATATACTGCTCCCTCATATCCTTTTAATAGTTCTTTTAGTTGCTCTGGTGATTTCGTTGTATTTATTACGATTGCTCCCTCTTTTTTTAATCCTGCAGTGACAGGTACTGATGTTAATAATGTATCATCTACTACTACTACATAATCAGGCTCATATATGTTACTATGTATTGTTATTGGTTCATCACTAATTCTGTTGTATGCTGTTATTGGTGCTCCCATTCTTTCTGGTCCATATTCAGGAAATCCTTGAATGTATTTTCCTGTATTAAATGCTGCATCTGCTAATAATAATGAAGCTGTTTTTGCACCTTGGCCACCTCTTCCGTGCCATCTAATTTCAATTAAATTGTTCATTGATTTTAGCCTCCTTTTTGTTTTTTAGTTTATGTTATAATACATAAACAGCAAGTCTTGAAATTTCTTCCAAAACTTGCTTTCAGTATATTATTATTTTGTTGTAATGTCAAGTGAATTTTTGAACTGATAAGTCATTCAAATATTGTTCCGTTCTAAAAAGATTTTTCTTTTATATGTCAACTTTTCTCCATTTTTTTCAGCAAAAAGACGAGAACTGTATTACAGTTCTCGTCCTAGTGTTTTTCCCCCCTCACCAGCAGTATGGTGCACATACTGATACAAAATTACGCAAACTTGTCTTATATATGTGCACGTTCATTGTCAAATACGATGGTGATGAATTCCACTCATTTTCCATCGCTTCATAATAATCATCATACATATCCTCATACTGACGACATATCTGTATCATAATCATATTTTCTTCCTCAGCCCAAGCTCTTGCCTGAACCTTAGAGCAATTTTTTCTTTCGACAAATTTCTTGAATTCTTTTTTGAATTCATCTCCTCCGTCGAAATCTTCAAAAAACACATCTTTGGTATCACCATCTCCAATTTTCTGAATCTCCTTCAAACTTGTCTCTGAAGAATATCCATACCAATTGGTACTATATTCTACACCAAATCCATTTAGTGCAGCCATTACGTTTTTCATTGTGTCGACGATTTTTTCTCTTTCTGTTCTTTTCATTTTTATTCCTTCCTGCCTCATCTCTTTCTGCTTGTGAGGACTTATTGTAGCAAATAAATTATTATAGTTGGAATAACCTTTGGGGTATATCATTTCACTTAATCAGTTTTCCTAATAATCTTTTGCTATTTTCAATGTACAATAGGCAAATTGCCTTATAATACTTATATTATAGCACAATATTTCCAAAAAATCAAATTTATGTAGATTTAAATAGTGTAAAATGTTTTCGGAATGTACAAAAAAGACTTTAAACATAAGTCTTTTTTTGTCATTCCAAAATTCTAAACAACATATTCTATTCTATTATTAGGAAAATATTTATTCATTTGCTCTCTTAAATAAATTTCCGCTTCAATTCTATGTTTTTCCTTATATCCATATTTTCCATTTCCTCTTCCTGTCATTTTTTCTTTATCATATAAATTTATAGCATTAGGAAAAGCCTCTTCATTTATTCTAGTATGAACATAGCTATATGTCATAAAAATAATTTCAAAAAAAGCCTCTTTTCGTGCCTTTTCTGATAATTCTACACTTAATCTTTTAATTAAATCTGTATATAATTCTTTCCAATTCTCTACCAATATTACTGGAGCAATTAATATTCCTATTTTATAACCCGCTTCTGTTAATTTATTTATTGCTTCTATTCTACCTTTTAGTCTTGACGTCCCAAATTCAACCTTATTTATTATTTCTTCTGGATTTACACTCATTCTAATTATTATTTTACCATTATGTTTTAATGGCAATATATCATCTACCATATCAAATTTTGTTGGTAATGTTAAAAATCCTTTTTCTGTATTAGCAAAATTTTCTATTGTCCAAACTAAATTGCCTGTTATTGTATTTTCTAATACCAAATCACTATTACTTCCTATTTCAAATGTTAATTGCTTTGGACTATTTTGTGAAGTTTTTATTATTTTTTCTAACATTTGCTCTCTATTTACAAATAATCTTAAATATGCACATTTATTATAATTACATACCAAATAACAATACATACACATTGCTGTACACCCTGATGATGTATATGGTACTAAATAGTCTGATGTTTTATGGTTTTCCACAAATTTATGTGTTTTTCGTATTCCTATTATTAAGTTTTTTTTCATATCTGGAAATTCTGAATTGTGCTTTTTTCTCATTTCTTCTATATTATTATGATTTTCAATAATTACTTTTGGTACTTCTTTATATTTTTCTAGAAGTTCTTTTCCCAACTCATAATTCTCTATTTCTTTTTCATAATAAATTCCTTTTGGCTTAAACATATATTTTTTCCTCCACTTTTTATAGTTTAGCCTATTTTCAAAAAAAAACTCACTTTTTTGTGAGTTTTTTATTTTCGTTCATATGTTACATATTCATAATCTAAATTACTATTTTCATCTCTTTTAGATACTTTTTCAACTACATTCCAAACTTCTTCATCTATTCTTGGAAAAAATGTATCTCCATCAAATTCCTTATTTATTTGTGTTACATACATTTTCTTTACATATGGCATTAATAAATTATATATCATTGCTCCACCTATTACAAAGTTTTCATTATCATCTTCTATATATTCTTGGATTTGAAGCATAGAATGAACTATTTCTACATTTTCATCATTTACTTTAAAATCTGGATTTTGACTAAATATTATGTGTTTTCTGTTTGGTAAAACTCTTCCTATTGATTCAAATGTTTTTCTTCCCATTATTATTGTATGTCCTGTAGTTAATTCTTTAAATTTTTTTAAGTCTTCTGGTAGATTCCATATTATTTTATTATTTTTTCCTATAACATTATTTTTTGCTTTTGCTACTATTATACTTAACATATCTTTACTCCTTATTCTTTTATATAACTTTTAAAATTATTCTGCAACTGGAATTTTCCCTATTTTTACTTCTTTGTTGTAGTCATAATCTATAATTTCAAAATCTTCTACTTTAAATTGATAAAAGTCTTTTGTATCATTTTTTATAACTAATTTAGGTTTACATTCTACTGGTGTTGCATCTATAAGTTGCTTTACAATTTGGATGTGTCTATCATATATGTGACAATCTCCAATATTGTGTGTTAATGTTCCTGGTTTTAATCCTGATATTTGTGCAAACATCGACTGTAATACTGCATATTGCATTATATTCCATCCATTTGCCGTTAACATATCTTGTGAACGTTGGTTTAAAATTAAATGCAATTTTCCTTCTTTTACTAACCACTGTGTTCCATATGCACATGGTTCTAAATTCATATCTTTTAAATCTTCATGATTAAAAAGATTTGTCATTATTCTACGACTTGATGGGTCATTTTTTAATAAATATATCACATAGTCTACTTGATCCATTGTCTTTATTCCATCTTTTGTTTTAAATTCATACTTTTTTGCTAATTGATATCCATAAGCTTTTCCTATAGTTCCGTCTTCTCCTGTCCATTGGTCCCAAATGTGAGAATTTAATTCACTAACTTTATTTGATTTTTTTTGCCATATCCATAATATTTCATCTATCGCATTTTTTATTGTTTTAGAATTATTTCTAAGTGTAATCATTGGAAATTCTTTTTCTAAATCATATTTGTTTTGTACTCCTACAATCGAATAATAATTTGCTTCTGTACCATCTTCCCATCTTGTTCTAACATTTGTTCCTTCTGAAGAAAAACCATTTTTTATTATTTCTTTACATGTATCAATAAAATTTTTATCTGCTTGTGTCATTAATTTTTCCCCCTTTTGTATGCTTTGTACTTTTTTAATATATCATAATAATTGTGCCTTGTAAATCATTTTTACAAAAAAGTTACATTCTAATGTTTTTGTAATTTAATATTCCCACTTTGGCACATATTCTTCTTCATGTTCTCCAAGTTCTTGAATATAGCCATTTTCTAAATTAATTTCATATAAATATGTTTCAATTTCCTCATATTCTTTTTGGGTTATTTTTCTATTTAGTTCTTCTAATTGTTTTGCTTTATAAGTCGGAAAGTATTGAGCCATTATACTTACATATACATTATTATCTAAATTTTCTTTTATCCATTTTAAAACTTGTTTACTATTTTCTACATGATTTGGTAATATTAAATGTCTAATCATTAATCCTTTCTGCATAATCCCATTTTCATTTAATTTAGGAGTTCCAACTTGTCTATACATTTCTTTTATTGCATTTGTAGCCATTTCAAAATAATTTTCTACTTTTGAGTATTTCTTTCCAAGTTCATTATAGTAATATTTAAAATCTGGCAAATATATATCAATATACCCATCTAATAGTTTTAATGTTTCTACATTTTCATATCCATTTGTATTATACACTATTGGTATATTTAATCCCTTTTCTTTTGCTATTTTTATTGCTTCTATTATATGTATTGCATAACTTGTTGGTGTTACCAAATTGATGTTTTCTACTCCTTTTTCTTGTTGTTTTATCATTATGTCTGCAAGTTCATCTACAATTATCTCTTTCCCCTTTCCAAATTGGCTTATTTCGTAATTTTGACAAAATATACAGTTCATATTACAATTTGAAAAGAAAATTGTTCCAGAACCGATTCTCGCCCGAAATACATGGTTCTTCAAAATTATGAGTTGAATATAATGCAATTTTTATTTTATTTGTTGATTTACATCTTCCTATATTTTTTGTTCTGTTTATTCCACATTTATGTGGACATATTGTGCATTTTTCTAACATTTCTTTTTCCTTTCATTACCAAAAAAACATTTGATACCGGGTATTTTCATTGCATTTAAGTTTTGACCATAAAATTCCCGGTTTCAAATGTTCCATTTTTATTGCCACTCACATGTTGCTGGTGGTTTACTTGTTACATCATAAATTACAAATTCGATTTTATCTGAAAATTTATCTTCTATTTCTTTTACAGTTTTTTCTATCATTGCCTTTTCTACATCTGTTCCTATTTCTCCTGGTTTGCCTGTCATAAAATCATTTGTTACAAATGTTCTTATTGCAACTGAATATTTTTTTGTAATTCCTATTGGAATTAATACACCAAATGTCTGATTTACTTTGCTTTTCTCTAAATTAGTTGTTATTATTTTATCTAATTCTCTAAGTAATTCTACACATTCGTCATTTATTTTCATATCAAAACATTTTATTTCTTGATTTATGTCTTTTTTGTTTAATATATATCCAACTCTATTTATAGT
Organism: uncultured Clostridium sp.; assembly: GCA_902462295.1. Lineage (GTDB taxonomy): Bacteria > Bacillota > Clostridia > TANB77 > CAG-508 > CAG-269. The sequence continues at coordinate 59,382 of CABQAZ010000005.1, read as the reverse complement.
GGTTATTTTATCTGTTATTTGTTTTGCCAATGTTGTAACATTATTCCAATTAAAATCTACTCCATTTCCATATAATATTCCTAAATTTCTGTAACTTCTACAGTCTCCTTGTACACCTACTGATTTTATTGGTATTATTTGTGCCATTTCAGTTGTTTTACTTACTATTTGATTTATTTTATCTATATCTTCTTGGTTAATCTTATTTTCTTCTTTTTTATCATGGCATATTAATCTTATAGCTAGTCCTGGTCCAGGAAATGGCTGTCTTGAAGCAATGCTTTCTTCTAACCCTAACATTCTAGCTACTTTTCTAACTTCATCTTTATGCCAATCACTATTTGTTTCTACTATAAGTCCTTTTTTTCGTGCTTCTCTTACTATTGCAACATCATTGTGGTGTGTTTTTATTTTGTGTGCAAATCCACTTATATCTGGATTTCCACTTTCTATTAAATCTGGTCTTAATGTTCCTTGAGCAATATATGTGTGTTCTGGGTCTAATCCTAATCTTTCTATTACATTATTTGCTATTTTTATAAAGATTTCTCCTATTATTTGTCTTTTTTCTTCAGGGTCTATTGTATTAACTAATGGTCCTAATTTTTTTCCATCAACTTCTACAACTGTATTAAAAAAATAATCTTTTGCATTTTCTCTTATTAGATTTTTTAATCCAAGTTTTTTTAGGTTTTCACATATTACATCACTTTCATTTTTTCTCATAAATCCAGAATCTATGTGTATTGCATATACATTGTCTGGATTTAATGCTTTTATAAGTAATGCTGTTGTAACTGCTGAATCTACTCCTCCGCTTACAAGTACAACTACTTTATTTTCTCCAACTTTTTCTTTTATCATTTTTATTGATGTTTCTATTCTATCATCTAATGCATAAAAATCTTTATATTCCGCAACCTTTCTAATAAAATTTTCTAGAATTTTCGTTCCATCTTCTGTTAGGTCTACTTCTGGATGAAATTGAAGTCCATACATTCTTTTTTCTTCATTTCCTATTGCTGATATTGTGTCTCCAGATTTTCCTATTATTTTAAACCCTTTTGGTTCTATTTTTACAGTATCTCCATGGCTCATAAGCACTTTTTGTCTTTCTTCTATTCCATCAAATATTAGTGATTTTGTATCTACCCAAATCTCATTTTGTCCATATTCTTTTATAACATTACTGTCTACTACTCCTCCAAAATGGTCTGACATTAGTTGCATTCCGTAACATATTCCTAATATTGGTTTTCCTAATTCAAATATTTTTTCATCAAATTTTAGCCTTTCATCATTTGATATACTATTAGGCCCTCCTGATAATATTATTGCTTTGTATTCTTGTAATTCGTCTGATTTTGCATTAATTGGTAATATGTCTGATTTTACCCCTAATTCTCTAACTCTCCTGTCAATTACTTTAGTGTATTGCCCTCCACAATCTAATATTGCTAATTTTTCCATTATTTTTAATACTCCTCTCTCTTTTTATCAAGCATTTATTTATATTAATCCCATTTTCTTACATGCAGTTATATATATGTCTTGAGTTTTCTGTTCTTCTGCAACAATTATAACTTCAAAATTATTATCTTCTATATCATTAGCATCTATCTCGTTGTCTTTAAAATACCATCCCATATCGTAAAGAACTTCTGTAAAAATTTCTGTTGTTATTTTTATAGTTTTCTCATCATCTGGAAGTGTTTCTGCATAAAAATAAATTTTCATTTTTCCTGATTGCATGGCTTCTAATATTTTATTAGAATATAATTTTTTAATATCTTCTTTAATTTTTTTATTGTCTGTTATTTCTATTTTACAACATAAATCATTATTAATATTAATTCTATCTTTTAAAGTAAAATCTATCTTCATTATTACATTCTTATTCTCTTTATGCTCATTATTTTTATATTTTAAAATAAATTTATATATATTAAAGTTTAAAAATTCTTCTGTTTCTTTTTTCGGATGTGGACACTCTAATTCTACAACTTTATTTTCATTTGTTTTTATAATCAATCTATTTCCTTTCAAAAAAAACATAAATTTATATTTCTCAGTATACACTTCCTTAATATTTTCATGTGGAATTATAGTTATAAGTTGTTTTATGCTCTTTAATGTTTCGTCAAATGGAATAATTGCAATTCCATTTTCATTTTCATTTACTATATAAAATTTTATTTCCATTTGTTTAGTTCCATAAATGCTTTTCTGATTAGAAAAACTATTAGGAGCCATTGCAAAAAAATAAAGATTGTTTTCTCCCCAAAGATTAGCATCTTTTAAATATTGTATTATTTTTTCATCTTTCATCATTAGATTCCTCCTTTTCCTTTCTTTGTTTCTTTGAACTTATTGCCATAAATATAAAAAATAAAAAAAATGCAAAATTTGAAAAACTAAAATCATCTGCTATTATCTCTAATAGATTACATATTCCACTCACAATAGCACCAATTATACCCAAAATTCTAAATATTTTTCTTCTTCTTTCAATAGTTTTAGTGTCTTTATCTATTAAATTATTATTGCTCATAGAAATATCATCTCCTTTCAATTTTACAAATTTATTATAACTAAAAAAAAACAAAAAAACAAGAATATTATTGCAATCACTTAAAAATTTGATCTCTAAATAATATTCCTTTTTTTATATTAATTTAAATAAATTACATCATATTTTATCTATATCATTAATATTATCAATAATATCTTTACATTCTTTCCAATTTGTAATCCTAACACATTTATAATCTTCAGACAATTTATTAACAATCTCTTTCGTTTTATCTTTAGAATTTAAATCAGCCACTATAATATCTTTTATATAATCTTCCTTTCCATATAAAATTTTAAATAAAATTGAACGTAAAAAACCCTCAATTCTATCTTCCTGATTTTTCACTGCTATTATTATGTATATTCCATCTTCTCTCATATTTGTATATGTATACATATATATAATTTGTTTAATTAACTCAAACAAGCCATAAAGAGCAAGTGTCCAAAGTACAGAATTTATAATGAAGTTTTCCATACCCTTTCCTCCTTATGGCTATTATATGTTTTTTTTATTTTAATGTGATTAATTATTTCAATTCTATTATTTTTTCCCAAGGTAATTCTGTTTTTCCAAAATGTCCATAATTTGTTGTCTTTGTAAATATTGGCTCACGTAATCCTAAGTATTCTATTATTCCTTTTGGTGTTAAATCAAAATTTCTTGTAACAATTTCTTCAATTTTATCTTCTGGAATTGTATTTGTTCCAAATGTATCTATAAATATTGACATTGGTTGTTCAACACCAATTGCATATGCTACTTGTAATTCACATTTTTTTGCATATCCATTTGCAACAATGTTTTTAGCAATATGACGTAACATATATGCTGCACTTCTATCCACTTTTGTAGCATCTTTTCCAGAAAATGCTCCTCCACCATGACGTGCATATCCACCATATGTATCAACAATTATTTTTCTTCCTGTTAATCCAGTATCTCCTAAAGGACCACCTATTACAAATCTTCCAGTCGGATTTATATAATATTTTGTATCTTCATCAAGATACTCTTGTGGTATTACTGCATTTATTACTTTATCTTTAATATCTGTTTTTAAAGCGTCCATATCAACATCTGCATTATGTTGTGTTGAAATTAATATTGTATCTATTCTTTTTACTTGATTTCCCTCATATTCTACTGTTACTTGTGTTTTTCCATCTGGTCTTAAATATGGTAATATTCCTGTTTTACGAACATCAGTAAGTCTTTTTGATAATTTATGTGCCATTGATATTGCAAATGGCATATATTCTTCGGTTTCATCTGATGCAAACCCAAACATTATTCCTTGATCTCCAGCTCCTCCTACATCTACACCTTGTGCTATATCTGAACTTTGTTTAGTTATATTTATATCTATTTGGCATGTTTTATAGTCTATGTCTAAATCAGCATTGTCATATCCTATTTCTTTAATTCTATTTCTAACTATTTTTTCAATATCTAATTTTTCATTTGTTGTTATTTGTCCAGCTATTGTTATTTTATTCGCTGACGCAAATGTTTCTACAGCTACTCTTGAATATTTGTCTTGTTTTATAGCTTCATCTAATATTGTATCTGAAATATAATCACATAATTTATCTGGATGTCCCTCTGTTACACTTTCAGATGTAAAATAAAATTTTTTCATATTTATTACTTCCTTTCTCTCTAATATAAAAAACAAAAAACTCTTTGCTTTTTGCTAAGAGTTCTTTATTTTTTAATCATCACTCAAAGCTTATGCTTTGTCGGTTTTAGCACCTTGCCTTTTGGTAGGTTGCTGTGGGATTAACGAGCCGTTCTCTACTCCACTCTTGATAATTTTATATTCAATTTTTATTAAACAAGTTGTAATATAGCTACTTCAGCTCCATCTCCTCTACGAGGTCCAGCTTTAATTATTCTTGTATATCCTCCAACACGTCCTTCGTATTTTGGAGCAATTTCATTGAATAATTTTGCTATTAAGTCTATATTATTTCCTTTTTCATCTTTTACTTTGTTTAATTTTGTTATCATTTTTCTTCTTGCATTTAATCTTGATGGCATATCTTTTTGTCTTGTTTCAGTCTTTTCTTCTTTAACAACTTTTAAATACTCATTTCCATTTTTGCTTTTTACTAATTCTGTAACTTTGTTACCTTTAGAATCTAATTTTGCTTTAACTACTTTTACTTCTACATTTTCAAAGTTGTCTTTTTCTTTTACTGCTAAAGAAATTATACTATCAGCTATTGCTTTTACTTCTTTAGCTCTTGCTTCTGTTGTTTCAACTTTTCCATGTAATATTAAATCTGTTGTTAAAGTTTTTAACATTGCATTTCTTATATCAGTAGTTCTACCTAATTTTCTATTTGTAGCCACTTATTTTCCCTCCTTTTTAGCATGTATCCATTTTATTTAATTGCATATTATCTTTTTATTCATCGTCTTCAGCGAAATTTAAACCTAATGAATGTAATTTTGCAATTACCTCATCTAATGATTTTTTACCTAAATTTCTTACTTTCATCATATCACTTTCAGATTTATTTGTTAAATCTTCTACTGTAGCAATTCCTGCTCTTTTTAAGCAATTAAATGAACGTACAGACAATTCTAATTCTTCTATTGAAGTTTCTAATACTTTTTCTTTTTTAGACTCTTCTTTTTCTATCATTACTTGTGTATTTCTTGTTGCTTCTGATAAATCTATGAATAATTCTAAATGTCCTGTCATAACTTTTGCTGCTAAGCTTAATGCTTCATGAGCTTTTAAGCTTCCATCTGTCCAAACTTCGATAATTAGTTTATCATAGTCAACCATTTGCCCTACTCTAGTGTTTTTTACTTGATAATTTACTTTTTTAACTGGTGTATAAATTGAATCTATTGGAAGCACAGATATGTCTTGATTAGGTTTTTTATTTTTTTCTGAAGGGGAATATCCTCTTCCCATATCTGCTGTCATTTCCATTATCAACTGTCCACCTTCTGATACAGTTGCTATATGTAAGTCTGGATTTAAGATTTCTACAGTTCCATCAGTAATGATATCTCCTGCAGTAACTTCTCCCTCTCCTTTAAAGTTAATTCTCATAACTTTTTCTTCGTTTTCAGCAAATTTTAGTCTAACATTTTTCAAATTGACTATAATTTCTGGTACGTCTTCTACAACATTTGGTATGCTAGAAAATTCATGTAATACACCCTCAATTTTAACACTTGTAATTGCACAACCTGTTAATGATGAAAGTAATATTCTTCTTAAAGAATTTCCTATTGTTACACCATATCCTCTTTCTAATGGTTCGCATACAAATTTTGCATAATTATTTGTGTTATCAACCTCTAGACATTCAATATTTGGCTTTTCAAATTCTATCATTTCTACCTCCTAATATTTTAAAAACTATTTAGAGTAAAGCTCTACTATTAAATGTTCTTCAACTGGAATATCAACATCTTCTCTAGATGCTAATCTAATTACTTTACCACTTAAAGTTTCGTTATTTAATTCTAACCATGCTGGAACTGGTCTTGCTGAGTTTGCTTCAACATTAGCTTTTATTGTAATATTTTCTTTTTTACTTTCTCTTACTGCAATTACATCTCCAGCTTTTACTAAGTATGATGGAATATCAACCTTTTTTCCGTTTACTTCGAATTGTCCATGGTTTACTAATTGTCTTGCTTGTGCTCTTGATGTTCCAAATCCTAATCTGTAAACTACATTGTCTAATCTACTTTCTAATATTTGTAATAAGTTCTCACCTGTTACTCCTTTTTTATTAGATGCCATTTCAAAATATCCTCTAAATTGTTTTTCTCCAACTCCATAGTATGATTTTGTTTTTTGTTTTTCTCTTAATTGTGTTCCGTATTCAGAAAGTTTTGCTCTTTTTTGTCCATGTTGTCCTGGTGCATAATTTCTTCTAGAAATACTGCATTTATCTGTGTAACATCTTGAACCTTTTAAGAACAATTTTTGTCCTTCTCTACGGCAAATACGACATTGTTCGTCTGTATAACGTGCCATCTTTTATTTACACCTCTTTCTTCATTTTACTATCTTGTTTCTATTTTATAATTGGTTTTACATTTTCCAATTTTGTTATTTATAACACTTGTTGTGTTTAGTTATATATTTTCTAATATTAAACTCTTCTTCTTTTTGGTGGTCTACAACCATTGTGTGGTATTGGTGTTACATCTTTTATACTGCTTAACTCTAACCCTGCAGATTGAAGTGCTCTTATTGCAGCTTCACGTCCTGCTCCTGGTCCTTTAACATATACTTCAACAGTTTTTAACCCATGTTCCATAGCTGCTTTAGCTGCTGTTTCTGCAACTTCTCCTGCAGCAAATGGTGTGCTTTTTCTTGAACCTTTAAATCCTAATTCTCCAGCACTTCCCCATGATATTGTGTTTCCATTTGTATCTGTTATTGTAACTATTGTATTGTTAAAACTAGAATGAATATGTGCTTCACCTTTATCAATGTTTTTTCTATTTCTTCTAGCTACTGGTTTTTTAGCTCCATTTTTGTTAGCCATGATTTTATTTTCCCTCCTTAAAAAATAATACAATTTAAAATTGTTTATTTAGAGTTTGATGTTTTTCATCAACTATTTATATGTTTTATTTTTTTCTATATTAAGCTTTTTTTGATTTGCTTACTAATTTTCTTGGACCTTTTCTTGTACGAGCATTTGTTTTTGTTCTTTGTCCTCTTACTGGAAGTCCTCTTCTATGTCTTAATCCTCTATAGCATCCAATTTCTGTTAATCTTTTTATGTTAAGTGCTACTTCTCTTCTTAAGTCTCCCTCAACTTTGTATGATTCGTCAATAACTTTTCTTATTTTATTAACTTCTTCATCAGTTAAGTCTTTTACTCTAGTGTCTGGATTTATTCCAGCTTTTGCTAATATTTTGTTTGAACTAGATACTCCTATACCATAAATATATGTAAGTCCTATTTCTACTCTTTTTTCTTTAGGTAAGTCTACTCCCGCTATACGAGCCATTTTTTTACACCTCCAAATTTTTTCTTCTTTTATTTGAATTTTATTCAAGTGTTGTCCTATTTCTGACTTAAAGGTGAAATGCACTAGATATACTAGTCTTTAAGTTTATTTTGGACATATATATAAACACAAATCTGATATGTAAACTTTATTCAAGTTTAACAGCCGCTACCATATTTGTGTTATAAACTTTAATTACCCTTGTCTTTGTTTATGTTTAGGGTTTTCACATATAACTCTAATTACACCTTTTCTTTTTATTACTTTGCATTTGTCACACATTTTCTTTACAGATGGTCTTACTTTCATTAGATTTCCCTCCTTTAATAGTATTTATATTTTTGGGTTAATTAATTGACTTTTATTTTGCTCTCCAAGTGATTCTTCCTCTTGTTAAATCATATGGTGATAGTTCAACTTTAACTTTATCTCCTGGTAGAATTTTGATATAGTTCATTCTTAATTTTCCTGAAATATGTGCTAATATTTGATGTCCATTTTCAAGTTCTACTTTGAAATTTGTATTTGGTAATGTTTCTACTACTATACCCTCTACCTCTATTACATCCTCTTTTGCCAAGTCTTTTACCTCCTTTTTAAAGAGTTCTATATTAATATGAAAATTTATGCTTTAAAACATCTTTTTTAATTATAAATTTCCATAATATTCTTTTTTTCAGTATTAACTCATACATTATATAATAATTTTATAGGATTGTCAATAGTTCTGGTTCATTTTCTGTAATTAAAATTGTGTTTTCATAATGTGCTGATAAACTTCCATCTTGTGTTACTATTGTCCAACCATCTTCTAATTGCCATATATCTGGTTTTCCTGCTATTACCATTGGTTCTATCGCTAATGTCATTCCTGGTTCTAGTCTTATTCCTCTTCCAGCTTTTCCATAGTTTGGTATTTCAGGTTCTTCATGCATGTCTTTTCCTATTCCATGCCCCTCAAATTCTCTTACAACAGAATATCCTTGAGATTTAACATATTCACCTATTGCATGTGATACATCTCCTATTCTATTTCCTTTTTTGGCATATTTTATTCCCTCAAAAAATGCTTGTTTTGTTACTTCTACTAACCTTTTTGCTTCTTTTGATACATTTCCAACTAAAAATGTTCTTGCAGCGTCTCCATTATATCCGTTTTTTAGTGATACTAAGTCAACACTTACAATGTCTCCATCTTTTATTATTCTCTTTTTTGATGGTACTCCATGTATTACTTCATCATTTATTGATATACATGTTGCAGCTGGATATGGAGGAACTCCTCTTATTCCTGGGTCGTATCCTTTTTCTGCTGATACAGCACCATATTTTTTCATTGTTTCTTCGGCAATTTTATCTATTTCTGCTGTTGTCATTCCTGGTTTTATAGCATCTTCTATTGCCTTGTGTGTTAATGCTGTTACACGTCCTGCTTCTCTCATTAATTCAATTTCTCTTTTTGATTTTATAGTTACCATTTCTTTCTCCTTTCATTTAGCTATAATTCATCTTCTTTTTAGGAGATTTTAATCTTCTATATATTTATTTTTTTAAATCTTTTACTATATCTTCTGCTACATCTTTTCCCATTCTGTTTATTGATATACTAACTTCTTCTGTTCTTAATACACCTTTATTTTTGTAATATTCTACTAATGGTCTTGTTTTTTCTTCATATGTTTCTAATCTTCTTTTTATTGCTTCTGGATCAGAATCATCAGCTCTTTGTTTTAATGGTGAACCACATTTGTCACATATTCCATCTACTTTTGGTGGATGTAATTTTGTATTATATGTTGTTTTGCAATCTGGATTCGTACATACTCTCCTTGTAATCATTCTGTCTATTAGTTCTTCTTTTGGTGTTACCAAATTTATTACTAAATCAACTTTTTCTTCTTTATTTTCTAATATTTTATCCAATTCTTCTGCTTGCTCTATTGTTCTTGGAAATCCATCTAATATAACTCCATTTTTTGCATCTCCCCAGTTTAATCTATCTTTAACCATTGGAACAGTTATTGGGTCTGGAACTAAATTTCCTTTTGATATATATTTTTCTGCTTCTATTCCTAATTCTGTTTTTTCACTAATATTTTTTCTGAAAATGTCTCCTGTTGATATTTGTGGTAATCCTGTTTGCTCACTTATTAACCCTGCTACAGTTCCTTTTCCTGTACCTTGAGCACCTAACATAATAATATTCATCCTTTTTCTTCCTTTCTCTTTACCTTTCGAAAAAATACGTGCCTCTAATTTCTTAGAGGCTTTCTTTCGTTCTTTGCAATTCTATTTTAGCTTATTTTACTTAGTTTGTCAATTGTTTTCCTATTTTATGCATAATTTTTTCCGCAAAAAAAGCACCTATCTTTGATAGGCACTTTTTTATTCTAAGAATCCTTTGTAATGTCTCATTACTAATTGAGATTCTAATTGTTGTACTGTTTCAAGTGCAACACCTACAACTATTAATATTGAAGTTCCTCCAAATGAAACATTCAAATTAGTAAATCTTAATAACATTGGTAATATTGCTATTACAGCAAGGAATAATCCTCCAAATATTGTTAATTTTGTTATTATAGATGATAAATAATCTGTTGTTGGTTTTCCTGCTCTAATTCCAGGGATGAAACCACCATTTTTCTTTATATTGTTTGATACTTCTGCTGGATTAAATGTAGCATAAGTATAGAAAAATGTGAATCCCATTATTAATAGTAAATATACTATTGCATTAGCTAGTGAATATCCCCATCCAACACTTGAAGATGATGTTGCAATAGAAAATTTATAAACACCAGCCCAAAATCCTTTTAGATTTTGTACATCTGCAAACATTGAAATTAACATTGCAGGAAATGTCATAAATGATGATGCAAATATTACTGGCATAACTCCTGCCATTGCTAATTTTAATGGAATGTGTGTACTTTGTGCTCCTACCATTTTTCTTCCTACAACTTTTTTAGAATATTGTACTGGAACTCTTCTTTCAGCTTCTTGTACAAATACAACTCCTGCAACTAAAAGAAGTGCTCCTACTATAATTCCTAATGATGTAATTAATCCTATTGTACTAAATCCTGTTGATGTTACAATCAAATTCCATATAGTTGTTACTGCTTTAGGTAATCCTGATATAATACCTATAAATATTATAATAGATATACCATTTCCAATTCCTTTACTTGTAATTTGCTCTCCAAGCCACATTAATAAAGATGTTCCTGCTATTAATGATGTAACTACCAATATTCCTGTTAACCATCCTTGATTAATAAATACTCCAGAAGTTCTATATGATAGATAAATACCAATAGCTTCTACTAAAGCCAAAATTATTGTTATAATTTTTGTCCATCTATTTATTACTTTTCTTCCTTCTTCTCCACCCTCTTTAGTCATTCTTTCTAAAGATGGTATTACCATTGCTAATAATTGAACAACAATTGATGCTGTTATGTAAGGACTTACTGACATTGCAAATATTGAAAATCTTGAAAAAGCTCCTCCTGAAATTATATCTATAAATCCTGCAATTCCATTACTTGAAGACATTGTCTCATTTAATGTTATTGTATTTACACCTGGTACAGTTATAAAACATCCTAATCTGAATAATATAATAAGTACAAGTGTATATAATAGTCTTTTTCTTACATCTGGTGTTTTTAAAGCGTTTTTTATTGTTTTAAACAACTAAATCACCTCTGCCTTTCCGCCTAGGGCTTCGATTTTTTCCTTAGCAGTTGCAGTAAATTTTGTAGCTTTAACATTTACTTTTTTCTCTAAAGTTCCTGTTGCTAATACTACTATTCCGTCATTTATTTTTCCGATTATTCCTTCTTCTACTAAGCTTTCTGCTGTTACATCTGTTGCTTTTGATTTGTTTAGCATTGTTAATGTTACTTCTGTATAGTTCTTAGAATTTCTATTTGTAAATCCTCTTTTTGGTAATCTTCTATATAATGGTGTTTGACCTCCTTCAAAGCCTCTTCTTACTCCACCACCACTTCTTGCTTTTTGACCTTTATGTCCTTTTCCTGATGTTTTTCCAGTTCCAGAACCCATTCCACGTCCAACTCTTTTTCTACTTTTCTTTTCAACTGTTGGTTTTAATTCTCCTAATTTCATGTTTCTTTGCACCTCCTTGTTTTTTATGTCGAGGGTTATATCCATTTTTGTGATGTTTTACCCTATATTTATTTTTACATAATTTCTTCTACTTTTTTATTTCTTTTTTTAGCTACTTGCTCAATTGTTTGCATACTTTTTAACCCTTCGATAGTTGCATATACAACATTTCTTGGATTGTTTGTTCCAATAACTTTTGTACGTATATCTTTATAACCTGCAAGCTCTAATACTGGTCTTACACTTCCTCCAGCTATAAGTCCTGTACCAACAGCAGCTGGCTTTAACATAACTTTTGCACTACCAAATTTTCCTATAAACTCATGAGGTACTGTTGTTCCTACTATTGGAACCTCTACTAAATTCTTTTTAGCTTCTTGAATAGCTTTTCTTATAGCATCAGGTACTTCAGCAGCTTTACCATTTCCTATTCCTACATGTCCTGCTCCATCTCCAACGATTACAACAGCACTGAATCTAAATGTTCTACCACCTTTTACTACCTTTGCAACTCTATTTATAGCTACTACTTTTTCTTTTAATTCTGGCATTTTATTTTCTTCCATTAGAATTCCAAGCCTCCTTCTCTTGCAGCTTCAGCTAGTTCTTTAACAACACCATGGTATATATATCCACTACGGTCATATACTACAGTTGTTATTTTCTTTGCAACTGCTCTTTTTGCGATTAAAGCTCCAACTTCTTTAGCAGCTTCTATATTAGATTTTTTTGTTTTTATTTCTTTATCTAATGTTGAAGCAGATACTAATGTGTTTCCTGCAACATCATCAATTATTTGTGCATATAAATTACTGTTGCTTCTATATACACATAATCTTGGTCTTTCTGCTGTTCCAGATACTTTAGTTCTAACTCTTTTATGTCTTCTATCTCTTTCTAGACTTCTATCTGTTTTACTAACCATTACTTTTCTCCTTTCTAAATATCTTAGAGGATATTCCTTTCCCCTTGTTAGTATTTTTTAATTATTTACCTGTCTTACCCTCTTTACGTCTAATAACTTCTTCAGCATATTTGATACCTTTACCTCTATATACTTCAGGTGGTCTTTTTGTTCTGATATTAGCTGCTGTTTGACCAACTAATTCTTTATCTATACCTTTTACAATAATAGTATTTGGGTTTGGAACATCAAATGTAATTCCTTCTGGTGCTTCAAATATTACTGGATGAGAATATCCTAATGTTAAGTTTAAGTTATTTCCTTGTTTTGCAACTCTATAACCTACACCATTTATTTGTAATTCTCTTGTATATTCTTTTTCAACACCATTTATCATATTGCTTATTAAAGTTCTTGTTAGACCATGCAAACTTCTATTTTTTGCTTCATCATTAGGTCTTGTTACTTTAATAACATTATCTTCTATTGATACAGAAATATTTTTGTGTATTTCTCTTTCTAATGTACCTTTAGGTCCTTTTACAGTTATTTTTTGTCCTTCTAATTTTACTTCAACTCCTGCTGGTACAGCAATAGGTTTATTTCCTATTCTTGACATTTTGTTTCACCTTCCTTTTTTAATTGTTTAATTGTCGTTTTTAATAATATAAGATTAAATATTAATTGTATAACTAATGGTATAAATGGTTCTATATTCCATATTATTTTATCCATTTCTGTTGCATCAATTGCAATTCCAAAATTATACATTGTTTTTGGAAGTTCAATACATATAAATGAAAGTATAATCAAAAATATGGTTATAATCTTAAATTTATTTTTACTATTTTTCTCTTTCATCTTAGATATATTTTTAAGTATTTTAAAATATATAAATATATCTAATATAAATAATATTATACTTAATATTAAAACTATTTGAAAAACACTATCTTCCATCATTTTTTCCTCTTTAACATTTATTCTATACTACCATATGTAAGCTAAAACTTCTCCACCTATTCCTGTTTCTCTTGCTTCTTTGTCTGTTTTTAGACCTTTTGATGTAGAAATTATTGCTATTCCTAAACCATTTAATACTTTTGGTAATTCTTCTTTACCTGCATATACTCTTAATCCTGGTTTACTAATTCTTTTTATTCCATCAATTACTCTAGTTCCTTTTTCATCGTATTTTAGAGTTATTCTGATGATTCCTTGATTTTCATTACTTATTAATTCAAATGATTTGATATATCCTTCTTTAAATAAGATTTCAGCTATTGCTGTTTTCATTTTAGAAGCTGGTACATCAACTGTTTTGTGCTTAGCACTGTTAGCATTTCTTATTCTTGTTAACATATCTGCTATTGGATCTGTAGTATTCAATTTATTTACCTCCTTTTCTCTCGGTTAAGGGTTATATCTTTTATTACTTTATATATCCCTTATATATTTTTTTACCAACTTGCTTTCTTAACACCTGGAATTTCGCCCTTATGTGCTAATTCTCTGAAACATACACGACAAATTCCATATTTTCTAATATAAGCATGTGGTCTACCACAAATTTTGCATCTACTGTATTCTCTTGTTTTATATTTTTGTGGTCTAGCTTGTTTTACTTTCATAGATTTTTTAGCCATTATTTTTTCTCCTCCTTAAACTATGCTTTGAAAGGCATTCCTAATAATTTTAATAGCTCTTTTGCCTCTTCGTCTGTTTCAGCTGTTGTTACAAATATGATATCCATTCCTCTTAGTTTGTCTATTTTATCATATTCAATTTCTGGAAATACTAATTGTTCTTTAATTCCCATTGAGTAATTTCCTCTTCCATCAAAAGAATTTTCAGAAACACCTCTAAAATCTCTTACTCTTGGAAGTGCTACATTAAATAATTTGTATGCAAAATCATACATCTTATTAGCTCTTAATGTAACTTTGCATCCAACATTTGATCCTTCTCTTAATTTGAATGCTGCAATAGATTTTTTAGCTTTTGTTATCATTGGTCTTTGACCTGTTATTTGTGTTAAATCATTCATTGCATTTTCTAATGATTTAGGATTTTCTTTTATATCTCCTAAACCTATATTTATAACTATTTTATCAAGTTTTGGAACTTGCATAACTGATTTATATTGGAATTTTTTCATTAATGCTGGAACTACTTCTTTTTCATATTGTTCTCTCAATTTTTCCATTTTTAGTTATTCCTCCTTTCTTTTTCTAAGGTGCTGGTTTATTCCCATCATTCTCTAGCTTATGAAATAATAAATATTCATAATACTTGATTAAGTTACCACCTTTAAAAAAGTCCTTTCTTTTTTATTTTATTATGGTTCCACATTTTTTACAAACACGAACTTTTTTATCTTTTTCAATTTTATATTCTACTCTAGTAGTTTTTCCACATTTTGGACATACAATATTAACTTTTGAACTGTTAATAGCACATTCAACTGGAATTATTCCACCTTCTTCACCTTGTTTTCTAGGTTTGATGTGTTTTTTTCTAACATTAATGCCTTTTACTACTATTCTTGAGTCTTTTGGCATAACTTCTAATACTTCTCCTTTTTTACCTTTATCATTTCCAGATAAAACTTGGACTGTATCTCCTTTTTTTATTCTCATTGAGTTTAACCTCCTTCTTTGTTTTTTGGTTATTGGATTTATTTAAAACATTATAAAACTTCTGGTGCTAATGATAATATTTTCATATAATCCTTTTCTCTTAATTCTCTTGCAACTGGACCAAATATACGTGTTCCTTTTGGTGTTTTATCATCTTTTATTATTACTGCTGCATTTTCATCAAATTTTACATAAGAACCATCTGGTCTTCTTAGACCTTTTTTGCTTCTTACTATAACAGCTTTTACTACATCACCTTTTTTTACAACGCCACCTGGTGTTGCTGTTTTAACAGAGGCAACTATTACATCACCGATGTTGGCTGTTTTCATATATGAACCACCCATACATCTGATACACATAATTTCTTTTGCTCCAGTATTGTCAGCAACTTTTAATATTGTTTGTTGTTGTATCATGATTTATTTTCCTCCTTTTTCAAGAATCTCAACTACTCTCCATCTTTTATCTTTAGAAAGTGGTCTTGTTTCCATTACTTTTACTTTATCTCCTATTTCACATTTATTTTCTTCATCATGTGCTTTTAATTTGTATGTTCTTTTTACTGTTTTTCCATACATTTTATGGCTTACACTTGTTTCAACTGAAACTACTACTGTTTTATCCATTTTGTCAGATGTAACAGTTCCTACCATAACTTTACGAAGATTTCTTTCTTCCATAGGTTTTATACCTCCTTCTACTTTTGGTCATGGGACATATCTTATTCACAGGTATTCCTCTTAGGACAAGATTGCCCCCTCTCCTTGTGAATCTATGATTACCCTTTTATTATTTCTAAGCTTTTGCTTCTGCTATTTTTCTTTCAGTTAATACTGTATTTACTTTAGCTATATCTTTTTTAACCTCTTTGATTTTCATTGGGTTATCTAATCCGTTTGTAGCTAAACTGAATTTTAATTTGAATAATTCTGTTTTTAATTCACCTAATTCTTTTTCTAATTCTGGTGAAGACATTTCTCTAATCTTATTTATCTTCATCACAATCACCTACCTTGCTTTCAGTTTCTTTTGCTACGAATTTACATTTAATTGGTAGTTTATTCATAGCTAATCTCAAGGCTTCTCTAGCTGTTGCTTCTGGTACTCC
Organism: uncultured Clostridium sp.; assembly: GCA_902462295.1. Taxonomy (GTDB): domain Bacteria; phylum Bacillota; class Clostridia; order TANB77; family CAG-508; genus CAG-269. The sequence goes on along the minus strand of CABQAZ010000005.1, from coordinate 43,015 downwards.
TGCAATTTCGAACATAACTCTACCAGGTTTTACAGCTGCAACCCAATATTCAACATTACCTTTACCTTTACCACCACGAGTTCCGGCTGGTTTTTGTGTTATTGGTTTGTCTGGAAATATTTTAATCCAAACTTTTCCACCTCTTTTTGTATAACGTGTTGCTGCAATACGTGCTGCTTCAATTTGATTTCCTTTTATTAAACCAGCTTCTACAGCTTGTATTCCATATTCTCCATCTGTTACTTTATTTCCTCTTGTTGCTTTTCCTCTATTTCTACCTTTTTGCATTTTTCTATATTTTGTTTTTTTAGGCATTAATGGCATTATCTGTCTCCTCCTTCCACTTTTTTAGCTGGAAGAACTTCACCTTTATAAATCCAAACTTTTACACCAATTTTTCCGTATGTTGTATCTGCTTCAGCAAATCCATAATCAATATCAGCTCTTAAAGTTTGTAGAGGAATTGTTCCCTCTTTATAAAATTCTGTTCTAGCCATATCAGCTCCACCTAATCTTCCAGATACAGCTGTTTTTATTCCTAAAGCTCCTGATTTCATAGCTTTTTGCATACATTGTTTCATAGCTTTTCTAAATGAAATTCTTCTTTCTAGTTGTCCTGCAATATTTTCTGCAACTAATTGTGCATCTGTGTCTATTGCTTTTACTTCAATTATATTGATATTTATGTCTTTTCCTATTAATTTTGTTAATTCTGCTTTTAAGCTTTCTGCTCCAGCTCCGCCTTTTCCGATTATTATTCCTGGTTTAGCTGCATGAACATTAACTTTTATAAATTTTGCTGTTCTTTCAATCTCTATACTTGAAATTCCAGCTGTGTATAATTTTTTCTTTAAAAATTTACGGATTTTTTGATCTTCTACTAAGTAATCTGCAAAATTCTTTGAATCTGCATACCATTTAGCATTCCAATCTTTGATTATTCCAACTCTCACACCTGTTGGATGTACTTTTTGTCCCATCTCTAATTTATGCCTCCTTTTCTTTTAAAACTATTGTTATATGACTTGTTCTTTTTCTAATTCTAACTGCTGAACCTTTTGCAGCAGGTCTTATTCTCTTTAATGTTGGACCTTGGTTTGCATATATTTCAGCAACATATAAATTTTCATGTTTCATTCCATGATTGTTTTCAGCATTTGCTATTGCTGATTTTAATAGTTTTTCTATAATTGTTGATGATGCTTTTGGTGTAAATTTTACTATTGCTAAAGCTTCATCAATGTCTTTACCTCTTATTAAGTCTGCAACAATTTTTACTTTTCTTGAAGATATTCTAGCATATCTTAATGTTGCTTTTGCTTCAATTATTGCTGTTTCTTCCACTACAATTCCCTCCTTAAATTATTCTTTTTTATTTCTTTGTAGTTTTTTCTCCTGCATGACCTTTAAATGTTCTTGTAGGAGCAAATTCACCTAATTTATGACCTATCATTTCTTCTGTAATATATACTGGCACATGTTTTCTACCATCATGAACAGCAATTGTGTGTCCAATCATTTGTGGATAAATTGTTGAAGCTCTTGACCATGTTTTTATTACTTCTTTGTTTCCACTTTCATTCATAGCTTCAACTCTTTTTAATAGTTCTGGTGCTATGAAAGGTTTTTTCTTACTTGATCTTGACATATGATTTTCCTCCTATTCTACTTTCTTCTCTTTACTATAAATTTGTTTGATTTCTTTTTAGAATTTCTTGTCTTATATCCTAATGCTGGTTTACCCCAAGGTGTCATTGGTCCTGAATGTCCAACTGGAGCTCTACCTTCACCACCACCATGTGGGTGATCTACTGGGTTCATTACAGAACCTCTAACTGTTGGTCTTATACCTAAGTGTCTTGTCTTTCCTGCTTTTCCTAATTTAACATTTTCGTGGTCTGCGTTTCCAACTACTCCTATTGTAGCTCTACATCTTGCTAAGATTAATCTCATTTCTCCTGATGGTAATCTTACATGTGCATATTTTCCTTCTTTAGCCATAAGTTGAGCACTTTGTCCAGCAACTCTTACTAATTTAGCTCCTTGACCTGGATTTAATTCTATATTATGAATTAATGTACCTACTGGTATATTTGATATTGGTAAACAGTTTCCTGGTTTTATATCAACACCTTCTCCTGATGATACTTTATCTCCATCTGTAATTCCTTGTGGTGCTATGATATAGTTTAATGTTCCATCTTCATATTTTATTAATGCTATGTTAGCACTTCTGTTTGGATCATATTCAATTCCAATAACTGTTGCTTCCATATTATCTTTATTTCTTTTAAAGTCTATTTTTCTATATTTTTGTCTATTTCCTCCACCTTGATGTCTTACTGTTATTCTTCCATATGAGTTTCTTCCTGCATTTTTCTTTTTCTTTTCTAATAAAGATTTTTCTGGTGTCTTTTTAGTTATTTCTGCATAATCAGAAACTGTCATATTTCTTCTTGATGGTGTATAGGCTTTGAATCTTTTTATTCCCATTTTCTTCTCCTTCCTCAGATTTATAAAAAACTTTGTTTTTGTTAAATCTTCTACTCTTTCGAGTAAGCTTTGTGGATTTTTTCCTGTTCCACTTACAGATATTCTTTATTCTCCGGGTTCTTTCCCGATATCTTTTGCTAATTTAATTGTTTGAGAACCTAAAAGCTTTTTACCTGCTTTACTTTTTCTTAATGTTTCTACTCTAGAGTTTTCGACTATTTTTTTAGTACTTGTTTTTTTATCACTTCTATTACAGTGACTTACATATACATCTTCTGTTCTTTCTAGAATTGATTCTCCAAGACTTTTTATCATCTCTTTCTGTTCATTAGATAGACTATAATCAGGTTTTCCAATGATATCAGCATATCTTCCTAATAAATTAGCATAATCTTTATTATTATTCATGTTACATTAAGCTCCCATAAATTCATCTATTGAATCTTTATATTTTTTAGAAACTTTTACTTCTTTTCCACCTTTTCCAAGGTATGTTTTTTCAGATGGATTAATATCTATTGTAACTATAGCTTTTTTCCAATCTGGAGTTTTTCCTTCTACATATCTAACTCTTTTTGTTTTTCCTTTTACAATCATTGTGTTAACATTTAATACTTTTACTTCAAATAGTTTTTCAACAGCTTTTGCTATTTCAACTTTTGTAGCTTTTTTGTTAACTTCGAAAGTGTATTTTCCTGATTGCATTTCATCATTGCTTTTTTCAGTTATTACTGGTCTTACTATGATTTCTTCTGGTAACATTAGGCATACACCTCCTCTAATTTTTTAACAGTATCTAGTGGTAAAACTAATTTACTGCAATTTAATAAATCAAATACATTAATCATATTTAATTGGATAGTTTTAACACCTTCTATGTTTCTGCTTGATAGGTAAACATTTTCGTTTTTATCTGATAAGATAATTAATGTTTTTCCTGTTATTTTTAAGTCTGTTAAAGCTTGTGCCATAACTTTTGTTTTTGGTTCTTTAACTTCTAATTTGTCAACAACTGTTAAATCATTATCTAATACTTTTGCACTTAATAATGATTTAATTGCTAGTTGTTTTTCTTTTTTGTTAACTCTATATTTATATGAACGTGGTTTTGGACCTAAAGCAATACCACCTTTAATCCATTGTGGAGCACGTATACTACCTTGTCTTGCTCTACCTGTTCCTTTTTGTCTCCATGGTTTTCTACCACCACCACGAACTTCTGCTCTTGTTTTAGTACTTTGTGTACCTTGTCTTTGATTAGCTAAGTAGTTTATTAATACACTATGAACAACATTTTCGTTTGGTTCAATTCCAAATACTGCTGAACTTAGTTCTACATCACTAACTTTTTTACCTTGTATGTTATATACATCTACTTTTGGCATTTCGTATTTCCTCCTTTTCTATAAACCTTACATAGCTTTTATAGCTGATTTTATTTTTAAGATTGCTCCTTTTGGTCCTGGAACACTACCTTTTACTAATATTACATTTTTATCTAAATCTACTTTTACAACATCTAAGTTTTGTATTGTAACTGTAACTCTTCCCATATGTCCTGGAAGTTTTTTACCTTTAAATACTCTTCCTGGTGTTGATGTAGATCCCATTGAACCTGGTCTTCTATGATACATAGAACCATGTCCCATTGGTCCTCTGTGTTGTCCATGTCTTTTTATTACACCTTGGAATCCTTTTCCTTTTGATGTGCCTTGAACATCTATTTTATCACCTTCAGCAAATACATCTGCTTTTAATTCATCTCCAACTTTGATTTCCTCTATTGAATCTAGTCTAAATTCTCTTAAATGTTTTTTTGCTGTAACACTTGCTTTTGCAAAATGTCCTTTTTCTGGTTTGTTTAATTTGTTTTCTTTAACTTCTCCAAATCCTAATTGTACTGCTTCATATCCATCATTTTCTAATGTTTTTACTTGAGCAACTACACATGGACCTGCTTCTAATACTGTTACTGGAATAACTACTCCGTTTTCATCAAATACTTGTGTCATTCCTAATTTCTTTCCGATTAATGCTTTTTTCATTTTCTTTCTCCTCCTATTGGCTGATCTGCTAATTCTACTTGTTATTTATCAGCGTGGTTATCGATTTTTATATTAAATATTTGAAACTAGTTTTTGATTTCGATGTCAACACCTGCTGGTAGTTCTAGTTTCATTAAACTATCCATTGTTTTTTGTGTTGGGTAAAGAATGTCAATAACTCTTTTATGTGTTCTCATTTCAAATTGTTCTCTTGAATCTTTGTGTTTGTGTGGAGAACGTAAGATTGTTACGATTTCTTTTTGTGTTGGTAATGGAATAGGACCTGATACTTTTGCTCCTGTTTTTTTAGCAGTATCTACTATTTTTTCAGCAGACTGATCTAAAACTACATGGTCATAAGCTTTTAGTCTTATTCTAATTTTTTCACTTGATACAACTGTTTTTGCCATTGTAATTTTCCCTCCTTAAATAATATTATAATTTTAATTTAAATTACGCGTTGGCAAGTTATAACACATCCGGGTGTTTCGTATTTACCCATTATAAAATCCCAAAACTCGCATGATTATTCTGGGATAAGTGCTTTATTAAATATATAAACTTACCGCCTGGTCTAGCCAAGACATACTCCACTGAAGTTCCCTCCATCCTTACGGATGTAGCCACATTCAGCTTCAACGCTAAATTTCATGCTCAATTATTATATAACGGATTACTTCTTATGTCAATACTTTTAAGTAATTTTTTATTTATTTTGTTACGGAATATGATTTTGATAGTCTTTCTTTATACTAATAATTCTTTATTTTTCTCATGTAAAAAGCTCCGACTCTAAATGAGCCAGAGCTTTTTATTACTGAGAATCTGTGTTGTTTTTGAAATCATAAGTATTCACAAATGATCCCTTAGGAATCGTAAATCGAATTTCAGTTCTACAATTTGAAAATGAACCATCACCAAAACCTCTTGCATCATTATTTCTCCAGATTTCTACCTTTGGATTTATAGTATCACTTTCATAAATTACTATCCTGACATTTTCAGGATAAGTATATGACTCTAAATCAATGGTATCAGGTATGATTCCTCCATCATCCCGCTTGTACCAAAAGTCATAAACTTTTGTTGTTTTTACATCTGCAGTTCCTGATACCCCTCCAATTCCTAGCACATATATACCAGAAAAATCTCCACTAACTTGTGTCTGAACATTAGCTTTTACCGCAACTAATTCATAGCTACACTCAAGCCTGAGTTCATTACTGTCGCTATCATTACTAATACAACCGCTAAGAATACATGTGAGCAATACCACCATTACCATAAAAAAAACTTGAATCCGCTTCATACAAGATTCCTCCTTATATATTTATATTATATCTTTATTCTGTCACATTCTTATGTAAATTTCAACTTTATCTGCTTAAAAATAATATTAAATATTATAAATAATAGTTTTAATTTAACTTTTATAAGATAAACTATTATTCTTACAACTATAGAATAAAAACTATAATATAATATTTATCTCTTTTTTCTCATCTAGTTCAATTTTTTTATATATAACCCCACATACGTCAAAAAGCTTTCGTGAAGCAATATTATTTTCGGAATCAGCATATTTATCTGATAAATAAACAACTTCTTTTATACCTGACTGAATTATTATTTTAGCACATTCATTACAAGGAAATAAATCAACATATATTCGAGCTTCCTCTAGATCCTTTTTGCTACCTCTATAATTCAAAATTGCATTCATTTCTGCATGACATACATACGGATACTTTGTTTCAAGATTTTTTCCCTCTCTTGCCCACGGAAACTTTTCATCATCAAATCCATTTGGTGCACCATTATATCCTATTGACAAAATTCTATTATCATTACTAACTATACATGCTCCAACCTGTGTACTTGGATCTTTACTTCTCATTGCTGATAATTTTGCTATTGCCATAAAATATTCATCCCAACTTATATAATTTTTTCTTTTTTCAACTTTTGACATAATTATTATTCCTTTCATATTTATTTCCTGGTATTATAATAAGGCTATTTTTAATAATTCCAAAATAGCCTTTATTTTTTTATTTTTCAGTTTCTTTAATTACAATTAATATACTTGCAACATACATACCTATAACAAGAACAGGTGTAAATCTTCCTATTGGAATTCTTGTAATTGCAATAATACTTAATAAAAACATTTCTGCAAAAACAGGAATTAAAATTGTTCTTGCAATAACTTTTAATATTCCTTTTTTATAATACCTTATACTCATATATATTAATACTAAAACTCCAGATATAACAAATGGTACTATATATTTTTTATAAATATCTATTATTCTTGTTGCAGGTACATCATTTATTGTAGTATTTTCTGCAGTTTGGTCAAATTCATAATTTTCTTTTATTTTATTTACAATATTATCTTTTTGTTCTTCTGTTATTTCCTTTGAACGTATTGTAACCATATCTTTATATATTTCTACCATTTGAATCATACTACTATTTCCATTTAAAGATTCATGTACAATTTCTTTTATTTTTGATTCATCAACTTTTTGCTCAACATATACATCTATACTTTGACTTTGTTCAAATCTAAGTTCTTTATTAAATCCCCATATACCTATCACTACTATTCCTGCAATAATAACTAATGCTATAATAGCAATAGAAATAATTTTTATATTTTTTTGTTTCATGTATTGCCTCCTATTTGCTTTCTTTCAATTTTAATAATGTTTTTGTAAAAATTACATTATATACTGCTACTAATATTAAGCCCCAGAACATTATCATTCCAAAACTACTTAAATTTGCCCATCCTGAAAAACAGAATACTAATGTAATAATCATTATAGGTATTAATTTTGAAAATATCTCTTTGTATGAACTTACTGTTGCTTCATTAACAACATTCATTGTTTTCATTTTATTTAACATTATTTGATTTAATTTTAGGTCTATTAATATTGTTAATATTATTGCTCCTATTCCCTCTATTGATATATTAACATTTGTGTATCTTAATAATAATGATAATATTGCTATAAATCCTACACATGATATACTTGAAAGTAATCCTTTAGTTTTATATTTTACTGTAAATACTATAAATACAACTACTAACAATATTGCAATTATTAATGCAAAATAAATTAATTGTTCTTTTGATATATCTGAATATACAAGTCTATTAGTTTTTGCTTCATATTCTATTGGATATTTTCCTGAATTTACTAACATTGCTATTTCTGCTGCTTTTGCTATATTATTGTTTACTGATGTATTATTTGATGTTTCAGAACCTATTTTTACAGTTATTTTATTTTTTTCTAAACTTTCTATATCATATTCTGTTCCTGCTAATGATAATTTTGCTACTTTTTTGGTTTCTTCTTTATTTTCGTCTGTTCCATCAGTATTTTCAGTTGTTGTATCTGTTTCTTCAGTTGTTGTTGTATCTTCTGTTGAATCTGTGGTACTTTTATCTTTTTTTTCTATTTCTTCTATTTCAGTAGCTAGTAATGCATAATCATTTTTGATTTCTTCTATTTTAGATTGTCCATCTTTTGTTAATAAAATTTCTAAATAAACTTGATATGCTCCATCTGTATTTGTTTTATATGTGTATTGAACTTTTTTTACCATTGATTCATTAAGTAATTTTGTACTTGTGTCTTTTTCTTTTAATTCTACTTTTCCTGATGCTACTAAATAGTATGCTAAATCATCTGTTCTTTCATCTTCTGGTAATTCTACTCTGATTGTACCATCTTTTTTGTTTAATGATATTGTATAATCTTGAGCACTAAGACTTTTTAATCTTTTTTCGATTGTATTTTTTACAGTTTCATAATTTTCAACTGTTAAATCATCTGAATTTTGTGTTGTTGTTTCTTCTTCTTCATCACTTTCTTCTTTTACTTTTAATTCTATTATTCTTCCCCCATTAAGTTCTCTTCCAAATGAATATTCTTTTACTTTGTCTTCCATTCTATTTTGTGTTTTTATATATACACCACCAAATGCAACTAGTGATACTAATATAATTGCTAATATTATTGTTGTTATTTTTACCTTTTTCATTTTTATAATCGTTCCTTTCATTATTATAATAACTTTGTTCCATTTATTACTAATTCAAACCATATATGCAAATATTTTGCAGCATATTTACTCATCATTGTTCTATCCATAAAAATTTGAAAATAATCTAATACTGGACATATTTGAGTGTCTATTGTTAGGTTTAATATTACTTTTCTTGAAACTTCATCTATTTCTAGTTTTGCATCTGTTACAGCATAATTTACTCTATCATGTATATCGAATGTTGACATATTTGTATTTACTACTCTGTCTCTATGAACATCTGATTTATCTGCTAATATTAAAGCTGCTGATATGTCACTTACAGCTGTTCCTGTTCCCTCATCATGATTTCCTATTGCCATTACTATTTCAGTTCTGTCTTCTGCTGGCATATCCATTTCTTTTAAAATGTTATATGCTAATATTGCTCCACTATGTGCATGATCCACTCTATTTATACAATTTCCTATGTCATGCAAATATCCTGCAATTTTTCCTAATTCTATAGTTCTTTCGTCATATCCTAATTTTTGTAATATTTCTCCTGTTCTTTTTGATACTATTCCTATATGTCTCTCTGAATGTTCTGTATATCCTAATGCTTTTAACTGTTTTTGTGAAGCATGAACAAATGCTTTAACTTCTTCATTTTTCATTACATCTTCTAAAGTTATCATAGTTTCCTCCTTTTGTCTTTATAGATTTTATCCTATTTTTTCAAAAATATCAACTATTTTTATACATTTTTATTTTAAAATAGTTATAAGATAATGGTTTTGATTAATTTTTTTAGAATTACCTGATATAGTTTCTGATAAGAATAAAGCTAATTGTGTAAAATTAGCCTTTATTTATTCCTATAATTCCTCCAAACATTCCACATAACATTCCAGAAATTATTATTATCAATGATTGTATTGTTAATGTGAAATTTTGATTTATTATCCCTGATAAAAGATATATACTCAATAAATATATTATTCCAATTATTGCTCCATTTAATAACCCATTTTTTTTCATTTTTAAATTGCCTATTGAACTTCCTATAAATATACTAATAGCTGTTGTTATTATTATTACAGGTTTTATAAATGATTCACTCATATTTGTATATGTTAATATAATCGAAAATATAAATAAAAAAATAAATGTAAATATCATTGAAATTATTACACCTTTTATAATGTTTCTCAATCCCTTCATGACAAACCTCCTATTATATTTATATTCTCTAATATTTTTTTTATAACTTAATTAATTCGTTTATTCTATTTATTATATTTATTATTATATCTTCTCTTTCAAAATCTATCTTATATTCTTTTTTTAGTGATGTTGCTATTTCTTCTAATTCTTTTGTAAAACTACTTTCATTTACGTTAAATCCTATACTTATTAATAAATACTCTATTTTTTCACCTTGAGTACGAATTTCTGTCAATATTCCACATACTTTTTTGTTATTCAACATTAAATCATTTGGCATTTTTATTTTTAATTCATACCCATACATTTCCTTTATTATTTGCTTTATAATTTCAGCAATTTGTGTTGTTACACCATCTAATTTTTCAATTTTGCATTTTGGATGTTTTATTATTGTCATTGCTATATTGTTGTTTGCACCTGTATGCCATTTTCTTCCTTTTGTACCTATTCCCATTGTTTGTACTTCTGCAATTAAAATTTGGTCTCCTTGTTTTTCTATTTCTTTTGCATGTATATGTGTTGAATTTATTTCTTTAAAATATTTTAACTTTTCTTTAGTTTGGCTTTCTATTCTTTTTATATTCATTTCATTCCTCCATTTGCTTTCACTCGATTTATAAAAGTATCACTTTCCTATTATATAAAAAAGCCACACTCACAAATTGAGTATAGCTCTCTTTTCTGTTCTTTACAGTTTATACTTTATTGTAATATAAAAACTTACATCATATCTAATCCACCATATAGATTATATATATTAGTATATCCCATTCTTTTCATCATAATATATGAGTTTCTACTTCTTCCTCCATATTGGCAATAAATTATTATCATCTGGTTCTTTTTTGGTATTTCTTTTCTTACTCTATTTGCTAATTCAAATTCCGGTATATTTATTGCTCCTTGTAAATGTCCCTCATTATATTCCTGTTTACTTCTAACGTCTAAGAGTATTGCACCTTGTACAACTTTATTTTTTAGTTCCTCCATTGTTATATCCCCATTTTGAAAGCTTCTATAACATTTTTTTCTGCAAAACATTTATCCCCCCCTTTAATATTATATATAAAGAGGGATATATTTGTGATTTTGTATTTATTTTTATTGCTCAACTGGTGCTTCTACTGGACAAACTCCTGCACATGTGCCACATCCAATACAAGCTGATTCTTCTATTTTAAAACATGTTTCTCCTTGTGATATACATCCAACTGGACATTCTGCAGCACAAGCTCCACAACTTATACATTTATCACATTGTATTTTATATGCCATCTTATCATCACCACCTCTCATTTAAGAAACAATTATTAAATATCATAAAAAAATTTAGCTTTCTTTTAATTTTAAGTCTTTCTTTTCTAAATTTTCCAGTTCTTTTAATTCTTTTTGATATTCCTTTTCTTCATTATCCGTTTGTTCTTTTACTATATCTTTAATAACTTTTATTTCTTTAATATCATATCTTTTAATTTTAAATATTTCTCCATTTTTAAGTTTAACTTTGACAATTTCTTTTAATGGTTCAATTCCCTCTACTTCTCCTTGCCCATCAGGAGTTTTTACTATTGCCCCAACATTTGGTAATTTTTTAAGTTTTTCTTCATAAACTTCTTGTTCATATTTTAAACAACACATTAATCTTCCACAGTTCCCAGAAATTTTTGATGGATTTAATGATATATTTTGTTCTTTTGCCATTTTTATTGACACTGTTTCAAAATCACTTAAAAATGAACAACAACATAGTTCTCTTCCACATACACCATTTCCACCAATTCTTTTTACTTCATCTCTTACTCCAATTTGTCTTAATTCTATTCTTGTTTTATATATTGAAGCTAAATCTTTTACTAAATCTCTAAAATCAATTCTTCCATCTGCTGTAAAGTAAAATAATATTTTACTATTATCAAATTTATACTCTACATCTGTTAATGTCATTTCTAATTTATGTTCTTTTATTTTTTTATTACATAAATCAAATGCTTCTTTTTCTTTTTTTCTGCATTCTTCTGCATGTTTTAAATCTCTTTGAGAAGCTAATCTTAATATTTTCTTTAGTGGTGTTACTATTTTTTCTTCTTCTATCATTCTATTAGGAACAACAACTTCTGCAATTTCTTCCCCTTGAGAAGTTTCAACAATTACACTTTCTCCTTTTTTTACTTCTAACCATTTAGGGTCAAAAAAGTATATTTTTCCTAATCGTTTAAATCTAACTCCTATTATTCTTTTCATTTAATTCGCCCTTTCTTTATGTGTCTATCTGCTTTCTATCATTTCATGCCACATAGAAAATATCATGTAATCAATACACATATCATAATTGCTATTTGCCTTTAATCTTTTTTTTGTTTCTTCCACAATTTGTATACATTTTATATATTTTATATTTTTCTTGCTTAGTTTTATTAATAATACATTTATATATTCTAGTATCGGATTTATTTCTTCTTTTGCTTTATATATTTCTGTTGACATTTGTACTATTTCTATTAAATCTTTTTTTTGCATACTTAATAATATATCTTCTATATTTTCATATATATATTTTTTTTCATTTAATTTAATTGTTTTTCCTATGCTTCCTTGTGATAAGCTTATAATTTTTTCACTTATTTGCTGTTCTGGGAAATTGAGTTCTATGTATTTTTTTATTTCTTCCTCTTTTATTGGTTCAAAGTACATTCTTGTACATCTTGATTTTATTGTACTAAGTAAATTATCTTCGTTTGAGCATATTAATATTATTGTTATATATTCTGGTGGTTCTTCTAAGGTTTTTAGTAAACAGTTTTGTGCTTCTTTTGTCATTGTTCCTGCATCATTTATAATATAAACTTTTTTGTCTGATATTATCGGTTTTTCTGATATCTTCTTCTGCATTTCTCTGACTTGTTCTATCTTTATTTTTCCATCAGTTGCTTCTATAAGTTGAAAGTCAGGATTATTATTTGAATCAAATTCAATGCAGGATTTACATTTACAATTATAATCATGGTTTTGAATACATAAAATTTTTTTTGCGAATTCTTTTGCAATAATTTTTTTTCCGATTCCTTCTGTTCCCCAAAATATATAACTATGTGAAGTTTTATTTAATTCTATTGATTTCTCTAATATGTTTTTGTTTTTTTCGTTTCCTAATATGTTTTCAAACAATTTTTTATTCTACTCCTCCAAATTTTGAAAATGGCCAAAATCTAAACAATACTTTTCCTTCTATTTTGCTTAATGGTATACAACCAAATGACCTACAATCTGTACTTCCTGGCCTATTATCTCCCATTGCAAATACATAATTTTCGGGTACTGTAAATTTGTTAAAATAACTTTCATCTCTATTTCCCTGAATCATATCTGTTACTACTCCTGCTCGTAAATAGTTTTCTTGTAGTTTTTCTCCATTTATATAGACTCCACCATCTTTTATTTCTACATAATCTCCAGGTAATCCTATTACTCTTTTTATATAGCTTCTTTTTCCATTTTCTAAAACATAATATGAAAATCTTTTTAACGCTCCTTGTGGTTCTTCATCATATATTGCTACTGGATTATCTAAGTCTATATTGTCACTTGACACTTTTGTTACACTTGGTGCTTCAAATGTTATTATATCTCCTCTTTCTGGCATTTTTTTTGTTGTTCTTCCCCATCTATTAAGCCATAATCTTTCATTTTCTTTTAATGTTGGTGTCATTGATGTTTGTTGTACTATTGTTGGTGTTCCTATATAATATCTTACTAATAAAGCTAATACTACTGCTATTATTATACAAACTAACCACTCTATTATCTCTCTTAAAGTTGATTTCATATCTTTTCCTTTCTACCTCAAATTTTTTTCTTTTGAGTACTTTTTTACTTTTGTTATTATATAATAATTTATCTTAATTTTCAATATTATTTTTTAATTAATCCTTTTTAATGTTGTAAGATAATTGTTTTGATTAATTTTTTAATCTATTTTTTTGTCTTCTTTAGTTTTTGTTGGAACTTTTAGAACTACTTCTGTTCCCTTTCCAACCTCACTTTTTATATCAATACTTCCACCATTTCTGTCAAGTAAATCTTTTGCAATAGAAAGTCCTAGACCTGTTCCTCCCATTTCTCTACTACGAGCCTTATCTACTCTATAAAATCTTTCAAAAATTCTATTTAAATCTTCTTCTGGAATTCCTATACCATTATCAAAAATTTTAATATATGCATCATTATATACAAATCCAACATATATTTTAATTTCTCCACCATCTTTTGTATATTTTATACTATTTGTTAAAATATTTAAAACTACTCTCTCTATATCATCTTTATCTGCATAAACAGGTGGAACATCTGCTGTTACAAAACATTTAACTTCATGATTTTTCTTTTTTATTTCTATTGCTAACTTGTCCTGACATTTTTTTACCAATTCACCTAATTCAAATTGCTCTTTTTTGGCTTTATTTGTATTACTGTCATTTCTAGAAAGTGTAAGTAAATCTGTTACTAGTTTAGCCATTCTTCTTGCTTCTGAAGCTATTACATTTAAAAATTTACTTTGTGTTTCTTTATCATATTCTTCTTCTAATAATGTATCTGCATATCCCATTATTGACGTTATTGGTGTTTTTAATTCGTGTGATACATCAGCTATAAATTCTTTTCTCATATTATCTAGTTTAACATGTTCTGTTATATCTTGTATTACAACTATTACACCAACTGTTCTGTCATTTTCTTTTTTAAATGGTGCAAAATATGCATTTACAAATCTTTCTTCAATTTGAAATCTTTCTTCTGTTTTAGTCCAATTTTCAAGATATATAATTTTTTCTAAATTTATATTTAAATGAAATCTACCAAATATATCTTCAAAACATGTATGTTCTGGTAATACATTCATCATTTTTTGAGCTGCAGGATTTATTAATACTATTTTTCCATCTCTATCAAATGCTATTATTCCATCTGTCATATGCAAAAATATACTATTGTTTATATCTAAATCGTCATTAGTTACATCTGAACCTTTTATTAATTTTGTTTTTGGAAACATTACTTTTTTTCTTAAATATTTTTTCATAGCTATTTCGCTAAATGTTAAAATAATTATATCTATTACTACTAATAATATTACCACTGTTTGAATTTCCATGATGTATCCTTTCTAAGGTATTACCTTACTAATTTCTTTATTTCTCTATATATTTTTTCTTGTACATTTTTTACTGATTTAGAATATGCTTTTTCTTCCATTTTGTGCATTAGTTCTGGATTTTCTATTATTTTTTCTAATTCATACTCTAAATTTTCTTTTTTCAAATCATCATTTAATATTATTTTTGATGCACCAACATTTTCCAAAACTTTTGCATTATATAATTGATGATTTTGACTTACATTTGGAAGTGGTATTAGTATTGATGGCTTTCCTAAATTAGAAATTTCTGTTATTGTCATTGCTCCACTTCTTGCAACAATTATATTTGATATATTCATTATTTCCTCCATATTATATATATATGGAAGAATCTTTGCATTTTTTACATTATCTATATTTATATTTTTACTTGCTAGTTCTTGTTTTATATTATCAAATTGTTTTGGACCAGTCGCCCAAATTATCTGATATTTCTTATTCATTTCATTTTCTAATATTCCTATTATTGCTTCATTTATTTTTTGTGCACCTTGACTTCCTCCAAATATTAGAACGATTGGCATATTTCCTTGTACTCCAATCTCTTTTAATATTTTGTCTTTTTGCTCTTTTGTATATTCCTTTTTTTCTATTTTTACAGGTGTCCCTGTAAATACTATATTTTTTGCATTTGGAATTCTTGAACGTGCTTCTTCAAACGATATCAAAACTGTATCTGCTTTTTTTGCTAATACCTTTACAGCTTTCCCTGGAAATGCATTACTTTCATGTAAAACTATAGGAATCTTTTCTTTACTTCCTGCCCATACTACAGGTCCACATATATATCCTCCAGCTCCAACTATTATATCTGGCTTAAATTCCTGAATTATTTTTCTTGCTTTTCCTGTTGCTTTTAAAGTAGCACATATTTTTTTTAAACTTTCTATTGATATTTGTTTGCTTAATCCATATGCATCTATTGTTTTTAAACTATATCCTGCTCTAGGTACTAAATCATTTTCTAGTCCCCTTGTAGTTCCTATAAACATTATTTCAGAATTTGGTTCTTCTTCTTTTATTTTATTTGCTATTGCTAATCCCGGATTTATATGTCCTGCAGTTCCTGCTGCTGCAACTATAACTTTCATTTTGACCTCCATTTGAGCACTTTAAGCCCTTATTTTACTTTGTTGATTTTTTATATTATTTGTTACCAGCTCTAGATATGCTAAGCAAAACTCCAACCTCACAGAGTAATAAAAACAAAGCTGTACCTCCATAACTAAAGAATGGTAATTGCATTCCTGTTACAGGCATTGAGGATGTAACAACTGCAACATTTATAATAACTTGAACACCAACTAATGATGTAATTCCAACTGCAACTAAACTTCCAAACATATCTGGTGCTTTCATTGCAATCAAAACACCTCTCCAAATAAACACTGCAAATAATACAAAAACAAGAATACATCCAACAAATCCTAGTTCTTCTGCTAAAACAGAAAATATAAAATCATTATGTGGTTCTGATAAATATAAATATTTTTGTTTACTATCTCCTAGCCCTGTTCCAAATAGTCCTCCTGAACCTATAGCATATAAACTTTGTATTACTTGCCATCCATCTCCTGTAGCATCTTGCCAAGGATTTGTAAAAGTAATTACTCTTCTAACTATGTATTGAAATTTTTCCTGAAATTTGTCACTTATAAAATATAATACTGTCGCTATAGTTCCTATTCCGCCTCCAGCAATTATTCCTGATAATAGAAATTGCCAAAATTTACATCCTGCCATAATCATCATAATACAACAAGTAAATATTATTACCATTGATGTACTTACATGTGGTTCTAATACCAATAATCCTATAATTGGCACTAAATACAATACATGTTTTACTAGCCCTTTCCAAAACATTCCTAAATCATTTCTATTTTTTACAAGTATTCCACCATAAAATATTATCATTAAAAATTTTACAATTTCAGAAGGTTGAAATGTTATTATTTTTAAATCTATCCACCTTTTAGCACCATGACTATCACTTCCTAAAACTAATACTATAGCTAATAAAAATGCTGATATCAACCAAGCTTGTTTATAAAACTTTTGATAAATTCTATAATCTATTCTAGATACAAAGTACATTCCAATTATTCCAAGTACTGCAAATATTAATTGTCTTATAAAAAAATAATAACTATTATCATATTTTTGTAATGAAGTTGGTGAACTTGCTGATAATACCATAATCAATCCTAATGACAGTAGCAATAGAACTGTTATTACTAATGTAAAATCAACAGGATTATTCAAAAAGCTAGAAAATCCAGCCATTTTATTTTTTTTCTTTGCCATTTTGATTTCATTCCTTCCTTACTATACTATCTTTAGTCCTATAACACTTACCACCAAAGTTATAACACTGAATAACATTACAACTTGATTTTCTCTCCATCCTGATAATTCAAAATGATGATGAATTGGTGCCATTTTAAATACTCTTTTTCCTGTCATTTTAAAATAAGTTACTTGTATTATTACTGAAATTGTTTCTATTACAGGTATTATAGCTATTACTAATAATATAAGTGGCATTTTTAAGTATAATGCTATTCCTGATATTACTCCTCCTAAAAATAATGAGCCTGTATCTCCCATAAAAACTTTTGCTGGATGTATATTAAACATTAAAAATCCTAAAACAGCTCCAATAACTATTGCACCAAATACTACTATTTCTTTTACTTCAAACATTGTTGCAATAATTGTTAAACATGTAATAATTATTGTACATACACTTGATGATAATCCATCAATTCCATCTGTTAAGTTTACTGCATTTGTTGTTGCAAGTATTACTAATATTGAAAATGGTATATATGCATAAACTGGTATATTTATATATTCTCTCAATATAGGCATATACGTGTTTGTACCTATATCTAATCCTTTTACTAAATACATAACATATACAACTGATATTATTAATAGTCCTAACATCTTTAAACTAGGTTTTAATCCTTTTGTATTTTTTAATACTAATTTTTTAAAATCATCTATAAAACCTATAATTCCAAATCCTATCGTTAATCCTAATATTGGCAATAAGTTTTTGGCTAATTCTGCATCTTTTGGTGCATAATAGATATATGTAGCTATTGTTACAATTACAATTCCTAACATTATTATTATTCCACCCATTGTTGGTGTTCCTTGCTTTTTTAAATGACTTTCTGGTCCATCATCTCTTTCTATTTGCCCTACTTTAAGTTTCCTTAATATTGGTACTATTATCATACCTAAAACTATTGTTATCGCAAATGATAACAACAATATTCTTGTTTGAAATTCCAATTTTATCAACCTTTCCTATGTTTACTTTTGTATTATTACTTGAAAAAGAATTGGTTTTCACCAATTTTCTTTCAATTTATCCTATAATTTCTTTTACTATAATTCTTTCATCATATGGGAATTTTTCTCCATTTATTTCTTGATATGGTTCATGCCCTTTTCCAGCAAGAACAATAATATCTAATTTTGTTGCCATTTTTATGGCTTCTTTTATTGCTTCTGTTCTGTCAACTACTACTTTATAATTTCCTTTAGTCTTCTTAATTCCTTCTTCAATTTCTTTTACTATTTCTTCTGGATTTTCTGTACGTGGATTATCTGATGTTATAAATGTAAAATCTGCTATTCTTCCAGAAATTTCACCCATTATAGGTCTTTTAGCCTTATCTCTATCTCCTCCACATCCAAATACAGAAATTACTTTTCCTCTTGTATAACTTTTTACTGCTGATAATATATTTTGCAAACTTTCTGGTGAATGTGCATAATCTATCATTATTGGAATTTCTTTTTTATTTGGAACCATTTCAGATCTTCCAGGAACCTTTATTTCTGCTAATGCTTCTATTACTTTATCTGATGATATTCCTAATTTTTTAGCTACACATATTGCAGCTAAAGCATTATATACGCTAAATCTTCCTGGTATATCAACTTTTACTCTTTCATTTCTATCAGATATTTTTACTCTAAAATCTACATATGAATTTGTTATTGTAATATCTTTTGCTAATACTTCACAAAAATTATCTATTCCATATGTCATTATTTTACTTTCTGGAAACATTTTTGGTACTTTAGAAACTTGTATATCATCTACATTAACTATACCATTATCACACATTTTAAATAATTTTAGTTTCGATTCAAAATAGTCTTGCATGTCTGGATGTTCCTTTTCACTGATATGATCTTCTGAAAAGTTTGTAAATACTACTATATCAAATTCACATCCATCTACTCTATGTAATTTCAAACTTTGTGATGATACTTCCATTATTGCATATTCTACTCCTGCTTCTACCATTTGTGCAAAAGTTCTTTGTAATTCTGTGCTTTCAGGTGTTGTTCTACTACTTTCTGAAATCATATTTCCATTTATATATGTTGCTATTGTCCCTATTAATCCTACTTTATGACCTGCTTTTTCTAATATTTCTTTTATCATAAAAGTTGTTGTAGTTTTTCCTTTTGTTCCTGTTACTCCTATTAATTTTAATTTTTTTGATGGATTTCCATAAAAATTACAACTGAAAATTGCTAATGCTTTTCTTGTGTCTTTTGTCATTATTACTGTTACATCAGTTGATAATTTTATTGATTTTAAATCACATCCCTCTTGTACAACTATAACTGTTGCTCCTGATTCTATTGCGTCATTTATATATTTATGACCATCTGTACTAAATCCTTTTATTGCTACAAACATATATCCTGGTTTTATTTTTTTTGAATTACTGTCTATTCCCTTTATATCTAAGTCTAAATTTCCCTTTGCTTTTAAATCTTCTATTCCTACTAAAATCTTTTTTAATTCCATATTGTCCTCCTTTTTTATAATCGTTTATATTATATAACTAATTTTCTTTTTTGTATAGTATAAAAAGAAAAAAATCACTTAATTATATTTATTAAGTGATTTTATTTTTTATGATTTATTTAAGCATTTCATTTAACATCCATAATTTTTTTGTATAATTACTCAAATAATTATCAATCATCGATGATGTTGAATAACATGAATTTTTTTCCGCTTCTTGTTTTATTTGATGTGCTTTTTTATCCAATATTTGTATATCCTGTATTAAAACTTTTATTATTTCTAAGCTTTTTATTTTCTCATTCTGAGCTTCTTGAATTTCTGAATTACTCATAAAATCTTTCATTGTTCCAAATGGTTGATGACCTAATGATAAAATATGTTCTGCAATTTCATCAATTTGTTCTCTTATTTCATCATAATATTCTTCCAATTTCTCGTGTGTTACAAAAAATCCTTTTCCTGTTACATTCCAATGATAATTTTGTAATTTGACATTAAATATTTCTAAATCACTTAGAAATTCGTTCAAACATTTAACTATTTCTTCCATAATGTACCTCTCTTTCATATCCATTATGTACTAATTTAGTTTTTTTATTCATTTTTATTTAAATATCATGCCCTCTTCAATTTTATTTCCTCTTAAAAAATCTTGTATAGGCATTTTTTTAGAATTTTCACCTTGAATTTCTATAACCTTTATAATCCCATCTTTAGCTTTAATATATAATCCATCTTTACTATCTGATTTTATAACTGTTCCTTTTTCAACATCATAATCATTATCTGGAAAAACATCTACTTTCCAAATTTTAATTTTTTTGCCATCTAAATATGAGTATGTTCCCATTATTGGATTTAATCCTCTTACTAAATTTTTTATTTCTTTTGCACTTTTATTTTTCCAGTCTATTTTTGACATTTCTTTATCTAACATTGGAGCTATAGAAAATTCTTCTCCTTGTGGGATTCTTGGTGCAGTT
Source organism: uncultured Clostridium sp. (assembly GCA_902462295.1). Lineage (GTDB taxonomy): Bacteria > Bacillota > Clostridia > TANB77 > CAG-508 > CAG-269. The sequence continues at coordinate 22,174 of CABQAZ010000005.1, read as the reverse complement.
CCATTTTCAATTTGATTTAAAGTTTCAACTAATAGATTAGCACCTATTTTTGCTAATCTATCCCAAAGTTCTCCTGTTGTTTCATCTTCTCCTATTTCAATTTCTTCTTTTAAAATCATATCACCTGTATCCATCCCTATATCCATATACATTGTAGTTACTCCTGTTGTCTTATCACCATTTAAAACAGACCATTGTATTGGTGCTGCTCCTCTATATTTTGGAAGCAATGAACCATGAACATTAACACATCCTAATCTAGGAATTTCTAATATTTCTTTTGGTAATATTTTTCCATATGCTACAACACATATAACATCAGGTTTTAATTTTTTTATTTCTTCTATAAATTCTTCATTTTTCTTTATTTTTTCTGGTTGATATATTTTTAAATCTTTTTCAATCGCAAATTCTTTTACAGGTGATGCAACTAATTTCATTCCTCTTCCCTTTGGTCTATCTGGATTTGTTACAACTGCTAATACTTCTTGTTTTGCATTATATACTGCTTCTAATGATTCTTTGGCAAAGTCTGGCGTTCCCATAAATACTATTTTCATTTTATTCTATTCCTTTCTCACTTAGCACATAAAATACCCATTTTCAAATGTGCAATTATTTATTTATCAATTTTGTAATATTAGCAAAATCTTGAATTGACAACTTTTCAGCTCTAATATTTTCATTCAAATTTAGTTCTTTTAATATTTTTATTCCATCATCTTTATTGGCAAATATTTTAGCATTTGTTAAAGAATTTAATAATGTTTTTCTTCTCTGCATGTATGCACACTTTATAATATTGAACATTACTTCTGGATTTTCTATTTTTACAACTGGCTCAGTACGCAAATTCATTTTTATTACTTCAGAAGTTACTTCTGGTTCTGGTATGAATGAACTATTTGGTACTTCCATTATCTTTTCAGAATTACAATAATAGTATACTGTATATGTTATTGCACCTGTATTTTTTCCACCAGGTGTTTCTATTAATCTATCAGCTACTTCTTTTTGTATCATTACTGTTATACTTTCAATGTCAAGTTTTTCTTCAAGTAATTTCATTATTATTGGTGTTGTTATATAATATGGCAAATTTGCTACTATCTTTACTTTTTTTATATTTTCTGATTTTTTGTTTTCATTTATAATTTCATTAAGATTTACTTTTAATACATCTGCATTTATTATTTCAAAATTATCATATTCAGAAAATCTTTCTTCTAAAATTCCTATCATTTTATTATCTAATTCTATGCATAAAACTTTTCCAGCTTCTTTTAATAAATATTTAGTTAAAGTTCCTAACCCTGGTCCTATTTCTATTACCATGTCTTCTTTTGTTAGTTCACTGCTACTTACTATATTTTCAACAACTTCATTATTAATTAAAAAATTTTGTCCTAAACTCTTATTTGCTCTTATATTATACTTTTTCATTATGCTTTTCGTTTCTTCTAATATATTCATTTATAGCTTCCTTAATATTTTATTTAGGTTTTTATGATGTTCTACCTATAAACAATAATCTCTTTTTACTTGTTCATTATATATAATTTTCGGGATTTTTGTCAAGGTTTTACATAATCTTCTCAATATGATTAATCTTGCATTTTCCATTTTTTATAATAATTTCAATTACATCAAATCTGATATCATATTTATATAGTTTATTAGTATGAATATAAATTTTTGCAACATTTTTTATATGTTTCTTTTTTACCTTATTAACAGACATAGCTGGAGTACCATATTTTAAATCACTTCTGGTTTTTACCTCAAAAAATATAATACTATTATCCTTTTTTGATATTATATCTATTTCTCCTACTTTTGTATAAAAATTAGTTTTTAATATTTCATATCCTTTATTTTCTAAATAACCTTTAGCAATCTTTTCACCTATTATACCAAATTTTCTTTTATTCATTCTTTTTTTCCTTCCTTTATCTAATCACTATTATTGTTTCTAATAAACCTTTGTCCTGGCAATTCTATTATTCTATCTTCTAATTGTAATATCATAATTTTATAATTCACTTCACTAATTGAACTTTTGACTCTTTTGGCTATCTGATTAATATCTTTTGGAATATCATTTATTTCATTATATATTTTTAATAATTCTGGAGAAATATTAAGTCTATTGTCTTTTACTTTTCTTTCTTTTTTTACTAAATGAATTTTCGGATTATTTTTATAAATTTCTTTTATTATATCATCTGCAGAAGTGACCAATTTTGCTCCTTGTTGAATAAGAATATTTGTAGTTCTTCCTTTATTATTTTCTAAACTACTTGGTATACAAAATACAGGCTTTTTATTTTGATGAGTATATCTTGCAGTAACACTTGTTCCACTTCTATATCCCGCTTCTACCACTAATGTTCCTAATCCTAATCCTGCAACAATTCTATTTCTTTCAAGAAATTTTTTAGAATTTGCCATTACCGAATTTTCATATTCTGATATAATAACACCATTATTATTAATGATATCATTTATCAATGTTTTATTTGTAACCTTACAAATGTTTTCCAATCCAGATGGTAAAACAGCAATAGTATTTCCTAAATTCTTAACACATGTTGAATGTGCAATACTGTCTATTCCAAATGCTAATCCACTTATAATATTTATATTATAATCTACTAAATTTTTCACAAACATTTTGCACATTTTTTCACCATATTGTGTATTTGTACGAGAACCTACAACAGCAATACCATGTTTATTTAAAATTTCTATATTTCCTAATGCATATAATCTTGATGGTGGATTTTTTATATTTCTTAATATTTCAGGATATAATTTACTTGCATACTCAATTATAATTGGTCTCATCTTTTTATCACCTCCTATATCATCAATTTATAATTTTATCTAGACCTCTAAATTGAATTGCTTCTGCAATGTGCATAAATTCTATATCAACCTTTCCATCTAAATCTGCTATTGTTCTTGCAACTTTTAAAATCCTTTCATATGCTCTAACACTTAATTTGAATTTTTTGAATGCATTTTCTAATAATTGTTCGCTTTTAATGTCTAACTTACAAAATTCAGCTACCATTTTTGTTGTAAGTTCTGCATTTGAATAAATTTCATAATTTTTGTATCTTTCTAATTGTATTTTCCTTGCTTTATTAACTCTCCTACGTATTTCATCTGAATTTTCTACTCTTTCTCTAGAACTAACTTTTTCATATTTAGGTCTTTTAACTTGTATTTGTATATCTATTCTATCCAGTAATGGACCACTTATCTTTCTTAAATATCTATGTATTTCTTGTTGTGTACATTTGCATTCCTTTTCTTCATCACCATAATACCCACATGGACACGGATTCATACTTGCAACAAACATAAAATTACATGGATATCGATAATTTCCACTTAATCGGTTTATTATTATTTCTCTATTTTCTAATGGCTCTCTTAATGATTCCAAAATATTTCTATTAAATTCTGTCAACTCATCTAAAAATAACACTCCATAATGTGCTAAACTTATTTCTCCAGGCTGTGGTATTCTTCCTCCTCCTATCATAGTTCCTATTGGAACAGTATGATGTGGCATTCTAAATGGTCGATTAGTTACTAGTCCATCTTTTCTTAGTTCTCCAGAAATACTATGTATCTTAGTAATTTCCATTTTTTCTTCTAATGTTAATTCTGGTAAAATTGTAACTAATCTTTTTGCCATCATTGTTTTTCCAGAACCTGGGCTTCCTATCATAATACAATTATGACCTCCTGCTGCAGTTACTTCTAATGCTCTTTTCACATTTTCTTGACCTTTAACCTCTGAAAAATCAATATTATATTTTTCTTTTAGATTATAATTATTTATCACATATTTTTTTATTTGTTTTTCATTATTTAAATGTTTAACCAATTCTTCTATATTAGAAACAGGTATAATATCAAGTTCTGAAATAATTGTTGCTTCATTTGCATTTGCCTTTGGCAATATAACAGTTTTTATTCCAAGTTCTTTTGCTTCTATACACATTGGTAATACTCCATTTGTTCTATTTATCTTTCCATCTAAAGAAAGTTCTCCTATAAATATTGTACTCGCTAATTTACTTATATCTATTTGTGAAATAATACCCATAGCAATTAGTATTCCGTGTAGCCATTGCTAAATCAAAACTACTTCCCTCTTTCCTAATATTGGCTGGAGCTAAATTAATTAAAATTTTTTTATTAGGAAATTCTATTTTAGAATTTTTAATAGCTGTTTGTATTCTTTTTTTAGCCTCTTTCACTGTAGTATCAGGCAATCCTACAATTTCAAACTCTGGTATTCCATTACTTATATCTGTTTGAATTTCTACTAAATTTCCATCCAACCCATTTAGTGCTATTGATTTTATTTTTGATAGCATGTTTTCCCTCCTAAAATTTAAGTTTTTTTATTGATTTTTGTAATGTTTTATTATAAAATATATCTAAATTTTTAACAAAAGAATGGTGATATTATGAATAAGAAAAAAAATACAAAATCAAAAAGAAAAATAACAAAACCAAAAAGTGATATAAATGTTACAAATAAAATTTCTAGGAAAAAAATAATTAGTGTTTTAATTATTATCTTAATATTTATGTTTGCTTTAATTATACGAGTTGGTTTCTTGCAATTTATTAGCGGAAATTACTTACAAACACTTGCAACCTCCCAACAAACTTTAACTGAAACTATATCTGCTAAGAGAGGCACAATATATGATTCTACCGGTAATCCATTAGCAATTAGTTATGAAACAGATAAAGTGTATATTACTCCATCACTTATAAAAGAAAATAATAATAAATCAATAGTTGCACAAGGATTATCTTCAATTTTAGAATTAGACTATAATGAACTATATTCCAAAATTACTTCTTCTACAGATAAAGTTCTTATAGCTTCTGAAGTTGAACAGGACAAAATTGATGCAATAAACAACTGGAAAAAAGAATTGAAATTTACAACAGGTATCAGTTTTGAAGAAACCACTTCTCGTTCATACCCATATAAAACTTTAGCATCTACAATTATAGGTTTTGTTGGTGCTGATAATCAAGGATTAGCAGGTATTGAATCATCTTGGAATTCTTTCCTTAGTGGTACTGCTGGAAGATCTGTTAGTTTAAAAGACGCTAGTCAATCAGAAATAGCAAATTCTAATCAAACATATATAGCAGCAGAAAATGGTTATGACATCACATTAACAATAGATTCAAACATCCAAAGTATAGTAGAAAAACATCTTGCTGAAGCTGTTGATGAATATAAATGTGAAAGTGGAATAACAATCGCAATGGATCCATCTACTGGAAAAATTCTAGCAATGGCAGATTATCCTAATTATGACTGTAATGATCAAAATACTCCAAACTCATATTTAGCAAAAACTTGGGATTCTCTTTCTTCTGAAGATAAAAGTAAATCACTATATAGAATGTGGACACCAAAAGCAATTACCGACACTTATGAACCAGGTTCAGTTTTTAAAATTGTTACTTCAGCAATAGCTTTAGAAGAAAATATTGTAGATACAGATACTGTAACTTTTAACTGCACAGGTTCTTATTCTATTCAGGGTGAACCTAGACCAATTCAATGTCATAAATATCCTAATTCACATGGTGCACAATCATTAAGACAAGCATTAGAAAACTCTTGTAACCCTGCATTTGTTGACTTAGGATTAAGAATTGGAGCTGAACGTTCTTATAAATATTATGATGCTCTTGGATTTTTTACTAAAACTGGCATTTCTATTTCGGGTGAACCCAAAAATGGTGGAATATTTTATGATATAAATAAAATTAAACCACATGAGTTAGGAACAATGTCATTTGGACAACGTTTTACTATTACACCTATTCAAATGATTACTGCTGCATCAGCTATTGCTAATGATGGTGTTTTACTACAACCTCAAATTGTAGACCAAATTACAAATACTGATACTGGAGAAATAACAACATTTAATACTCAAGAAGTTCGTCAAGTATTTTCTAAAGAAACTGCTGATAAAGTTGCTTCGATGATGGAATCTGTTGTAGAAGTTGGTACTGGAAAAAAAGTTAAATATGATGATAGTGTTAAAGATAATATGTCTGGCTATTCTGTTGGTGGAAAAACAGGAACATCTGAACCTATTAATGGTTCTTCAGATGGATATGTTGCTTCATTTTTAGCAATCTCACCTGTTGAAAATACAAAAATAGTTTTACTTGTTATTTTAAAAAATCCAGGTGAAGGTGTTAATCATAATGGTGGTCAAATTGCTGCACCTACTGCTGGAAAAATGCTTTCTGAAATTTTACCTTATATGAATATAGAGACTGGAAATAAAGATTCTGAAAATAATTCAAATATATCTGAAAAAGATTTATATTAGAAATTTTATATTAAGAAGTGCATTATATAAATAGTGCACTTCTTTTTTATAAAGTGTTAACTTATTTAATGACTTTTTTTATATTCTTCTAAAGCTATTGCTACTTGATCTGGACAAGATGTTCCTCTTGAACCACAAGGTATGCCCTTTAACATTTCAATTACTTCATCAACACTTTTTTCAACTACTAATCTTGAAACTCCTATAGTGTTTCCTGGACAACCTCCTATAATTTTTAAACTTTTTATTATATTATTATCTATCTCGAAAATCATTTGCATTGAACAAACACCTTGAGGTGTATATCTATATTCCATTTTTCATTCCTCCTTATATAAATTTCTTTTTTTATTATACTAGAGTTTGTCCGAAAAATCAATACCATATTATTCCTCTTGGTTTCTATTCATTTTTATTCCTACTAACAAAACATCATCATTATTTTTTTCAAAATATTTATATAATCTTTCTAATTGATTTTTTTCTTTTTTCTTTTCTTCTATATAATTAAATATTTCAATAAAATTGATTTCTGTTCCTGTTTCTAATATTTGTGTCTGGTTATTTTCGATTGTTAAAAATACTCTTTTATGATATTTTGTTTTGTTTAATTCTGAAATTAAAACTTTGTTTATTATATTTTCAATTTCTTTTGTTTTAAATAATTCTTCTTCATATATTGTACACCAATAGCAAAATATAGATTCTTTTATTCTACTATTTTTTATCATTTTTAAATACATTTCTACTTCTTCATTAGTTTCTATAATTGCTTTTACTTTTACTAATTCAAACTCATATTCTGAAATGTTTGATAATTGTATATTTTTGTCATATTTAATTTCTTTTATTTTTAAGTTTAATTCTTTATTAAATATTTCTTTTATTAATTCTTTGTCCTCACTGTTTATTAATTCTTTTAATTTTAATACTTTACTTTCTATATTTTTTCCTCCTCTATTTTGAATTTAACAAATAATAATAATAGTAAAATCTATTATTTTGCTTGAATTTAATTTTAATTGATAAGATTTAAGTTATAACTTTTTTTGATAAAATGTAACTGATTTAAATTTCATAGAAAAAATTTACGTTACTTAAATTATATAATTCCTCCAAATTATATTTTTTTTTTTTTATTTTGTCAATACTTTTTCAAATTTTTTCCAGATTTTATTTCGACTAATTTCGACAAATATAATTTAAACCCCATATTCTGGGGTTCTTTCTTATTTTTTACTTTATAACATCTTCTATTTTTTTTACTATATTATTCACATTTAAACCATATTTTGATTTTACATCATCAGCTTTACCTGATTCTGTAAAAACATCTTCTACTCCAACATAAGCTATAGGAGCATGAACTGATTTTTGAGAAACCAATTCTGCAATAGCTCCGCCTAAGCCTCCCAAAATTGAATGATTTTCTAAAGTAACTACTATCTTAGTTGTTGAAACTATATTATTTACTAAATCTACATCTATTGGCTTTATTGAAAATATATTTACAAGTTTTCCATTATATCCTTTTTCTTTTAAAACATCAAAAGACTTATATGCTAAACTTGCAGTCGTTCCCTCATATATTAATGCAAAATCATCTCCATTATCCTCTACCATAATTGCTTTTCCAATATTTACATTTTCCTGTAATTCAACATCTGGCACAACACCTCTTGTAACTCTAATATAAACAGGTCCATTATATTGAATTGCAATTTGAATTGCTTGTTTTAATTCTCTTACATTTGAAGGAACTAATACTTTCATATTTGGAATCATTCTCATAAGTGCTATATCCTCATTAGCATGATGTGAAGCTCCATCTGGACCATTATCCATACCAACATATGTACCTATCAATTTAATATTTGAGTTTGCATAAGCTGATTGACGTACTTGTGTCCATGCAGTTCCAGTCACAAATGTTGCAAAATTAACATAGAATGGAATTCCTCCCTCTGCAGAAATTCCATCAGCAATAGAAACTGCACTTGCCTCTGCTATTCCTGCTTGTATAAAACGATTAGGATATTTATCTTTAAAAACTAACGTTTTGGTAGATTTTGCCAAATCACTATCAATAACATATATTCTATCATCATTTTCAGCAAACTCGCATAAAAATTCACCAATTTTATCTCTTAAACAAACCTCTGTATATTCCATTTCTATTCCTCCTCTTTTTGTAAGTCATTCATGGCTATTTTATATTCTTCATCTGAAATTGCCCCACTATGCCATTTAGGGTTGTTCTCCATAAAAGATACTCCTTTGCCTTTTACAGTATTAGAAATTATTACTATTGGCTTATCATTTACTGTATATGCTTCATTTAGTCCATTTACTACTTGTTCCATATCATTACCATCTAACTCTATCACATGGAAATTAAAAGCTCTCATTTTATCTACTAATGGTTCTAAATTTATTGAATCATTTACGGCATCAAATGAAGATAGTTTATTATAATCTATTACAATTATTAAATTATCCAATTTATAATGTGCTGATTGCAATAAAGACTCCCAAATTTGTCCCTCTTGCATTTCACCATCTCCTAATATTGCATATACATGACTATTATCATTTTTATTTTTCTTTGTAATTGCCATGCCTACTGCTATTGAAAGCCCTTGTCCAAGTAAACCTGTTGTTGCATCTACTTCTGGTATTGTTCCAGTATATGGATGACCTTGAAGTCTTGAGTTTATTGTTCTAAATGTTCCTAATTCTTCTTCTGAAATTATTCCCTTTGAACATAAAACTGCATATTGAGCAGGAACAGCATGTCCTTTAGATAACACAACTCTACTACGTGGACTTGTATTAAAATCAACATCCATCTCATATATAGCTGTTAACATATCTATAACAGATAATGAACCACCTGGATGTCCAGCCTTTCCTTTATATATCATTTCAATTATCTTTTTCCTATTTTCATTGGCCAATTTTTTTAAATTATCTATATCAACCATATTGTTATCTCCTTTACAAATTTTATTTATTCATTTGCTTTAATGTAATTAATAATAGTTTCTGGATTATTTGCATTTTTTATAACATCAAAAAACTCTTGTTTTTTGAGTAAATCAGATAAACTACTTAATGCTGTTAAATGTGACTCTATATCTGTTGTAGCTAGCATAAAAATATTATAAACAGGATCATTTTCTTTACTTCCAAATTTAATTGGTTCTTTTAACGTTAATAATGATACCCCATTTCTATTAACACCTATACTATTTGTTGAATGTGGCATTGCAACTCCTTTTGTTACTACTATATATGGTCCCAGTTCTCTTACTCCCCTGATTGTTTCTTCTATATATTCTTCTGTTACCAATTCTTTTTCTACTAATATTTCTCCTGTTTTTCTAATGGCTTCTTCCCAATCTTTACATTCTACATTTAATTTTATATACTCTTTTTTTAGTACATTACTTAACATTCATTTCCTCCTCATTAATATCTAACAAAGAAAATATGTTTTTATCATTGTTTAATTCTACAATATTCATTATTACTCCTTTGCCAACAACTATTCCACCAAGTTCTTCAATTACTTTTTTTATTGATTTCATTGTGTTTCCTGTTGCATATATATCATCAACTATATAAAATTTCTTTCCTTTATATTCTTGATTTACTAATTTCGGTAATTCCAACTTGTCTTTTCCATATTCCTTTTCATATTCAAATTGCATTTCCACTGTTGATGGCGGTAGTTTTCCCCCTTTTCTTGCTGGTACAAATCCCACTCTTAATTTACTTGCTATTGCTGAACCTAAAATAAATCCTCTTGATTCTGGACCTACTATATAATCTATTTCTTTGTCTTTTATTTCTTTTGTGAATTTTTCTATTATTTCATTGAATGTTTCTTTTTGTATTATTAGTGGCATTATGTCAATAAACTCAATTCCTTTTTTGGGGAAATCCTTTTCTGTTCTTAAATTTAGTTCATTTTGTAAATCATTTTTTAATATTTTCATTTGCTTCACTCTTTTCTTTATTAATTTTAATAATTTACCATATCAAATATTCAATTTAAATGTTCATTTTTCAACTATTTCTTACTTTTTATTTTACATTTTTATCCTTTTGTATAGTTGTTTATATATCATAAACAAAAATAATTATCAAGTACTTTTCTTTTATAATTTTTCATTTTATGTACACCTTGTAATTTTTCTCATTTTGTGATATTATAAATAAAAAATTTATGGAGGTATTATTATGATAAAAAAGACTTTTAGATTTAGAAAAACTCGTAAACATCCAACTTATGTTATTTTACCATTACCTCATTTGTTTTTATTTATATATGAACGTTTGAATAAAAACAAAAAGAAGAATTCTTAATTTTCTTATAACGGGTAAAACCTCCTATGGTGTTCTAAATCAGAACACCATTTTATTTTTTATATACTTATCAAATACTAAAATGAATTTTTAATTTATATTTATTTTAAGTCATTATTTATTTTATGTGTTGGAAATTTATTCTCTTTTAAAATTTCTTTTATTACTTCTGGTAACAATGGATATTCATCTATTTTTTTTAATTCTATCCATTCATATTGTAAATAGTCTTTGCCCTCAATATTTTTCATTGTATATTCTATTTTTTGGTCTTCTTTTTCTGTAAATTCTATTTTATGTACAAACATTATCTCATGATATTTTGCTTCTTTCATTTTGAAAAAGTTTTCAACTGTAGCTATATATCCTTTTATTTCAATGTCTTTTCCTAATTCTTCTTTAATTTCTCTTTTTATTGTGTCAGCAGAGTTTTCTCCTATTTCTACTCTTCCTCCAATTAGTGCATAGTGATTTGATTTAATATTTTTGTGTACTAAGATTTTACCGTTGTGAATCATTACTCCACATGCTCTTACATTTAATTTGTAATCTTCTACATCTATTGTTATATCCATATATACCTCTCCTTTCTTTTTTTCATTATATCACTTACTTTTGATTATTTAAATATATTTTGTACATTTTTTGCTTGTTTTCTTTTCGTGATAGTTTCTCAAATTTATGACCTTGGGGTTATGAGGGTTACATAACATATTTTATTAGATGTGTTGAATTGTATTGTATGCTAGTGATATTAGTGCTTTGCTGGATTTTCGTTTAGTGTGTAATTTTGTTAAAATTGGGGTGATTTTGAAAATTTGATCCCCAATTTCTCCCCAATTTTTATTGGAATATTTTAGGAGATTTTTACTAATTGTATTTGATTTCTAATAGTAATTAAATTTATTTTTTACGATTTTGATTATTTTTTTAAATGAATTTTTATTACTATTTTAGATTTTTAATTAAATTTTGAAAGGAATGATTTTTATGGATTTAGATAATAAAGTTAATGATTTGATGAAAGAATGGATTATTTTTAGAGATGAGTGTTTGAGCAGACTTACTGAAGAAGATAAAGGACATTTGATTGAGTTTGATAAGTATTGTGATAATATTTTGAAAAATGTTGCAAGTTTGTAATAAGAAGTATGTTCAAAAGCAATTGGACAAGCTTGATGAAAATTATCTTGATTATATTGGTTATTGGAATGATAAATATTATAGGGCTGGTTTTGGTGATTGCTTGAATTTGGTTATTATGAGTTTGGGTGGTGGTAAATTTGAAACTAGGTAAATATGGTGTTTGGGCTAAGAAGTATTTGGAAGAGTATAAGCCTTTTAAGTTTTCTCGTTTGGTTATGGATGGTTCTGTTATGGATTATTTGTTGGAGTTTGAATATCATTTGAAGGGTTATGCTAATTTGGTTGAGTTTGAACTTAAACAAAGGTTTCCTGCTCCTTCTGAGAATGAGAGTTTTGTTAAGCAGGTTAATTATATTTATATGATTCAGGAAATGGCGGATGAGTTTGTGATGGAAGAGGTTAAGTTGGTGTAGATGTTATGGATGTAATTTTTAAATTTGCTTCATAAATACTTAAGTTTATATTGATTTTTTACAATTGTGCTACGTTTCTGTAATTTTGTAGCACAGTTGTAAATAAATATTCTATCTTTTAATTTTTTTCAAATTTTATCAGTATTTTTTCTTTTCATTTATTTTTTTCAAACTTTTTTCAAAATTTTGAAAAAACTTATTAATTTAGTGGAGTTTTTTCATTTATTTGAAAATTTGTAATTCACTATGTACAGTTAAAAATAGAGCTATGTTTATATTTTACATAACTCTATATATTAATTTATTATTTTTACTTTTTACTCGCATATAAAAAATATACTTTCATATAATAGATAATAAATTTCATTTTTATACTCTTGTTATTTTGAACTTTTACATATACTTTAACTCATTTTCTCATAAAAATTTATAAATAATACTTGATGGCAACGGAATTCGATAATTTCTTGCTGTAATAAATAATATTGGTAGTGATCCATATCTAAAAAAATTATATTCGCTTAATTTATTATTATCATTTATTTTATCGATTGTACTATTCACATCTATCAGAGTCTCTTTATAGTCTAAAACATAAGATACTATCGAATCATATATATTTTCTTCAAAATAACCATTCTCAGATTGTAAATCTATTTGAATTGTATTTAAAGTCATATTTGGAAATTTTTTGTATAAATAATCTATAACATTTTTTATTTCTTCTTCATTTTTAAAAATTTTCATCCATTCTAATAAATTTGTAATTAATACACTTGCATTAAATTCATCCACATCTTCATTAAATTCTATCATTAAAGCTTTATCATAGTTTTCATACTCAACAGGATAATACTTTGACATATTCATTCTATAAATCATCTTAGATATCAAAATATTAACTAATATTTCTGCTTGATTGTTTCCTATTTCCTTTAGTAAAAAAATTAATGTATTTATTTCTATAGAATTTAAATCAAATACCGGATAAAAAAATCCTGCATTATTATTAATGATAGTTATTAAAATATTAATATTTTCCATAACTTCATCTGTTTTTCCATAATAATAGTATAAATAATATGTATATGATGAAATAAATCCTATTACTTCATAAATTGTAATTCTATATTCTAACGGGCTATAAATTGGAAAGCTTGGACTATAATTGTATACCTTTTTTATTTCTTTTAAATAATTTTCACAACATTCTTCATATTGTTTATATAGAACAATTAATGTTTCAATTTCTTCATTTTTTTCATATAGATTATTTTTCATTATAAATTTCCAAAAAACAATTAAGGCTTTTTCTGACATTTTTTCTGCTAACTTAACATTCTTCTCTGATGCATAAGCAATACACATTTTATTTATCAACAAATACACTATTAAATATTTTTTGTATACCTTTTTTCTTCTATCTGATACGTTAATCTTCGATATTAATTTTTCTAATAATTTTTTATAATATACAAAATTCACATCTTCTTCATAAAAATATAAACTTTTTCTTAAATCACTTTTTATATCATTTTCAAATAAATACTCATTTAACAAGACTTGTTCTGTCATTGCTGTTAATTCATCTATTCCCCAAAATAAGTATTTTATATTCTCTTTTGAATTTCTACTTATATATCCATTCCAATCAGATTGCACATTTTGTTTTATAATACCATTTGTACAAACAACTATATTTATTTTACTACCAGATTCTTTAATTCTTTCTTGTATATAAACATCTTGTATTTCATCTAATGTTGGTCTAACAGCATTGTTTCCTGAGTTCCAATTATTTTTATCTATATCTTTTTGTTTTAATACAAATAAATATATTGCTCCATTTTTCTTTGCACTAAAATCAACTCCATGTTGTGCTACTCCTTTTTGTGGACGTACTATATCCGTAAAATCATTCATTATTAAAATGTTTTCTAATAATGTTTCTAATTCTATTTCCTCTTTTAATGTTTCTATATAATCTTTCAGTATTAATCTCATTTTATTTACCTCTTCCTAGACTTTTTAGTAGATTTATTTTTTCCAAATATTCTACAGGGTCTACTAAGTATTCTATTGGATACGGATATTCATACTTAAATTCATGCATATTTCCTACAGATATTTCTTTACTATTTTTTGTAGTAACAGTTATTCCATATCTCCTTCCATATAAAATTGTATTTGATTTAAATAAATTTCCTAATATAGATCTTTGATTAGCCATTTTGTTAATCTCTTTGTTTTGTTTAAATTGATACTTTCTATATTCAATTATTCTTTTAGTATCTGGTTTAAATATTTCCATATTATATTTTATTTTTTCTTCTTCATCATAAAGTTTTACTTTATTTTTCAAATCTTTCATAAATACGGTTTCAGAAGCATAATTTTTATTTTCCTCTATAAACATTTTACAGGTACTTGGATAATTTTGAAAAAAATCATCTAGAAAAGAGTTAATTTCTTCTGAATTTAATTTATATTCACTACTTATACAATAAAATAATTTCAAAATGTTTTTCACATTAATAGTCATTATATAATTTATCCTTTTGCATACCTCAATTACTTTATCTTTCTCAATTTTTAAATTTTTAATATATTTTTCATTATATCTCTCTAATAATCTAGTTATTATGTCAATATCATAAATTATACTTTGTGGAACTTCATCTGAAAAATCTTGAAATACATTTTCTATTGTTTTATTTGAATCTTCTAGTAATTTGTCTTTTATATCATCATTCCAAGTTCCTTCTATATTTTTTAAGGAAGTAATACATATTATTTCTTTATAGTAGTTATAATCATATGGTATAAATGTAATTATTTCCATACAAACTCTATCTATTAGTTCTCTGCTTTTTGACCTATCTATAATTCTTTTACACACAACCCTTGCATCACTTTCAGTAAATTTACTAACATTTGATAATATTTTGTAATAAATATCTTCATTATCTTCCTCTAAAAAATCTTTTACATCTTCATAATTAATATCTTGTTCTTGTAAAATTTTATCTATATCCATAACTATTTCCTCTTTATATTATTTTAAGTAGTACTCTATCATACTCGTGTATTGATCCTGTGCATTTAAACAAGTATCTATCAAATAGCCTTTTTCTGTTTTATTTTGGTATTCCTTTAATCCTCTATAATAAAATAATTTATCTTTATCCAATATAATAAATGGAATTATATTATTTTTTAGACACTCTTTAAATGCAATTATTCTACCTACTCTTCCATTCCCATCTTGAAAAGGATGTATTTTTTCAAATCTTACATGAAATTCTATTATATCTTTTATAGTAACTTCTGATAAACTATTGTACCATTCCATTAATTTTTGCATATCTTTTGCCACTTGTTTTGGTGATGATGTCTTCATACTTCCTGCTTCATTAGCTAATTTTTTATATTCACCAACATTAAACCATTCTTTTCTGCTATCCATTGTTCCTTCTTTTAAAATTCTGTGAAAATGTTTTATCATTTCTTCCGTCAATCCTTTATCAGCATTATCTATCATATAATCTACTAATTTAAAATGATTAGATGTTTCTATAATATCATCAACACTTGCAACAGTTTGACCTTCAAATAAGATTGTATTTGTTTCATAGATATACCTTGTTTGATCTTCTGTTAATTTACTTCCTTCAATATGATTTGTATTATATGCAAATATAATTTGTGTATTATGATATAAATTTCCCTTTAACCCCATTTCTTTTTGTTCTCTTAATATTTCTAATACATTAATTTTAGTAATATCAAATTTTTCTTCATCTTTTATTAATTCATCTACTGTTATATTAAATGTTTCTGCTAATCTTTTTAAAGATTCAATATTAGGTTCAATCATTCCAGATTCATATTTTGATATTGTTCCTGGCTCAACTTCTAATATTTCGGCAATATCTTTTTGAGTCATTTTATTTAATTCTCTATACTCTTTTATTTTATTTCCAATACTCATAATATCACTCCTTTTTATCTCTATATATTATATCATATTATTTCCAAAAAAGATAGCATTTATGTGTTTTAATTGTTTTTATTCTAAAAACGATATTTTTACATGATTAAATTTTTATATATAAATAGCTATAGGATATTTTCTAAACTCTTCAAGACTTTTTGCATCAATAGTTTTTATCAATATATTTGCTTCTGATTTATTGTCTAATAATAAATTGCAACAAATTTTTATTTCTATTGAAGAATTCATATCTCTCAATTCTATCAATTTTTTATAATCTTGTTCTGAAAGTTTATTCTCTCTTTTTAATATTTGAGCATAATTTATATAGTATATTGGGGAATCAGTTTCATGTTTAAGTAAAATTTTGCTTAAGTATTTAGAGTACTCTAAAAGATTTGTTTTTCTTGTAATATCATATGCTTTTAATACTTCTAGCAATTGTAAATTCAATAAAATATATTCATCTTCTGATAGTATTCTATTATCAAAACAGTTTTTCATCTCTTGAAAATTAATATCATCAGATTCATAAGCTTGTGAATTTAGTGCCAAATAAAAAATTCGAGTTTCTAATGAATCTTCGCCTTCTCCATATTTAAAATAATACCTAGATGCCATATTATTATTCCATATACTATTTATTTTGAATTCTCCATTTTTTTCTTTAGTAGCGAATACTGACAACTTAATATCTCTTATATCAATTGAACCAATCATACTAATATTGCTATTTAACTTAATAAATGTTCCATTTTCAATAGCATCTATCCACTTTTCAAGTTTGTCAAAATCTTTATCCTTCCAATTATCAAAATTTACTTCTTTATTAATATTATGCTTTATAAAAAAATCTCTTAACTTTTTGTATTTCTTCATAATTTTTTCAAATCTGTTCTGCTCAATTTTATTAGATTCAATATTAAATTCAAAATCATTTATTAGAAAACCACCATTTATAAAAGCTTCATCTATAAATTCCAATTGTTTAATTCTATCATTTAGTGTTCCTGAAATTTTAATATTAAATTTTTCATTAACAAAATCTATAGTGAATGCTTTTCCAAAAAATATTTTTTTACCATCTACTGTAGTTTCTAATTTTACATCATCAAATTCCAATTCTTTATTTTTATTATATATCTTTACATTTAATGATTCTATGAGATTACTTAGAATTCCGTAACTCACATTTACTGTATATCCATTTTTATCTAATGTATAAATATATTTCCAAGTCCCTACTAATGACTGTGGATTAAAATTTTGTGTGTCCTTCTCCCATGTATAAAATTTTGAAATTTTACCATCTTTTGAATATAAATTATCTTCATTAAATATATTTTCTTTTATCCCCTTTTGCATTTCTTTATCTAGTTTAAAATTTCTACATATATTTTCAAAATGCTCTGCATCTTTAATTTCTTTCATATTTATTTTTATGGTATTTGATGAAAATTCTTTTAAATAAGCTCTAATATTGTATGGCAAAAGATTTGAATAATATAATCTATAATCATTTTCATCCTTTTTAAAAATACATACAATCAGTATTGTTCCATCTTTTTTTTAAATAATTTTCTAAATCTATCTTGTCTAAAGGAAATCTATATTTAGAACTAAATTTTTTATTATTAGTTGTTCTTCCTTTTACTTGAACATCTATAGTATAATCATAGTTTTCTTTAATATCAGTATTACCATTATACATTTCCACAGTTCCGTCCCACGAAATATTTTTATCTGTATCTTTTAAATCATGTTTAAAGAATTCAATTTTATCAATTAAATCTCTAACTTTTGTAATAGCTTTTTGTTCAATTTTCGATTTACTTTTCGTCACAACTTATTCCTCCATTCTTTAATTACTTATAAATCTTAAATCACATCATTATTTATATCGTTTTCTGCAATCTTTTCTTCATTCTCAACTAAATATTTTACTTTACCAACATAGTTTCCTTTTTCAAATACAGTAGATGCACTATATATAATATTCACAACTTGTCTATACCAATTATTTAAAACATCCTCATAATACACTATTAATTTCATATTAGTTGTACTGTCCAATTCTAATGACAAAAAATGGTTACTTTCAATTTCTTCTCCTCTTTCCATTGTAATAATATTATTCTTTCCTGATAATCTGTATATTGAATTTGTTACATCAGACTCATAATCAATAATAATATTTTTTACGCTATTTAACCCTATATTTTTAAATGAAAAATTTAATTCAAATGGGTTTCCATCTTTTACTGATGTTATTATTAGTTCAGACAAATCTCCTTCACATTTTCTTTCTGTATCAATACCGTATTTTAATAATGGCATATTTTGAATTCTCAAATTCTCTTTATCTCTTTTTTCATTGTCTTCGTTATTTTTCCTTATTTGAACAAATGCAATATATATAGAGGCTGTAACTCCTATTACTGACGAAAAAATTGTAGATATGTATGTAAATAAGAAACCTAACCAGTTTTGACTATCTATATTCTTCATTAAATTTAATTTAGATGGAATATTCCATAAATCTAAATAATATAAAATTATTGGAATATAAATTATTGTTACATAAAATATGAATATTATTTTTTCTCCTTCTTTTTCGCATTTCTTATAATTTAATTTTGCAAATATAAAAATAACAACTACTATTATTATAAATGATATTATTTCTATTAGCATAGTTGAGCCTCCTATCAAAAAAGCAAAATACTTCTGTATTTTAATTTTATACATTAATATTTTGCTTTTCATTAATCTTTATTTTATTAATTGGTCACCATCAAAATATTTTATAAATTTACTGATGATTTATTCATTATATCTTCTATAAAGTTCGATTTATTGTTATCAAATAAATTAATTAAAATTCTATTTAAAATAACTACAATAATCAAGTATTTTTTAAATTATGTATTATATACCTCAAAATCCTTTTTCATTTCAGATATTTCTTTTAATGAATCCCATTGACTTTTTACAACTTGTTTTACTTTAGAATTTATTAAATTAAATTTATCTTTATCATTATAAATAGGTATTTCTATTTCCTTCCATCTATCTGCAATGTTTGGTAAGGTAGTATCAATAAATATCTTATTATTGGCTTGTTCAAATGTTAACTGATGTGATAATGCATATAATAAATATTCTGGAGTTAAATTATATTCATTTTCAGGGCTATTAACTCTCAATACTAAAATTTCTCTTGTTAAAATAACCTTTAAGTCATATGGAGATGCCATTGCAACACTACCAATTCGATAACTTCCTCTTCTTACATACAAAATATCTTTTTCTTTTAATGCTTTTTCTGGTTTATATAGTCTTTTAAATTCAGAATCCGGAATTAATGCTGTAGGATCTTTATATATTTGCCAATTTACGATATCCTTTACTCTAATATATGGTATATCTCCTGTTCCCTTAAATTCAGATGCAGGTGAACCATTCCCATCAAAAAATGATATTATCTTCTTTTCTATTAATGTCTTTAATGATACCATAGTTATATCTTCTTTTCTAGCCTTCTCATCTATCTCTTCTTTTTTTGAATTCCAATAATACCTAGGCACTAAAATTCCTGTTTTAATAATATCACTAAATTCTACATCAAATATATATTTCGTTTTATAATTTGGATTTATTCTTTTTTGTTTAATTTCTTCAATAATTATATTTGTATCATCTAAAATTTCATTTGTATATGTTTGTTTTGCTTCATCATATTTATATAATGGTTTTCCATTATGATCATGACCTATATATTCTGCCACAGCCATATGAACGTTATTTTGTTGAGGTCTATTCTTCTGTATAACAATTGCTATACACTTAGCATTATTATGAGGTCTAAATGTATTATGTGGTAAATCTATTATCCATTGAATATTATGTTTAAAAATAAAGTTTCTAACCATTTGTTGATTAGGTGCATGAAAATATGTTTCTGGTAAAATTATACCTACCCTTCCTCCATCTTTTAATAACTGTAAATTTCTTTCTAAAAACAATGTTGAAACATTTCCCTCATCTAAAAGCTTTTCTCTTCCTTTGCTATCCACTTTTTTAGCTAATTGATATTGGGATAATTTTTGTTTTCCAGTAACTTTTATATCTTTTCCAAATGGTGGATTACTAAAAGATACTGAAAATGTTCCCAATTTAACATTTTGTTGTGTTAATTCTTGCCAGTTCATAGGATTTTCTAGGCTATCTTCACAAAATATCCCACCTTTTCCATCTCCTAAAATAGCCATATATGACTTTCCTAATTTAGTTAAAAAACTATCTTTTTCTATACCTCTTATATTTTTTATTCCAACTGTCTTTTTTTCTTCAGCTATAGCACTTTCTGACCAACCAAATGCTTCTCCTTGTAAATCTATTTTTTTCCATAATTCTTTTAGTGCTTCTACCAAAAAACTGCCACTACCACAGCTAGGATCTATTATATAATCTTCCGTTCCAGGATTAACAGCAGTAACTAATGTTCTAACAACATTTTTAGGAGTAAAAAATTGTCCTTGTTCTCCTTTTAAAGAGCCTCCAATAAAGACTTCAAAAGCATCAGCTATAATATCTCTATCTGTATCAATTAAGCAAAAATTTTGTATTTTACCTATTATATATCTCAATGTATGCCCATCAAAATCTATAGTATCACTTTCATTTAAAACATCTTTATATTTAGTTTTTACGCTTAAAAATAATCCGTTTATTCTATTTTTAATCTCATCATCGGTATCACATTCTGAAGCTCTAAAAGTAACCATATCATTCATTTTTGTGAATCTTTCATCATATATCTTGCATAAAATTAAATGTATCATTTCTTTAGCAATAACTTCATCTCTATTAACTCCTACACTATTTCCAGCAATATATCCTCTTAATTCCGAAAAAATTTCTTTCAAATTATGGGTTGATTTTAGATCCTTTCTTTTATACAATCCAATTTCTTCTAATTTTTGTTTATATTTAGGTATTGCCGGTATCTCTCTAAAGTGTATATTACCTGATTCTTCTATTTTTTCAATATATAAACTATCATTTCCATTAAACCATACCCCTATCTTTGCTTCACAAAACCTCAAATAATCTTCTAACTGATCTTGGCCATCTTTTCTTGTTGGTTTTTTATTTTCTACGACAATTTTTAATTTTTTTTCTCCTTTTTCATCTATTTCAAATACTGCTATATCAATTGGATAACCTTTCTTATCTGAAGGTGATGATTTAACCCTATATTGAGGATGGGTTTGTATCATTTTTTTGGGATAACCATAATCTTCTACCAAAATCCTTGAATATGGTTGCACCGCATATATTTCTTCTGGTGTCGCATTTACTTCTTCACCAGAAATATAATCTATTATCTTTTCCATTTTATCCTCCTAAATTAATATTTTTCAATCTCATCTATTTTACAATTTAAAGCTTCGCTAATTTCTATTAATATTCCTGCTTGATTGGATTCTTTTTTACCGTTTTTTTATTCCAGACATTTTAGATAATTGTGTTTTATTTGTCATTGTGTCTATCATTAATTTTCATAATTTATCATAACCTATTTACATCATTCCCTCTAACTTTAATTTTGTGTTTCGACATTATTTTATCATTTTTACCTTTTTATTTCAAGAAATTCTTGAATATTTCAGTGGAATAAGTTCTATTTACATATTAATTTTTATGATAATCACAAATTGCAATTTTTTATTAGCACTTATGATTAAACTCACTAATTACATTCCATACCTTTCCTATTTCTTGTTTCACTTCACTTAAATCAACAGTATAAATCCTTCCACTATTCGCCAAATAAGTTAATTGAT